>JABWBR010000009.1 GCA_013360405.1 Saprospiraceae bacterium
TGTTCCAATGTTGTGCCTGCCATGGT
The DNA here is from genome assembly GCA_013360405.1 of Saprospiraceae bacterium. Taxonomy (GTDB): domain Bacteria; phylum Bacteroidota; class Bacteroidia; order Chitinophagales; family Saprospiraceae; genus JABWBR01. The sequence continues at coordinate 27 of JABWBR010000009.1, forward strand.
TTTGACCCTTTGGGACAAAGTTAGTACGACTTTTCTGGACGATACCCTAGTATGACTTAACTGGATTCAACACCATAAAGAACTTATCTTAGTCTCACCTTTTGTATCCATTAGCTCATTCAAAAACCAACGCCAATGCCTGAACCCATTAATCCAACGCCCGAACCGCAACCAGGTAATTCAGTGCAGCAGAACATAAGTGCCCGCCCCAGGTACGCATCTGCCGCTATCCTGGTTGGTGTCTTTGTTGGAATTTTGATTGGGGTTGCCGGATACCATTACCTGCAAGGCAATTTACAGAAAATCACGCATGTGCTCATAACGGCTTCTTACATCGCATTTGGTGCATTGGTGCTTTCTTTATTGGCGATGTTTGCTTTCCGGGAATACCTTACCCGCTCCATTTTTGGATCAAATGCGCATACAGCTGGCACAGTCATTCAAGACGCCCAAAAAGCAACTGACCACCTTACCGACCGGGTAACTGGCCATTTGTTGCGGGATGCACCTGAAGACATCCGACAAGGCGTCCGCTCCATCCTTCCCCGTTTGCTCAATCTGTTCTTCTGGGGCCGCATCCGCAATTGGTGGTGGCAATGGATCATTGGCATTTTTGTTTCGATTGGCGGACTTACGGGTACGGTGCTGTTAATGAATCAAAACGCCCTTATCCAGCGCCAAATGTCCCTAGATGAAGCTAACCGGCGAAGTGCTTTAGTGGTACTGATGAGCAATATTATGGACAAGGTGGATCGAGAAATTGAGAAGCAACAAGATTTGCTTCCTAAAGGAGAACGTGATAGCGCACGATTTCAATTAAGCCAATCACTAATTGGGCAAATTGCCGCCCTGAGCCATTCGTTTAAGCCGTATCGCTATATGAGTGGGGATACGCTGATTCCAGAGCCTTTAAGCCCGGAACGCGGGCTGCTACTGATTACACTTACCTTGCTCCCTTTGGATACACCTACATTAATTAAAATCTATCGATCTGCTACTTTCCAACAAGCTGATCTGCAAGATGCTATACTTAGTAGAGCCTTTTTGAGAGAAGCGGATTTGAGGGGGGCGAATTTGGATGGAGCGATTTTGGTAGAAGCGGATTTGACGGGGGCGAATTTGTCGTTTGCGGATTTGGACCTAGCGGATTTGAGGGGGGCGAATTTGATCAGAGCGAAATTGACAGAAGCGAAAATGCGCCAAGCGATTTTGGTACAAGCGAATTTGCGCTGGGCTTATTTGCGCGGGGCGAATTTGCGCGAGGTGCATTTGGAAGAAACGAATTTGCGCGGGGCTTATTTGCGCTGGGCGAATTTGCGCTGGGCGAATTTGCGCGGGGCGAATTTGGTAGAAACGAATTTGCGCGAGGCTAATTTGATCGGAGCAGATTTGCGCGAAGCGGATTTGAGCAATACTTTTTCATTATATCAATGCAAAGGGATACCTGAAAATATTTTGACAAAACTAAAGCAAGAAAAGCCCGAACTTTTCGAGGATTTTCATGATTTGGACTTATAACTAAAACTTACCAATAACAGCCATAAAACAGTCATAAAATGCCAAAACTGAATGGTGCAAAAGATGGCCGACCTTTCAATAAAGGACAATCGGGCAACCCAAACGGAAGGTCGCGCCGCTTTCTTAAGGTCATTGAAAAAAAAGTTGGTTCGACTGCATTAGAGCCTTCCTGTTTGAAAAACTCAATGATAAAACTGCGATAAAGCTATTGGCAACTTTTCATTCTCTATTGCGTATAAGCTATTTGAATCCGTTGAAGGTTTGATCAATTAGAAAACAAGCAACAAAAGGGGCCAACCTGCAAATAGATAAAAGTCATATCTTAAGCCACTGTCAAAATATTAGACTTAAATATAACTTGTTATATATGGAAGAAAGAAAGGTTGATTGCGATTCAATGAAAATTGGGGGTATAGAAGTTCCTAATCCCCCTATAACAAAGAGTATTAACCATGAAGGCATGGAAAAGGAATTAGCTTTTCATGAAGCTGGGCATTTTGTGTTCAGTTGTATGATGACAAAGTATTTACCGGTTTTTACCCCCATTGATTATGCTATTACCTGTAGTGAAATAACAGATCTCAATAATGACGAAAGGAATGTAGTACATGGCAATGCTCCTATAGGTTTGACTGATGATGATTTGAAAAATCCGGGTAAACTGAGAAAATTCTACATTGATGATAATAAAAGAATTATTGTTAAAGTATTTACCTCCTTTGCAGGCGTTGCTACATATCCTGAATTTATAGAAAGTGTTGATCGCTTCGTCGGAATTCCAAACGGGAATGGTGACGCCTTAACTTATTATGATTTTAAAACTGCGTATTCTCTTCGCTTTGCAGATTTTAATAATATAAAAAGATGGATTAAATATATAAATATCCCTAGCTATAAGGAGACAATATTTGTTTGCAAACTACTCGAAGGTACAAGAAGAATGATGAAAATTCAAGCTGTCAGAGATTCTATTATCTATATTCATAGAAGGCTGCTTAAAAACAAGTGTAATAGAGTTGAAGGAATAGAATTAGCTAAATTGATAGTAGAAGTTCAACGCCTTACTAATAAAGTTCCCTATATGGCTATTGTTAAGGAGTATGAGCAAATTATAGAAGATTTTGAGAAAGAGCACGAGAAATATGTCCGAGGGATAAACGCTGTGCCCTGATGACTATGGAATTCCTTTTGGCGCCAAAGGGGCCGGTTGACTTTCTTTGATGTTTCTCAATACATCGCAGTCAAAGCCGAAAATTTGTTTAGGTCGGTGTTTTTTTGAGTTCAATAATTCGACGGTGGCTTTACATCTGGCCTCTCCACATGCAGGGCATGTACCAAATCATTCAGCGATTTTTCAAAATCTGCTTCCGGCCTAAAGTCGCCAATAATGTAGCGCCGGACTTCTTCAGCTTTGGCTCCCTTCCATTCAAAGATATAGTCATCTACCGTTATAGGGATTAATAAGTTTATCCGCTTTCCATGCTTTTTGAATAGCTCCCTTTCCTTAGCGAAAACTCTATCTAGTTCTCTATCTACCCACCAGCTTTCGGTAAGGGATTCTTTAGAACATACAAGAATCATTTTGTCATAGTCCTGAATACCTTTTGTAATGCTTTCGAATAGGTCATCTCCTGGCTTCATTTTCATTTCGTCAAGGAATACGTTTACACCTTTGCCGATTAAGGCTTCGTATAAGTTACGGACAAAAGTTTTGTTTTTCCAGGAATGAGAGAGGAAAGCTGGGAATAGGAATGAATGGCCGTAGAAGTCAGGTAGGTAATCAATATAATGCTCAGGTAATCCTAATTTTAACAAAAAAGATTTGGGTAGGTTTTTTGAGGCGCGCAGGGTTTGGAAATCAATAATACAAGCGCCAATTACTTCAACTGTGTCAAGAGCTTGACAAGTCTCTAAATTAGTTAGCCCAAATATCGTTTGATCTAACAGCGTTCCTCTGAAATTTGCATTTTCCAATTTGGTTCCTGTTAAACAAGCTCCTGATAAATTTGCTTCAGATAAAATAGCATCCGTTAAGTTTGCCCCAGACAATCGAGCTGCTTGTAAATCACTCCTCGATAAATCAGCCCTACACAAAATAGCATTAGAAAGGTCAGCAAGGGTAAGATAAGAGTCAGTTAAATTAGTGTCAGTCAAATCAGCCCTTACAAGTGTAGCAGATCCCATTTGGGCCCTACTAAGATTAGCTCCAAATAGATTTGCATCTAAAAGAGAACTATCGCTCAAATTACTGCCATTTAGACATGAATGAGATAGATCCGCCATGGATAACAAAGCGCCATTTAGATTGGTATCACTTAAATTAGATTTAGTTAAATTAGCTCTATGGAGAATAGTACCACTTAAATCAGCTTCTGAAAGATCAATATTTGCATTCTTATTATTGTTACGCCACTTGTTCCACATATCCACTCCTGCTTTCAATATCTCCAAATGTTCTGTATTTGCCATGTCCTAATGGTTTTGTTCATACATCATTTTTGAATAACAACATATGAGCTTCGATGAAGCAAATTTCATAATCTAAAATTGGTTTTTATTAACTCTCGGCTACTATTTGTTGTACGATGTGAATTTGATAGGGTTACTCTTTATTGGTTAATAATTAATCCCTACTCATCTCCAACCCCAAAAACCTCAAACGAAGCGAACGAAACTGAAAAACCGAGAACTTCGCCCGCTCCGATGCTGATGAGGGAATATTAAGAAATGATCACTGCTTTCTTCTCATGTAGTAACACCGTTTTCCAAAGTTGCAGGACAGCCACTCGACAGAGGATGGCTGTCACCGCCCCCTGAGTGAAGATGGGGGTAAAATGGCGTTATCTGAAAATATATGCACCAAATAATGTACCAAGAAACAATAAAAGCCTCGCAAGTGATTGACTTACAAGGCTTTATTTTTTTAATGTTGCGGAGGAGGAGGGATTCGAACCCCCGGTACCTCTCGGTACGACGGTTTTCAAGACCGTTGCAATCAACCGCTCTGCCACTCCTCCGTAGTTGTAGCCGGTTTAGCGGACGCAAAGATAAATGGTTTTTTGGAAAAAGCAAATTAGTTAACTGTGAACAGTGAACTGTGAACTGCTCCTCGATCTGTTCTCTGTTCTCTGTTCTCTGTTCTCTGTTCTCTGTTCTCTGTTCTCTGTTCTCTGTTCTCTGTTCTCTGTTCTCTGTTCTCTGTTAAGTATAACAGAACCGACAACGGTTAAAACCCCATCAAAAACTCGGTAAGATTAGCGTCGGAGGGGAGGCCGAGTTTGTGGCGGAGGCGGTAGCGCTTGTTCTCCACGCCGCGGATGGAGATATTGAGTAGGGGGGCGATTTCTTTGGAGGCCAGGTTCATCTTGAGGTAGGCCGCCAGGCGGAGATCGCCGGGGGTGAGATCGGGGAATTGCTCTTTGAGGTGCTTGAAGAATACCTCGTGTACCTGGGTGAAGTTGGTTTCAAAAACCTGCCAGTCGTGCTCGCTTTCGAGGTGGCTGTCGATGAGGTGGATGAGGCGCTGGTGGTATTTGTCGGGCAGGCGGGCGCCGAGGTCTCCTTTGATGTCGTTGAGGGCCTCTTTGATCTGCATGAGGATCTCGTTTTTGCGTACGAGGTTAAAGGTGGAGTTGGCCAGCTCCTGGCTTTTGTTGATGATGTCGCTCTGCAATTGCTCGTTGCGCACTTTGATGCGCTCTTGCTGCAGTTGCCGCTCGTTGTCCATCTCTACTTGCCGGCGGTGTCGCTCGAAGCGGTGCTGATTCCACACCAAAAAGGCGATGAGCAGGGCGAGCAATGCGGCCAGCATGAGTATGCGGGCCCACCGGGTTTCGTACCAGTGTGGCTCGATTTCGAAGGCGATTTTCCGGACGGCATCTGAAAGGTTGGCGCGCACTTCGAAGACGTAGTTGCCCGGCGGTAGGTTGGTGAACTCCCTGCTTGCGCTTTCGCTCCAGGCCGACCACTCATTCTGAAAGCCGACCAGCCGGCTTTGAAAAAGCGGGGGCTGGGTGTAAAACGGCAGCGAATACACAAAATGCAGTCCGTTCATGGCCGGGCCGAGTTGGAGGACGTCAGGTGAATTGCCCGCGAAGGTCTGCGTTGCGTTGAGCAATTCGATGCGGCTGATGAGCGGCGCGGGAATTTGCCCGGCATTTTCCGGTACCAGCGGGCGTTTCAATAGCGCATAACCGTTGTCGAGGCAGAATAGGTAGGTACTGTCATCGAGCGGAATGACACACTCGAAATCGGGTACCAGGCTCACGGATAGCCGGCCCAGAAACTCGCCGTGGCGGTACCATTCCAGGCGGTTGGGGTAGGCTTTGAACCACTCGCCGTCACGGCCGGGCACGATTCTGAAATTGCCGCCGGTGAGGCTAATTCCTCTGTATTCTTTGATGTAGGTCAGCTTTTTCCGGGTTTCATCCCATGCAAATACCAGCGTATCGGCTTGTACCAGGAGGCGGTCTTGGAGTTGTACTATTCTGATTTTGAAAGGCGTGGGCAAACCATCGACGGCGGAGAGTTCGCGGCGGCGACTGATGCGCTGCAGAGAGGGGTCGAGCTCTATCAGGTACAGCCCTTTGTACTGGTTGGCGGCGAGCACTCTTTTTCGGCTGTCGACGCCCATAAAGCGGATAGGTTCTACAAACCCCTCAATGCGATGCGATAGGCGGCGCTGCCCTTGCGGGTCTTTGCCGAGGAGGGCGAGTCCGGTGTAGGTAGCTTGCAGCAGATAGTCGCTGCCGGGCCAGGGCAGGAGTTGCCAGCCGCCGGTGATGGGCGATATTTTGTCGGCGGAGAGGCCGTTGATGGCGAAGGTGCCGTCGTTGTGGCCGCAGAGCAGGGAGGAATCGTCCTGGTAGAGTTCCCAGACTTGTCCCTGGGTGCGGTTTACGAGTTGGAAATCGCCGCCGGAGAGGGATTTAGCGTAGAGGCCCTGGTTGGTGCCGGCATAGAAGAGGCCCTGGTGTATCGCGGCGGCGTAGACGGCGCCGATTTTGCCGCTGCGGTCCTGGTAATAGGTGAGCGGGTCGGAGAGTGCGATGAGATCCACGCCTTTGTCGAGGCCTACCCAGAGGTCGCCGGCTCGATCCTGTCGCAGGGCTAGTACGGTATTGTTTTGAAGGCCGTTTTCTCTATTGAGGTGGTAAACAATACGGCCGGTATCATCCAGCAGGTAGACGCCGTTGAGGATAGTGCCGAGGGCGATCCAGCCGTTGGCGAGCCGGATGGCTTTGTTGAGTTGGTTGGCGCGCAGGGCCGATTGGGCGGGTGTAGTCCAGGGGGCGAAGGATTGGCCGTCGTAAGCGAAGATACCCTGGTTTTCAGTGCAGACCAGCCATTTGTCGCCGTGCGCCAATATGGCTATCACCCGGCTGGCGGCAAATAACTCGCTGCCTTTGATAAAGCTGAAGCCGGCCGACGGCGTCCAGCGATACAAACCCTTGCCGATGACCGGCGCTACGAGGTCGCTGCCCACCGATTGGAGGAACATGATATTGTCGGGGGGGCGGATTTCTTCTACCGTCTTGAAGTCGTAGCGGTAAATGACGCCGAAAGATTGAAAGAACACCGATTTATCGTGTGGCAGAATATGCCAGATCTCTTCTTTGGCAATGCTTTCGTTGGCCAGTTTCCGGCTGAGCGAGTGGTATTGTAGTTGGCCGGAAGCAGAGTGGGGCGCCCAGTAGCCGAATTCGCCGAAACCTCCCGTAAATATACGCCCTGAGGCATCGCAACTTACGCTGCGCACGATCTGTTTGTTGGGCAGTTTGTAAGTTTGCCAGCGCGCGCCGTCGTATTCGATCAGTCCATCGTTGTTGCCAAAATACAGTCGTTCGTCGGGTGATTGAGCGATGGCCCATATCTGGTTTTGGGCCTTGTAAATTATTTTTGTAAAATTAATAATACGGGGGGTAACGCTATTTTCGCTTTTTAATAAAAAAGGAAAAGCGAAACATGCTGACAACAGGATCAGGCTGTTTTTTACAGATGAATTGTGTAGTTGTAAAACCGGCATGGGGAAATATCGTAATTTGGCGAAGCATTTGCAACAAAAATAAAATGAATCCGCATGAACATGCGGGAATGCGTCATTTAGTGTCGGTAAAAACCGCCTGGCGTCGATGAGTGTTGTACAGAATATACCGGTGTAAATATTTGCGAAACAAAAAAAAGAAATGACACTACAGCGAATACTGAAAATAACCGCACTGATTGTATTGATCGTTTTGCGATGGAGTCAGCACGAATGGATCGATAGCTGGGCGCCCAACCAGCATTTTGTGGCTATTGCCATCCAGTTTTTGTTATTCGCCTTTGCCGCCAACGTAGCGGTGATGGTCTTATCCTGGTTGTACCGCCGCCGAAAAGGACTAAAAGGAAGGCAGGCCGACAACGTGGTGATCGGCCTTGAAAATATATATTACATCCTGCTCACTATCGCGGCCATCCTTACGCTGTTTTCGCTCATGGGCATCGCGCCGCAAGAATTGCTCACCAGCTTGAGTATCGCCGCTGCCGCCATCGCTATTATTTCAAAAGATTTTATCACCGATGTTATCAGCGGCATCATTATCAGTTTCTCCAGGGAGATTTCTATTGACGATTATGTAAAAATAGGCGAGCACAAAGGCAAGGTAATTGACCTGACAATCAACAAGGTAGCCCTGCTAAACGAAGACGACGACGTAATTTACATTCCCAACAATAAATTTTACGCCAACGAGGTGGTCAATTACACCAAACGCGAGATCAGGAAGGTAAATATTGAGTTTGAGGTAAATATCAATTCATTTACTACTATCGAAGAGCTCGAAAACGACCTCATCCACACGCTGGCCGATTTTAAAGAACACATCGCGCCCAATACTTTCCACCTGAAAATCGTGGATCTGCGCAAAGACAGCCTCGACCTCAAGTTTCAATACGTGGTCGACCGCCGCGACCGCGAAATCGAGCGCGAAATCCGCAAGAAGACGGTGCGCCAGGTGCTGAATTATGTGAAGAATAACCTGGCAAAGACGGGGTAGTTCAATTTCGGATTGCGGATTGCGGATTTCGGATTGCGGATTTCGGATTTCGGATTTCGGATTGCGGATTGTACCAAAGACAAATCCGCAATCCGAAATCCGCAACCCGAAATTGCTACGGCGTCACCACCGTAAACACATACGACTTTCGCTGCCTGGGTGTTTGCAACACAAACAAGTGAATGCCGGGTTGCAGGTTTAGGAAATATTCCTCCAGATAACTGCTCTGGCCGCTTTTTACGCGGCGGTCTTTCAGCAGGCCGTTTACGTCGTACACGCTCATTACCGCATCCATTGGACCCGATAGTTGTACCTCAGCCCGGAATAATCCGGCATTGGGATTAGGCGATAACATAAAGGACAGGATATCGGGCTGTTGCGGATTAATCGACGGTATAGTCGTACTATCGGCGTGAACGGTAATGATCTTGGTCAGCCAGTCTTCACAACCGTTAGAAATGCCCTGCATAGTGAGGCTGATCTCGCCTATTTGCGTAAAGCGGAAGAAATATTGGTACTGATCTTTGCTGATAAACTCCACGGCGTTATTGTCGAAATACCAGTTGACTTCATCGGGAATGGGCCAGGATGCTTCTACTACCCTTACTTCTTCGTTGAGTATTACATCAGTAGCGACCACGAAGAACGCATTAAAGGGGGTAGGCGCGGTCTGGATCGTGATCGTATCGCGTGCCGTACAACCTGCCGGGTTGGTTACTTCCAGATAGTAGATATCGGCATTTTCGAGGAATATTGACGGGTCGTTGCTGGTAAATCCGGCAAAGCTGGTCCAGTTGACGCTGTAGTTGAGGTCTGAAAAATCAACGAACATCACTTCTCCAAAACACAGGCTGGTATCCGACGGGCCGAGATCGATTTCGAAGGGTTGGCCCTCCAGCATTACAAACGAAGCGCTTTGGGAACATCCCTGTGCATCGGTGGCTGTCACAGCGTATATGCCGGGCGCCAGTCCGCTGAGTGTATTTGTCGATTGGCCGTTTTCCCAGAGGTAAACAAAGCCGCCGGCGCCGCCCTGTGCGGATACGGCGATCTGGCCGTTGGTGGCGCCGTCGCAGGAAGGCTGTCCCAGGTTGCTGTTGATGATGATCTGCTGGGCGGCGGTCGTCACGGTGAGGTCGTAAACCAGCGAACATCCGTTGGCGTCGGATACGGTGACCGAATAGTCGCCGATGCCGAGGTTAAGGGCGGTTTGAGTAGTTTGGTTGTTATCGTCGTTCCAGGCGTAATTATAAGGCCCTGCGCCTCCCTGAACGGTAATTGAGGCGCTGCCATCGGCGCCGTTATAACAAAGCGGTTGGGTAATTGTGGTACCCAAAACCGTCAGCGCTACGGCGTCGGTGAGCGTAATGGTTTGAGAAACCTGGCAGCCGTTGTCGTCGGTGACCGTAATCGAATAATCACCTGCACCGAGGTTCTGGATTTGCGGCGTAATATCTCCGGAGCTCCACTCGAAATAGAGCGTACCGGTTCCGCCGTTTGCTGATACAGTGATCTGGCCGTTGGTTTGGCCGGTACAAGCCGGCGCCGTTTGGTCTTCTACGATGAGCGCAAGTTGGGGCGTTTGTGGGATATCGACCTGTGCCGTGGCCTGGCACCCATTGGCGTCCGAGACCGTTACGCTGTATAAACCGGCGGATAGGTTGGCAGCCTGGGCGCTGGTTTGGGCCATCAGGTCGTTCCACTGGTAGGCGTAGGCGCCTGTTCCACCGGATGCCGTCACGGCGGCATCGGCATTGCTTTCGCCAAAGCAAACCGGCGAGGAGAAACCGGATATCGAAGCCATCATTTCGGGCGTTTCGGGAATATCGACGTCGAGCGATGTCGTACAGCCGTTGGCGTCGGTGGCGGTCACCGAATAGTTACCTGCCTGGAGGTTGAAGGCCAGCGGGGTAGTTTGGGCGTTGGCGTCGTTCCATAAGTAGTTGACAGGCGCCGTACCGCCAACGGCCATCACCTGTGCAGAGCCGTTGCTTTCGCCGTTGCAAAGCGGCGAGGCGGCCGATTGCAGGTTGACCTGTAGCTGGGGCGTTTCGGGAATAGTAACACTGACCGTAGTAGAACAGCCATCGTCAATGTTTGTCACCGTTACCATGTAACTGCCGGCGGCAAGATTGGCGGCCGTAGCCGTGGTCTGTCCGCTGGGGTCGTCCCACTGGTAGGCGTAAGTGCCTGTCGGATTCTGAACGGTAACGGTTGCTGAGGCGTCGGTCGAGCCGAAACAAGAAGGCGACTCAAAAGCGCCAACGTTGGCGACTAACCCTGCCGGCTGTAAAATCTGTACATCCAGCGAGGCGGAGCAGCCGTTTTGATCTTCGGCGATCACTTGGTAATTACCGGGTGTTAACCCTGTGGCAGTAGCGGAAGATTGCTGTGCGGGGTCGTTCCAGGAGTAGTTGATGGCGCCGGTACCTCCCGTTGCACTAACTGTAGCAGCGCCGGTGAGGTTCACTGCGCAGTCGGGTTGGATGAGGTTGTCGAGATTCAGCGAGGGGAAAGGCGCTCCTTCCACGATAACATCTCCGGAAATTGAGCAGCCGTTGGCATCGGTGGCGGTGACCAGATAAATGCCGGGCAGCAGGTTTGACAATGTAGCCACCTGTTGGCCCGTCGCCCACTCGTAGGTAAATCCGCCGCTACCACCGCCTGCTGTTGCTGTGGCTGAGCCATTGAGTTCATTCAGGCAGGACGGCGTAGCCTGGAGGTCGAGCGAAAGGGCGGGTGCGCCTGCAATCGTAAATTGTCGAACCGTAGCGCAGCCGCCGGTATTGCTTACGGTGACCTGATAATTTCCGGGGGCTAGGCCGGAAGCCATAGAACCGCTGGGGTTGCCTGGCACGTTCCATTGGTAGGTAAATGGACCTGCGCCGTTTACAGCTACGGAAGCAGCCCCGTCGTTTGTATCGCTACAAGTGGTAGGCGTGGTGGTCACCGAGGCATCCAGGTCGCCGACGGCGTCTAAGGTAACCTGCAGGTTGTCCGTACAGCCGTTGGCATCGGTCACCGTGACGGAATACTTGCCTTCCGTAGCGCTTGACAAGCTGGCCGTGGTTTGGTTTGTATTCCAAAGGTAATTAAACGGGGACACACCGCCGGTGGCTTGGACAGACTCGCTGCCGTTGGCTGTAGCGCCGCAATCTGGTTGTACCAGGCTACTTAGCGACAACGTCAACTCCGCCGGCTGGCTGATAACCGCGCTTTCCACCGCGGTACAGCCATTGTCGTCGGTGACTGTTACAGCGTAGTTGCCTGGCGCCAACGCGTTGATCAATGGTGTATTTCCATTATTGCTCCATAGGTAAGTAAAAGGCCCGGTACCGCCGGAAACTACCGTGACTTCTGCTTGTGCGTCTGTCTGTCCAAAACAGGTGGCATCTGTTTGATTGACAGCAAGTTGCATATCGGGCAGATCAAGCACATTTGCGATAAGCACCTTTTCACAACCCGCCGCGTTGGCAATAGTAACCGAATAATTGCCTTGAGCAAGATTATCCGCTATGTCGTCAGTATCGATGATCAGACCCGGATTGGCGGTGTTTTCCCAGGCATACGTATACGTGCCGGGCAGGGCTACTACCGCAGTGGCCGAACCGGAAGCCTGTCCGCAGAAGGATTGCGTTGCACTGACCGTGGCATCGGGGGCGCCCGCATCGGAAACCGAAGCGGATGTGCTTGCGCTACAACCGTTGGCATCGGTTACTGTGACGGAATAGCTGCCGGCGTTCAGGTTTTGGGCAAGCGGCCCGGTAGATACCTGGTTGGTCCAGTTGTAAGTAAATGGTCCCGTACCCTGGGGCGCTACTTCGATCAATCCATTTCCGTTGGCGCACAGGGAATTGACCTGTTGCACGGTTTGAATCACAGGCGCCGGTTGGAACACTATATTTTGTGAGATAGATACCGGACAGTTATTGGCGTCGGTAGCCGTGACGGAATACGTGCCGGCGCTCAAACCTGTCGCCGTAGGAGCGTTAAGGAATGCATTGTGGCTCCAGGCGTAGGTAAATGGCGGCGTACCTCCTTGCGGCGATACGGTAATAGCGCCATTAAAGGGGGTACAAACGGCATTTTGTACTGTTGCATTAAGCGCCGTCGGCCCTGGCAGATCGCCGATCGTAAAGCTTTCGATATCCTGACAACCGAAAAAGTCGGTAATGGTCAAAGTATATGAACCTGGGGCCAGGTTGTTGGCCTGTGGGTTGTTGGGGCCGCCGCTGCTCCAGGTATACGTAAAGGGCGCTGTACCTCCCGATACAGCCGCTGTGGCGCTACCGTTGCTTTGTCCGCAAGAAGCAGTTTGGGTATTGACAAATACATTTGGCGGCGGCAATTCGAGTACGGTCGCCGAAACAACAACCGAACAGTTATTATCATCTGTTACCGTACAGAAATACGAACCTTGCATGAGGTTGCCGGCGATATTGCTGTTCAAGCCGGGGTTGTGGCTCCAGTTGTAAGTAAAAGGAGCTGCACCGCCATTCAATACGATTTGAATAGCTCCCGTATTGCCCTGACAATTACTGGGCGTTACGATGGTGCCGGCAGTAGGGGGAGGAATAAGGGTGACGGTAGCCATGACGGTAAATGTGCAGTTATTGGCATCCGTTATCGTTACCGAATAGGAACCTGCATTGAGCCCGGTAGCAATGGGCGAGTTGAGGCCGGGGTTGTGGCTCCAGGTATAATTGTAGGGCGACAAACCTCCACTCGGGTTAAGGGTAATGGCGCCATTGCCGTCTTCACACACGGTTTGTTGCACGGAAGCAATGGCGGTAGGCCCGGCAATTTCACCCACTGTCACAGGTAATGTGGCGGTACAATTATTTTCGTCGGTAACCGAGACGGTATAGCTGCCGGCGGAAAGGCCAGTAGCTGTGGCGTTATTCAGCCCGGCATTATGGCTCCAACTGTAAGTAAACGGCTGAGTGCCGCCTTGTGCTGCAACGGTAGTCGTGCCGTTCATTTGGTCGCAGGTTTCGCTGACCGTGCTGACCAGGCTGAGGCTAACGGTAGGAATAGTGGATATAGTTCCTGAAGCATTAGCTGTACAGCCTCTGCTGTCGGTAATTACAACCGTATTCAGGCCAGCCGGGGCATTGTTAAGTGTGGCGTTGGCCAGCGACGAGTTGCCATTCCATTGATAGGTATAACCGGGGGTACCCCCATCCGGAACAGCCTGAAGTGTACCTGTGTTTTGAGTACAACTAGCGTCTTGCACTACCGTTACGCTTGCCGTAAGCAATGGCGGTTGCGTTACGGGGATATCGTTGAGCGCCAGCTCGCAGCCGCCATTGTCGCGGATAGTTACATCATAGAGTCCGGCAGCGAGATTGGGAATGGGGTTGTTTGTTGAAAAACTGCCGCTATTTACCGAAAAAGTATAAGGCGAACCTCCGCCCGTTACAGCGATGGCGATAGAGCCATTGGCGCCGCCGAAGCAACTGGGCTGATTGGCAGTTGCATTGGCAACCAGTACCCGCTGGAATTCGAGAGAAAAGGTGAAATCTGCATTGCAACCGTTGGCATCGCTAACATTGACGGTGTAATTACCGTCGGCCAGGTTGTCAAACACATTTGATAATTGGTAATTATCGCCATTCAGCGAGTATTGCAGGGGGAGGCTTCCGCCACCGGCGTTCACCGTCACAGCGCCGTTGAGCACATTCGAACATAGCGGGTCGGTGGTGAGCAGGGTAACAAAAATGGGCAGAGGTTCTTGCACAACCGCCGTTTTGGTAGTGTTGCAACCCTGCGCGTCTGTTACCGTAATAGTGTAAGCGCCGGCGCCGAGCCCAGTACGGCCGGCTACCTGGTTTTCGCCCAAGCCCGTTGTTGTGGTATTATCCCACCATTCGATAGTATATGGCGCTTGTCCCATATTGATCTGCACCTCGATAGCGCCGTTGGTATCGCCATTGCAACCCGTCACATCTGTTTCTGCTATGGAGGCGTAAATTTGGTTATTCGAAAATACCGTTTGGGTCTGGAAAACGGTACAACCCTTGCTATCAGTCAATAAGACCAGGTAAGTTCCTGCAGCGAGGCTACTGTACATGAACGTAGAAGCGCCGGTTTGCGGCATAGCATTATTGAGCGTTACGGTATAAGGGGGGGTACCTCCAGCAGCCTGTATGGTAATAGAACCATTATTCCCCCCGTCAAAACAGGTGACATTTTGCGAGGTGACGGAAGTAAATACCGGCGGGTCGACCAAGGGCACCGTCACGGTGGCATTGTCGGTACAACCGCCCGCATCGCGTACGCACAGCGTATAATCGCCGGCAGTCAGGCTGGGAATGGTAATATTACCGCCGTTGGTTGTCAGGGCGTCTTCAAAACTATCGCTGCAGGCGCTGCTGCGCAATACGTATTCATAAGGCGCCGTACCGCCGCTGATGTTGATCTGAATCGAGCCACTGGTACAAGCGGTTTCCGGTTGCAATAAGTTAGCCGCCGCGTTGATTGTGACGGGCGCCGAGCCTATATTAACTGTTTGTGGGCCCACCGTACAGCCGGTATTGTCGCGCACCCAAACTTGCGTTGTTGCGCCAACCCCCGTAAATACGTTGCCAGACTGAAAATCGAATCCGTCTATGGAATAGCTATAAGGCGCTGTGCCGCCCGACACGCCGGTCACGGTAATCACGCCATTGTTGCCGTAGCAGTTAAGCAGCGGCCCCGTGCTCGATGCTGTACCTGGGTTGATGGGCGTATTGGGAAAAATATTTATCGGCACAAAAGTATAAGGATAGTCGCCGAATCCGGCGGGTAAGCCTACTTCGCACAAATAGGTAAACACGCCGGCGCCATCTGCTATGCGTAAAGCATACCCTCCGTTGTAAAAGTTCGTATTGCCATCCCACACCGAAGGCGCTACCCCGGTAAAAGAATACGTGGTATTGGTAGTAGGTCCATGAGTAGCAACAAACATCGGTTCGTTAAATCCAAATTCGTAAAGCGTAACGCGATAGGGAGGTATGCCGCTCGAAAGTCGATGGGTATGGACTGACCCTCGCTGCGCAGGGTATCTATAGGTCGCGTGGGCGGCTCAAAAGGATAAACGCGGTAGAGGTAGGTCTCGTTGGCCCTGATATTGCGGTCTTCAATAGCCAGTCCCATGGCAATGGCCGTTTCGTACGAGTGGTCGGCGGCAAATAAGCCGAAGGTATAACGGTTGGCCTCCTCGCGGGCTCTGTTGACCAGTTGCGCGGCTTCGCCGTCGTTTTCTGTGCCGGTGGTCACTTTAAACGACTCGCCCATCAAGGCCTGGGCGGCAATGGCGGCATATTTGTTCCGCTGCATGAGCGGTTTCCATTGCGCTTCGGTTTCCCAATGGCGAATGGGCTCAGGTGAGAGCAAAGTAGGTACGGAGCGCTCTTCCCAGGGCAGCAACTGTTTGTCGCGCATCAGGGTGTAACGCTCCACTATGTAACCGGCGCTGTTGCAATGCCGCCAGGCAATAGGCGAGGTGGGCGCCCACCGCAATTTGATGCTGCTACCCGTGGGCCGTGCGCTCATCACGAGCGCGTGCGTTTGCTCGTCGGCCGGGGTCAGGCCCTGGGTTTGCGCCCTTGAAAGAAATGGCGGTAGTAAGCCGATAAGGGGCGCTATGGCAAAAAAACGTGGTGTCATATTGTGGTATTTTTGGCCCTTTTTTATGTGAAATAAATGGCTAGTTGTTGCTGCCATAATTTAAATTGATGATGTATTGCGAATTGTGCGTGGTCTATCCCGGCAATACGTATTTCAATACTACCCGGTATGTGCCGAAAGGCGGGTAGATGAAATTGCCCTGCAGGAAATTCGTCCACGCCTGCGGCATGTTCGGGTGCGTAGCCGAGTAGTTGGCCACTTTGTTTTTATAATCAAAATGGTCGAAGATCATGTGGTAAGGTATGCGGTAATTCAGACTCGACAGAGGCTGCGGCACGGTGGCCAGACCCATTTCTACGTCTTGCTAGGTAAGGCGGTGCGGCGTGGCTTCCTGTTGCAGCCACACGGCTTTGGCCGGTACATTGCCCAGTATGGCCGGATTGCGCCAACTCAGCGTGATGCCCTGCGCCGGAGCCGGAAAATGCTGGTACATGTATGGATAAATGATGCTGTTGTACCAACTGGCCTGGGTCACATTCAGGTCGGCTTCGGGCCGGATGATGGGTTTTATCTGGTCATCGCCGTTGAAGTAGCCATCCTGGTCGAATACGTCGAATAATTCGTTGCCGCTCACTGCACAGCCAAAGTCGTCTATGGATAGCCCGGATGTTTGGTTCGGATCGAGTAGTATGGGGTTGAACCAGTTGATGTTGGTATTCAATGCGTTCATTTTTTCGACAAACGTGCTGAACATGCTGGTGCGGAAATGGTGCTTGTAGAAGTCTTTGGCTTTGCGACCGCGCTGTACGCCCTCTGCAATGCGCTCTTCGAGAATGATGCGGGTATACGAGGTGTCGGCATCGCTGTTTTGCATGTTGGCGAGTTCGGTTTGTACTGCCGTCACGTTGGCCTCAATGTCTTCATCGGGCAACACCGGCACGTTCATCATGCGCATTTGTATGATCTTGTCGGTAGGCAATTGGCCGGATGGGATAGCGAAATTGACCTGGCGGGCAGTGGCGTCATAACTCACGTCGCCGGAAGCAAGCACCTGGTTGCCCGGTCCCACAAATTGTATGCGCTGCACCCAGTAGCTGGCTTCGTTGGCAAAAGACCAGTCGGGATGTCCTTTAAACAGATAGGGTTGCCCCGATTTCATTTTGATATAACCCTGTGCGCTTTCCGAGCGCAGGAAGTTGAACTGGTCGGGCGAGGGCCAGGCCTATGCCCGTGCCGGCTTCGAAGCTGGGCCCTTCCGATTTGTAAAAGCGGTCAAATACAAAAGGCAGGCTGCCGGGAGAAATGCCTTTGCCGTTATCGCCGACTTTGATACTGACATAAGGTTGGTCGTCGTTATTCGTCGTTTTTTCTATTTGTATCCAAATACGGCCATTCGCCGGGGTGAATTTAAAGGCGTTTGATAATAAGTTGAACAGGATTTTTTCCATCTGCTCAGGGTCGAAATCGAATGCACAAGAGGGAACATTTGATTGAAAATCGAGCTGGATATGGCCTTTTTCGGCCAGGGACTGAAAAGCCGACAAAATTTGCCGGGCAAAGTCGACGATATCCTCGTTTCTTTTCTGTATGTCGAGTTTGCCGGCGTCAAGTTTCGACAGGTCGAGGAGTTGGTCAATTAATTTCTGCAAGCGCTGGGCATTTGACTTCATCAGCGCGTATTCCTGCTGGGCATTTCCATGGTATGTGCCCGACATAAGCTGCTCCAGCGGCCCGGATATGAGGGTCAACGGGGTGCGAAATTCGTGGGAGATATTTGCAAAAAAATCGGACTTCAGCCTGTCGAGATCTTTGAGTTGTTCGGCCCGGGAGGCCTGGATTTTTAACTCACTTTTGATGCGCATGCGGTTGCGCTCGTAACGCCGGATCAGTAATATGGCTCCTGCCAATAACATCGTATATGCCACCCATGCCAATGTGCTGCGCCACCAGGGCGGCCTTATGACTATGCGCAGACTGGCGACCTGGTCGCCCCAGGGACCGCCCTGGTAAGATGATCGTATGCGCAGGGTGTAATAACCCGGCGCCAGGTTGGCAAAAGTAAGGCGCCGCCGTTGGCCCAAGTCTATCCAGTTGTCCGACTCGCCCTCTAACAGGTAGGCGTATTTGTTTTTGGAAATATTTTTATAATTCAGCGCAGCAAACTCTACCGAAAAAATATTTTCAGCATAAGTAAGCGTAATTTGTTCCAGCAGGCTTATTCCTGGTACGGTTACTGCGCCGGTAAAATCGCCTGATTTTGCGTATTTTTCGAATAAAGTAAACACCACAGGCGAATGGGATAGGGCGGCGCTTTCTTTGTCGGGATGGATCAGATTCAAGCCGTTGACCCCGCCGAAGTACATTACGCCTTTTGCATTGATAAAGCTGGCGCCGAGGTTGAATTCGTTGCTTTGCAGACCGTCGCTTTTATCGTATTGACGTACTGCTTTCATCTGGTAGGTATTGCCGGTTTTTTGCAGGGCAAGTACAAAAAGCCCTTTGGTCGTACTCGCCCAGAAACGGCCCTGCGGGTCTTCAAGTATATCGTAAACGGTGTTATCGGTCAGCCCTTCATTTTGCCCTATAGGAATGAAATTCGCTTTGCCGGGGTCGTCTAATCGGGATTGGTTCAAGTTGAGCAGACAGATACCGCCTGCGGTAGCTAACACGAGCAGTTCGGGGTTATTTTTTGGGTATAGGATATCATTAATCGAATTACTGACCAGGCTCTTGAGTCGCTCCGGGTCATTTTTATAACAAATAAATTGACCGGTGTTTTTATCCAGCAGGTTTAATCCGCCGCTCCTCGTACCCAGCCACAGGCGGCCGGCGGCGTCTTCTCCGATAGCCAGGATGTCATTGGAGCTCAAGCTACCCTTCTCTGTTTCGTCGTGTTGGTAATTGCGGACAGCATAAGTTTCAGGGTCGACATGAAAAAGGCCTTTGCTGAGAGACCCCACCCACAGTTGTCCCGAGCGGTCTTCGTATATGATTTTGACATCCACTTTGGTCAATTCACCGGCAGGGCCGGGTTTTTCCAGCTCAACAAATTGAAACCGGCTATCACCGGTCTTTCGCACAAACAGGCCGAGGCCTGAAGCGCCTACCCAAAGATTGCCCTTGCGGTCTTCTAAAATGGTATGTATGTGATAATCGGATAAACTGAAAGGGGGGCCGGGTAATTGGGGAAAAGACTGACTGGTATTTTTTTGGGGTGATAAATAATGCAAACCGCCATTGACTGTGCTCACCCAGACTCCCTGTCCTGACCTCTCCTCCCCAATAGCGGTTATGTCATTGTTTGCCAGGCGCCGATAGCCTTTGCCGGCAGTAGACCAGAGCTCAAAAACCTGCTTTTGGGGGTCTATTTTGTTCACGCCTCCCCCCTGCGTGCCTATCCATATGTTGCCTGTGCGATCGGCCACTATTGAAAACAGCATTTGGGCGCTTACGGCTTGGGGGTTGGCTGGGTCATAGCCAAAAGATTTGAATCGCTTCGTTTGCTTGTCGAAAAGGCATAGGCCGCTGTCCCAGGTGCCCACCCATAAATAGCGGGGATTGGCGGGGTCGATGCAAATGCCGTGTACACGGTTGCTGGGAACCACAGAGGGGTTACCGTCTTGTTTTTGATACGAGGTAAAGCGACGCGAAGAGACCTCCAGGCGGTTGAGCCCGCCGTCTACGGTGCCTATCCAAAACAGGTCTTCTTTCTCCGAGGGGTCTTTATAAATCGAAATCACCCGATCATGGCCCAGGCTATTGGAGTTTTCGGGATTATGGATAAAGCGGTCGAATTTCTCACGCGAGGGGTCGAGCCGGCAGATTCCTCCGCCAAAAGTGCCGATCCATAGCGCGCCGCTTTTATCTTCGCTGATGGAGGTGACCGTTTTGTGGCTCAGGCTATTGGGATCGTCGGGATTGGGTTGGTAATTTGTAATCACACCGTTTGTGGGGTTGAGGGCGTTGAGTCCGCCGTTCCAGGTGCCTATCCAGATGGTTCCTCGGCTGTCTTCGTGTATGGCGTGTACAAAATTATCGCTCAGGCTGCCGGGCTTATCGGGGATATGGGCGTATCGTTTGAATGTTTCGGTGTGTGGGTCGTAACAACTCAGGCCATTGTCGCGCGTGCCGATCCAGATATTGCCCTTGAGGTCTTCATGTAAAGCATAGATGAAATTGCCGCCGATGCTCAGCGAGTCATCGGCCTGCTAGGTGAAGACGGTCATACCGTAGCCGTCGTAGCGGTTTAGTCCGTTTTGGGTTCCCAACCAGATAAACCCGCGGCGATCCTGCAAAATAGCCAGCACGGTAACCTGTGAAAGCCCTTGGTCAATCGACAGCCGGCCCACCCGAATATTGTCCCAGTCGCCAGGGGAAACGGGGTTTTGCGCCTGCGAGGTAAACGAAATAAAAGCGGTAATAGCAAAAGCGGTAATTTGGCTAGTACGCATAGGTGTCTCAGTCTTCTAAGTAAGCGGTCAGACCGCTTACCGGGTAATTAACTTGTTAGCGGTCAGACCGCTACCGGGGGGGGGAGCGCTACCTAAGCAAACCTGGCCAACTGCACGCCCACCAGCGCCTGCAACATCTGGATGGCAAGTGTTTTGGCTTCTTCGGCTTCGAAGCCGCGATCGATGAAATAATCTTCGAGGCGCACTTGCGACTGGAAGTACATCACTTTGAATGCGGTTACCATTTGCTGGTGCATGGGGTCTTTGGCCGACCAGATGTTTAGGCCATCCCAGACTTGCTGGTTCCAGCTTTCGGCCTGGCGTTGTTCATCTTTGGAGGGGGAGTATGTGGTAGTCAGCAACCGCGAGCGCTGAGCGGCGGCGGCGGTCTTGGCGGCTTCGGCTTTGTTGCCCGACTGCATGTCGGCAGCGATGACGAGCATTGTTTGGATTTCTTCCCATTGCGACAGTGGATCGCAGGCTTTGAGTTGGAATTCGCCGGCGGGGAATGCCGCGGCGGCAGTGGCAGCCTTGCCCGCCTCGCGGGGGTGGCGGTCGTTCATCCAGCAGGGCGCCGAATAGGTCATGCCCGGGGAGCTGTGCACGTAATACAAGTGAAGAATGAGCTGATCCAGATCCTGGTAAGCATAGGTAGAGCGGTAGTCAAACGGCGGTTGGGTTTTGAACGGGCGGTTGCCATAGGTTTCTTTGAGGGCGGCGTTCATCAGGCGGTTGACTTCGTTGTCGGCGCCCAACTGGGTGAACAGCATGTAAGCCCGGTAAGCTTTGGCAATGGGGGTGGAAGAGCTCTCAAGTACCAGTACTGCCGAGGGGTCGGTGACCAGGTTGTCAATAGCTTGCTGCAGGCGGTCGTTGACCCCGGTTTCGCCGTGCTGGGCGAGCAAGAGGTATTTGCGCAATTCGCGATTGCTGAGCTTGACGGCTTCGTAGGCTTTGGCCGTGCCGGCGCCGTAAAGTCCGTCGACGCTGCCGGTGTATACGCCTTCCGCATTGAGGATTTTTTGCAGTTCGAGCGCCGACCTGCGCTTGATATTGGCGCGAATGGCGGGTTGACTTTTTTTCTGCACGACGGCGGATTTGGCCTGCTGCGTCTGCTGTGGGTAAGGTGATTTGACGGCCAACCCGGTTTCTTCGTAAGTGCGGGGTACGTCAACCGGCGTGACGCGCTGACTCGGCTGCTGTTGTTGCTGGGCGGTACGCTTGGGCGGTTGTTTGTCGAGGACAAGCGGGAACAATCCTTTCTTGATGCCCGTCTCAAACGGGGTAATGACGAATAATATCGCGCTATTGACATTTTTTACGAAAGCGTCCTTGAATCCCAACTGCTGGATGCGGCTGAGGTCGCGCTTGGCGGCGTTGATGTCGGCGTAAGGCGCGGTGCTTATTTTTACATCGTCACCCACAGCGACGCCGTATAGGGCGCCGGCTTTTTCCATTTCCTCCCACTCGATGACCTTACCGGCATCGCGGGTAGCCAATTGTATGACGGGCAGGTTGCGACCCTCCGACAAGCGGATTTCCATGGTTTGGGCATTGCCGTAGCCCCGCTGGCGCAGCGTGGCGGTCACTTTGTCGGCCTCGGCCAGCTTTTCGTAGCCTCCCACAAATACCCGGTACACGTTGTCGTTGCTTACTTCCGCATATACGAAGCCCAGGTCGCGCACGCCGTCAAAATCCTCGGATTTGGCGTTGAGAAACATGCCGGCTTGCACCGTGAAATACTGCTGCCCCCAGGCCAGGATGGAGAAACCGCAGAAAGCAAGTAACAATTGTATTTTTTTCATGTTGGATGGTTTGTGTTCTCTGTTCTCTGTTCTCTGTTCTCTGTTCTCTGTTCTCTGTTCTCTGTTCTCTGTTCTCTGTTCTCTGTTCTCTGTTTAGGTTAACTGGTAAAGATAAGGAACGGATAACAGAGAACGGACAACCGACAATGGATAACAGAGAACGGAGAACCGACAACCTCCTCAAAGTTATACAACGTCTGCAATGTACCTTAAATTATATGCTAAAAATTCAGATTTTTGAGGCGGATTTATGCCAAAAAGGCAGGAATAGAACTTTGGCGCTATTATTGATGTTTAAACAATAAAATTTCATCATGACATACAGGACCGTCGCACATATCATACAAGGCGAACCCATGCAGATGGGCCAGACGGCTATCAAGCAGGCGTTGCCTACCGTTCGCGTACAGCAAATCGATCCGTTTTTGTTGTTGCACCACTTTGGACCCACTACGGCAGAGCCGGGCGTAGACCCGCTTGGAGTAGGACCCCACCCCCACCGCGGGTTTGAGCCGGTCACTTTTCTATACAGCGGCGGTATTCGCCACCGCGACAGCCGCGACAACACGGGCTGGCTCAACGGCGGCGACGTGCAATGGATGACGGCCGGCCGCGGCATCATCCACAGCGAGATGGCTTCGCCCCAATTTGTGGAAAGCGGCGGCGTCATGGAGGGCATCCAACTGTGGATCAACCTGCCAAAGTCTCACAAGATGACGCAGCCCGACTACCAGGATATCAAGTCGGAACAAATCCCGGCCTGGACTTCGCCCGGCGGCCTCGCCACACTGCGCGTGGTGGCGGGCGAATACCGCGGGATCAAAGGCCCCGCCCGCACCTTTACCCCCATACTCGCCCTGCAGGTGAGCCTGGAAGAAGGCGGCGAGCTCGATATCGACCTGCCCGCCGATCACAACGCTTTATTCTATATTCTTAATGGATCCGTACAGACGCAAAATCTTGCGTCTCTATCCAATAATGACTTCTCGTACGGCGATTCTACGCTGATCCACCTGCGCAACGACGGCGAAGGTATCCACCTCAAAGGATTGGCTGCCAGTCGCATATTGGTGCTCTCAGGGCAACCCATCGACGAACCCGTAGCCCAGTACGGCCCCTTTGTGATGAACACGCAAACAGAATTGCTGGAAGCGATGCGCGACTATCAGATGGGGAAGATGGGAGTGTATATTGATTGATGATTTAATTTGCTGATGTGCTGATGGGTTAATTTGCTGATAATTATTATTTATAAACCATAGACTATTAGCACATCAGCACATCAGCACATCAGCAAATCAGCAAATCAGCACATCAGCACATCAGCACATCAGCAAATCAGCAAATCAGCAAATCAGCACATCTACAATGCAACCCTTTTTGCTATTTTTGCGTTATAATGTCGGGTTTGCTATGGCGGCCCGGACTATCCAAAATACAGAAGATGAAAAAGACCTTCATGATCACTTTTGAGTTGCCCCAAACGATTGACGAAACGTTTATGGCGCTCATACCCCAGCAGCGATACGTAATCAATAATATGCTCGTAGAGGGCAAACTCAAATCCTACTCGCTATCCATGGATCGCTCCCAGTTGTGGGCGGTGGCGCTGGCCGATTCTGAATTTGACGTGATGGAACTCATCGCGCAGATGCCCCTGATCGACTACATGACGCCCCAGATCACCGAGCTCATGTTCCACAATAGCGCCGAGCGGGTATTGCAGTTTTCGCTCAACTAATAAACTGCCTTGGAAGCCACTAGTCGCCTTTGTGTCCCCTTTAGCGATTGGGTTTAACTAAACTGCGCATGCACTAAACTGATACGCAAAAACATCGTTTTTTGCGGTAACAAGCGCATCTTACCGGTCAACTCCTCCTGGAAAAGTTTATTTTTGCCCAAATCGATTTCATGAGCGTTTGGATGCAAAAAGCCAGGCAACTGGTTATGATGAAGGCTAAATACGCCACCGCCAGTGCCATAGCTACGGCGGTAGACTATACGTTGTATCTCATGCTTGTTGATCGCGTATTTTCGCCGGCGCCGTCCAACGTCATCTCCTATACCTGCGGCGTACTTGTCAACTTCGTCCTGCAACGTTTTTTTGTTTTTGAATTGCAAAGGCGGGCCTCCCATGCATTTTTGCTGGCTATGTTGGTATCTTTGGGCGGAATGGCCATCAGTACGGGTATAGTTGCTGGGTTATCTATGCTGGCTTTTTTTGCACAGCACCAGTTTATTACCAAACTTTGCGCCACGGGTATTGTGTTTTTTTATAATTTTTATTTTAAACGCTACGTCTTCGAAAAGCGTTTTGTGTAAGTTATTAATCCAATTCGACGATGAAAAAACGTGTTGCGTTAGTCTGCCAACTCGCCGTATTTGCAATGACCGGCCTGCAGGCGCAGGAATCGCTGAGCCTGTCGCAGGCTATTGAAAAGGGCTTGAAACAAAATTTTCAGGTTCAAATTGCCGAACGCGAGGTGGCGATAGCCCAAAACGACAACAATTGGGCCGTGGCGGGAAAATACCCCTCTATCGACCTCACGCTCAACGTAAATAACAATTACCAGCAGACCAATAACCCCGCTTCTTTCCTTCGCGAATTTTACTCGATAGGCTCGGGCGTACAACCCGGCATAGAAGCCGTTTGGATTCTCTTCGACGGCTATCGCATCCGGTTTACCAAACAGCAACTGGAAACGCTGGAGCGCCTTAGTCAGGGCAATGCCCAGGTTGCCGTGGAGAACGCCATCGAATCGGTGATCCTGGCCTATTACAACGCGCTGGTGGAAAGTGAGCAGTTGCAAGTACGCCAACGGGTGCTCAACCTCTCCCGCGACCGCCTCTCTTACGAACGCGTGCGCCAGGAATACGGCCAGGCCAGTTCTTTCGACGTTTTGCAAACGAATGATGCCTATATCAACGATTCGATGAGCTACCTCATCCAGCGTACTACCTACGAAAACGCCCTTCGCAACCTCAACACGACGATGGGCGAACCTGATCTTAGTGTGCGCTTTACGCTTACCGACCAGTTGGCTTACGAAGCTCCGGTATACGACCTTGAAGCCCTCCGCTCGCGCATGCTGGCCAATAACAGAAGTTTGCAGAATTTGCAGGTAAGTCGCGAATTGGCTCGTATTCAGACCGATTTGCGCGAAACGACCCGGCAGCCCAGGATTGATTTGCGCACCGGCGCGGTGTACAATTACAACAGAAACCACGCTTCAACAGGTATATTTGCCAGCGGCGAAGAACGCGACCTGGGGGGCATCACGAGCTCGAGCTTTAACGGCTTCATCAATTTTTCGGCCTCGTATACCCTTTTTGATTGGGGCTTGCGCCAACGCCAGATCGAAAGATCAAAGATGGAAGAGCTGATCGCCCAACTCAATATCAACGACCTTCAGCGCACCCTGACCAATAACCTCGAAAATACCTGGGCGCAATACAATAACCAAAAAGAATTGCTGGACGTGACTACTCAATTGGTGAATAACGCCCAGCGCAATCTCGAAATAGCAGAGGAACGCTTCCGCGGCGGCCTCATTAATTCTTTCGATTATCGCACGATCCAACTGGGCTATATCAACGCCACCCAATCGCAACTCAATGCCTATTTTAACCTGAAAACCACCGAAACCGAGCTGATCAGGCTGATCGGGGGACTGGTCCGGTGAGAGGGTGGGAGGGTGAGAGAGTGAGAGGGAGTGAAATCATGGACTCCCTCCCTCCCTCCCTCCTTCCTTCCCACACTCCCACACTCTCACACTCTCCCTCTCTCACTCTCCCTTCAGCACCTTCCCCGACTGCATCACCCGGCCTTCGCCGTTGATCAACTCGTAGAAATACGGTCCGTTGGGCAAAGCGCTCATATTCAGGTCGGTAGAAGATTGCAGGGGGCTTCGCAAAATCACCTGGCCCAAGGCATCAAAAAGCAGCGCTTGTTCGCCGCCGGCGAGGGGCTGGTTGAACTGGAAGCGAAGCACATCTTGTACCGGGTTGGGATATACTTTAGCCAGGGCCGACTCGCCGGGTTCGCCGGTAGATACCACTATTACCGCCACAATCTGACAGATCGTTGAAGAACCACCGTCATTGGTAGCGGTGAGGCACACCTCGTACATATCCGATTCGCTATAAACGTGAATGGGGTTTTGTTCGGTGCTCGTCGTATTGTCGCCAAAATCCCAGAGCCATTCGGTGGGTGTATTAGAAGAGGCATCGGTAAAGGCAATTTCACCGTTGCCGGCCGGCTCAAAGGTAAACGCGGCTACAGGAGCTTGCACGGCCTGGGAATACGACACAAAATGCGTAGCGGTAAAGGGCAGGTCGGTATTGGGGTCGATTTCGATGGTAACGAGTACGCCTTTGGATTCGGCGGAGAGCCACTGGTACGACTCCGATTCGTTGATCTGCACGTCAACCAGCAGCCATTGGCCGGCAAACAGGGCCCAGATAGAATCCAGCGAACTGGTCACCACATACTGGCGCAGCGCATCGTACAATCCATTGGGCATGAGCACTACGCCGTAGGCGTCGGTAAATGTAGTCTGTGCGGCTGTTTGTTTGATGCGCAGGGAGTCGACGCCCAGAAGCTCGCCGCTGATAGAAAATTCGGTGGCGTAGGTAGTCTGAAACGTAGTGCCGAACGTAGTGGGAAAAACGGTCAGCTTTTGCGGCGGATCGATATGAACAGACAGGTAATTTTTATCGCCGGTCAGGTCGGCGACAAGGCCGAGGCCCAGCAGTTCCGATTCGGATATCTCCATGAAGGTATAGGCGCCCTGGCTTTCTGCGCATAGATTGGCTTCGGGAAAATCTGCCGACAGTGGCGCCTGGGCCGGCGACAGATAATCGGTGGCGTATACCTCGTGGTTTTCGAGGTCAAGAAAATTCCAGCTCTGGTTGGGGCCCGCCGTCCCGATATTCAGGTCGGCTACGGTGGTGTCGGTGGCCAATACGATGGCGTCGCCCACGCCTGGCACATCGGCGTGCGTGAGGGTAATCTGGGCTTGGGCAAAGGCAGTCAGTCCTACTATCAATAGCAACGTTACGAGTGATTTCATGAGTTGAATTTTTTTAATGTGTGGATTTTCAAATTATTCAAGTCACATATACGATACGCCATTCTCATTCCGGAATTTTAAGGCTCACTTTTTTTAGTACGAAAAACGCAATATCTTGTGTAGCGCGAATAAACACATTTGGTGAAAACCATCACAAATTGCTACGAGGGCTGTAACTTATTGCGCAATAATAGCGTTATGAAGTCGTTTTCAGTCCGTTCGACAAGTTAACAAATATGACCAAAAAATACGGCGTTACTTTATTCGGGATTGTGTTGTTTTTGCTTGCCGTTAACCACGCTGCATGGGCGCCTACCAACTGGTTTGGCCGTTTGCTACGCGGTGAGAAAGAAAAAGAAGCGCTGAAACTCGACCCTGCCACCCAGGAATTGCTCGCCAAATACGAAGAATACGTCCGTTTTTCGATGGGCGAGGAAAATATACCGGGAGCCGCAGTGGCGATCGTAAAAGGCGGTCGCGTGATATTTGCGAAAGGGTTTGGTGTAAAAGAAGTGGAATCCAGCGATTCGATCAATGCGGCTACGGTGTTCCGGCTGGCCTCGCTGTCCAAGGGTTTTGCCCCCGTTTTGGTGGGCATGTTGGTAGAAGAAGGCTGCCTGGAGTGGGACGACAAAGTGGTGGACTACTCGCCGAGCTTCGAACTGCGCAGCGAAAGCCAAACCCGGCAAATCAATATGCGGCATTTGCTGAGCCATACGGTGGGGCTGCCGCCGCACTCCTACGATTTTTCACTGGACCACGGCGATACCTACGAAAGACTCGTGAGGCGGCTCAAAGAAGTGCGGCTGTCGTACAAACCAGGTGAAATGCACACCTACCAGAATATTGCATATAGCGTGGTGGGCGACGTAGTACACAACCTCACCGGCGAGAAGTACGCCGACCTGCTCGCCCGGCGCATTTTTCAACCGTTGGGCATGTACAATGCCTCCACGGGTTATGGCGCTATGATGGCTGCAAAAAATGTAGCCTATCCGCACAAGCCTACCGACAAGTACTATTATAAAACCCCCATCTCCGATTTGTACTATTCCGCCGTACCTGCTGCCGGTGTCAATGCCAGTGTAGAGGATATGGCGCAGTGGCTACTGCTCCTGCTTGGCCACCGCCCCGATCTCATTTCTGATAAGATGTTGGATCAGATTTTTGAGCCGCAGGTAAAACTGCTGCGCGGCGCCTGCAATTGCTCGGTCTGGAACCCCGACGAAAGCTACTATGCGCTCGGTTGGCGTGTGCTCGACAAGGGCGACCAGCGCATTATTCTCCACGGCGGCTACGTGAACAGCTACCGCACCGAAATCGCCTTCGACCGCCAGAACGACCTGGGCATTGTGGTGCTCAGCAACGGCGTGAGCCGCTTTATCGGCGAAAGTACCGCAGCGTTTTTCCAGATGCACCGCGATTTGCAGGGAAATCCCGGAGGGGAGGGAGAGAGCGTGAGAAGGAGTGAGGGAGAGAATTTTTGATGTTTGATTGTAACTCCTTGTTAACCTTGTGTTTTTGAACTAAAAAACTATTATTTTTGTAGTAATAGTAAATAAGAAAAATAAGTATCATGACTCGAATTGTGTTGGAGATACCTCAGGATTAAGATTTGGACATGCTGCTCGCATTATTTAGCAGACTGAATATTCGGGTTATAGATCAAAGCAAAGTAGCTAAGCTTGAAGCGAAAATGTTGGAGGACAAGGCTTCTTTTATTCTGAAATGACTTCCAGCCCGAAAAGATTTCGATGATTTCCTTCGGGATTTTGAATCGAGCAGAGCGGATTTGCCATATTCTAATATATGCCCCTCAACCGGCATTTGCTCATTTGTTGCCTTTGCTTATCGATTCAAATTGTTTTGTATCAGAAATAACTAAACTTGAAGTATTGGGCTTCCACCGACTTATTGCTCAAGAAAAAGCATATTATGAAGAAGTCTTTGGTTTTAAGACTTTATTGCCTATTACAGCAGATATTATAGACAAGGCTATTGAACTTCGGCAGCAAAGAAAAATGTGTATTGCTGACTCTATCCTTGCCGCTACTGCACTAATCCACAATTTAGAATTACTTACCAGAAACGCTTCTGATTTCTCGCATATTACGGAATTGAGAATTAGGGGTGTTAAGAGAAATAAGAATCAGGCTATTTTTACAGAAAAGGCTCTCAAATATGACCTCTCCGAGGTCGGGTTGATTAAAGTTTATTTACAAATCGCGGGCATAAAATTTCTCTTAGGAATGTGGCGCAAATAAGTTACCTGAATTCGGCAAGGCTATTTTTTCACCAGGCAAGGCGCGAGAAGGGAGCTTAGCCAAAGCTAAGTGACCGACGAAGCAACGAAGCATGGTGGAAAAAGAGACCGCCCAAACAGGTAA
Organism: Saprospiraceae bacterium; assembly: GCA_013360405.1. Taxonomy (GTDB): domain Bacteria; phylum Bacteroidota; class Bacteroidia; order Chitinophagales; family Saprospiraceae; genus JABWBR01. Next base: position 29,908 of record JABWBR010000009.1, read on the forward strand.
GTTATTTACGACACGTTCCTTAACATCCCTAATCAGTAATCCTGTCTAATTTTCAAAGGGAGAGAATTTCTGAGGTTGGCAATCGGCAATCGGGTCATAGAAGCCGACTGCCGACCGCCGACTGCCGGCTGCCGGCTGCTATTTTATACAGACCAGCTTCCTGGTCGCCCGGTAATCGCCGGCCTGCATAGTGTAATAATATGTGCCCGCGGGCAAATTGCCCAATTCGAAATCGATGGTATGGCTACCTTGCGGCATTTGTTCGTTGACCAATACGGCCATTTCGCGGCCCAGCAGGTCGTAGACGGCCAGGCGTACTTGAATAGACACAGGTAGGTAATATCCAATTGTAGTGGTATGTCTAAAGGGATTGGGATAAGCGGCTAAAAGCTCAAATCCCTTTACCTGTTCGCCGGGTTCGTTTACACCGGTGCGTATACAGGGACACATTTTTAATACAAACGCGTCTTCAATACCCGCTGATGTGAGTGAAAATACACTAGGTCCGGCGTCGAAATCCACAATGCTCTGGAAATCTCCGGTCGTATACACGCAACCCAGGGCATCGATGGCTATCGCATTGCCTTTTTCTGCGGTGATGCCGGATATTTGTTTCGCCCAGCCTAAATTGCCGGCAGCATCCAGTTTGGTGATGAACATATCGTAAAAACCCGTCGCCGTGAAATTGGTCACGCCCAGGTCGGGATCAAAATCGGCCGTGCCGGCAAAAAATCCCGTAGTATATACTTGCTGCAGGGCATCGACACCGATGGAAATGCCCCGGTCGTTGGAGCCGCCGCCCATGTCTTTGGCCCAGACGAGGCCGCCTGCTGCGTCTAATTTTAAAATATAAATATCATAATTGCCAGTAGAACTCAGCGAAAAAATACCGGGCCCGGGGTCAAAATCGGCTGTGTTGGAAAAACCTCCTGTGGTATAAACGTTGCCGGCCGCATCCACCGCGAGAGACAAACCGAAATTCGTTCCGTTGTCGATCTGCTTAGCCCATACAAAGTTGCCCGCGCCGTCTAATTTTACTATAAATGTATTCGACGACCCCACGGGCGATAAGTTAACCGTCGCCGCACTCGGGTCAAAATCGCTGACACCCGAGAATTCGCCCGTGGTGAGCACATTGCCCGATGCATCTACCGCAATATCCTGCACAGAACCGGTTACTTGCAGTTGTTTGGCCCAGACCAGGTTGCCGCCGGCGTCTATTTTGAAGGTGACGATGTCGGAGCCGGGCGCGGAATTCAGGGTGAAGACGCCCGCCCCCGGGTCGAAGTCGTAGATGCCGTTGAAATCTGCCGTTACGTAAATATTCCCCGATGGGTCGACTACCAGGGCACGGGGCACGAGTGTCCAACTGGCGGAGGTGGCCACGATATGTTTCACCCACAAAAAATTGCCATTGGCATCCAATTTTAAAAGAAAACCATCAAAACCCGATACCGGGGTGAGGTTGAAAGTGCCCGCCCCTGGGTCGAAATCGGTGGTGGTAGAAAAGGTGCCTGCGATATATACATTACCACTGGCATCAATGGCGCCGGTTCCATAATCGGAAAAACTTCCGCCTATCTGTTTGGCCCACAGCAGGTTGCCGCTTATATCCATTTTGGTTATAAACACGTCTTCTGCACCAAAAGAGCCGAGGTTGAAAATACCCGGCCCTGGATCAAAGTCGACGGTACCCCTGAAAAGACCGGTGGTGTATACATTGCCGACCGCATCTACTGCAATGGAATTGCCGACATCGGTGTTTGTGCTACCCATACGCGCCGCCCATTCCCAACAAATATCTTCCTGCGGAAAGCAGGCTACTTCTATCTCCAGCGAGCAGGATGCCGTATTGCCGCAAATATCGGTGGCAGTGTAAGTGAGAGTAGAAAAACCCTCCAGGAAGGTTAGTCCGCTCGCATCGCCCGTACCCGAGGCGGTGGTCGCGCCCGTAATATCGTAACTCACGGTGGGCAGGGCGCAGTTGTCGCTCAGCGTGGCCCATTGAATGCCGTTCACTACGGCTGTACAAGTCACCGGATCGGCTACCACCGAAAAACCGGGAATACAGGTGATGACCGGGCTTATGGGGTCGCCTACCTGCACCTGACTGAAGCAATTACTCGTATTACCGCACCAGTCGGTGACGCTGAGCGTAACGGGGAAAACGCCGCATTGGTTGAACGCATTTGGGCTTACGCCAAATGTTTGGATTTGACAATTGTCGGTAGAGCCGCCGTCGATTTGATTGGCCGACACGGTTGCCATGCAATTGGCGTCGAGTTCGATACCCACGCCATTCAGGCATACGGCATTGGGCAAGGTATGGTCTGATACGGTGATCACTTGCAGGCAGGTCGACTCGTTGCCGCAGGCGTCGTTGGCACTCCAGGTACGCATAAGTACCCAACTACAGGGGCCGGCTCCCGGAGTCGACATATCGGAATAAGCAATGGCCGGATTGGGGTCGCAATTGTCGGTTGCAGTGGCATAACCTGTAATATTTGGCGTAAGCCCGAAAGCGCAATCCACCTGCATATCAGGTGGACACATGATGGCTGGCGGCGTATCTTCAATGGTTTGCACCATCGCCACGCAACTGCTGCTGTTGCCGCATACGTCGGTGACGGTGAGTGTGACGGGGAACAAACCGCATCCCGAGAGTGTGCCTGGGCTTACGCTGAGAGATTGTATCTGGCAGTTGTCGGTAGAGCCGCCGTCGAGGAGGGAGGCCGTCACGGCGCCCTGGCAATTGGCGTCTACTACCACGCCGATGCCGGTGCAAACCGCTACCGGGGGTATGCCGTCTGTGACTTGTACGGAGCTGGCGCAAGTACTCATATTGCCCGAATTATCCATCACCGTGAGGGTCACCGGGAAGGCGCCGCATTGGTTGAAAGTATTGGGGCTTACGCTAATAGACTGTATTTGGCAGTTGTCGAAAGAACCGCCGTCTATCAGGCCGGGCGTCAGCACAGCCGCGCAATTCGTATCCAGCTCGATGCCGACGCCGGGTAGACAAATTGCATTGGGCGGTACGTTATCACTTACCATTATAGTAAACGAGCAAGAAGCCGGGTTGCCGCAGGCGTCGGTAGCTGTATAGGTCACGGTGGAGAGCCCTGCGTTGAAGGTCAGTCCGCTGGCGTCGTTGAGGCCGGTGGCGGCCGTAGTGCCCGACACGACGTAGGTCACCGGGGGCGTGCCGCAGTTGTCGGTAGCCGTCAGCCATTTGATGCCGTTTACTACGGCTGTACAGCCGCTCAGGCCTGCACTTACTGTTTGGTTGGGCGGGCAGGTGATAGTGGGCGGCTGTTGATCGTTTATGGTGATCAGCTGCATACAGGTGGCATCGTTGCCGCAGCTATCGGTGGCCGTCCAGGTTCTGATAATCTGTGCGTTGCAGGGTATTTGTCCGGAGCTCACATCTGAAAAACTGATTGCGGGGGTGGAGTCGCAATTGTCGGTAGCCGTAGCCGTGCCGGTGGAGGCCGGAAGAGTACTGTCGTTGCAGCTGAGTTGCATAGCCGGCGGGCACATGATAGTGGGCGGCGCCAGATCGGCTATCGTGATGAGCTGGACGCAGGATGTATCGTTGCCGCAGGTATCCCTGGCCGTCCAGATTCTGGTAATTTGCCCATTGCAGGGGATTAGACCTGAATTTGCGTCCGTATAGTTAATCACCGGATTGGGGTCGCAGTTGTCAGTCGCTGTGGCCATACCGGTGAGGGTAGGGGAGGTACTCCCGTTGCAAGTAATCTGTGTATTGGCGGGGCAGGTTAGTTGGGGTGGCACAACTTCCAGGGTTTGCACGCTGGTGGTACAGGTGCTGGTATTATTGCACCAGTCCTTTACGGTAAGTATCACGGGGAAATCGCCGCAACCGGTGATTGTCGTGGGAGATACGCTGATAGATTGGATTTGGCAGTTATCGTAAGAGCCGGCGTCGATCATAGCCGGGGTAATGATAGTCGTGCAGTTGGCATCCAATGAAACCCCGAAGCCGGGAGCGCAAAGTGCCGTGGGGGGGATATTGTCGGTGATGTTTATCGTTTGAGAAGCGTTGGCCATACTGCCGTCGGCGCAGGTAATACTCACGCAGAACGTATGCGGCCCGCAGGGCAATTGCACATCGAGTGATGCGGTAGATTCGCCCGAGCACCATTGGTAAGAGATCGGTAGGGGGCCTGTATTGACCGTATTGACCTGCACGTGGCCGCAATTATCGACATAATTCACCACAATAGAAGTAGTACAAGTTGAGGCCGGGTTGCAGGCGTCGCCTTGTTGCCAGGTGCGCAAGTTACCGCTCAGATTGGAGGCGGTTGGTTCGTCAAAAAAGGCAATATCGGGCAGTATTGGGGCATAAAAGATCGTATTGCCGGGCAGCATAATATCGGGCACCTCCACCGTCATACAGGTAGTGAGTGCCAGGTCGCTGATCGAGAGAAACGCGCATAATTGTCCGAATCCGCCCGCTGATGGTATTCTTCCGTCCACATAAGCCAGTTGGCTGGGCGGCAGGAAAGTAGTGGCGCCGCCCTGGTAGGCCAGTTCGCCGTTATCCAGTGTCTGGCTCCATTGCAGTGCCGGGCCGTCAATATTTTCGATAAAGCGGTAAATAGTAGGTTGGTTGGCCACGGGGGGCGAAGGCGTTTCGCCTGTGACAAAAATATCGCCGTTGGTGGCTTGCCATACTTGTTTTACCTCCGTCATCACTTCGATCGTTACATCCCAGATCACGAGCAGGTCGGCATTAAATTTCATCAAATGCGCCTGCTGGTTTTGGAAATCGGTGCCCACGGCGTAAAAAGTACCCCCTGAGCCGGGCGCCACATCGGAGAAAGCGAAAGCCAAACCCGGAGAAACGCCGTTGACCAGTGTACCGGCGTTGTTGGCGCGGAAGATCACGCCCTGCGTCCCCCGGAAGCCGGCAAGAATGAGGTCGCCATTGGGCAGGGTTTCCAGGTCGTTGACAAACTCGTCGTCTTCGGCGCTATTGAATTTCTTTTTCCAGTTGATATCGCCGGTCTCGTCGACATTCATCAAAAACACATCGTCATTATTGGGCAGCGACTGTACCTGCCGGCCTAGCACGTAGTAGGGGTAAGCTGCGTTTTGGGGCGAAGGGTTGCGCGCGATGCGGGTAAAAGCGTCGCGGTTGGGCTGGTCGTAGGAGCGCACCCAGGAGAAAGTGCCGGTAGTCGTCACCAGGCCCATAATCGCCCGGCTGGTATTGTCGTCGGGCATTGACTGTCCCACCAGCAGCAGGTTGCCATTGGGGGTCAGCACGGCGTCGTTCCAGCGGGAGGCTGTATTGAGGCTCAATGTCCACTGCAACTGCCCTGTGGCGTTCAGTCGCGATACGGTAGCACGGGCGGCTTGGCCGTCGGTAATTTCGCCTGTGCCCAGCACGTAGTAATTGGCGCCGCTGCGAATAACCTTGGTGAAAGTTTCATCGAGGTTTGTTCCGTATTGGCGTTGAAATTGGGCCTGGCTGTCGGTAACGGCCAGCAGGAGAGCAAGGGCGATAAGCAAAGTTTTCATGATAGTATGCTTTACAGCCTGCTAAGATACTACCGGCGCCTAACGAATCAATGTAATATCACCTTTTTCATTTACCAAAATAGTCTCTCCACAACTAATAACGGTTGCTTGCAACCACCATACGTATACCCCTGTGCCCAGCATTCGGCTCCTGAACTTGCCATCCCAGCCGTTGGCGATGTTTTGGCTATGAAAAAGTTGATTGCCCCAGCGGTCAAAAACCATCAGCTCAAAATTAGTAACCAGTACGTCATCGGCTGCCAATACAACAAACACATCGTTGATACCGTCGTCATTGGGGCTGAAGGCATTGGGGATGTAAAGCGGCGAGGCCGCGAGGGCGCCGTCATAGCGGGCATTGATGGTATAGGCGATAGTATCGCAACTGTTCATAGCCGTCAGCGAGTATGTGCCGTCGGTTGTTATGATTCTTTGCAATCCTTCTTCGCCGTTATCCCAAATTAATTGCAGGTTGCCGTCATCGCCTGAAAGCAGAGTCGCCTCCAATATCGTCGACTCGGCATCACAGGGCAGCCATACGTCGCTCACGCGCAATTGCAAGGGGGGGAGGGCGTCCAGTGATATGGGTAATTCCTGAATACAGCCATTTTCGTCGGTCACCGTTAATTGGTGTAGACCGGCGGGGATGTTTTCAAAAATTCCAATTGCTTGTTGAGGACCGCCATTGATAGCGTATGCGGCAATGCCCTGTGTAGACGCCTGGATTTGTCCCGAGGGCCAATCTATGCAACTTTCTGTTGTTGTTACCTGTACTTGCGGCAGTACAAAGGCCGTAACTGTAACGGTCACTACCGAGTCGCACCCGGCTTCATCGACCAGGATAACTTCCGTTATTGTTCCCGGCAAAAGCGTTAATCCGTTGTAATCGACAGTTGCACCCGGACAAACACTGAAAGTCAAAGTGGACGAACTCGCCGGCAGGGCATCGACCGTCACGGTAACGGTAGAATCGCAGCCGGCGGCATTGACAAACAGGAAATCGGTGCTGGTACCGGGGTTCAACGGCGTTCCATTGTACACGGCAGTAGTCCCCGGGCAAGCGCTGAGCATGAGTTGGGTAGCGCTCGTCGGCAGGGCACTGACCGCCACGGTAACGGTAGAATCGCAGCCGGCGGCATTGGTAAACAGGAAATCGGTGCTGGTACCGGGGTTCAACGGCGTTCCATTGTACACGGCAGTAGTCCCTGGGCAAGCGCTGAGTATGAGCTGGGTAGCGCTGGTTGGCAAGGCATCGACCGCCACGGTAACGGTAGAATCGCAGCCGGCGGCATTGGTAAAGATGAAATCGGTAGTAGTACCTGGCGCCAACAAAGTACCGTTGTAGTTGAACGAAGCGCCCTCGCAGGAGCTGAAAGCCAGCGAAACTGCGCTGACAGGAAGGGTTTCTACCGTAACGGTTACCGTGTTTTCACAATTAAATTCATTTATCATGATCATGTCGGTCACCGTTCCCGGCATCAGGGCGACGCCGTTGTAAACCACCGAGTCACCCTCGCAAGCGCTCATGGTGAGTGATGATGCCGTACTGATACAAATAAACCGCCAGTTGACGACCGCGATGTCGTCGCAGCCCATCAATGTCGTATCGATTTGCAGGGTATCTGGCAGCAATCCGGTGATATGGGAAAAATCGCCCAGTTGGACGCTGTAAGCGGTGGAGAGTATATTGAAAAATCCGTAATCGCCGTTGGTATGCGCCATAGCGGTATCGACCGGATTATTATTATTCAATAAAATAAAAGAAATACCGTTCAGCAGCGAGTCGGCGGCGTCGAGAATACCGTTGTCATTGCGATCCCAATAGGCCTGGCCGTAGATGCTGCCGTAGCCGTCGTAGAGATCAAGTGTGAGCGGGTCGGAAGCGCGGGTACAGCCTTCCACTGTAGTCATTTGCAGGTAGTAGTCGCCGTTTTGAGAAGCGACAAGGCTGGGCAGGGTGGGGGAAGCGGGGCCCTGCGGCGCGCCGTTGAAAAACCACTGATAAGCGGCAATGCCCGGCACGGGCGGTAAACACAGCGTATCGGGCCGGCAGCGGGTATGGCAACCGGAGGGTATCAGATCGATGTTGGGGCCGGCCAGGATGGCGTAAGGCGCGCTTTCGCTGCGGCAGCCCCACTCGTTGACGGCAGCAACGCGGTATTGACCGGCAGCGGCGGAGGTAAAAGAAGTACCGACGGCGCCTGTGTTCCAGCTGTATTCCACATTTGCCTGCAGATTGCTCACCTGCATATTGACCGGCGTGCCTTCGCAAACCTGACCGGAAGGGGTCGCCCATATTTGCGGCGTATTTGGTATAGGCCTGACGTTTATGACAAAAGGTCCCTCTATTGCCGCGCAACCTGTTGTAATGGAGGTAACAGTAACAAAAATTTCGTGTGTGCCGGGAGGCAAAAGCGTTCCTCTTGCCGCTGAAAATTCGATTTGCGGCCCGGAATTGCCGTTACTCCACAGATAGGTCTGATTACTACCTGCTGTTAGCTCAAGAAAAACGTCTTCGCCGTCGCAGACAGATACCGAGCCGTAGAAATAACTCTGCACTTGCCCAACGTCATTGTATTGTACGGCGCGGATGACGTTGTTTGGCGCGGGTATTTCCGTCACAACCGCAGGAGCAGGCTGGTAGGTACAGCCGAAGTCATTGCTAATAGTTACGGAATATACGCCGCTGGCGTAAACTGTAATATTCTTGGTGTTTTCGCCGGTACTCCAGGCCCACTGCGAGCCGCTTGCCGGCGCTTGCAGCAACATACTATCGCCTTCGCAGAAATACGGCTGGTAGTTGATAATGCCATTCAGCACGTTGGGCGTGACGGCGATTGTGCGGCTGAAGCTGCTGTCGCAACCGTAAATATTGGTTGTTGTAAGCGTGATGGTATAATCGCCGGCGGTTTCGTATCGGTGAAAGGCTTGTTCGTTTGCAGACGTATTAGCGGAGCCGGAGGCGGGGTCGCCGAAGTCCCAGTGCGATTGGGTCAAATCGGCGCCTGATTGGGCAGTAAAAGGTAGCGCCGTGGCTGCGCAACTGACAATGGGCAGGTCGAAATAGGCCGTTGGGCGCGAAAATACCTCTACGGTTTTTGTCGTTGTTGAACTGCAACCGCTTGATACGGTTGCAGTGAGGGTCACCGTGTAGGTCCCCGGGGCGCTGTAAGCGTGCTGCGGGTCTTTGTCCGTACTCGAATTGGCCCCGCCGGATGCGGGATCGCCAAAGTCCCAATGCCAGGCTACGATGCTGTCGATAGGCAAGAAAGTAGAGGCGTCAAAAAAATTCAGGGGGGCGCCGGGGCAGGTATTTTCAAAATAAAAATTGGCGGCCAGGGGCACGGTGTCGACCTTGATAGCCAGGCAGGTTTCGGGAGCAGGCATCAGGACATCGGCGTAGAGCCTGATCTGGAAAAAGCCGGCCATACTAAAGACATGCGAAGGACTGGCGGCGCTTGAAAAATTGGCACTGCCGGAGGCGGGGTCGCCAAAACTCCAGGATACGCTGCCCGGCACGTAAGCCGGAGAAGTATTGACATAAAACGACTCGTTGCATGCCGGCGTGGAGAAAATATCAAATGACAGATTTGTATTGGGTTCGCAGTTAGACGGCGTGCCGCCCCCGCCGTCGCAACCGCCCTCCAGTCCGCAACTGCCAGGGAAACCGCCCTGGCCCAGGGAATTGCAATAAGCAAAAAAGTACACGGTATTCGACGAGGCCTGGCAGCCGTTGTGGTCGGTGACCGCCACCTGATAAGCGCCCAGTTGGTCGGTGGAATAGGTTGCCTCCGTAGCGCCGGCTATTGGAGCGCCGTTGTACAGCCATTTATACGAGTATCCTTCATCCGTATCGAGCGCATAAAGCGTAGAAGGCGGCCCGCCTGGGCAAAGTCCGGTATTGTCGGGCGTAGAAAGCGAAATATCCGGGCTGGGGTAGCCCTCTATATTAAATGATCCGGCGCCAGTACAGCCCAGGTCATTGGTTACCGACAACTGATAGTAACCCGGCGGCAGCGAGGGGCTTGCAGCGGCAGATACCGGCGAGCCGCTTTCGTTGCGCCAGGAATAGGCGGGGTAAACCTGCTGTGTTTGCACCGTTGCCGTTTGGCCCGGGCACAGGTATTCGGGGTGCAAAACCTGGGGTTCGGGATTGGGATGTACCGCGACCGCAAACGACGTATTCTGGCCGCATACCGACAGGCTGAGCGTAGCAGATCCTGCCTCATGCCACAGGATTTCGACAGAGGCGGCATTGGTTTCGCCCAGTATTGTGCCTGCGTTGGCGGGCGTTATGGTCCAGGCGTAGTCTACCTGTTCAAAATCCTGTACCGAATACACGGCGCTTTGGCCGGCGCAGAGTGATGAATCGCCAGTGATGGTCACCGCAGGCAAAGCAGTAAGCAATATCTCCGTCGTTGCCGAACTGCATCCTTGGGGAGTTATTTGCGAGGCTCTTATTCTACGCAGGGGTGAAGTGCCCCATACAACAGAAATAGCAGGGCCGTATTGTATGCTAACTCCGTTAGCCTGGCCGGTCAAGAACCATATTACATTTAAATCCGGCGACATGCCCAAGGCCGTATAGACATAAAGTTGGCCTGGACAAATCAACAGTTCACCCCCAATGCCGCTTAGCGCATCCGGGATTTCCATCACGCGCAAAGGGCGTTCGTGGACAGCGATACATGCACTTCCTGGTACTGCCGCTGTGGCTACCAGTTTATATTCGCCAGGCGGGATGGAAAAAAAGATACTCGCCGAAGTGTTGGGATTGGCGGATGACCATACGGTTGCGCCGTCAGTTGATAACAATTCCCAATTACAAGCGATCAACATATTCGAATCGTCGGTTCTTCTGGCATCAAACGACCGGGTGCTATTAAAACATACTTCCGGCGGTCCGTCAATATAAAAATCGGGTATAATATTCACCCATATCGTATCGCTGCCGCCGCAATCCAGGTAACAGTTGTAATAAGACAGCGCCACCCATTGCGGTTCGGTATTAAAAGAAGCGGCCCACTGCACATTCACTTCCGTAGTTCCCTGGCCTGATTGGAGGATCCCCATGGCGGAAGTTGACCATGTATATTCCGTTGCGCCGAATGCAGGGGCGGTGTAGGTTGCCACGTCCGCTCTGCACACGATTTCCGGGCCTTGAATTTCGACCGAATTGCCAATAATGGGCACGCGCATCAGATTGGGTTTGGAGCAGTAATTGCCGGAGTTGCAGTTGTCTACCTGGAGTTGCACAAAACCTTCGGGTCCGCTCAACCAGTTGATGCTGATAAAATTATCCTGGGGGCCTCCGCCTGCCGTTATTGTGCCGTTGGGGCTGACCGTCCAGAAAAAAGTGCCGCAATCGGCGTCGGTGGTATAGGTGACGGCGGTTTGTTCGCATATTGTACCCTTGCAGGTAAGCGTTGGCGCCAGAGCGGGTGAAACTGCTACATTCAACCAGGTTGTATCCGGGCAGAGGCATTCGTTGTAGGCAATCAGTGCCATGCGGTAGTTGCCGGGGTTTTGCCAGGCGTGTTCGGGGTTGGACTCGGCGCTGATGGTATTATCGCCAAATTGCCAAAAAAAGCTTAAGGCTTCCTGAGAGGAATTATTGCTAAAAAAAACCGATTGGCCCTGGCAAACGCGCAGCGTATCGCTGCTATCGGGTATATTGGCAGTAAATGCCGCTTCCGGTTTAGCCAGGATATTGACGCAGCGCTGAATCTGCAGGTAGGAATTAATTTGAATATTAACTGTACCACTGCCTGGCTGGCCCCATACCACCTCAAAGGCGCGTTCGGCAGGGAGCCAGGTATGGCTCGTTGCTCCGGCGAAAGCGCCGTAAACCGGGGGTAGTCCGTCGTACTCCGTAAGTACGGTATAACGCACCTTAGCCCCGGCGCAGACATTATCGCAACAGGTGGTTGGCATTTGATCCTGCCCACTGATGCTGTTAAGTTGGATTTGCCCGGATGTACCCGCAACGGGTATATCGGGGCCATTAGCGATGTTCACGGTGCTTTGACCGAAAGTCACTTCAGAAGAGCATCCGCCGGAGAGCGCCGTAAAACAGAGTTGGAACAGCGTATCGCCATTGGCCAATGAAGCGGGATTAATACCGGGGGGCGCCCAAAATACGCTGATTTGGCCTGCCGAAGGTTCGCTAAAGTCTGCCTGGTTAAGCCCGGAAATCCCCATATCGGTCGCCGACTCAAATTGCAACACATCGGCGTCGTAGTGTATGTTGAGCCCCATGCCGAAGATATTGAAAAAATTAGTGGTAGTTACCGGCATACAGAACTGCTGACCGGGGGTGATTGCCTGTTCATTCGATAGCGCCAGCCCAACAGTACCGGGAGGTACAGCGACAGGGGTATTCGCAGGGCAATGTTGGGAAGGCGTGGCCGATACCACCAAGGGGTCGGGGCAGTACATCACATTGGTAGTAAAAACAGGCGTCCAATACACCTGGCCGGTGATCGTTATGACTTCCGCTGATACGGTAATAGTATATGGTTCTACAAAGTCATACAGAATTATGACTGCTTCGCCATAACCGCCGGCCAGATTAACAAATGAGAAGTTAAGATTGGTGGTGTGAAAAACAACATGGTCCATTTGGGCAACATCGTACGGCGTATCGCCTTGAACCTGGTAAGAAATGACAATAAAGTCACCTCCTATACATAAGGTTTGCGGCCCTGAAATACTGTAGTTTTGGGCTTGAGAAAGGGAGGTTATTGATACGAATACCATGAACGACAACAGCGCCCGTTTTTGGGAAAACGATTTCATGAGATTATGGTTTTAGGCGTTAATACATCCATATACCCGCGTTGCGCGGATATTCTCCAGCTTTAAAAATACATTATTTTTGTAAAAATAAAATATATCGGGCGATAAAAGATTGACATTCAAGCGATATATTGCTTAAATCTACTTTAACGCTCCCTTAATAATCATTAATCGCCCAACCCAGGAAATTGCACAAAGGCCTGAAACCGATATACGGGCTTGGCGCGGGCGTTTTGACGTAGGGATCCGGTGCAGAAATTTTGACTTCTTCGCTCGAACTGTTCCAACTGCCGCCAATGCTGCCAAACAAAATGCGGAATTTGTCGTTGTTGGCATTGGGTCGCCACGAAATGACCATTTCCGCAGCATTGCCCGACATGTTGTACAAACCGTAATTATTTGGAAAATAAAAAATAGCAGGCTGAATAGACGGCGGTTCTATGTCTCTGAAATTCAGTAATTTACAATTTTTTAAATTATAAGTAACTCTGGACGAATAAGACAACGTGTCGTATCCGCCCATAGCCGCATAAACCCATTCATGGGAGGTGGGCAGCCGAAAATGAATGCGGCTGGTATCGGCCTTTCCTGCATCGGCCTTCGCCCGTTCCGAGAGCCATTTACAAAACAAAACGGCGCCTTCTCCGCTCACACATACAACCGGATGATTTTTATACGCCGGCGACGTAAAATAGTCGGCGGGCAAAACGCCCAGCGTATCGGGGTAGATGCGGGCAATATCGAACTCGGACTGTTTATTTTCTTTTAACAGCGATTCCAGAAAAAGTTGGTATTCGCCTACGGTTACTTCGTGGTTTAACAAAAAAAAGCCCTGCACCGAAATCGACCGCTGAAGGCCGTCGCTTTTGGCGGGCATTCGCAAAGAGCCGGAGGGTACGTAGACAAACGCTTTACTTTTGGGAATGTAATAGGTTTGTTTTTTATTGGCATTGGCGACGTCAATTACGGGTTTTATTTGCCGGGAGCAGGAGAGGGCCAGGGTGGCGAGTAGAAAAACAGCAACATAACGCATAGGCAGAAGTATGGGTTAATCAGGATTTGCTAAGATACTACTGCCCGCTCGCAAACTGCTATTTTTTGCCTAACTTTACACCACTATGGAAAAAAAATCACCGCCGCAACTCTCCCGCGTATTGTTCTGGGATACCGACTACGACAGCATCGACTGGGACGGCAAGGCCCGGTATGTGATTGAGCGGGTGGTAACTCGCGGTAATTGGTCGGATTGGATAATTACTCGTGAATATTATGGCCTCGACCGAATTCGCGCAGAAATGTTGCAATCTCGCGACTTGGATAAGAAGACGCTTAATTTTTTGAGCAAACTTTTTAATATCCCACAAGAGCAATTCAGATGTTACACCTACATACAGTTGAACCCGGGACACTGGGTTTATTGAATAACCTGATGACCGAATCGGATTTGTCTCCTTTTACGCTGGTAGGTGGCACAGCCTTATCGCTGCAAATAGGTCATCGCAAGTCGTTTGACCTGGATTTATTTGGGTTTCCAGAGGTGCTTGATATTCCAAAAATTGCTTCTTTGCTGATGGATTATGGGGAATTAGAGCAACTTACCGCATCCAGAAATATATATAGCGTTAAAGTTAGCGGCATCAAAGTCGATTTTGTCCGCTATCAGTACGCCTGGTTATCGGAAGTTCAAATACAGCAAAATATCAGGTTTGCCGGGTTGGAAGATATAGCGGCCATGAAATTATCAGCGATAACCGGACGGGGAAGAAAGCGGGATTTTACGGATTTATATTTTTTGCTAAAACAATTTTCACTCGCTCAAATTCTGGCATTTTACGAAAAAAAATATCCGGATGGAAACCGCTTTTTAGTAATGAAAAGCCTCCTCTACTTCGCTGACGCGGAAGAAGACGAAAACCCGGTGCTCCTCGAGGCTGTCGATTGGACAACCGTGCAAAAAACAATAGAAGAGGAAGTGCGGAAGCTGTACGTTTAATGATTACACAAAAACCTCCTTCAAATCCACCGTCAAATCCGGGAAAATAGCGGCGCGAAGGGTGTCTTCCTCCGTGGCCGGAGCCAGGCCGATGTAGATGCCTTTTTCGTTGAGCACGTAAACCAATACCACTTTTTCAGCCGGGTTGACAATCCAATATTCCCTTACGCCTGCTTCTTCATAAACCCGGAATTTATCGCGCATTTCTTTAATGCTATTGCCCGGCGACAGGATTTCTACAATCAGGTCGGGGGCGCCGGCGCAGCCGCGTTCGTCGAGTTTGGCGGGGTCGCATATCACGCAGAGGTCGGGCTGCACCACGGTCGTATCCTGGCCTTTTTTGCGGCTTACCGGCAGGCGCACGTCGAAGGGCGCTGAGAAAGCCTGGCATTTTTTTTGATGAAAATAATTAAAAAAAATGCGACTTATCTCGCGGGATATTTGCTGGTGATTCATACCCGGCGCCGGGCTCATCCTGAACAATCTGCCTTTGATAAGCTCTACGCTTTCCTGGATACGCCACATCAAGTAATCGGCATAGGTATAGCTGCCCTCGGGGTCGAGTTGCGAAATGTCGGTGATGATTTGCTTTTGAGTGGCTTGCATATTTAGCTTGTAATTACTGCGAATATAGCGATTTTTGGGGTATAACAAAACCGACAACCGACAACTCACAACTTATCCCCGTTTTTTCGACCTATTCCCCGCCATAAACCCCCAGCCGCTGGAGCCGAGCAAAAAGCCCAGGTCGTAGAAGCCGCCGGTATTATTGACGGCGTAGATGGCCACATCGTCGTCAAACAAGCTGACCACAAAGCTGATGGGCGTAATAAAGCCGTGAAGCAGGCCGTAAAAAAAGCCGTATTCTTTGCCCTTCAGGCATTCATTTATGGGTTCTACATCGGCGCAGGAGACGAGTAAAAAACTAAAAAAAAGCGCTGTGAGCAGCAGGATAGGTGTGCGGTAATTTTTCATTGGAATGCGATTTTAGCCTAAAATACGGACTAATGGCGGAGCTGCCAATGTTTTTAGCTTATCAGCCCTTTCGATTCCTACCAATGGTGGTGTTTTTCGGATGAAAGGGAGGATGGAGCAATTCTGATTTATTTTAACGCAAAGTGCGCTAAGGTTTCGCAAAGTGCGCTATCACAGCATTAATCATCTGCCATTGCGTTCCTTGCGTAACCATTGCGAACCTTGCGTTTAAAAAAAATATGCCTTCAACCATTTCCACCTCCCAACGTTCCTACTATTATGAACAAACTCAACGGAAAAACAGCCCTCGTCACCGGGGGTAGCAAAGGCATCGGCTACGGCATTGCCGCCAGCCTGTTGCAGGAAGGTATACACGTGGCCATCACCGGTCGTCATCAGGACGCTTTGGACGCCGCAGTGCGGGAATTATCGGGCACGAGCACGGGCAAAATCATCGGCATTGTGGCCGATACCCGCGATTTCGACGCCATGAAAAACGCGGTAGCCCAGACCCTCGAGGCTTTTGGCCGTCTCGACATTCTCATTGCCAATGCTGGCGTGGGCCATTTCGCCTCCATCACCGAAATGACCCCCGAGCAATGGCATGAAACCATCGATACCAACCTCACCGGGGTGTTTTACAGCCTCAAGGCGGCCTTAAATCCGCTTATTGAAGCTCAGGGCTATTTCATCAGCATCGCGAGTCTGGCCGGAACCAATTTCTTCGCCACGGCATCGGCATACAACGCGAGTAAATTTGGACTGGTAGGTTTCACGCAGGCGGTCATGCTCGACTTGCGGGATGCCGGCGTCAAGTGCTCCACCATCATGCCGGGCTCTGTCGCCACCCATTTCAACAACCACGAGCCAAATGCCGCCGACGCCTGGAAAATACAACCCGAAGACCTGGGGCAGATGGTGGTGGATCTGCTTCGCATGAATCCGCGGACTTTGCCGAGTAAGATAGAGGTGCGGCCCAGCCGGACGGCTAGTAAATGAGGATGGGAAGACCGGCTTGTGGTGTGTGAAATAGTAGAGACGCGATTAATCGCGTCTCTACTATTTTACGGCCCTGCTATCCTGGTACATTGACTGCCTGTAATAAGGTTTAAAAACAGGCTCTCAACTATCGATTTTCAGGGTTATGCCGGTTTTGCCCGGGAAAACCTTGCAAGGTCTGAACCATATCAGTAATTTATCGAAAAACTACCCTCGGTCAAAGTGGCCGTCGCAGGGTTAAACAGGCTCGATGCATCAAAATGGAAGGTTCCCTCAATTATTCGGGCTGTTTTGTCGTGTTTGGAGATCGTCAGCGATCCTCCATTAGCGGAAAGGAAGGTCTGGTTGTCGGGGTTGTACTGGCCGCCATAAGTAGCGCCGAATAGCGGGTCGCCAAGCGTGTAATCGCCCGGATCGACAGCAACGGGAATGTACAAGCCCACCGACCGACCGGTGGAGACATTGGAAGCAACGATATTGATTTTACCGTTTACTTTGCTTCCGCTTATCAAGGTGGGCGACCAGTTTACACCGTCAATTTTGACGGCGAAGGTGTTTTCGCCGACATGAGCGATGGTGCTGGTAAAGGGTACGTTTGTAAATTCGCCTTCGGACACAAAAACCGTTTCGCCGCTAAGCGGGTTTTCGGCCATAAATTCAAACGTTCCTGAAACCAAAGAATCGGTCGTGTTGATTTCAGAAAAAATGACATAGCCAAGTCCTCCCGGCGCATTGGAAACAAAGCTGCTGCCGGCATTAGCGGGCAACCATACGGCAGCGTGGTCGGCGTTGGGGTAGAGATAAAAAGTGTCTGATGTAAAGTCCTGCAACGTGATGGTGATCAGGCTGCCGTCAGCCGCTTTGCCGCTCAGGTTAAAAGTGCCTTGTGCCAATGCAGCGCCGACTTCTTTTCCGCTCCAGTGCTGCCCATCTATTTTGGCGGTCATTTTGCCCTGGGGTGATGCGTCGTCCTGGCTGCAACCCAGAAAAAAAAGTGTGGAAAATAAAAGCAATGAAAAAACTACATGCGTTTTCATAATGGAAATTTTGAAAATATTAATAATAAAAATTTTCAGAGAATGTAACGCAGTAGATAGTTGATCGCCTGTTGTGGGCAAATAGGCTAAATAATTGGAGATTGATTCAAAGATAGGGCCCTACGCAAGTGAATGTCAACTATAAATGAAATTCGGCAGGAAATTGATGGGATTTGGCGAGGAGTGCCCCGTTTTGCCCTGGAAAGACCTTGCAAGGTTTTGAAAACCTTGCAAGGTCTGAACGAGGCCATCGGGGGTTAACGGGGCCGTAAAAAAGTAGAGACGCGATTAATCGCGTCTCTACTTTTTTACACACCACGTTGATTTAGTTTCTGCCTAATCAGTGCGCAACGAATCCAGACTGCTTGTTCAGCCCGCTCATATCCTGCACGCTCGTAAAGTACATCCAAAAGTTGCCGCCGATGCTTTCAAGGCTGTCCAGCCCATGCAGACTGACCAGGTTGGCATCGATGACCAGATCCCCCCCGATGCTCTTCAGTCCGATCAGGCTGTCCAGGTTCGTCACGCCCGGAGGCCGCACATAGACTTCACCCTCGATCGTTGTACAGCCCGGGTACATTGCCGGGAATTGGTCCACCTGCGCCTGGATACTGAAAGTGATGCCGTCGGGGAGGCAGGATTGGGCCTGGGCGGTGAGGCTCAGGAGGAGTGCGAGGAAGGGGGGGAATAGGTGTTTTTTCATAGTGTGAGGTTGATGTGGTCAGAACATGTTGTTATGCAGTGCGTCGTGTTTAACAAGCCTGGCTCGAATAGTCGGGGGTCTGGCTTGTGTTGTATTTGGATTTCGTTGTTGCCTACACTAGTCAGAGACTGGCTGACCACCCGCGTCGGGTCTAAGGCCTGCGCGAGCGGCTTACGTTTTATATATAATTAAATCATAACGAACAGTTTGCACTAGAAGGGAAAATGTTACGGGTGAGGGTCTCTGCCCCGAACACTAGCGTTTCCAGTCTCTGGCTTGTTTTGTCAGCACACAGTGTTCATTTGTGAGCCCTGATTTGTGCGACTTATTTGTTTTATTACCCCCAAGTCAGAGACCCCGACTTCATCGGGGCAGGCATTGCCCACACAGCGTGTCGAGTCACCACCTGTCCCGCCTCAAGCGGGAGACGCTCACGAGCCGCGTTTGGCTAGGGGTTTGTGGTTACGGAACACTGGCGGCCAGCGGTGCCGAACACTATGCGCCAGCGGGGTTTGTTTCCGAACTTCGAACACTCGCGGCCAGCGGACACATGAGGCCAGCGGAAATTTTTGGTTATGGAACACTGGCGGCCAGCAGAACACATTTAGCCAGCGGGTTCATAAATAACTGATTTTCAACTACGGTAATTCAGAACTCACGTTAATTACCTAATCCTCCCATTGGTCTAGGGTTCCAATTTTGACCTAATATTTCCCTATTATTTTGCGTATTTCTTGCACCTGCTTCTATTGCAGCTGGCCACCCGCCTGGGATTATCGCATCTCCTAAGAAATACACAGTAGAGGCAATGGCTGTTCCTGGATTAATCAATCCCCAAGCGCCTATTCCTAGATTAGTTGTCGCCTTGGCTGGATGCACAGCATTTTGTGAATTTGGGCCTTCAACATAATAGTTATATACGCCTTTTGCATCAACCAATGTACCTACACCTAGGCCTGATACTCCAGCAATTTTTGAGACTTTGGTCATAGTTGTTGCCATTTCTGCAGTTAATTTTTCAGCAGAAACAACAGTATTTCCAACTCTTTGACCATATTTGAAAGTTTGTTCTGCCATAATTTTAGCAGAATAATCTACGACGTTTGTAACCCCCGCAGCTGCAGCTCCTACAGTTTTCTCAATTGAAGGTGCCGATTTAGTTACCCCACCAAATTCTTTCACCATAACATCATTATATCCTTTGGAATCTGTTACTCCATACTTATTCCCACTATTTAAATACATATTAAATTTTTTTAAATCTGCATTTTTAACAGTTACGGTTCTATTAACTCCATCCTCAGTATGTTTTATAAGATTTCCGTTTTCGTCATTGTAATCAGTATCTAACCCACCTGTTGGGTCGATATTCAAAATAGGATTACAACGCATTCCATTATATGGAGTCCAACTAACTCTTTCATCTGCATGAATATCAACACCTATAAACCTCCCCAACCTTCCATCATAACACCGCATCCCATAATCCTGATAATTCCCACTCCCCTTCACCTCATCATCCACCTCCATCCCATTAAACCCAAACCGTCCTTCTTTGCTCGCAAAAGTCCTCCCCGCCATCAACATCCCAAACGCATAATAATCCTGTGCCGTAATCACATCAGGGTTGAAATAATCCACGGTTGTGGCGTTGATAGTGGCGGGCACAGGTAGCTTGCGGTCGCTCACCACGGCTAGCACATTGCCGAGGTGGTTGCTTTGCTCGTAGCGGCGCTTGCCGCGCAGGCGTACGTAGTGATCGGGTAGTTCAAAGGGGCGCGGACAGCCGATCATGCAGCGCTCGGAGCGGTATTCGCCCAGTCGGCTGGAGCCATAAAGCCAGGCGGATTCGAGGGTGACGTTGGCGGCGTTGCGGCGGTAGGTGGCCAGCACATTGCCGGAGGCGTCGTAGGCGTGGTAGGTGCTTTCGCCGTTCACGGTTTTTACCACGCGCTTGCCCATGGGGTTGTAGCCGAAGGTGATGGTTTTGGCGGGTGCGTCGCTGTCTGTTATTTTAGCGACTTTACCCTGTAAGTTCCACTGGATGACGAGCTTTTCGGCTGCGTCGTTGGTCAGGTTGCCGATGGGGTCGTACGTGTAGTTGTTGATGGCGGTTTGGTTGTCAATGTCTTCGATGTTGTCGTTGGCTTGGGTGTAGTTACTACTGGGTACAGGGTCCGTTACCCGCTGCAATTGGTTGCTATTGGGATAGTAGTGGTATCTCAAGCTGTCCATGACCAATTGATTGCCGGTTTTGTCGCCATTGCGTTTTTGGGTCAGGATGTTGCCGTTGGGGTCGTATTCGAAGCTGTTTTTCAATCGATCGTCGGGGGCGCCGGCTTGCCATTGGTTGTTGGCAAAGTTGGTGTTGTCGGGGGTGGCCGCTTTAAGGCGGTTGAGCTGGTCGTAGCGGTAGGACATGCCCATGGGGATTTTGCCCGCCATGAAGGGTTCGATGGCAGTTACCATGTGGCGGATGTTGCCGTTGTAGAGGCTCGCATTGTCGAGGTTGCTGCCGGCATAGCCTGGCTCAAAGCTTACATTTTGTCCGATGGGCTTGTAGTCGCCGGTGTAGTAGCCGAGCAGGAATCCCACGGCGTCGCGGGCAAAGCCCTGGGCATAGTTTAGGCCGTCGCGGCCCATGTCGTGTTGCGGGTCGAGGCTGCCGGAGTTCATTCCTTTGATCCAGCCGTGCAGGGTATAGGCGTAGTCGAGGCCTTGTACGTTGTCGTGGCCGAGGGCTACGCGGGCCAGCGGGCCGTGCGCATAATACTCGTAAGCGGCGTCGAGATCCCAGAGCACGCCGTCGGGACTGGTTCGCACTTCGGTGAGGCGGTTGTCGGCGTCGTAGGCATAGCGGTGGTGGAACTGATCTTTTTGTCCGCGCTGGTAAGCCAGGGCATTCACCTTGCCGCTGATGAGGTCGTAGTCGTATTCCACGGTTTTGGCATCCAGCAAAAAGGATTTTTGCACCATGGTTTCCACATTGCCGTGTATATCGTAGCTGTAATATACCTCCGAGCTTGTGCCGGCGGCGGGGTTGATTTTGGGCTGCCAGAAGACCGCGGCTACGCGCCCGCGCAGGTTGTTTTGCGCGTTATTGGGAAATAAGGCGGCCTGGGCAGGCGTACTGCGGTCGTATTGGGTAAGGGTGATTTCGCTTCTCGTACCGGCATTGATGAAGATATTCCAGGTAGCATGGTTGCGGGCCTGGGTTTTCAGGTTGTTGAGCATAGTCGTGAAATTGCCCTGGTTGGGGCGCACATTTTCGCCTACTTCAATAATTCGCCCCAGGGCGTCGTAGCGGGTATATGAAAACCAGAAACCGCCGCCTTTGAGGCGTTGTTTGGCGTTTTGAGAGGCTACCAGGCGGCCCAGTCCGTCGTAGAAAAAGTTGGATTCCAGTTTATGGTCGGGTATTTTCTGCCAGGTGAGTTGGTTGAGCGAGTTGTAGCGGTAGCGCGAAGGCAGCGTATGGTTGGGATACACGGCATTGGGCCCCGTGCCCTTGCGGTGGGCGGCTACTTGTGCGATTTGTGCGGCATTCAGCGGCGCCACGCCCGCGGGGGGCACGGTTTGCACGAGGTTGTTGGCCTGGTCGTAGTAGTAGAGGGTGTAGTGGTGCTGGATTTCTTTGTACGATACCGTAAATGTTTCTACCGCTTTCAGGCAGTGTAGCATGTAGGCTTCCTTTACGGCTGCTTTCAGGCTATCCTTATAATAGCCGAATTGCTTGTCAGCGTTGTATTTGGCAATATTCAGGAGGTCTTGTACGCAGGAATCCGGAAGCACATGGCTGTATTCAACGATCGTATCGCAGGCAGAAAAACAACTGCCCGTCCATTCCGGTGTGCCGAAAATACCGCCCGTGATCGTCATAGTGTTGCAGGAACGGCAATTTTTGAGCACGTCTTCGGGCGTATTGATACCCCATACGGGCGGGTCAATCCTGGTGCTCAGCAGGTTGCAACAGAAACTGATGGTGAGGCAGGAGGCTGTTCCCCGAATTTCAGTGGTCGTATTATTGGCAAGTTTTACTTTCAGGAAAAACGACCTGGCATGCCCGTTTGTGCTGAGTTGGTCGGTATCGGGCCGTATGCCGAGGCATTTGGTAATACTATTGACGGAGACGCCCGTCGGCAATTGAAGGCTTATTGCGCACCGCTCGGCGCCGTTGTCGTCCAATATTTTTCCGTTGATGGTCGAGCCGCTCAGGCTGCCTTGCCAGCTGAGGTCGAATTGTTCCCCCAGCGCGCCGGCGAGATAGGGCCCTACGAGGTTGCCGGGAATTGGCTGGTTGCTCGCCAGCGCAGTATTGCCGACGAGGTAACTGAAAACGGTAGCCAGTTCTTTGGCGTCCTTTGTTAGCGGACAATCGGGGCCTTCGCCCGGGCATTTGATGTCGCAATTGCCGAGGTCAAATAGCACCACTTGCGAGCTGCCGTCGGAAAAAGTGACGGTCATGACGTATTTGCCCGGGTCGTTAGGCGCGGGTAGGAAACAACACAAATCGGAAATACTGCTGCGGCCTTTTCTGCTGTTGATGCGGAAGGAAAATTCGCAGGCGGGGCGCTGGAAAAGGAAAGCATGTGTGTTGCCGCTAACAATATAGGAGATGGTCACGCTCGACTGGCCTTGCAGCAGGATACTCAATACATCAGCCGGGTAGCTGGGGTCTCCGGCGTAGATGGTCAGCGGAGTTTGACCGCTGTTCATGACTTGCAGCAGGAATTTGGGGAAGTTCTGTTCCAGGTTGCAACAAAAGCCTTTTGCCGATGAACCCACTAGGCCCTGTATGGCATCCAGTACATCCAGGGGATTATCGTTGTAAAAGTCGAGGTCAAACCCCGGCGGCAGGGCGTCGTAAACCGATGGGAAACGTTTGTCTTTGTTTTTGAAATAAGGGAAAGTATATACGCCGCAGTATTGATTCAGGCTGCTTGATGAAAACGGGAAATTCCAGAATCCCGTGCCGCTAAATCCGTTCAAATGCCAGCGGAAGGGATCTTCGCCGATGCAGCCGTTGTAGCAGTTATTGGCTATGGCGTATTTCGAACGAATTTTGTAAATAATTTCCTGTTTGACGGAGGTATACAGGGCGCGATAGGCTGCCCATTCCAGGTCGCCTTTTCCGTTGGCGTTCCAGCCGGCGTTGTAACAAGCCGGGGTAGGGTTTTCCGGGCAATTGGCAATGGCGACGGCCATTTGTTGCATGCTCAGTGTCGTATTGGACTGCGTGACAAACGCGTTTATTTTTGAGGGCATGATATTCCAGCCTGCCGGTAGCCAGGCCAGATTGGCGCTGAAAATCGAAGGGTCAAAAAACGGATCATTTTGCATGATGGCCTGCGCATTATTGGGATTAATAAATCCCTTTTGCACGGCCTGTTGGTAAGTGGCGGTAACGCTCAGGTTGGCATCGTATTCTTCGCTGTTGTTCAGGTTAGTAACGGGCCCTACCGCTTTTTGCAAATAATCGCTGCAAAATTCGTAATAGCAGTATTCCGGGTGGAATGGCAGGAGCTCTTCCGCCCATTCATCCCGCCAGTTGTTCAGGAAATCCTGCAGCGGCACAGTGGGGTCGTTAATGTTGACCAGCCCATTTCCTAAGTCAATCTGGAATGCGAAGCCGTTATCACCCTTAAAATTGAGGTTGCTATTCTGGTAATACGGCGGCGCGTTTCCGCCACTGGGCAACGCGCCGGGAGAAACGTACACAGAAACGAGATGGTCTTCGGGATTAATTGCGGGCGTGCCCGGCAAATAGCCGTATTGTCCGCCGGGGCTCACGTCGGCCAGCATGGCGGCATAAGCTGCTTCGCAGAGTGTAAGCGTGGTATCGCAAAGCGCTTCCTGCAGTTCGGCGATTTCTTCGCTTAATGCATTGATTTCTTCCGGTGTCAGTCCGGGGGTATTTACGATACTGGAGTCAATATCATCGCAACCGATATGGCAGCCGAAAGTGTCAATTTTGCTCATTTCTTCTTTCAGAAAATCTTCATACTTCTGGCTGCATTTGTTGGAAGGGTCGTTGATAAAATGATAGGCGTAGGCATCGGCTGCGGCTTCGTTGACTTTCAGGCGTTTGACGATGGTATAGGAGCCTACTTTCAGGGGTAGTTGGGCAAAAGAGGGGTTGGTTTGTGGCAAGTCGGTTGTCGAATTAAACTGAAACGGCGGGGTTTCACATTGATCACTCAGCACCTCCTCGCCGGTCGGCTTGCCGTCTACCAGGATTTGTTCCATTAGTTTGCCAATGGTCTGCGTGTGGTGGAATATCGTGTCATTGCAATTCAGGTTGTCAATCACGGCCAGTTCAAGATCGTAGATGCAATCGTAGCACACGATGGCGTCCATGCAGGTCGCGTCGAGGAACTGCTCGCCCGTCATGGTATAAGTGAAATTGTAATCGCCGGCCGTGCTCACCAACAGCGTCCGAACGGTAGTCAGGGCATAGTTGGCCTCGTCTTTGACGTTGGCGGCCAATAGATCCACGTCGAAATGCACCGTCTGGTAGCTGGGCAGCGTATCCAGGTTTTCAGGCGCCTTGCCGCCCAAAGCGGTGGCTATGGTATTGCCTTTGGGGTCGAGCCAGGTTAAACTATACTGGTTGTTGGCATCCCGCAGCATGTTCTTTTTGTAATGCACGGCATTGCCCATATTATTCCCAAAGAGCCGGTCCAATTCTTCCTGGACGGGCGTCCCGTAAAAATATTGGGTTTCACGGTTTTTGTCGAGTTGGTGCACGGGCCCCACGCCGCCCTGCCGGCGGATACGGCCGGTATTGTCGGGCATATATTCGGTGTGGACAAAGGGATACCCCTCTGCATCGGGTATGTATTTGTTGAAACCCGTATTGGCCGACGGATTTGAGGGGGAGTAGTAATTGGCGGCCCCCTGATTATTCGGAAGCGTCGTATTGTCGCTGCGCATGGCTTCGGCCTTTGTTACGCAGGTTCCGTTGTCTTTGTCAAAATCTTCACGGCTGTAGGGTACTCCGTTTGTATTTTGGTTGAAATTGGGATAAAATTTGATTGTCGCATCGTTAACCGGCACGGGCAATATCTGAATGGCCGCCCGTCCCTGAAAGTCATATTTACTTTCTCCTACCAGTGCCACGCGCTCGCTGCTAAGTACCGTTACCGTCTGCTGAACCCGGTTGCTGCCGTCCACAAAAGAAACGACAGTTTTGTGTTTGCCTTCTTCTGCAAAACTGGTCACGGCCTGCCAGTTCATTTTGTCGCCTTCAAAAACGGCTGCCGAACTGATCTGATATTTGCAAAGATTGGCGTAGTTTCCCACAAAACCGCTCGCCGAATTACACGTTGTCGAATTGGCAAATCCGCACGACCACAATCCCGGCACAGGAGCCTCAAAATTGTCAGCGGCGCTGCGCCCGATACCCCTTACCCTGAAAAGCAGGTAGCCCCGTTCGTACACCAGCGGAATACGATGAGAAGTGCCTTTGATCTGCACCCGGGCAGCGTTTTTATCGAAATCGTAGGGAAGCGCATTTGCAGCTATTTGGCTGGCATAATTGCCCGTGCCGTAATCGTCCACAAAAATCCATTCCAGGTCGTATTCTTCTGCGCCGGCTATGGCGCTCCAGGAGATTTCCAGTTCGTTGGAGGCTGCAATGACAGTTGGAACAGGGGTAAAATCGGCAGCGTTGAGCTGAGAATTTGGGTTAAAATGGTAATAGCGTTCTACCACAATTTCGCTTTGCAGAAAAACCGTTTGCGCCACAGCGGCCAACTCTGTGGGGCTGAGGTTGCTGCCGGTTGTGGGGTTGCTCGCTGAGACAGGGCCGTTAACCTGCACCGATACGTTGCAGCCTCCGCTAAACTTAAAGGCATCGGTTTGCCGGTATTCCCGGTGACCGGGATTATTGGGATTGTGATAATAATTGATACTTAGCGTTTCGTTGATGGTCGTCTGGGTTTGATTGCTTTGGGTATAAGTGATTTGAACGGGAATGCTGATGGTATAGTCAAAACCAATAAAAGTCGCACTGTTGGGGTCGGAATAAAGTTTGACCAGATTGGATACCGATTTAAGGGTAAATGTGCTACCCCAGCCCGCACTGCCGAATGGCGTTGGGGTCATAATTTGATGCGAAAAAGCAGGCGGTGAGGGATAAAGAAAAGCAGTGCCCGGTTGGGCAGGGGATACGATCGCCGGTTCAACCCCGGCGATGAGCGATGTCCACAGGGAGCAAATAAACAGTGGAATAAGTGCGAGCTTTTTCATAAGCCTTGATTCATTTGGATAGATAATCTTGAATTTGGTACCCTTTAAAGGCCGCAACGGTTACAAAACGGTCACCGGATTTCCGGACGAATCGCCCGGGCGAAAAAAAGTCTTTGGCGTATTGAGGTTTTGGATTCTGGCTGCGATAAACGAGTTCGAGCCGGGGCTTTTTGCCCGTTCCGCCTTCTTCCTCAGAGAGGGTGTAATTATAAAAAAATACTACCCGCTGCATAAAGAAGGTATTTGTATGAAAATAAATGTCAATTCGCTCCGTTTCAGCCAACTCCGCGTATAACTCGTATTTTTTAATACCCTGCGAGGGGTAAGAAAATCGAATTTTGGTGCAAACCGACAACAATTGATCCAGATCGGCGCCCAGCAACATCTGCTTTACGCTGCGTTGGGTGCGATCCAGCATGATCTGTTTCTCTTCGTGGTCGGCAAGTAGCGTCATCTCAGGGGTGGATAGCGTTTCCATGTCCTGCAAGCGGTAGTGGTAACTCGTTCCGTTTAACGAGAGCACCGCTCGCAGCGTTTCCCCGGGTGTTTTACTCACATGGTCGGGGTAATACACGTAGTCCACTTCCGTTTGCAGCGTTTTGAATTGCGCATACGCTTTATTGATGCGTTCAAAATCCGAACGCTCGTAATTCAATTGCGCAACAGCGAAAAAACTATTGCCAAGTAGCCCTATACAGATCGCTAAATGTTTCATCGGCCGGTTATTGTTTTTTTTGCCCAAAGCGGCTTTCCTGGATAGTCATTACGCCGCGCTCGGTTTCTTTTTTCACCCGTTCGAGCATACCTGCGGCGTCGTATTCGTATTTGGTAAAATAATTGTTCTCGTCCAGTTCGTAGGTGAATCGCAGACTCACGGGGTCGTACACATACGACTTAAAGCCGCTGTCGAAGGGCAAAAAGCGGATATCGTCAAACCAGGTCAAAATACCATTTCCATGGAGTATTACCTCGATATCGGCGGCGCCTGCGGGGATGTCAAATTCGCCGTAGATGCGCTGCCATCCCTCTATGACCAAGCCGGAAGCCTGGAAGGTATAGCTCTGTCCGCCGGTTTTTACCTCTACGGCAGCCTGGTTGTAGCCCAGGGTTCCGAGCGGCTGGTCTTCTTTTACCCATGCGCTGAATACGTATTTGCCGGGATCGGGCGAAAATCTGCCCACGCAGTCGCATACATGCAGTTGGTAGGGTTTCGGGTCTCTTTCCTGAATATTTTGTGGCGGACACGTAGGCGCTACAATGGGATATTTGCTTGAAACAGGGCGATTGGGCTGCACGGCGATGCTGTATTCGCCGGAATGGCTGGTTACGGAGGTGGTGTCGCCCTGTACTGGAAAACCAAAATGCCGCAGGCAGGAATACCCGCTGAAGGTATAATCCTCAAAACCTTCGAAAGCGATCTGGCGATAGCGGGCATTGTTGGCTACGGCGGTGACCATGGTATTGTTGTAGCCTACGAGCTCGGCTGCATAACGCCCCAGGGCGTCCTGGTTTTCAATTTCGTTGCCTACCGGATTAAACCGGGTCACTTGCTGTGCCCAGGTCCAGTTGGCCGGGTTGGGATTCCAGATATTGGACTGTCCCGGCTTCCAGAAAGAAGAAAATGCGCTGAAATAGCCGTCTGTTCGCGTATTAATTGCCGTACTTATAGCAGCCGTAGGTTCCGGTATCCGATCGGTCAGGTAGGCCCAGGTCTTTTTGGGGCGATAAGCCCCCCTGATATTCAGACGATAGGGATTTACCACATCACCGGGCGCCTGATCGCCGCAGCGGGCTACTTGTTGGGTTACCTCGCAGTCGAATAAGTCGAAACAGGTATTTTCTCCACAGAACGAAAATACCATTGGGCGAGGCGTGCGGGTAAGATTGCCCTCCTGATCGCGGTTGGCGATTACATTGGCTTTTAAGCATACACTTTTGCCGTTGCAGGTTGCCGGATTGGGCATGAGGTCGAAAAAGTTTGAGACCGTCGGCTGCGGTCCATTGAGCATAATTTTGAAGTTTTTGATGGTGATACAAGGATACCGGCAGGCATCGGAGGCAGTGCCTTTGCCAAAATGGCACACCAGGTCGTTGCCGGATAACGCGGAAACAAAAACGTAATTGGGGTTATTTGACCCACATCTTGTATCAATATACTGCCGCAAAGCCGGAAACTGTGCGGCGGGCAGAATGTATGGATTGCCGGGGGGGCGCAACACAAATTTTCCTCCAACTATCTGGTTGTTGAGCAATGCGATGAATTCAGCTGCGATGGGCAGGGGCGGCGAACATTTGCATTGTTCCGATACCGTTTTTTCGCCGCACCAGGTTTGCCAGCGGTCGTCGTATTCAATGGCGGAGGCATTGATAATTTGTTTGTTATTGAAATCCAAAAGGATATTCGGGCCGACACGCATCATCGGATATTGCAGGCAAGCCAGCGAACCGATGGAACTCAACTGTTGATTGCGGTGGCCGGATCGAATGATTTTTAGGTCATAACTACCCGTGGGAATGGGTTGCCCGTCTTTATCAACGATATAAATACTTGTTGCGCCTAGATCTTTAACCCATCCTTTTATTTTTGTACTGGTATTGGTCAGTGCCAATTCATCTCCCGGCGTAAAAATATTTGACATGGCGGCAACGGGAAATGCCCCATTAGTAACCGTACCCTGGAAAATCGCGCCAATGTTTTGGTACGCGGCCTGCATGCCTTTGTATGCCCAGTGTGCCGGAAAGTTGAGACTAAAGATGGGGTCGTCGTGTTCGTTATAGGTTTTGGTCAGCAAAACTTCTCCGGTTTCGGCATCCCAGGCAAGATTATCTGTAGCCACCCGGGAGCCAAGATCGTGGGCGATAGTTGTCTGTAATAATCCATAGCGGTGCACAACTTTGGTAGTAACCATAGAGCGGAACCGGGTTTTTTCGCTCTGGAAAGCGGGGAGCGGTATGACGGCCATGCCAGGAAAAACGCCTACGAGAAAACCATCGGTATTCAGGTGTACGCCGGGGCTTGCCATTGAGCTTGTTGATTCGCGACTATCAGCTGCCAGGCTGAATTCTAGTCCTATGGTGCGTGTATCCAATTTACCGTCAGGCCGGATAACGGAGACTTCATTATTTAAGCCTTGCGCGTCGGTTTTATAGCGGTATTCAACCCCTGAGATTTGTGTGCCGCTTTCGTCATAGACCCACTGTGCTTTGGGTTTGCCGTGCATGTCGTTTAGTTCTATGACAAAGCCCTGCGAAGCGGTCATAAAGTCCTTGTTTTTTATTTTTAGCAGCCTGAAAACAGGGTTAGTGCGCTTTCGCACCGGCAGGACACCGGTATCCGACACCTTGGTGGGAAAGTCGCGGGCTGTATAATATTCATAGACAATATGCCCAGTGGCATTGCGAGTAACTCCAGGGTGCTGGAGATTGCGGACGGTTACCCGGTCATACACTATTTGCGGAGTAGGGAAAAAGCTCTCTCCATAGGGTTCTTCCTGGTAGTGGTGGTTATCCGGGGCGAGTAACAGCGCTTCTTTGAACGGAATGGGTTGTCGGAATGGGTTTTCATCGCCACCTACGAGTGGTTCATAAGCTGCAACACCGGAGCTAATAGTATCGCCTTGTTCTATTTTTGTATAAAAATATTCCTGACCGTATTCCGCATCCTGATGAGGCGTGCCGGCCATTGTTGACCACTGGTCATTAATGCGAATGCTTTTCACCCGGGCGCCTCCTCCTATTTTTTGTTTCGTGGGGCTAAACAGCCGTATCCACGATTTATCCAGTATGACTTCCTTGCCAAACCCGTGTTTTAGCATTTGGTCGTTGAAGCCATCAAAGAATTGAGCAAATTGTTGTACTAAGCCTGCGGAAGCCTCAATGATTTGCAACACGCCCGATGCGGCGGGGTCAGGTTCTCCGTATGCAATGCGGGGCAGGTTGAGGCGGGCGAATTGCCAGGCGGCTTTAGCTATAGGATTGACTTCATTGCAGCCGCTGTTTTTATCTTTTTTGCAAGCCCTCTGAAGTTTGATATAACCATAATCGTATTTACCACCGCTGGAACTCTGCAGGGCGCCGTAATTTTCTACCGTGGCATATCCCGGTACGTATTCGTATTTATCTTTGCCGACCATATCGAGATTAATGAGGCATTTAAAATACAAATACCCGCCAAGTATACTCTTTCCGCCGGGGTCGGTCAGGAACCTGCGCGCAAGTTCGGCTTTGGCGTCTGCTTGCGACATCGTGGCGTCCATTTGAACGGCATCGGGCAATTTGAAAAAGACATAGTTATTTGGGGTGGTTTCATCCAAATAAGTTTCGTTTGAATATGAAATACTCGTTGAGTCCTTTCCAAATCCGGTAATTTCCACCATCTCCATCGCCCGGCGATTTTGCACGTAGGCATAATCGTTGGCTTCGTATTCTACTTTAATCACGCCGCCGGAGGGTAGTGTGATTTTTGTCAGGTTGAGCCATTTTGCATATTCATCCTGGGTGGCTCTATTATTCTGGGGGACGTATGGAAAATCGGAAGTAGAAAGGGGCGTGTTCAGGTTGCAGGAAGTCGCTTCATTGGGTTGGAAGGTACCCCATCGGTTGTAGGCTTTTTGATTATAGCTGTATATTGGGTCGGAAGGGTTATGGTATTCAAATTTATAGGGCGAAAGTTTGCCTTTGTTCGAACGGCCATAAGTAAAGTACACGCTAATCAAGGTAAGCTTTCCGCCACCGTTTGGATTATTGGGTACTCCATTCATGAGGGAATAATCGTATTCAAAATGGACGGTTTTGATGGGTTCGGCATTGGCTTTATTGGTTTCTCTATCGGGCAGAGAAAAGAGCACTATTTTTTCTAATTTTTTAAGGGTTTGCGTGTTGCTATTTGGGTCATGGGCGCTTACGCCGTCATCCCGGTTGTCGTAATAAAATTCAGCCAATTGGGTTTTGCTTTCCGCAGCGCTTAATAACCAGTATTCTTTTTGGCCATAGATATAGTTGGCTTTGTCGTCGTTAGCATCTGTTTTGAATCCTTCGTTGAAATTGGCCATATCTTTTTGGTAAGGTACGCGCCAGGTATAGGCATCCTGGATGCGCGTATACCGAAACTTGGTGTATGTGCCAAGGTCGTCGGGAGTAGGGCCGTCGCCCGTCAGATCCACATAATCAGGTGATAATACTGCGGTTAGCAGATAGGCGTGCGCATAGGGGGGTATTGTCGTTTTGTTGAAGTAATTTTCGATGCCTTTATTGTTGGCCGTTGAGTTGTCAATACTGGGTGTGTAAGATACCAGACCGTTTTTACAATCAGCGTTGCTGCCATCCACACTAAAGCCCACTTCTTCCTGGGTAATGTTGTAGGCGGGAATGCCGTACACATAGCGGAGCCCATCCTGTCGCAAGGTAGTAACTTCTGATACATGGTGTTTTTTTCGAATATTTGTATTGTCTACCCGATCAATAGTGGTGGGCACAGGTTTGACATAAGTCCCGTAAACATTAAGTGGGTAGCTTTGTATTGCCTTGTCAAGGCCAAAATCGGAGGCTTCCGCTGCCGTCAAATAGGTGATGGGCTGGTTGCGTTTTTCTCGTTCAGATCGTTTTGCTACCGTAGATAAAGCTCCGGCGCCTTCCAGCTCGGCTTTGGCTACCACGTTCATTTGAGCATTCGAGCCTTTATCCAGGGCTACGCGCACCGGTCTTGTTCCGCCCAACTGGTTAAAAAAGGCCGGATCGCTTTCTACTGATTTTTCTCCGGCGATTTTGAAATAAGCAGGTTCAAAATCGCTACCGGCCTGTGCGTCTTGAAAATCAAGCATTCCTGCTGCCTTGTTATTTTCCGCCCACTCACATGAAACAGAGCTGTTGGCATTAACAACTATATCTGCCCCGGCATGAAAAGAATTGCCAAAGCCCAATTCTACACTCAAATTAAACCCGCCGCCAGCGTTTACTACGGTGGGATCGGAGAGTATACCTACATCGCCTCGTTTGAGCTGATAACTCCCTGCAATTCCTTGTCCTGTGGCTGAATAGATATCGTTAGTGAAAACAGGGAGTGGAAGATTAGGCGTATTTTCTGTGAACGGCATGTCTTTTTCCCGGTTGAAATCAAGCAATGCCCTGCTTTTGTTTTTCCCCTTCTGGGCATATAGATAACCGAATGCGTCAGACAAGATTTTTTTGTCCATGAGCGTCTGCCTGGTGTAATACCCGCTGACACTGGCATGCGGATTGATTCCCCACAATTCGCCTCCTACCGTAAATGATGTGCTGATCGATTGATTTAGGTAGGAAAGTTGTCCGCCCGGGGTATAGGTGGGTGATGCGAACTCGAAAGATGCGTCGCCTCCGAAAAGGCTCCGTGAAGAGTCCAGTTTTTTTATTTCTACAACATCCTCTCCTATGTCATTTTTTGTTATTTCAGTCCGTTGCCCAGTCGCACTAATTCCCATTGTTACGCCCATCGTCAATGCTTGCACACCTTTTCGGGAGTTGACATTACTGGATAGACTGATACCCCCATTCAGGTTACCTTCGTCGCCGTTTTCCGTTGTTTTTATTTTGTTTTTGAAATTCAGCCCTATTTGCGGCGAAAAATTGACCCCAGATGCTGAACTGGCTGAAAGGCCTAATCCGATATTCATACCCTCGCCGCCCTTTGAAGCCGCCGAAAAACTCGGCGTTATGCCGAATTCAAGTCCCACACCGCGGTAATTATTATAAAATCCGCCCATACTTACATTAAGTGTGCCCTTAAACTGGCCCCCTCCGCCGCCTTTAATACCGAACATTTCAAATCCTACACCTAGTTTGCCGCCGTAGGTTTCGTTGGGCTTCATATTGAATTCTTTCTCTATCTTGTCTCCGCTGAAATCATCGGGCAATCCCCGCATAGTCCTGTTGATCACCCCCACGTTGATATTCCAGCCCAGCCCGCCCATACAGGAAGCTTCGTCGTCCATATTCACCCCCGAGTGATACGCCAGATTGATTGGATACCCGCCCACCTCCATCAGCGGGATATTGTAGGTAAAACTCCCGCTCGACACATCCACCATTTCGGAGGTGCCGATGGGCTCGAAGCTCTGCAATTCGGGCTGCGAGGGGCCGCCGGTGAGGGCAAATGAGGCATAAGGTGTTGCCAACTGGGCTAGCATGGTGAGGATAAAAAACCACGCGGTTCGGCGTTTTGCGGTGAGGGATAGTCTCATCATAATTTTAATTTGGGTATGCTATTGATGTTTTTACCAGAGATGGTCATGGTTATCGGGGCATCGGAAAACACCCGGTCTTCATAAATCAATATTCTATCGAGGTTGTTACCCTCGGGTTCGTCAAATCCAAGCATAAAATCGGCGTAAGGCGCAGCTCCGTAGTTCCTTTCAAAGTGGAATAACTTGCAAGTGAAGGTATCTTGGCCTGCGATCAAGCTGATCTCTTTTTGCATGTCGAAAGAGAAATAGGATACGCGGGCGTAGTATTCGTCGGTATTGCTCGCACCATGTTGCAACACATCACCCTGGCCGCCTAGTAGTTCAATTCGCATCCTGTAGTATTCCAGGCCCTCGTATTCGGCCAGGGCAGCGGTTATTTTTTCAGGTTGATCGACGCCGGCTTCTTTGATCGCCAGCCATTCGGCAGGCAGGTAGGTTGCACTGTGTTGAATTCCGCTTTCCTGGTTGTGGTACCCCGTGAGTTCTTCTTTATGCGCAGCCACCCACTGCCCGTATGGCTCAGGCGATAGCGCGCCTGACTCGCAGCTACAACAAAGCAGTAATGATGTAAATCCAATGAAAAAAAAGGATGGATGTATTGGCGTCGTCTGGGGCATCGCTTTTGTATTTATCTGAAATTCAATGCAATGGGATAAACCCTTGAAGTTATTTTATAAAAATCAATTTGGAATAAAAAAACAGAAAGGAGAGCATAGTTGCGATATAATTACAAATATAACTAGAAATACAATTTATTTAGTGGCAAAAATGACATTCGGTCAAATTTTGATGAAATTCGGTAGTCTGTTGGCTGTATTCGAGAAAAGACCTCACAAGGTTTTCAAAACCTTGTAAGGTCTGAATCGCGGCTATCACCGAGTTGACCATCAACTGAAATCTGCTAAAAATTGCAGCAAATTCCAATGCTCTATGCCGTCGCGGGTGTTACGGCTTTGCACATCCATACTCACTACCATTTTTTTGTAGTTATCTCGTATCAATTCAAGGTTGCCAAATTCGCGTTCTATAGTGGATGGTTCGGTAAGGAGGTAAGCCACTTGAATGTATACCCGTTCATTGTTTTTTTCTGCAACAAAGTCAATTTCTTTTTGCTGCCAGTCGCCCGTATATACCGTATAACCGTGGCTTATCAAGTGGTTAAAGACACAATTTTCCATTAATTTTCCCATGTCCGACACCCGATAACCTGATAAGGCGTTGCGTATTCCCATATCCTGGAAGTAGTATTTTTCGTTAACTTCTAAAATTCTTTTGCCCTTCAGTTCCATTCTTTTTACCGGCACAATGATTTGGGCATTGACCAAATAGGACAGGTAATCCAATACGGTATTTACAGAGATGTTGACCTGTTGCGATTTCAGGTAATCGCTTATCTTTTTAGCATTGAGCATGCTTCCAATGTTGTCGGCTGTGAACCGGATAAGGCGATCCAGGAAATTCACATTCCTGACGCTGTAACGACCCACCACATCGCGATACAAGATACTGGTAAACACATTTTTCAGGTACTCAAAGGCTTGTTCATCATTTAAGGCCAGGTTTCGGAGAAAGGGCATGCCGCCGTATTTTAAAAACAGATGCAGGTTTTCCGTTTTTTTCTCTAAGTCGTGAAATACCGAAAACTCATTAAAATCAAGACTGTAAACGGGTATTTCGATATACCTTCCGCTGAGTCGCGTAGCTAATTCACTGGAAAGTATTTCCGAATTACTGCCTGTGAGGTATACGTCAAAATTCGGCTTAGCGGCAAAAGATCGAACGCTGTTTTCGAATTCGGCAATTTCCTGGACTTCGTCTATCATTAGATAATTTGTCGCGCCAGTTGTCGTTACCGCCTTTGTTTTAATGTATTCTGTCAAATTGGCAGCGGTTCGTATATGATCGAAAGCTTCATTTTCCTTGTCGATCAAAATAAAATTGCAGGCTCCTGCAAGTGCGATTTCATCCCTGACCTGCCGCAGCAGGTAACTTTTTCCCACCCTGCGCTGCCCTACCAGCACTTTTATCAAGTCGGCGCCTACGAACGGCTTGATGCGGTCGTTGTATTTGGGCCGAGCTATATAGTCTTTCATTTATAGTCAAAATTTTATACAATATAGCAAATTATTTTGATTGTAATTAAAATAACAAACAAATTTATGATTTGTTTTGAGTATAGTAAAAACAGGTATTGTGTCCTGAAAAGACCTTGCAAGGTCTGAGCTAAAAAAATCTCGGTTGTCCGTTATCAGCTTCAACCCGATAACAGACAACCGAGAACGGATAACTTACAACCCACAACTACAACTTACAACTTCACCGCCTCCACCACCCTCAATTCAAAAGGCAAGGCCCCCAACTTGAGTCTATCTGTAATTTTTATCACTTGTTCCAATTCGAAATTGCCACTGATCTGGCACCTGCCACCCGAAATTTCAGACATGACTCGTGGTGCGGTGACCACATAACCATCAATCAAAATGGCAATCTCCCTATTGGAATCCTGGGCCAGTTGGCGCGTTTTATTAGCCAGAATCATAGAGGCTTTCGGTGTAAACCCGACATCAATGGTAAACTCGGGATCCATACCCGGTTCTTCTGTGGCCGAATTTTCAATACTTAGCACATCACTGCCTGTGAGAAACGGCCCCCTAGTAGAGGTTTTTTTTAAAGCATACAACTCAAAAAATGCCCCTCCTTCAGGTCTGTCTCCCGTGTAAAACGACCAGGCCAATACCATATTTAAAGGCATGCGCCCGGCTACTTCCGGTTGTCGGAACAGGCTGTCTAACAGTGACATATCTCCAGGTGCAACTTCCGCTATTACTGCCGAAGGATATACACTTTCGGGGTAGAGCGGGGAATGGGTAAACACCAGTTTATCGCCAATATTGTACTCTTTCACCAATTGGCCGAATAGCAGCTTTACCGGCTCGTCGATATTCCTGAATGTTTCCCAGAATTCAAGTTGGGATCTGCCTGCCAGGGCATTGAGGTAATAGTCGAGTCCGGGGTCATCTTCCCCCTCTGCAGTCAATCGCCCGATAATATTAAACGCAATTTGGCGCTTATCCGGCGCCACTTCGACAGACTGATAGATGATGCCGTAGTTGACAAGCTGCGATTTTAACAACTGAAAGGCTTCATCTATCAGTGCCTCTTCGAGCTCTTGCCCTTCCGACTCGATGCCGATGGTGATGCTGTATTTGGCTTGCTCGGAGGGCCGGTAAAGGCCTTCGTTGTTGTGGCAAGCGGTGAGGATCAGGACTGCGAAAAATAGCCCATACGATATTTTTATTGGATGCATTTTCCAGGTAATTAATGCTTTGAACAAGATTTAGGAACCCACAACTCACAACTTACAACTACCTCTTCACCACCCTCATCACCTTCACCACCCTGCCTTCCGACAGCACCTTCACAAAATACATCCCCGCCGGCAAATCGGCGATTTGTACTTCCATTTGTGCGGCGCCTTCGGGTATGGAGAAGGAGCGCAGCGCCTGCCCCAGCGGGCCGGCGATCTCTACCCGGCCTTCCGGCCAGGGCGCGCCCTGCCAGTCGAGGGTGAATTGGCCGGTGTTGGGGTTGGGATAGAGGCGGACCTTGAGTTCCGCCATACCGGGTTGTTCGGTCGATATGATGATTTCCGTACCGCTTAGGCAGATGTTGTCAATATCTACCACCGATTGCAGGGCCACGTCGTCGTCAAAAAACGGATTTTCGACGTGGACGGTCAGGTAGGGCAATACTTCGGCGCCCAGGTTGACAAAACTGCCGGCTGTGAGCCAGACGGGCATTTCAAGTTCCGGTATGGGGAGTCGCATGAGTTCGATGCAGCTGATCTCGTCGCAGGGAACGTTATCTTGTCTTTGTGCCGACAAGCGCACAACCAGTTCGGTACCTGGCAGCACCAAAGCGGGGTTGGGGCGCAGGGCGATGCTAAAGGACAGGCTGTCGTGAGCTATAAGGCTTAGCGAATCCTGGAAGAGTAGATCGGCGAAGCCACCGTTGCCGCGCAAGCGCACGAGGTTGGTGTCGAGTTTGCCGGCTTCGAGCGATATCTCGGGGTTGCCGCCCGAGTAGTCCCATTGCTCAAGCAAGCCTTCTTCGGCCAGACCGCCGGCTTCGGCGCCCTCGGTGAAGCCACCGTTTTGTATCACGGATTCATCACAGGGATTGTCGCGGGATCCCAGGTCGCCGGGTGAATGGGCCAGGAGGCTGCAATCGACGTTCAGGGTCTGGCAACGCGTGGCCGTACAAATATTACCGAGGGGATCGATTCGCTGTACGGTCATGCAGACTACGTACTGGCCGCTGTTGGGGAAGGTGTAGTTCACGTTTGCATTGCCGACGGTGCCGGCAATGGTTGTAGTGCTACCGCCTGTTTGGCTTACCGTCCAGGTTACATTATCACAGTTACCGAGGTATCTGGGCGTTAGTTGGAACTTGCAGTTGGGCAGTTGCACCCATAGGAATCCGCCGTTGACGGCATTGCTGAAGCCCGGCTGTGTGCAGGTACAGGGCGGTGGGCATTGAGGCACGGTAAACTGGACAACACAGGTACAAGCTACCCCGCCGCATTGTCCATTCATGGTAATGGTATACGTGCCGGGAGTTTGCAACATACTCAATGTCAGATGAATAACAAAATTAGGCGTATTCGAGGCTCCCGAGGTAACGGGTCCGCCGTTG
Source organism: Saprospiraceae bacterium (assembly GCA_013360405.1). Classification (GTDB taxonomy): domain Bacteria; phylum Bacteroidota; class Bacteroidia; order Chitinophagales; family Saprospiraceae; genus JABWBR01. Next base: position 68,122 of record JABWBR010000009.1, read on the forward strand.
GGGTCGGTCACTGCCCAGCTGAGTCCTGAAAATCCGCAACCGCCTTTGCATTTGAGCCTTCCGCTGAATCGGATGGGGACAATTTCGCCCGGGCATCCCGGCAAGGCTACCGGCGCGAGGCCGCAGCCCGAAACGGGTTTTAACCAGTTTGGAAAGGATAGGCCTATTTTGCTAAACTGGAGGTTGGCAAATTCACACTGACAACTATTCGAGCAAAGGCTTGTGTCGGATAAAACGAGCGGTGTCCAGTTGTTGTGTATCACAGGCGGCAAAGGCGTGACGCTCACGTTGCTCAAGGCCGGCATCTGAGAAGGGGTGAGCGTGTATGTTTGCGCAGTAATGGACGGTTCTTTGGTAAACGGACAAATATCGGGACTCAGGTCGAGTTCGTAAAGTATAGCGCCAATGTCTTCGCTGCCGAAGCCGTTGGAGTTGTTGAGCCGGCTATCGGTGAAGAAGAACATTTTACTGCTGTACCACACCAGGTCGGCGGGCGTCCAATTGGTTTCCGTATTAGACGGCGTTGTAATCGTAGTAAGCTCGGCGTGTTTTTGCCAAAGCACACTCACGTTATTGCCCAGGTCGCGCACCTTGATGATAGCGTTGCGGTATTGGCCGCTCGTGCCGTCGCGTTGCCCGAGGGCAAAGATATCGCCATTGGACATCAATACCAGTTTGCGGATGTTGGTCATATTTGGGAAAAGCCGTGCCCAAACCTGGGCGCCGTTGGCGTCTACTTTTGCCAGCACGGCGTCGCCGCCGCTGGTTTGGGCGCCAATGATCATACCACTGCCAATAACAGCCGGCTCAATGTCGAGGAAGCTGAGTCCGCTTTGGTATTGCCTGGAGGTGGCCAGTTGGAAGCCGGCATTGTCAGTATAGAAAATCAAGGGGAGCTGTACGGCAAAGTTGTTGAGAAATGTACCCGTAAGCGCATAACCGCCCTGGTAGTTGATCAAATCGACGTTGAAAAAGTCGTTGGTGGGGAAACCGGCAAGATCACCGAGTTCGCTAAACCAATCTATAGTACCCTGATTGTCGATGGTAAAGAGCAACACGTCGTTGTAGGTACTGCCAGGCCCTGTGGCGTTTAAACTCCGGGCAATTCCACATACTACATAAGGGAACGAGGGATTATCCGGATTATCGCTTCGAATAATACGGCTAAGCGATTCGCGGCCGCCAAATTCGTGTTCGTGCAGCCAATCCAGTGCGCCCGTGGGGTCGATGCGGGCAATAAAGCTGCGGTTGCCGTTGGCAAAATTGGGCGTATGCCCCACCAACAGATAACACCCTTCGTCAGTGCGGATGAAGTCGCTAATGACACCTTGCACCGGCAGTATAGTACGCCATTTGATGCTGCCATCCGGCCGGCGCCTGCTGAAAACCGGGTAGTAGGTCTGTGTTGATTGCGGTGGTGGTGGTGGGATGTATTCCAGGCCTGCGGTAAAGATATCGCTATCGTATACCTTCGAACGTCCCGAGATATTGCGGCGATTATTGCCTTCCAATTGGGCAAAAGTGCTGGGGTTGCAAACGGGTAAAAGGTCGCGGCCCCGGTCTACCCAATCGGAAGTAGCGCCGTTGTAGTTGAAATTGGTCAAGGCACCGTCCAAGCCGCCCGTCACCACGTTATCGGCCTGGGTGTTGCCGGGCACAAACTGGTCGAGCGGGAAATGCACGAGCAGATTGACGTTGTTGGGGTCGAAGCTGCAGTGCCTTTCATCGCAAAGCTGTGCGGCGGATAAAACGCCGTCCCACAGTTTGAATTCGTCGATGCGGCCTTGCCAGAAACGCGGCGTAGTACCGCCGCCGGCCCAGTTGCCGATGTGGAAATTTTGGGCCGTGCCATTAAAATTGCCGGCATTTAAGTTGACCATGCCGGCTACTGGGGCGCAGTCGAGGTAGATCGTTACAAAGTTGCCGTTTTTGACGGCTGCCACGTGGTGCCACTGCCCATCGCGGATGTTAACATTGGATTGTACAATGCCCGTTTGCAGGCTGAAGAATGTGAGGAAATTGTCCTGGTCGCCTAGCTCAAACCTGGGGCCGTTCCAGCCAAGACCGAACAAGCGGTAGAGGAAGTTATCGGGGGGCGCCTGCTGGCGGTCATCCCTAAACCAGCATGCCACAGTAAAGTTGTTTTGTTGCGCAGTCGAAATCAAGGGGTTGGGCACGGTGACGTAATCGTCGACGCCGTCGAAAGCCAGACAGTTGTTGCTTACATCGCATATATCGACGCAGGCGATAACCGTTACGGTTTGCGTAGTCGATACAGGGCAAGCTCCACCGGTGTATGTATAGGTGAGGGTATGCGTACCTACGCCCGCAGCGCCGGGGAAAAAGCTGCAGGCAGAACCGTTGCAGAAAACCCCAGGCCCCGAGAAAGTACCGCCTGAGGGAATGGCATTGAGGGCGATGGGGGTTGCGTTAAGACAAATGGGTACAAGGGACGGCGGCGCGAAATTGACATTCGGCCCTACGGTTACCAGGATGATAGCCGTTACCATTTGTACACAGCCGTTGGGGTCGGTATAGGTGTAGGTGATAGTATGGGTGCCCAATCCTGCATTTGCCGGATTGAAGAAATTGCCATTGACGCCCGGCCCGGAAAAGACGCCGCCGGGAATGGAGACGGTTGTGCTTAGGTCTTCAATGGGGGCATTGACGCAAAGCGGGGTGGGAGGGTTGAATGTTAGCGACGTATTTTGCGGTAACAATTGAATATCGTCGATAAAAACATACTTGTTGAAAAATGAAAATGTAGTGGGGTAATTGGCTATGATCAGGTTATTCAGCGGGATCACCCCGGTATAAGTAAATGTCGTTGTTATCAGATTCCACGAGCTGTTGGCAGGCACTGTAATTCCCGATTTCAGTATGGTTATGCCCGATAGTGCGGGTGTAAATGATGGAGTGCCTGGTATGGGAACCATCGGGGAAGGCGTACCGGCTATCAGGATATCCGTAGGGCCATTAAGTGGATTCTGTAGCCTTGCTCTAAAAGAGATGGTGTACACGCCTGCAACAATGGGAACTGGTAATGTGGTTTGTACCGACTCACAATCTTCTACCAGCCCGGTGGGCGGACTTCTATATCCCCATAGAGCGACGTAATTATTATTTGGCGACCCGTTCCAAGTGTCTGGATTTGGCGGCGTATTGACAGTAACGACAGGAAATGTACAATTTCTGGAAAATAATTCTGGCGTACTACTCCAGTTATCCCAACAAGTTAGTTGAGCGGGGGGCTCTATTTGTCCACAACCGAAAGATAATTCAAACCCCGAATCGCCTACCAGGTTACAAGCAGTTGCCGACTGACATCCTGGTCCTTTAACAAAAATCCAAGCATAGGTAATATTCCCCTTAATGGCGCCGTTTGCCGGCACATAACGCAGCAGTTTGACGCCCGAAGTTGTAGCCGTGTATGTAAAAGAAGAGCTGGTTATGCCGCTTAGCGAACCACCGCCGAATACAATCTGCACACACTCCATGGAAAGCGCCTGGTAGTCGTTGGCCAACGCATTGCTAATTGTAATCGGTGTGTTAATATTGGTCATGTAAATGTACGTGCCATTGGAGCTAATGCCGTCGTTAACGCCGGCTACGGTAATGGGATTGCAAGCGCTGACGTTGTAATTGTGTGTATAAGGTTGCCCTGGAGCGTATACAGCATTGATCTTATAACCCAAGTCGCAAAGCACTTGTCTTTCTTCAGGTTTCAGGTAACGCTTCGCGTAGTTGGGGCCCCGGTCATTGGCATTAGACATCACATAGTACTGGTCGTTGGGTTGCGCAACAGGTACGCGGCATACGTCTTCGAGGTGACTCAGCGAACTGCCTGATTTAAAGCAGTTTGGCGTAAATACTTTTTGGTTGACACTACCTGCGAATTTAATAGCCGTAGCGCAAATCGTATTGTTGAAGTCGCACCCGTTGTTATGCGGAGCCGGCTGCAATTCACTCGTGTTAACTTGCTGGTAATTAAACTGATAATCATACATCGAACAAGGCCCCGAATTGACGATAAGCGGAAAAGAAGAACCGGAGGAATTGCGCAAATAGGAATCGTAGCGGGTGTAATATTTGGCAAATTGCGGCGCCAAACCCGATTGCCCGGTAAAATTGATCAAGGAAGCAAATCCAAGCGCATGCGTCGCCTCGTGAAGGGCTACCGAATATAAATCAAAAAAGGTAAAGCCGGGAGCAGCAGACAGGGGAAGTTCATGCCAGCTAATATTCGGATTGGAAAAATTGAAGGCCATAAACCCGTGATAGAAACCAGCCCCTGCTCCGCCTATATTAGCAAGTGGCGAAGTGACCCCGGTGTAAGCGTCAACCCCGGAATTGATGGTTTTCCATACCTGCCCGTCGACTATGCCGCCTATGTTGGGCGCACCCGCCGGCATAACGTAATACGGGGTGGCCAGGCCCAGATAACCACTTGTTGCCGGGGATGTAATGAGTTGCGATATGTCGCGAATCCAGATATTGACCTTTGTGGCCGGGTTAGCAGGCACGATAAATGCCGACAGGTCGGAAAATAACTGGCAAAGTACATCTCGCCGGTCTTGTTCGTCCTGTGTATTGCCTTCCATACCGCAGCCCGGTTCAAAATACAGGTTGAAATACCCGGAATTAACACATAGCAAATTGCCGCTCATGGTTTCCGGAATCTGTATTTCGCTCAGTCTATAAGGATTGCCAAAGCGATCGCGAACGCGGTCAAAATGGCCCTCCGGCGATAAATTTGCAGGCGGCTGCATGCTGTCGTAAGGCATTTTTTCTACCGTTACGTTGAAGGTACAGGAGGTAGTAAAACCGCTCCCATCGGTTGCCGTACAAAATACAGGCGTAACACCAACAGGAAACACAGAACCGGAGGCAGGGCTGCAATCCAATACTACATTATCGCCTTCTGCACTTAATTCTTCGAAGGTGACGTACCTGCTATCTTCTTCGGGCTCAACCCGTACCTTAATATCTACACAGGTCAACACCGGCGATATCACACTACAAGCCCCCTTCACCTGCCAGTTCGTACCGTTGGCATCTGTTGAACCATCGGGTGTCAGGGTGGTGAAATCCAGATACGTGAGATTGGGGCCTTCGAAAAGCGGGGAATAATTAACCAGTGTCACAGCGCTGGTATCGATGCAGAAGGCGTTCAGATCCAGGCCGGTAACGCCGATAAACCCGTCAAGTTGTCCCAGCGCATTGGGGTTGCCTTCCCGCCCGTCAACAAAGGCGATTTTGTTGTTGGGCAATAAAGCCATGGCGCCGGCAATGTAGTCGGTTTCGCCGTTTTCGAAGTATTTGGTCCATTGTATGGCGGGCGTATTGTCTAATTTTACCACTACCGCCCGGTCAATCCCGGCGAAATTGCCCGTGCCGACTACGTATATATCGCCGTTGGCCGGGTTTTCCACCACTTGTTCGATGGTGCTAAGGCCGCTGATCTGCCGGGTCCAGACCGGGAACAGGTTGGCGTCAAAACGTATAACGGCGGGGTCGCCGCCTGACAGAGAGGTGCTCACGGCCAAAATATCGCCGTTGGCTGTGTAGTGCAGGTCGGTGAAAACAGACGGCACAGGGTCTTGTACAGCAGTTATATTGTTGAGCAAAAAGTCGAGGTAAAAGATCGCCCCCAGACCGCCGTTGCTTCCGGCCATCAGAAAACCGTTGGGCGTGATTTCCAGCGCCTGGTAAAAACCGTGGGGGCCCGGGCCGCCGTACATGTCGGCGTTGGTAACCATGCCAGTTACGTCGACTCGCAGCAACAACACATCTTCCTGATTGCTGGGTATCGAGCCCAGTACCAAAAAATTGTTATTCGTTGGATTCCAGGCTATGCGCACAAAAGCCTCAAACCCTGCCCAGTCGTAGGTGTCCAACCGGGTAAGGCCACCGGATGCAGAAAATACGCACAGTAAACTTTTGTTTGTATTGTTGGCCGGCAGAGTAAAGCCTACGACGAATAGTTCGCCTGTATTGGGGTTCACCGCCGCATCCGTCAACGCGGTAGGCGTTATAAGTTTATATGACCAGATCAACTGCCCGCTGGAGGATAAACGGGATACGGTGCCGTGGCCGTCGTCGCTCCCCAATACGTACAGATCATTGTTGTAAGGTATTACTTTCGTAAAATAATTATCCTGCCCATTGCCGTAGATGCGCTGGAATTGCGCATCAGCGACAACTGCCGAGAGGGTAATCGCCAGCAAAAGCGCTAATAGCCTTGGGAATAGGTGTGCGTATCTCATTTTATTTTCATTTTAAGGTCTTCAATTTTTTACAATCTTCGCCACATTCAACTGCCCGCCCGCCGATTCTATTTTTATAAAATACATGCCGGCAGGCAGGTCTTCCATGCTGATGTTCATCTCGGTGACCACATCGGGTACTTCCAACTGGCGCAATATGATCCCCATTGGGTCTATCAGGAATAACCGGGCATCACGGGGCACTTCGCCAATCCATTCTACGGTTATTCCGCCCTTGGTGGGGTTGGGATAAACACGAATCGGGCTGAGTGCTTTGGGCGCCAATTCCTCTACCGATATGATGACTCCGCATTCCGAGCGAGCGTTGAGCTGCCCACTCTGGCAGGGCAACAGGTGGAATTGCGTAATCTTAATACAGCCGTTGCAATCCGATTCCAGAAAATAGATCCCGCCGGTTGTCACCGTTAGGGACGACATCGTTCCAATGACCTGCCCGGGAACCCAAACGTTGTTGAATGAATCAAAAACTGCGTCGTACCAGGTGTAGGTGCACAGGTCGAGACAAGGTTTGTTGGGCGGTACAACCATCACGGCCATCAAGGTCACCGGGGTGTTGTCGCAAATGAAACAAGGGCCTAAGATCACCGGCTCACAGGGCGGGTCTATAGGTATGTGGCCGGTCTGGGCGATGTTGTTGGGGCAACAATCGTCTTTTACAATGGCGTAGTAATTGCCGGCAAGCGGTGTGCCCGTCCAGGTAAAGGTGGCTGTAGGTAATGAGGTCTGGGTAGTGCCTATCAAAAAGCCGTTTAGGTACCATTCTACGGTATGGGTGCAAGAACAGGACGTGCCGCAGCCCTGGATGGTGCAAGGCGTAAAATCTACGTTGAGCGTCACCTGCTGATCGCGGCAAGGGTCGGGAACGGCGGTAAAATTGACGATGGCCAGCGGGTTTTTTACCTCGATCTTGTATTCTTCCCGCTCGGGCGGACAAACGCCGTTGCTCGCTTCTACGATATACCAACCCGACTGGTACAGTTTGTTGGTGTTGAAAGTAGGGTTCATCATACCTGTAATGGGGATCGGAGCGGAGGGGCCGCCCACGCAATCGCGGAAATGCCAGGTCCACTTGGGCGGAGCGCCGGCGCAGGTGGGTGTGAAAGTTAAGGTAGCATCCTCGCCGGGGCAAAACGGCTGCGACTCCAGTGGATCCATTGCAAGCGTACCAACAGCAGCAGTCGAGCTGTACAACCTGATGCGCGCCTGGCAGTCGCGCTGCCCGCATTCGTCGGTGATGCGCACGGTGTAGAAAAAGTCTTCATAACAATTGGCCGGGTTAGCCATCGACAGGGCCAGCGTGGGCTGGTAGGGGCCGGGGCCGCTGTACACATGCATGCCATTGGGATCGTACCAGTCGATAGTAGGCGGACAGGCGTTGGCCGGTGAATTCAGATTAAGAGTGAGCAAACCCGGCACAATGGGCGTGCCCGTATAACAGGTGTCGATACCGGTAATATCGCAAGTGCTGGGCGCGCACAGGGTCACCATGGCAACATTGAAAGTGAGCATGGTACAGGGCCCGTCATTGAGATGCACAACGACGTATACGCATAGGTCGGTTTTGAGGGTTTTGGGGTTCAAATGCAAGGGTTCCAGCACGTTGGTCAGGTTGTCCTGATAAGGCGTGCCGGTGAAAGTTGCAGGGCAAATACCGCTGGCCGGCTTGGGCTGTACGTACCAACTTACCTGCGAGATGTTGTTCAGCGGCGGCCAGTTGCTCACCTGTATCGGCACGTCGTAGCTTACGTCGTCTTTACATACCACATGGTCGGCTACGGCTATCGTTTTGCAACATATAGTCGGTATGGATACTGGCAGCGTACAGGTATAGGGTAGGTTAGTACCCGGACAAATACAACTGGTCTGCACGCTGAGGTTCAGGCTGAGCGGCACAATCGGCGTTGTAAACAAGGCTGTACCCGTGATGGTTATACTGCTCGCAGTGGAGTTGCAAGTATACGGCCCCAGCGCTACCCCTGTGCCGGCCGTTACGGTACAAGCACACGCTGTAGACCCCAACGGATTGCTGATAGTGACGCTGTAATTGTATTCATTTGGATTACTGCCGCAGGTTATCATGGTGGAGTTCACTTGCCCGCAACAGGTGCTGGGCACGGTGATGGTGTGCGCTACCTCACAAACGTTGCCGAAGGGATCGGTGATTATCACACAAGCAGTAAAAACGCCTCCGCCACAAGGATAGGTAAAGGAAGCTATCGGATTATTGGTCACTAGATCCGGTAGACCGCCGTCACATAGGAAATCCCATTGATAAGAGTAGGTGCCGGGGATTGGATTGGGGCAACTGGCATCAAACTGCACTTGGAAGCAGTTGCTCGTAGTCCAGGTGAAATCACAAGGACAAGGCGGCTGAGCCGTAGCGCAAAAATCGATGGCCCCATCCATCATGGGGTTGATAATGGGCGGCGAAGTAAACGTCGGATTTATCGGCTGGTCGGTTACTGTTATACTGATCGGCGTAATGGGTAAGGCCGTGGAGTCTCTAGGAAAATCAAACACACAACTGGAAGGAAATCCCAGGTTGAGGTCGTAATTGCCTACGAGCATATCCCAGCTTCCATACTGGGACGGATTCTGAACCCGCGCGTCGGCGTAAAAGATGCGATCGTGGGTGGGCGTTACCGAAATAACGCCGTTGCCATAAGTCGACTCGGCCTTGCCGAGGTCTTCCAGGTATCTGGCCCAGTCAACCGACAGGTCTACTATGCCGGCGTGCGAAAAGTAGTTGATCTTGTGAACAACCTGGTAGTTTTTTGTCAGCGAAGGAGCTATATTTTTGCTTTCGCCAATAACGTAAAACTTGCCAAATTGATCCTGCCATACATCTTTAAAATTAATAATATTACTAAAACGCAAACTGGAAAAACCGCCTGATGCGGAAGTAAAGGCGGGGTTCAGCGTAATGATAAAAGCCTGGTTATTGGCAAAATCTTCTCCCACGATCATCAAAAATCCGTTTTGCAGTTCGATGCCGTCATAGATGTCCAGGTTATTAGGATAGCGATAGGCATTGTTTACCACGCCCGTTATGCCGTTTACCCTTACCAGTGCGCCGTCGTTGTTGGTTACGTTGCCCGTCAGGATTACGTCGCTGCCGTAGGCGAACAGGCCCCGGTGGAATTCGTCGTCGGTAGGGTTGCTGGAATAAGCGTATTCTTTGGCCCAGTTGACCGTGCCGTTAATATCAATATTGAATAAAACGACCACATCCAGGCTGGAAGGGTTTGTCGAAGGATTTTTAGTTCCCGTTATGTAAAATGGAAAGCCGGCGACAGGCGGATTGGGGTGCCGGATAATCCGGTTGAAATGCTCCCTGCCCGGCTGATTATACCTGCGAAAAAAGATAGGCGTTCCGCCGCCCGTTATTTTAAAAATAAAGGAATTATTGTCTAGCGTTGAAGAAAACGGGTAGGTATAACCCACGCCCAGTATTTCATCGGTTGCCGGCTCGTAGTCAAAGTCGGTGATATGGGTTTGTAATTCAAATATTTTTTCCCACATAATAGCCCCGGTATTGGGGTTGAATTTGGTGAAAGTGGCAAATTCAGCGCCGCCGATGAGCTTAAACCCGGCTACATAAACGCCGTCGTGAAAGGCTTTGACTACCGTAGGCCGGTTTTCTTCGTTGCTGCCGTATATTTTTTCAAATTGGGCATGGAGTTGTGTGGACAATGCCAGTAGGAAGAAGATATATAACTTTTTCATTTTCTGAAATTTAGCTTTTTGAAAATGGGTGCAATCTGCGTCTAGTTGCAGGGCTTAATGAAAAGCGTCGAAGTCGCACAGCAACTGGGGTTGAGCGAATTGCACACCGTAAGCGTATAGGTGGTGCCCACTACCGGGTCGGGGATGTGGGTGAACTCACAGCCGCCTGGACCGGATACGGTGCCGGGGCCGCCGTTGCTGGCCGACCAGGTATACGTATACGGCCCGGTACCCCCACAGGTGTCGTACGAATCGCAGCCGCTCAGCGTGATAGGCAGGCCGTCGCAGGCACAGGGATTGTCGATCGGGCAACTGATGAGCGGCACGATGATGCATTCCTCCACATAAAATGGCGGCGTAACTACCGAATGACAGCCGTAGGCGTCGGTGATCACAACGGTGTAATAACCCGGCTGGTTGGCCGAGTAGTTCTGCCCAAAACCCACCGGCCCCACGCCGTTTAAGTACCAACTGTAGGTGTTGGCACTGTTGTAGGGGTTCACGGTAAGCGTGGTGGAGCCGGTCATGGAACAAAACTGCTGGTTGCCCGAAATAAGGCCGTTTGCCGGCGGCGGCAGCAGGCAAACTTCTACGATGTTGCTGTAACAGGGATCGCAGCCGGAATTGGGGTAACTCAAGGGGCGACATTCGATGCGGTAATAAATGCAGTTGGCGCCCGCCGGCCACAAATAGGGCGATAGGGGGTTGTTGGGCGGGAAGGTCTGGGGTAGTATATTGGTGTTTTGGAGGGCGTTCGAAGCGCCGAGGTTTTGCCAGTTTACCAGGTCAAAAGAAAATTGCCATACGGCATTGCAATTGACAAATTGGGCGGGATTGACCATGCCTACAGCGGCGTCATCGCCCGGGCAGATCAGGTAAGCGTATGGGTTAGGGGTTGCAATCAGGTTAGTCGACATGCCATCAATCAGCCCGCATACCGGCTGGGGGTCTACGTTGAAACAGACCTTGGCCGTCACCGGCGAGCAGACAAAGTTTTGGACTTTTGCCTCAAAACACAACGAGGTCGGTGTAGCCGGCATGCTGTAATTAAAGTTGACCATGTTGTCGTATGTAGGGTCGTGTACGCCGTTGATACACCATTGAATGCTCAGGTCGCCTGTAGGCGGTATGGCCGGCGGAATAACAAAAGGATCGGTAGAGCTCAGCGACACGTCGATGTTGACCGGGCCCTCGCAAAAGGCGCCGTTGAAAGGCGTGGGGCTGTTCACCACGGTATTGACCTGGATATTGGTCACCGGGCAATAGATGCGAAAACCGGTTTCTAAAGTGGTATATGTGCAGGTGAGGTTGCCCATCGGTTTGGTAATAATGGCGCGGTATAACCTGTCGACATATCCGGTAGCGCCGCAGTTAGCGGTAATCACCCCGCCCGGCACGCCGAAACACAGATAACCCGAATAGGTGGGATTCAGGTTGGGGTCGACCAGCCAGCCGGTGTTGTTGTCGTTGTATTCCCATATTACGGTCGAATTAGGCGGCAGCGGCCCTGAGGCATTCTGATTGACTGCGCAGAAATGCATCGCCTCGCCGCTGCAAATCACGGCCAGGCTAACGGGAAATAGGGAAGGTTGATCGGAAATATTTACGAAATACGCCGGAGGTATATCTGAGCATACAAAATTGCTGGTCGAGTTGACGGTGGCCAAATTGAAGCCGACCAGTGTACCGTCGTTACCGTTGCTCGTCATGTCAACAGCCTGCGTACCTAGTGGGTTGGGGCCATCGGCAACAACTGCCGGGGTCTGGTCAAAAGTCCAGTTGAATACCAGGTCGGGCGAGTTGCCCCCCAGGGTGCAGTCTTTGAAATCGCATATCTCGGTGGAAGTTCGCTCACGATCCCATAGTCGCACCTCATCCACGCGGCCCTCCCACTCGTCGGGGGGTGAGCCGCCGCCGCCCCAGCGGCCTATGCGCAATTCCGAGAAATTGAAGGCGCCTGTAGTGGCTCCGTTAAAGGTAAGCGGCAGGCAGTCGAGGTACACTTTGACGGTATTCGTGCTGCTGTTGCGCGTTACCGCAATATGATGCCAGTTGTTGCGAATATTATTGGGGTCAAGCAGGATAGGGACTACGCTACTAGACGTCGAATTGTTCCAATATAAGTTTAATTCGCCGCCACATTCCCCCACTTCGAGTCGGGTACCACTACCAGGAGGGCCTACCAGACCGATAAGTCGCTTATAGTTGCCGATGCAACTCGTGGAAACGCTCGTCGCACTGGAATAAAACCAGGCTTCAATAGTGAAATCGATATTGCCTGCCATCACGGGAGTGGTGGTAGTTAGATCCCTGGAAATGAAGTCGCCATTCCCGTCGAAAGCCATGGCCAGGTTGGTGCATTGGCCCACTACATGTTGTGAGCCCAACAGCCCTAATAGTCCAATGAAAAGTGTCTGGAGTTTAGTTTTTTTTATCATAACAATTTGGTTTTTAATAAAATAATAAAAAAGCCGGACAAGTCGGCTTGCCTAAAGGAGCGTCTGATTGAAGCAAAAAGGAGAGTGTCGCTGTTATTGGTAAGATAAAAATAGGCTACCTCTCGTTACCATGCTTTATTACATGATATTCGGTAGAAATGGAGTGATATTCGGTTGTCTGTTATCAGTTTTGAACCGATAACAGACAACCGAGAACGGATAACCTACAACTTCACAACCCTCATCACTTTCACCACTCTGCCCTCAGACAGCACCTTCACAAAGTACATCCCCGCCGGCAAATCGGCGATTTGTACTTCCATCTGCCCGGCGCCTTCTGGCACAGAGAAGGAGCGCAGCGTGTGCCCCAACGGACCGGCGATTTCTACCCGGCCTTCGGGCCAGGGTGCGCCCTGCCAGTCGAGGGTGAATTGACCGGTGTTGGGGTTGGGATAGAGGAGCAGGCGTTGTTTGAGCTCTGGTTCCGATTGCGAGGTGATTACGCTGCCGTCTACGCAGAAGTAATCGAGGTCGATGACGGTGAGCGAGCCGGGGCCTTGTTCGTCGCTGAATGGGCCTGTGACATAGATGGCCGGCCGCACCCGCACGCCGGGCTGGTCACCGCACGCGGCCGTAGCATCCCAGCCGCTGATGTCGTAGGGGATTTCAACTTCGAATTCTTCCTCGGGGTTGTCGCTGTCGGGCAGTTCGATGCGGGCCACTTCGTAGCAGTCGGCGCTTTCGCAAACGCCAAATTCGTAGTTGTCGCCACTGAAAAACTGTACTACAATAGCGCTTTTGATGCCCTGTGTTTTGATGCCGTGGCGCAGGCTGATGGTGCCGGTGTCTTTGGCTAAGCAGATGGGTTCGATGGTACCCGTTACATCAGCAGAATTAAAGTTACCCCGTTTTTTTATGACCTTATGGCCATCTCTTTCGTCCACGTGCGGGTCGCCCCAAATGCGGGTCCAGCCTGCCGTCGTGCCGTCTTCGAGGAAACTGCCCAATACGGCGCCTTCTTCAAAGGTGGGATTGGGGTATACCGAGGTTTCGCACTCTGCTTGTTTTGTACACTTCACCATAATGGTTCGGCTATATACCCACGACTCGCATAAACTGCCGTCTGAACGCCGCCGGAGCACGGTCATATACACGGTATAAGTCCCGCTCGATGGGAAGGTGTGGCAGAAGGTCTGGTTGCCCAGACTGGTACCGACAGGCGGGTTGATAGGCGAATTGATCATCCATTCTACGTCATCACAATCGGAAAGCCCCAGCGGAGTGAAACACACTCTGCAGGAGGTAGTGGAATAAGCATGGGCAAATCCCTGGTTGACGTCGCTGATCAGGGTCGGCAGATCGCAGGGGCAGGGATCGGGGCAATCAGGAACCAACAAGGTAATAGTGCAGGTGCAGGTGTCGTTGCCGCAATAACCGGTCAGATTAAGGGTGTATACGCCCGGCTGCGCAAAATAGGAAGCGAGCAAGGGTAACCCAAACAATGGATTCGACGGTACCATACCCGAAGCGATGCTGCCGTTATTGGGGTCCAGCAGATCCCACTCGATGTCCGTTGAATCCGGACAGGTAGTGCCGTCACATTGGAAAATACCGGTAAACATATAGCCATTGCCCGATAGTGCACAGCCAAGGCCTACAGGAGGGCCGCCGCACACGGCAGGCCGGCTCATAAGGCCCTGCGGCCCGCGAATGAACATATCGGTGAAGCCGCCGCAATGGCAGGTGTCGGGCAGGCACATGCCCAGTTTGTGGACGTAAGCAGACACGGAGCTGCCACTAATAATATTTAAAACAGGCGTGCCCGGGTCAAAGTCTGTAGTACCCCTGAAATTGCCGGCAGTGTAGACGTTGTTTTGTCCATCCAAAGCGATGGCATTGCCTAAAGCCGCTTGTGTACTGTGCAGCGCTTTGGCCCACATGAAATCGCCATTGGGGCCTAGTTTCGCGATAAAGCCGTCTAAAATGCCAATGGCGGTTATGTTGTAAATACCCACACCGGGATCAAAGTCGATACTTCCTGAAAATCGCCCGGTAGTAAGAATATTACCTTGCGCATCCAGAACAATCGAGTGCCCAAAACTAGTGTTCGTACTATTATATGATTTGGCCCATATTAAGCTGCCTGAAGGGTTATATTTGGCAATAAATGGGCTGGGATTTGAAGCGATTAGATTAAAAACCCCAGCTCCGGGATCGCAATCCATTGTGCCTACAAAGTGCCCTGTAATATTGATATTTCCAGCAGCATCAGCAGCAATGGCCCGAGCTTCTTCTCCCTGAGGGCCCGCAATTTGAAGCGCATAAATAAAATTACCGGCGTTATCCAATTTGCATATAAATACATCTTCGATGCCAACAGGAGTAAGTGTAAATACTGCCGCCCCAGGATCAAAATCTACCGGAACGCTAAAGTAGCCGGTGGCGTATATGTTTCCGGACGGGTCGAGTGTAAGTGCATGGCATTTTTTTGCAATAGAACCGCCGGAATCAAACTCTTTAACCCAGACCAATCCACCTGAGCCGTCCAATTTGCACACAAATGAATTTGAACCGGTAAGACTAAATACACCCGGCCCCGGGTCGAAATCGGTAGTACCGTTATAGTCTCCTCCTATATATATGTTGCCTGATCCATCTACCA
Source organism: Saprospiraceae bacterium (assembly GCA_013360405.1). Classification (GTDB taxonomy): domain Bacteria; phylum Bacteroidota; class Bacteroidia; order Chitinophagales; family Saprospiraceae; genus JABWBR01. The sequence goes on from JABWBR010000009.1 coordinate 83,235, forward strand.
CGATTGTCTCACTGATAATACTGACGGTGGCAGCGCCTCCGATTTGTTTGGCCCAGACAAAATTGCCGGCATTATCCATTTTTTGTACGAATACATCCTGACCTGTAGTGGTCATATTGAAGATACCAAGACCGGGATCAAAATCAACAGTGCCGGTGAAATGTCCGACTACGTATACAAAACCTCCTGCATCTACAAAAATACCATATCCGCTTTCACTGTTAGTACCGCCTATTTGACGTATCCATTGCAAGCTTCCAGAGGCGTCAAGTTTAGCTACATAAACATCAGTCATGCCATTGGAAGTAATATTTAACACACCTGGGCCAGGGTCAAAATCAACAGTACTAGTGAAATTTCCGGTTACATAAGTATTACCCGCCTGATCCGCTCGCATATCAAATGCAGTAGAGCTAAAATTCCCGACAAACGCACTCACCCACTCAAAACAACAACTATCCCCCGGACTCGTACACCCCAGCGACTCCAAATACAACACACAAGAATCACAAGCCACCCCTCCGCACATGCCGGTCATGGTCAGCGCGTATGTACCGGGCTGAACAAACCAGGTGGGGTCTAATGTGAAGTTAAATCCCGGATTGGCCGTAATTGGCCCGGCACTGCTCTGTATCGGGCTGCCCTGCGGGTCGGTCAATACCCACTGTATGGGATTGTTGCTGGGGCAGGAGGAGCCCATACACTGGAAGAGTCCGTTGACTCGCGGCAGGAAGGTCTGATTGCAGTCTACACCCATAGTATCGCCGCACATAAATGGCAGGTTCATGATGCCCTGCGTGGGCCGGTAGGTCGTGCCCGAAAATCCGCCGCATTCGCAGCAGGTAGGCACGGAAAAGTTGATGGTACAAGTGCACGAATCCGTACCACAATGCCCGGTAAGTACGATCTGGTAGTTGCCCGGACCGGCAAGCTGGTTGTAGGCAAATGCGATAAAATGAGGGCTCCCGGGTTGAATGCTGCCCGACACAAGCGCCGGCCCCCCACTTGCCGGGACAATCTCATAATCAACGCTTAGTATGCAAAGCGGATCCGAACACAGCAAACTCCACTGGAACCAATACAGCGCGTCTGACCCGATACAGGGTAACATCACGGACGTGCTGTCGCAAAGCGCGGGCAAATTGGGCCCGCTTAGGAAGTTGTAGAATTCCAGGTTTTGGAAGCCCAGGCATGCACAGGTATCGCAGTCGATGGTCACGTCGAAAGAGCAGGAAGTCATATTGTTGCACCAATCGGTGGCGGTGTAGGTGACCGTTGATGTGCCGGAGCTAAACGTCGTACCGCTGGCGTCACCTGAACCCGACGCCGTAGTAGCGCCGCTGATGGCGTAGGTCACTGTGGGCGTACCGCAATTGTCGCTGGCGCCCAGCGAGTGGATGCCAAATACCGGCATGTCGCAATTGGGCGCGAGGGCCGTGAAGGTCATGTCCTGTGGACAGTTGATGCTGGGCGGGATATTGTCGCTTACCGTTACCGTAATGGCATCGCTCGCCATGGTTCCATCTTCACAGGTAACGGATACGCAAAAATCGTATTCCCCACAGGGCAACATCAAATCGAGCATTTGGGTGGATTCGCCGCTGCACCATTGGTAGCTGTACCCGGACGGCCCGGAAGCCACGGCGTCAAGTTGTACGTGGCCGCAGTTGTTGACAAAGATGGTGTTGATGGTAACATCGCAGGGTGGGGGAGGAGTACACTCCCTGAAACTGATGCAATCCAGCGCAAAGTCGTTGCCGTAAGGATTGAGGTCGAGGCTTAATATTTCCAACCGGTATTGGTTGTTGGGATTTAAAGGATCTTGCGGGGGCGTCCAATTAAGGCATATAGTTTCCCATTGATCCGGTATTTCGGGAAGTATCATGGATTGGGAAGTGACAATACTATTATTCAAAGCATTGACTATTTGAATCTGTACGTTGGGGTCATAAGGATTATAGGTGGGGTTGGGTGTTGTTAAATTATTGGCAGCAACCGAAAAAGTGTATTGGAGGCCGGGCGTTACGGTTACCGGCTGTTTCCATGCAATGGCAGGAACCGGCCCTATGTCGCCATTTATTAATAAAAAATAATCGTTAATCGGATCGCCAGATTTGCCTATGCAACTCCAAATGCCGCCTGTTTGAGCGCCGTTTTGCAGGGCATACGATTTAGTTACAACGGCGCCTGCACTCGGCGGGTAGTCGGTGCTGAAAGTGGAATTAGGTCCGAAATTTCCATCATTTACTAACTCGGAGCCAACTGTCGAATTAACAGGGCAGCAGGATGAGGATGCCGGTATGGGATTGGGAAACGGAAACGATGCCCCTGACGTGCAGGCGAATCCCAGCACTGCCGTAGTAGTTCGGACGGTAATATGGCTGGAGTCGCCAACCCCGGTTACCGATAAACGCATAATGGTTAAGTTAAAGTCAATAAAATCGCCACTTACAGGAGTCAGTCGCACCAGGTTATTACTCAACATCTCAATCGTTAGATCGCCAATGAAAAGTTCTGTTGCAGCAATCTCCCCTTCAGCTAATTCAATTTCAATACCGGTAAAACAGTAATTCTGCCTGAGGTTGATCGATACGACATAAGAAGAAACGTCATTGCTATTAGCGATAGGTTGTATATTCACATAGGTAGAATCACAAGAACACTCCGGACATATCCCAAAATTCCGCACAACCGGATCAGGAGAACCCAAATTGACAAGATACTTGCTATCAAAGGGTATTCTAGGCGTCCAGCCGGGTTGGTTTAGTACCCTGCAATAATAGAGCCCTAATGGCAAATCAGCAAAAGCATATTCTCCATTGGCGTCGGTGACTTGTTCGGCAAGAACAGTCGTTTCCGTGTCATCAAGTAATTGTACCGTCCATCCTGGTAAAACAGGTTGGTCGGTAAAGGGCAAAGAGTCGCATACCTGGTAAACAGTACCGGTGATGTCGCCAAAAGGAGAAATACAACGCTTGAAGCTGATATCGTCAAGGGCAAAGTCGTTGCCCGTACCCGCGGTGTTGAGGTCTACCAGGCAAAGGGTAACGGATGTGTTCGTACCCGATTCCCACAACGTGCAGTATTTTTCCCAATTACACGAAGTACCGGAGGCGAAAAATCCCGCTCCATACGAAACATTATTCACTAACAACATCAGATTGGCGGGCGAGGCGCTTGTCAGCGACGCTACCCAGGTTTCAAAAAGATAGCTGCTGTTGGGTGTCACGGTATAAGTCTGGCACCAGATGGTACTGCTTGTACTGGCAGCGCCATTCACCACGAGCATATTGCCCGATCCTGTGGTATGGTCGCCGCAACTGGTAAACCCGGCGTTGATCTGGCTCGGATTTGAGCCCACCCAGTATTGACCGGGCTGCAGGGGCGGTGTATTGGTAAATGTATATCCGGAGCTGAAGCCCGTGTTACCACTTGTGAAATTGCTGTTAGTGGCCAGGTTATTGTTGGCTGGCTGCGACCCCGCAGGGCAGGCGCAAAATAGCTGCGGCGGCGGGCAGTTTCCAAAATTTACCACCCGCAGTTCGGATGCAGCCAATGTAACCGCCAGCTGACCGCTTGCCGGCACATTAGGCGTCCAACCAGGTTGTGCTATTTCTTTAACAATATATTGACCAAGCGGAAGGTCAGTGAAAGCATAACTGCCGTCAGCACCGGTTACTTGTTCACCGATGATGGTGCCCATGCTGTTTAATAATTGAATCGTCCAACCGGCAATAGGCGTTTGATCATTATAGGCAAGGCCGTTGCATTCTTTGTATTTCACCCCGATGATGCTGGCGTTCATGGGGTTGGGGCAGGCGTTGGCTTGCTGCCAGGTCCTCGGCCCACCAGTAAGGTTGGTCCCCATGGGCTCATCGTAAAACTCGATATCGGGCAGCACCGGGCCGTTATACAGAGTGCTGACCGACGTGAGGAAAACGTCGTCTTCCACTTCGGTCATGCAGGTATTGAGTTCCAGGTCGCTCAGCGACATAAAGGCGCAGTTCTGGCCGAACCCGCCGGTTTCAACGGTGCGACCATCTACATAAGCGAGCTGGGCGGGCGATAAAAAGGAGAGATGGGAGGCGGTTTGCGTCAACACGCCGTTGTCGAGGGTTTTTGTCCACAACAATTGGGGGTCGCCTCCGCTTACGGATATCCTGGCGCAGGCTTCCCTGACTTTTCGCCCGCCCAGAAAAATGCTGCCGGCAGCGGTGAAAACATTGTTTACCGCCGTAAACCCGTTGACGTTCACTTCCCATTGGTTAACAAGGTCTACGTCGAACGAGATGAGTTGCACTTTTTCCTGCTGAAAATTATAACCCACGGCGTAAAAGCCGGCGCCGCCGGCGGAGGCCACGTCGATATAAGTAAAGGGTTGCGCCGGCGTAGCGCCGTTAAACAGGGCGCCGGTATTATTGGCCCGCACGATGAGGCCCTCGCCGCTGCGGTGGCCGGCAAGGATGAGGTCGCCGTTGGGCATGGCCAGCAGGACGTTGGTGAATTCGTCATCGACGCTGCTGAGGTATATTTTTTTCCAGTTGATATCGCCGTTTTCGTCGATGTTCATGAGGAAGACGTCGTCGACGGCGGGTTGGGCTTGCAACTGGTGGCCGAGCACGTAGTAAGGGTGCGTACCGGTCTGCGGCACGGGATTGCGCACAATGCGGTCGAAGCCGTCGCGGTTGGGTTGGTCGTAGGAGCGCAGCCAGGTAAAAGTACCGGTAGCGGTCACGCGGCCCATAATACCCCGGCTGGTATTGTCGTCGGGTAGGGAGCGGCCCACCACCAGCAGGTCGCCATTGGGGGTCAACACAGCGTCGTTCCATTGCGAGGCGGTATTGACGCTCAGGGTCCATTGCAGTTCGCCGGCGGCGTTGAGGCGGGTCACGGTGGCGCGTGGCGGCTGTCCGTTGGTGATTTCTGCCGTGCCGAGCACATAATAGTTGGTCCCGCTTTTGATGACTTTGTTGAAAGTCTCATCCAGGTTGGTGCCGAATTGGCGCTGGAATTGGGCGGAAGCCGGAGCGGTCAGCAATAAGCTGATTGCAAGGATGAACAGGTGGCGTAAAACTGGGCGCATAGAACTGTGATTAGCTTGGTTTGACAATGATATACGGGGTTTGAGTGGGGGAGGGAGGGAGAGTGGGAGGGAGGGATCAATGATAATCTCACACTCTCACTCTCCCACCCTCTCACACTCAAGCCGGGAAGAATCCTTTAGCCAGATGGAGAGCGATGAATTAGGGGGAAATTTTCAGTATGTCAATAAAGATACTACAACTTTGGATTTTTGGGTGGAGAAAATTGGATTTGGTCGGGGTGGGGTGAAATTCGGTTGGAAGGCATTGATAAGCGGCTTCACCATTTACTACACTTTCAGCAGATTTTGTTGTTATATTTCGCTGAAAATGTATATTTTTACACGATTCCAGCGGAATATAAATTTATCCTGAAATGATAGGCAGAAAAAATGAAAGTCGTGTACTGCTCGAAGCGCTCGAAACACCAAGGGCGGAATTCATTGCCATATATGGGAGGCGGCGTATCGGGAAAACGTTTTTGGTCAAAAACGTATACGCCGGGCATTTGGCATTCGAGTTCACGGGCACGCAAAATGCGACTTTGAAAAACCAGTTATTTAAGTTTGCTGAAAAGATAAAAACGCACTTCGGAGAAGCGCATGCAAACCGGCCGCCTGCCACCTGGTACGAAGCATTTCAATTGCTGAAAAACAGTCTTGCCAAAAATACTGACCGCCGGCAGGTGGTTTTTTTTGATGAATTGCCCTGGATTGCCACGCCTAAATCCGGGTTTTTGGAAGAGTTAGGCTATTTCTGGAACGACTGGGCAGCGTATCAGCACAATCTTGTTATTGTGGTGTGCGGCTCGGCTGCGGCATGGATGCTACAAAGAGTAGTAGGGAATAAAGGCGGCTTGCACAACCGGCTCACCCGGCGCATCAACCTCAAACCTTTTACATTGGCAGAAGCCAAACTTTTTCTCGAAAGCTTAGGCGTGCATTGGGATTACTACCAAACGCTACAGTTTTACATGGCGGTGGGGGGTGTGCCGGCTTACTTGCAAGAGGCGAGAAGCGGAGAAACAGTATCTCAGGCAATTGACCGCCTGTTTTTTAGCCCCGAAGGCTTTTTACGCACGGAGTTTGACAATCTTTACGCAGCGCTTTTTGCTTCGCACCAAAACCACGTTAGTGTTATTAAAGCATTGGCCGAAAAATGGCGGGGCTTGACCCGACAGGAAATCATTGCCCAGTCTAAAATGCAGGACGGCGGCGGCTTGACACAGGTACTGAACGAACTCGAAGCAGCCTCTTTCATCATGCGGTTCCCGCTTTACAAAAAGCGTGGAACGGGCTTCGTTTACCGCCTTTCCGATGAGTATTCGCTATTTTATCTGCGCTTTGTGGAGGGTAAACCCGCTCCGGGCAAAAATGAATGGCTCCTGCAATCAGGTAAAGAAGCATACAGAATCTGGTGCGGATACGCTTTTGAAAATATATGCCTGAAACACGCGGAAGCTATCAAAATGGCGCTCGGTATTTCGGGAATACATACCCAAATCGGTACTTTCCTGTACAAAGCCGAAACCACTGGCGAAGGCTTCCAGATTGACCTGCTCATTGATCGGGCTGACCGGGCGATGAACCTATGCGAAATAAAATTCTACGGCGATGATTTTCGGCTCACAGACGCCTACGCTGATTATCTTCGCCTGCGACGGGAAAAATTCCGCCGACTATCCGGTACCAAAAAGCAGTTGTTCAATACGCTGGTCACAACATACCCGTTGAGCCACAGTCCCGTCAATTCCGGACAAATTGACCAGGTAGTGACGATGGAAAAATTATTCGCTTACGATAGCTTTAGCCCAATGTTGTTGACTTAAGGAAAAAATGAGGTGACATCTCCGACGCAGGAGGAGGTGTAATTTCATTTTTTTGAGTTCCGAAGCCCGGATTTTGAGATGACACCAGCCTCGTTCCTCGTCTTAAGTCAACGACATTGAGCTTTAGCCCACCGGTATGACTATGCCCCGAAATTGTATTGTTGAAGCATGAAATAATCTACTTTTTCACAAACCTCCCCACACCCATCATCCTCCCTTCAGCTACTACTTGCAGCAGGTACAATCCAGCCGGCAAATCGCCCACTTGCAGGTTATACTTCGCACTGCCGGCTTCTGCCCTTTTTTCCAGTAATACCTGCCCGGTGAGGCCGATGACGCGGAAGACTGTGCCGGGTGTAGCGTGCTCCGGAAGGCCAACGCTAAAGTGACCGTCGTTGGGATTGGGATTGAGCTGAACCGGCCAGGGCCGGCCTTTTTCAGATGATACGGATACCAGTAATTCTACGGTCGTTTCTACGGTATTGGTCATTACGGGCGGATTGAAATCAAAATAGATGGCTGCTGTGTTGGCTACTACCATACCCGGCGGCAACTCCGGTTTCAACTGTATGGCAAAAGAAATGAACCCGTGGCTGGCCGGCTCGTTGATGGTGCTGTCGGGCAGCAAAATTTGATCGAACTGATAGATTACAGTGCCGTTCAAGCCGTCCAACGTGATCGCATGGGCATGACTCGCGCCGATCGGACGGAAAGTACTCCAGTCCAATTCAGTAGAGAGGGTGTCGAGTACCCTGACGGTGAACGCAGTATCAGTCCCCGTATTCTGAAACCGGATGGTATAGATGAGTTCGGAAAACGCCGGATCATAGTCAGGGGCAACCGATCGTAGGTTCACCATCTTATCGTTGGGGTCGTACGCGCAGTTGATTTGCGAAGCGTAAAACGAAGTAGCAGGCGGTAGAATCGGGATGCCAAACGTATCCAGGGCCCAGGCCAAACCGGTCAATTCGATGGTCTCGCCAAGGTGTTCAACGCCGGCCACGTTCAAGAGCGCTGTGATGACGCGCGTTTCGCCGGGCTGGAGAGAGTCTGCACTAATCCAGACGATAGAGTCGCCCTGTACAAGCGCCGGCGCCGGCTCTGCTGATACAAAGGTGACGAGGCCGTTGGATTCCAGTAAAATAGCCGCTGCCGCAGGGGTGCAACCTTCGTTTTTAAGGGTAATCCAAAATGACGTGTTGAAGCCGCACCGCGTGGGCGCCGAAGCAATGGTGGCTGTCATTAACGCCGCTTCGTCATTGCTTTTGAAGCCGAAAGCAAACAGGGAATCGGGGTTTTGCAGCGGCAGTTGAACCTGGTAGACGTCTTGGTTAGTCGTGATCGCAAAACAGACATCCGCTTCCGCACTCAATGTGAAATTGCCGGCCCCGGCGAAAAACCGGAAGGCGCCGTCTGGCTCTGAAAAAGTGGTTTGCCCGGCGGGTTCCAGGCTGATTTTTACGCCTGCCAGCGGGAGTTCGAGGCTGTCTTGTTGCCCGTTGGCATTTTCATCCCAAAAACAGATACCCTGTATGGAAGGTGTGCCGTGTTGGTTTTCAAACCAGCCAATGCCCTGTTCGTCACTGAAAACGAGGTCCGGATCGCCGTCCTGATCCAGATCGACAGCTTCCAGCGAACGGAGTAAATTGCGGCGACCCAGGAAGCTCGCAGCCGAAAAATTACCCACCCCCTCGTTGGCGTACCAGTTGATATTGAGGGTATCCGCCGAAAAATTGTGGGCCTCACCGGTATAAATATCGATCAAGCCATCCTGGTTAAAATCGGCGAAACCGAGGGGTAATATGCCAAACTGCGAGATCGGATGCACTACCCAGGTATTGCCGTTATCCTGGTTTTCGAGCCAGATCAGGTAGTATATTTCGCCGTTGATATTGGCATCTGCTCTTGCAACTACATCGGTATCGCCATCATGATCCAGATCGGCGCCGGCGGCGCCGATGGAATAATATGGACCAAGGGTGATGGGTGGGCCGACGTTGCCATTCGACAGGTTTTTTTGCCAAAATATTTCGTGAGAGGGAAAAAATTGAGTGGAAATAAAATCTGTTAACCCGTCTCCGTCTATGTCGGCGAGGCCTATCGGCGACACATTGAATATTTCCAGGTTGGAAAACTGGCCGTTGCCTTCGTTGTACATCCAGGCGTCGATATAAAGCGGCGCTAGCGCTTCGGAGCGAATATGCCAGTCGCGGAGTCCGTCGCCGTTGAGGTCGGCCATTTCCTGGATGAAGGCTTCTTCAAAACCGCGCACAATGGTGTCGGGTGGGCCGTAATTGCCCCCGGGGGCGCCCTGCCAGATCAATTGCGTATTGTCAATGCGCCCACCAATGAGCTCGGGGTAGCCGTCGCCGTTGAGGTCGTCTACCAATGTACCGTTAAAAAAGCTGGTTTGGACGATATTTTTTTCAAAATCCTCTTGTCCGTTGTTGCGGTACCAACCCATTTCCAGCTTGGTTTGGTCGGTGAAAACTATATCGCGATGACCATCGGCGTTTACATCGGCTATCGACAGGTTTGGCACAACGCCAATCTCCGGATAATAACTGGTTACCGGTCCGTAGCCGCCGGCGCCGTCGGAATAGGAGGCGCCATGCACAAAAACGAAATCACTGTGCCCGTCTCCGGAAATATCAGCTATTTTCCAATGGCCATAAGGAACGATGCCGGTATTTGTTTGGGTAAACTGACCGCCGCCCTCATTGCGTAGCCAGGCCAGTTGTCCCTCAATATTCAGAAAGGAAATATCCGTAAAACCATCTCCATTAATATCCGATAAGCTATATTCTCCACCGTAAGTTTGTGCCAGCTCCACCGGGGGGAGATACAAGCCGTCGCCGTCGTTTTCCCGCCACTGGATGATGACGCCAATAGGAGCGGGGTTGTCCGGATAATCAATAATGTCCACATCGCCGTCGTTGTCGAGGTCGACGAATTGCTGTTGGAGGTTATAATTATAAGGTATAATACTTGCATCTGTGCTTAGGGTGATATTGGGCAATTGTGCGCGCCAAAAAATGAGGTTACTGAAAAGAGATTCCAGATATACTAAATCGAGTAAACCATCGCCATTTATATCGGCGAGATCAAGGGCATATTCGTAAAGACCGCTCGGGGTGTAAAACTCGTGCTGGTCGATAAAAATCCCGAAACCCTCATTTTCCAGCCATTTAAAGCCGTCAAAAAGATCCATTTCCCCGTCGTGGTTCATATCTACGACCTTAAAAACGCCGAATGGACCGATTGGCACCATATTGCTGTAGGTACCGTCGCCGTCGTTGGGCATCCAGCAATTGAACCCGCCGCCGCAGGGCAAGATCATATCGGGCAGGTTGTCGTAGTTGAAATCGACAAAAAGGGGTATGGCCGTCAAATTTTCTGCGATGATCACCGGCACGGCTAATTGCCCGCCGCCTTCGTTGCGGTGCAAAGCCAGGCTACCATTGGTTCGCAATACCAACAGGTCGGAGTCGCCGTCGTTGTCCATATCCTGGACCTGATGACTTTGTCCATCCGGCGCATTGGCTTGCGCAAGGATTGTGGCCGGGCTGAATTGCGCATGAGCGAAACATGCCAGATTCAGGAAAAAGAGGGCTATAGCTAATCGCATGTTATTATTTTTTGAATAATTAATGGTGAATAAGGAGTATAGCTCTGCGCAACTCGCCGTTTTCTCCGGTAATTTCCAGGATATAAGCCGCCGCAGGCAAAGGCGGCAGGTCGAGACTGGCCGACAGACCCGCCGTCTCCAGCGGTCGATCCAGGCAAGGTCGCCCTTGCATATCAAAAATCCTGACCCGCGTAAGTCCCGGCGATTGGCTGAATTGCAGGGTTATCGCCGTGGACGCCGGATTGGGGAAAAAGGAAACCCAATTGTCCTCCGATTTTTCGGGGCGCACGCTGACGGATACCCCTATTTTTGTTTCAGCGAAATTGGTAATGACTGGCGGGTTGTAATCAAAGTAAATACCCGCCCGGTTGGGGATAAGCGTCCCCTCGGCAAGCCCCGCTTTGGGGCGGATGGCAAAGGAAACAAAACCGTGGCTCAAGGGCTCGTTGGAGGTCGAATCTGCCAACAGGATATCCGGGAAATTGAATTCTACGATTCCATTTTCTATGTCAAGGCCGGTGAAAAAATCATGGCTGGCAAACAGCGGACGCAGGGTAGCCCAGTCGAGGCCGGCATCCAGGGTGTCGCGTATCCGGATGTTGAAAGCCAGGTAGTTGCCGGTATTTTGAAAACGAACGGTATAGATGAGTTCGCCGTCTTCCGGCTGGTAATTGGGCGGAAGTTCAGGACGGTCCACCAGTTTGTCGTTGGGATCATAAGAGCACAATATTGCGGATTGGAATGAAAAAGTATCCCGATATACGGGCGTGACGCCGTCGGCGCCATAGGTTTCGCTGAGGGCCGCCATCCGCACCGTGTCGCCGGCAGGCAGTACGCCCATCTGAAACAATAAATTGACTTTCTGGATTTCTCCGGGGTATAGACTGTCTACCAGCCAGAATAGCGTATCTCCCACCACATAGTCGGGCGGCGGTTCAGCCCAGTGGAGGGCCAGGTTTTCTTCGTTCACCAGGGCTGTTTTTCCGGAAGCAGACAGGCAGCCGTCGTTTCGGGTTTGCAACCAAAAGGTTACGTCCTGTCCGCAGATGGTCGGACTTGAAGCCAGCATGGTGGACAATTTCCGCACGGCCAGCGTGGGTTTGAAGCCAAAATATTTATCTAAAATGGCAGTATCAGACACTGCAATATGCCAGGAGGACGAGTCGCTGGTCAACGCCCAACAATCGCTAGGCAAATAGGATAGGGTATATGCTCCCGGCTCTACGTAAAACCTGAATTGACCCTCCGCATCCGAGTAGGCTAGTCGCAAAGCTCCTGCAAGCGTGGTTTGAATGTCCGCAATGCCGATTTCTGTGCTATCGCGAAAGCCGTTTTCATTTTCATCCAAAAAGCAATAGCCCGAAATGTAAGGCAGCCCGCCAAAATCATCAAGATAGCCGATTTCAGATTCCCAGGAGTACAGGATTTCCAGGTCGCCGTCGCCGTCTACATCAACTCCCCAGGCGTTCCTAAGCTGCTGATTGAATTTGAAATGAAGGATGATGCGATCGCCAAATACGCCGTTGCCGAGGTTGGGCTTCCAACCTATTTCGGCGTTGTAATAGCCGATGAGGTCGGGTTTTGCGTCGTGGTTCAAGTCGGAAAAATGGGTTGGTAACAGGTCGGTAGGCAAGGGAATGGCAGGCCCAAAGGTCTGATCGCCCAGGTTTGGGTACCACGAGTAGAAGACGGAAGCAACGTCTATATCGCCGTCGGCATCGAGGTCTTCGGCAAGGATGGGATAATCGGGACTAATGTTCGCTCCGATTAATCCCGGAGCGCCGAAATGCCCGGTTCCATCGTTGGCAAGCCAATGGAGACCGCTGTTGAAGCTGACCAGTATGTCTTTATCCGAATCCCCGTCGAGGTCTGTGAGTGAAAATGAACCTGAAACTTCACCGGGGGTGATAAATATAGGAAATTCGAAATTGCCGGCGCCGTCGTTACGCAGCCAGGCCAAACTCTGTGCTGCTGTGAGAACCAAACAAACGATATCCGGATGACCGTCGCCGTCTATATCTTCGATTTCGGCGCTGTGAACCGGTAGGTAGAAACTATCGGGTGTTACCCGGATTCCTTCACCAAAGGTCGCATCGCCGGCATTGGGATACCATACTAATTCGTATACAAATTGAGGCGTATCCCATTTTTTTGGGATACTCGATAGTATATCTATATCGCCGTCTCCGTCAAGGTCAGCGCTATGGGCAAAAGCGCCATTGTAATTAGTATGCGAAATGATTTGATTTGGCCCAAATTGCCCACCTCCAAGGTTGGGGTACCAGGCCAATTTGCCATCGTCGCCCGATATCGCCAAAATGTCTTTTAATCCGTCCTGGTTGAGGTCGGTAGCTTCCGCCACGTTCAGCGACAGTAGTTTGGGCAGTATCGATTCGCGGAGAGCAAACTGCCCGTTGCCCAGATTTTTGAACAAGACAGGGCCGGCATTTATGTTAATAGCTATCAGGTCGGGCAGGCCGTCGCCATTGAAATTGCCCAGGGTCAACCTGCTTAGGCTTTGCACCTCCGGCCAGACGGCCAGTAATTTGGCAGAAAATTGGCTGCTGCCTGTATTTTCAAACAAAACCAGCGAATCGCGATTCATATAAGCGATTACATCCACGTCGCCGTCCAGGTCTATATCTCCTGCTGCAATTTCCTTGACGTAATTCGATAAATCAACCACCGGATCAAGCGCTTGCGGATCGGCAAACTGTCCGTTGCCCAGGTTTTTCAGCCAGGACTGGCCGGGAGTCAATCCGCCGTCGCGATATACCGGCAATAGATCGGTCAGCCCGTCGCCGTCGAGGTCGGCATTTTTGAAATGGTCCGGCCAATACGGCAAGGTAGCTGCCAGTATATTGGGGAAGAAATTGCCGCCGCCGAGGTTTCCGAAATAAAACACTTCATAGGTGTCTTCATCCACGGCAAACAAGTCCGGCAGCCCGTCTGAATTAGCGTCGGCGGTATGCAGTATTTTCCCCGCCGGGTCGGCAATGAAATGGGGCGGTTCAAAATGGCCCGTACCGTCGTTTTCGTACCAACTCAGCGAGGCATCGTCTGTCCAAACAAAATCTATATCTCCGTCGCCGTCGAAGTCGGCTATGCCGTAGTTTTTGTAATAACTGGGATTTGGAAATTGTAACACAGGCGGACCAAAGCCGCCGCTTTCCAATTGTAGCCGGATAACCACGAAAAGGGTGTTGTTGGTATCTGCGAAGCCGTTATATACGATGTCTGAAAGGTTGTCGCCGTTAAAATCTGCCACCAGAGGTGGTTCGGAGTAATAAATGGTGTCCAATATGTTCGGCGATGCAGACAAGCTATTGCCCGTATTCTCTAACCAGCCAAAAGCATAATAGGCGTTAAATTGAGGAGATATATAGAGGAGAATATTTCCGAGCATATCCAAGTCGCCGTCGCGGTCCCAATCGGCGGGCCCCAGCGCATAAAAATTATTGGCGCTGCTGTCGATTACAACCGGTGGCGTGTATTGAGCCTGGGCCGTAGCCAGGCCAAATAATGCGGCGATAAAACACAGATAATATTTCATATACTGTTGGTTTTCAATTATTAATTTGACTTTACGGCTTTGGCTGCCCGCCAGATACGACCTTCTGCCAGGATGTGCACCAGGTACATACCCTGGGGTAAATCGCCCAATGCCAGACGGCTTTGATTGGAAGCGGCGGGCAGGGGAATTTCCAGGAGCAAACGCCCGGTCAGATCGGTCAGCAGCAAACGGCCTCCCGTCGGGGGCATCGGAGCGCCCCAATCGATGAAAATGTCCCCTGAACTTGGATTGGGCCAAAGTCGTATTTTTTCTTGCACAAATACCGGCTGGTGGACGCCCACGGTGGTTTGTACCCGCGTTTCGGCGTAATTGGTCACAATGGGCGGGTTGAAATCGAAATAAATGCCCGCCTGGTTGCTGATGACTGCCCCAGAAGGCAAATCCGCAACCGGGTATATGGAAAACTGGACCAGACCGTGACTGGCCAATTCGTTGGCGCTTGAATCCGGCAGCAGGATATTGGGGAAGGAAAATACCGCCGTGCGGGTCGCTGAATCCAGCGTGACGGAATAGGGATGGCTTGCGCCCAATGGCCGGAAAGTGCTCCAATCCAGCTCCGGAGCGAGCCGGTCGCGAATATTGATGTTAAAAGCCGTATCGGTGCCGGTGTTTTGAAACCGAATGGTGTAAACGAGCTCGGAAGCGGCTGTTTCGTAGTTTTCCGGCAGCATATCGCGGTTCACGAGCTTGTCGTTGGGGTCGTAGGCGCAGTTGATGACAGAAAAGAAAGCGGTGGAGTCGGCCTGGATTTCGGGATTTCCATTCTGGTCGAGCGCACGGGTGATGCCGAGTATCCGGAGGGTATCGCCGAGGTGCTCGGGGCCGGCGATTTTTAACACCAAATGAATATCGAGTTTATCGCCGGGCAATAAGGTATCGGCAGGTTGCCAACTGAGCAAACCGGGCATCACCACGTCAGGCGGCGGGGAGGCGCTGATGAATGTCACCAGCGAATCGAGGTGAAGGTCAAAAACCGCGTTGGTCAGGGCGCAGCCTTTGTTGTGAATCGTGACTACACCTGGCACTTCAAAACCGCAACGCGTAGGGCCGGTAGCTATTTGGGCCGCAGGTTTTTTTTCTGTGCCCGTGAGCGCTATACCGAAATCAAGTTCGCTTAGGGTATTGTATCCGTCGAAATCGAGATGGTAAGCGGCCGAGTCTGTGGTAAGCGCCCAGCAGGAATCGGGCGAAATACGCAACTCATACTGCCCGGGATCAGCATACAGCCGGAAGCTGCCGTCTTCATTGGTGAAGGTGTGCTTGCCGCTGGGATTAAGCCGTAGGATTTGATTTTGGAAAGGCGGTTCGCCGGGATCGCGTTGTTTGTTTTCATTTTTATCCCAATAACAAGTGCCCGAGATATAAGCTTCGGTAGTTACGTTTTCGAACCAGCCGACGATTAGATTGTTGCAAAAAACCAAATCCAGGTCCATGTCGTCGTCCACATCCATTACCGCCAAATCGCTTATAAACGGGATGTAAAACGGCTGGTATACGGAGGAAAAACCTCCCGTGCCGTCATTTTCTAAAATCAAAATATGATGAGACGCCGTGGCTGCAATATCTACATCGCCGTCGCCGTCCTGGTCGAACAATTGGATAAGCTGGGGTGTAATCTCCGAATCTACCGATTGATAGATCACCTGCATGGCGCCAAAGGTATCGTCGGCCAGCCGGGGAAACCATACGATGGAACTATCCAGCGCCACGACGATGTCGAGAAGGCCGGAGCCGTCGAGGTCGGCCCACCAGCTTTTGCGCGAAACGTTGGGCAAGGGCAAATCCTGCGCCACGGTAAAATTCGCAGCCCCGTCGTTTTCCAGGACGGTCACGCCGAGGTCGCAAGGTACGGCGATGTCGAGGTCGCCGTCGCCGTCCATGTCGGCTGCGGCGGGAGTGCCTGCGTAACACACCGTCAGGGCTTCCGGAGTGGCAAAATTGCCGTTGCCGATGTTTTCGCCGAAGTGCAACGGTGCGCCGCCGATGATGTCCGTATCTCCATCTGCGTCAAAATCAAAAGGCAGCAGTGGAGCGGGGCCGTAAAATGGCAGGGTAATGGGATTGGCATAAAATCCAAAACCTAGGTTGCGCAACAAATAGGTGGGCTCCAGCACGTTAGGAAATTGGTAGGGCTGGGTTAAAATATCCAGGTCTGCATCGCCGTCGATATCCGCGAATTGGAACGAGGTGCTGATAAGGTGCAAATCGGTCACAGTTTGCCGGGCGCCGAATAACCCGCCTCCCTCGTTGGCAAACCAATACAACTTATCGGCAGTAACCAAAATGTCCTGATCGCCATCGTCGTCGAAATCAAAAGTTTTAAGGGCCCAGGCTCCCACAATTTCCGGCACAATGATGTCAGATACTACCTCTCCTCCAGTAGAAAGGCCAACCTGGCCGACCCAGCCACCGCCGGGTATCAGTGCCTCCTCCCTGCCGTCGCCGTCAAAATCCACAGCGGTGGGGAGTATGATATTGGGCGCGATGTACAGGCTATTTTGATCAAAGCTGCTGTTGTGCAGCGTAAATTCTCCCGTGCCGTCGTTTTCGATCCAGGCGGTAGCATTGAACATCATATCCGGGTCGCCGTCGTTGTCGTAGTCTCCCACCGATATGCGGTCGTACTGGCCGTAAGCTACCGGAATCTCTTCTGTAGTAAATTGTGTCGTTATGTTGCGGTGCAATACCAGATTGCCGTTTAACCCGTATGCAAGCAGGTCTTTGTCGCTATCGCCATCTACATCCTCCACGCCGAACAAAGCATAAGGACCGGTGGGGAGTGGCGCTGACTGGAAATAGCCGGGGCCGTAATTGAAATACCAGGTCGACAGTTCGGGCACGAGTACATCGGGCAATCCATCGGCGTTCAAATCGGCGATTTCAACGCGGGTGTTGCCGCCGTCGTGGGCGCCGATAAGATATGGATTGGAAAAATTGCCCTGGCCATCATTGGCTACCCATCGGATTTGAAAGGAGGAAAAGAGGAATTGTTGCAATACCAGATCCAAATCGCCGTCCTGGTCAATATCCGCGGCATCGATGCTGCCTACCGGAATATTGTCGGCGTATTCTACGGGGTGTTTCACAAATTGCCCTTGTCCGTTGCCGGCATACCAGATGACTTTTCCGGTGGTTACGAAATCGGGGAAGGCCAGGTCCAAAAAGCCGTCGCCGTTCAAATCGGCGATCATGGCTTCGGAGGCCTGGAATTCGATTTCCAGCGAATCGGAAGGCTCTTTCGGGAAATGCCCCTGCCCGTCGTTGAGGTGCCAATACACAGCCTGTGCATCAACGCTTCTGATGCTCACCAGGTCGGGATGGCCGTCGGCATTGATATCCGCAGCCTGGACGCCGAAAAAGCCGGTGGTGCTTCCTGCTATGATTTGTTCGGGCAGAAACTGGGCGGAGATTTCTGAAATAGCAAACAAGGCTAATGCCGCGAAAAATGGTTTTTTCATAGATGTACGATATTTCACACTGGAGCAAATTACTGCATACAGGGCGCCGGTTACTTTTCAGAAAAGCCAGAACGAGGAGATGGACAAATATAATCAACTTGTCACTAGGCTGCTCAGGTTCCTGATATTCGGTGGGAATTTGATGAAATCCGGCGATGTCTTGAACAGGATTACGGGATTGAGGGATACACAAGATGAAAAAACGAGGTAACAAAAAAAAGGCAAATGGTATGGATGAATAAACCCGATAAACACTAGGGTTTGAAAAACACATACTATATGGGAACCCAATCGCATTGGCCTGATCAATTACCTACACCTTATTACCCAGCGGTAAATCCTGCCAAAACAGATACCCGCATTATGTTGGCCGTAAATTGCCGGCACGTGTGCAGCCTGATTCGCCAACTGCTGGCAAAAAATTGCCCCGGCGCCAGGGTGGTAGGCGAAACCGACAGCCTGCACCAGGCGGAGCATCTGCTGCGCAACCGGCAAGTGGACCTGCTGTTTTTAGATGTAGAATTAAAAGACGGCGCCGGCTTTGATTTACTCGACCGATTGCCGGAGTTGAATACGCAGGTAGTTTTCACTACTGCGCATCGCGAAGCTGCTATCCGTGCATTCCGCTACAATGCCGTTGATTGTTTGCTGAAACCCCTGGTACCCCATGAATTTTATACTGCCGTAAAAAAGGCACGGCAACGCCAGTATGCGGAGACTATCCAACAACAGTACGCGTTAATTTTACAAAACCAAGAGAGGAGCCTGCCAGATAAAATCGCTTTACCCATAGGTTCGAGCTGCGTTTTTGCGCAAGCAAATGAAATTACCAGACTGGAGAGTTGCGGCAATTATACGTTTGTGTATTTCGCCGACAGGGAGCGCTGCCTGGTGTCGCGCAATCTCAAGGAAATGGAAGATGTATTGCCCCGCTCCGCCTTTTTCCGCCCCCACCAATCTCATATCGTGAATGTCAATTTTGTGCGGCAATTCCGAAAAGAGGTGAACTGTACGGCGCTTATGCACGATGGCGCCCAGGTGCCCGTGGCACGACGGAGGAAGGACGATTTTCTCGCATTGTTGTTGCCGTAGAGACGCAAAATCTTGCGTCTCTACGGCATACAATGTTTACCTGAATATCAACTTCTGCGAAGACACGCCTTCCTTAAAGCGCACCTTGGCCACATACATGCCCGGAGGCAGCGACCCTCGTTGTAGCAGGAACACATCGCTCTTCACGTTATTGTGCGTTTGTACCAGTCGGCCACTGAAGTCGAACAACTGCAGGTCGAGCATGGGCGATTCGGGGCGGCTCTGGAAGAAGATCTCCTCAGAAGCGGGGTTGGGCGCTACAAACAGGCCCACCTCACCGGCGTCAACCAGGTCTTCAACAGAAGTTACGCATTCAAACCCGAGCGCGGTACAGCAATCACCCAGGCCTAAGGCGGCGCAGGCGCGCGGCGCGAAGTAAGTCAGTACGGTATCGATATATGCGCGGGCTTTTTCCGGCGACATATTCGGGTTGGTCAACAAACCGTCGTGATGCAGCGTATCCGAATTAAAACTAGTACCATAGGTGGCGTTTACGCCGGCAATAACAGCATCGAGGTAGGGCTTGCTCCACCAGTCCCACGGCCCCGATTCCACGCGGAAGTTTGGCGGTATCAGAGGATAGATGTGGTCTTCGCCCAACGTTGTAGGCGCCTGGCCCGGAAATTGGAAAGGAACGGGCTTGAGCGCGTTTACATAAGCTGTAAGCGGACTCGGCAAATCGAGTACGTCAGCCAATACGTCATTGTTGCCCAGGTCGTTGGCTTTTTCAACAGCCGTTCTTGTGCCTGATACGGCTACGACAAAGTCGCCGGTAGTAGGCACGATAACCGGACCATCGCCAAACGGGGCAAAGGGGTCGGTAACGACATGGTAGCCGATGGTGGCGGGTTCATTATCAAAGCCGTCAATCCAGGAAATGTCGCCCAATGCGCCGCCCATATTCACGGCCATTTTGAAATCGGAGCTATAACCAACGTGATTGGGTACGTTTAACAACGCCTGGTTGGTGCCATACACGTTACCGTGGATTGTAGTATCGATATAGGGCAACAGTGTTTCGGTGTTGATAAATTTGTCGATAACGACTTCCGAATAAGAGTCGAGGTAAGCGGCGCCCAGCGAGATATAACCGCCGGTGCCCTGGCCCCACATTACGATTTTCTCAGGGTCGATACCGTAGGGGTTGCCGGCTTCCGCTACGCTTTTGCGCAGGAAGCGCACGCAGGCGCGCGAATCCTGGATGCCGCGGTAAGTGGCTTGCAGCAATGTGCTGGTGCGCGCGTTTTGGTCGGGAGCCAGCGGTAGCCAGCCCTGGCGGTAGGTAGCAGCAATAGCCACATAACCCATCTTGGCCAGGCGCGTACACATTTCTACTACCGTAGAGTCGAGCAACCCGCCCGTGATTTGACCATTGAAGTATTGAGGCAAAAAGCTGCCGGTATGGAAGTAAATCACAACAGGGCGGTCTGTTTCATCATCGCCGACAGGAGTGTATACGTTCATTTTGAGGTCCAGCGGGGCGGGTGCGCCGGTGAGGATCGAGACGTTGGTAGCGTAGGTAACGCCAGGCGTCACACTAACCTGGTTGAACACCTGGTCGAGATAACGGGTTTGTGCCTGGCTGCCAAATACCGCGCAGCAAAGCATCAGAAGTAATAGGTTGAGTTTTTTCATATAGCCGTTGTTTGAATGAATAAAATTACTTTTTCTTGAAATCGTACAAAATCGAAAAATAAGCCAATCTGCCAATCCGGGGGCCGCCATAGGTCTGGAAGGTCTGTTTGTTGAGCAGGTTGGAGGCGCCCAGTTTGAAGGTCGTGTTGATTTTTGGGGCCCGCCAGTTGATCTGTGCATCGAGCAGGTCGTAAGAAGGAATAAAACCCGTGAATTGGGGCGATCCCTCAAAAGTGAAGCCGTCGATCCATTTGTAATTAATATTAAAACCAAAGTTGTTGATCACCAGGCGGCCCAATTTAATGGGAATATCGCGACCTGCCAAACCAAAGTTGAACTTATGTTCAGGCGTATTGAAAGCCGGTATGATGGGGTCGTCAGAAGCTGTATTCAGCTTGTTCCAGGAGTAGTTGCCGTTTACCACGTAGTATTTGCTGAAATAATAATTGAGACCGATAGAGAACCCCTGGGTGGTTACGTTGTCGGTAGCATTGGCCGCTACGCGGTATGCTTGCGCTTCTACAGGTAAGCCCGTAACCTGGTCGAATGTAGCGTCTACACCTATATTATAACCGATGAAATCGCGGTAGAAGCTGTAGTAATAAGTGGCGTCCATATAGAGATGATCGCCAATAAGCGTGCGATATCCGGCTTCGAGTGTTCTTACCTTTTCGGGCTCGATGGGCGCTATATCAAAATATCGCAGCGTGTCACTGTTGTTGGTATTTAGATAATCTACAAACGATTCAACGGTGAGAAGATCCTGAAAACCATCCAAATTTCCAATCAGAATAGCCCTGCCTACATTATAAAACAGGTATTGGTCGGCAAGCGTCGGGTTGCGGATGGCCGAGGAGAAAGAGGCCCGTAAAGTGTGGTTGGGATTTGGAGTGTAAACCATGGAAGCCGCCGGCGATAGCAGATAGTCGAAGTTCTGGTTTTTATCCAAACGCACCGAGGCATTGATTTTCAGCGTTTTGTTGAGCTCCATGGTGCCGCCGCCGTAGATGCCGTATTCGTAAGTGTCGATTTTGCGACCGAAGGTATCCAGCAGGATGGAACCTCTTGAATCGGGGGTGTATAAGCGGGCATTGGCGCCAAATATGAGGTCGAGGTCGGTAATAGTGTTTTGCTGCACTATATCGTTAAAGCGGTATTCGCCATGGGAATGAAACAGGGCTGATTTGTCGTAAAAGCGCGTGCCGCCTTCCGAATAAGAAATGCGCGAGGTAATGTTGTTGAATTCTTCCTGGAAGCGGCCGTACGAAAGCGAGTCGGGGTTAGGGTCGTAAAAAGCTTCGGCGCCGATTATGGGGTCGGCCTGGTTGGCGTAGTGCTGGGCGGCGTCATGCCATTGGAATAACAACGCCTCAAGTTGGGGGTCACTCAAAAAAGTGCTGACGGCAGCCTGGAATTCGGCAGGGCGCCCCAGGTAATCCAGCGGATTGGGGTATCCGTCGCGGGCTTTGATCTGGGGTGATACGAAGATATCCCAATAAGCCTTGTAAGAAGCCCGCCAGTAGTCGCTTTCTTTGGCGTTATCCTGTAGCTGCAAAGCCGTAAAATAGGGATCGTAAGACCTGCCGGCGTCTTCGTGCGTAGCATAAAAACGCAGGAAGTAGGTGTCTTCTTTTTTGAGCTCAATCCTGTGCTGGTAAAATTTGATGTCGCGCAGGCTGTAGCGGTTGTCGCCCTGGTATACCGTGGTGCCCGTGCTGAAATTCGAAGAAAGAATGAGTGTCGGCGACAGCACGTCTAGTGAAGGTTTCAGCCTGAAATGGAAAGCCGCTCCCAACTTGAGGTTTCTGGAATCGTAATCAACCAGGTCTTTCTCCCGATAACCACGGCGGTGGATGATGCCGAGACCCGGGCTTGAGAGCACCTTGGTAAAGTTGTTCTGCCCCAGGTATTCATCGCCGTAAATATTCACGGCATCGAAGCCGCCGGGGTTGGTTGCATCTGTTTCCGAGTCGTATACGGGGTCGTAATTGTCGGCCTCCCAGTCGTCGGCCCGGAAGTAGTACATGTTGAGTTTGTAGCCGAATGTATGGTGTCCTTGCTTGTTGTGGAACGCATCGGCATAGCGAAAGCCACCTTCGAGCAGGTTGCGCTCACCCACTTTGATGGTAGCCGACAGGCCGTGGTGCAGATAGGGGTCTTTGGTTTCCATGCTGATTACGCCGTTGAAAGCGTTGGGGCCGTAGAAGGCCGAGCTGGCGCCCACTACCATGTTAACCCGGTTGACGTCGAGCTCCGAGGCGCCCAGGAAGTTGCCCAGCGAGAAGTTGAGCCCCGGCGACTGGTTGTCGACGCCGTCGATGATCTGTAAGGACCGCACCGGACTGGTACTGTTAAAACCGCGGGTGTTGATGATTTTAAAGCCCAGACTGGCCGCCGTAAGATCTACTTCTTTGAGCGAGCCCAGGCCATCGTAAAAGTTGGCCGCCGGCGTTTCGCGGATGGCTATGTTGTCGAGGGTTTCTACGGTGAGCGCCGACTGCCGCTGCTTTTCAGAGATGCGACGACCGGTGACTTCCACGCCGGAAATGGTGAAGGCATCTTCTTTCAGCCTGATTTTTAGCGCTGTATTCGCCGAAGCTACGGGGACTTCCAATTCTGTATAGCCGACGTAGCTTACGGTAAGCGTGAGCGGCAAGCGCTGGTTCGTACTGATCTCGAATTTGCCGTCGAAATCAGTGACCATACCCTCTGTGGTGCCTTTGATGATCACGCTTGCATTGATGAGTGCTTCGCCGTTATTGTCATCCACTACTTCCCCGCGGATAACGGTCTGAGCGATGGCGCCTTGCATGATGCCAAAAAATAGAATTATATTTAGAATATGGTGTTTTTGTAGAATTTTCATACCATTCACCTGTGTTTGATTAGGAAATTATTTGGCCTGCCAGGCGAAATTAGTGAAAATCTGTAAAATTAACAGCTTTCTTTTTTTTTGTCTTTTAAAGAAAGGCAATACATTGTATGTGAAGAAATTACAGGCAAGCACATTTTCTTTTGTTACGGAAATTTAAGCCTAATATACGTTGTCTGGCCTGCAAACCTGCTTTTCGTCGCCAATTTTACGTTTGGTTCGTCTCTACGACAGGGAAAACCACCTCAAATACAACCTACTCATCACCCAACCCACGAGCACTCCCAGTAGCGCCCCTATCGTAATATCGAGCGGATAGTGCACGCCCACGTATACCTGACCCAGCGCAATAGAAGCAGCCCATAAATACAGCGGCACGCGAATACGCCGGTAACGGCGCCCAAGCGTCAAACTCAGAAAGGCCGCCAATGCAAAGTGATTGGTAGCGTGCGAGGAGGTGAAACTATATCCTACCCCGCAGGGAATCAACAAATCGACCTGGGTTTTCACCTCGGGGTCGTTGCAGGGCCGCAGCCTCCTTACATTTTTTTTGATGAGCTCGCTGCTGGTCTGGTCGGCAACGGCGATCGTGATAGCCACAGCCACGAGGAAATAGAGGCTTTTGAACCGGTATTTCCACACTACCAGCGCCACCCCGATCGCATATAGCGGGATCCAAAAGCTTTTGTCGCGCCAGTATGGCATAATGGCGTCTAGCCAGGGTGTATGCCAGTCATTATTAATCCAGTAAAACAGGGCCTGGTCGAGTTGTAGGAGTTCCTGCATTGTACTTCGGGTTTGACGGCAAAGTTAGCACAACCGGCATAAAAAACCGGTTGCTATACGTAACTTTGCAGCAAAACTAATTTACGTTGGCACTGATCAAATCGATTTCAGGAATAAGAGGCACTATCGGAGGCCGGGCAGGCGAAAATCTGACCCCGCAAGACGTAGTGGAATGCGCAGCCGCCTTTGGCTTTTGGTTGTTGGAAAGAGGGGGTACGCCCAAAGTGGTGCTGGGCCGCGACGGCCGCCCCTCGGGCAAAATGGTTAGTAGCCTGGTGGCCAATACCCTGGTAGGACTCGGCATCGACGTGATCGACCTGGGCCTTTCTACTACGCCTACAGTGGAGATGGCCGTCACCGACCACAGCGCCGGCGCCGGCATTATTGTCACGGCCAGCCACAACCCCGTGGAGTGGAATGCGCTCAAGTTTCTCAACGAAAAAGGCGAGTTTATCTCCGCCGCCGACGGCCAGGCCCTGCTCGACCTGCTGGCACAGGGCGCTATCCGCTATTGTAGCGTTGATAAGATCGGCACGTATCGCAAAAAAGAAGGCGCCATAGCGCAGCATATCGAAAAAATTCTCGCTATGCCACTGGTGGATGTGGAGGCGATCCGCAAAAGAGGTTTTAAAGTGGTAGTCGACTGCGTCAACTCCACCGGCGCCCTGTCGGTAACGTCTCTGC
Source organism: Saprospiraceae bacterium (assembly GCA_013360405.1). Taxonomy (GTDB): domain Bacteria; phylum Bacteroidota; class Bacteroidia; order Chitinophagales; family Saprospiraceae; genus JABWBR01. The sequence continues at coordinate 107,873 of JABWBR010000009.1, forward strand.
TGGAACAACTGGGCTGCGAGGTGCATGCGATCAATGCCGAGGTGAACGGCCGCTTTGCCCACAACCCCGAACCGCTGCCCGAGCACCTCATCGAACTTTCCGAAACCGTGCGGCATAGCGGGGCCGACCTGGGCATCGCAGTCGACCCCGATGTGGACCGCCTTGCCCTGGTCTGCGCCGATGGCGCGATGTTCGGCGAAGAATATACGCTGGTAGCCGTCGCCGATTATATTTTGCCACACCAACCCGGGCCCACGGTGTCTAATTTGTCTTCGAGCCGTGCCCTGCGCGATGTCACGCGCCGCCACGGTTGCGAATATTATGCGGCCGCAGTAGGCGAAGTCAACGTGGTAGAAAAAATGAAAGCCGTAGGCGCCACGATCGGCGGCGAAGGCAACGGCGGCATTATCGTGTCCGATCTCCACTACGGCCGCGATGCACTGGCAGGCATCGCGCTCTTATTGTCGCACCTTGCCCGCTCCGGCAAATCCCTGGCGGAGCTCAAAGCCGGTTACCCCCAGTATTTTATGATAAAAGATAAAATAGCGCTGACCCCTGATACCGACCTGGAAAAAATACTACAAGCCCTCAATGAGCATTACCGCCACGAGCAGTGTAATACCGAAGACGGACTCAAAATAGATTTCGCCGACGGCTGGGTTCACCTGCGCAAATCGAATACCGAACCGATTATTCGCATTTATGCAGAGGGCGTCAGCCAAGCCATTGCCGATAAACTGGTGCACGAAGTACGCCAGGTCGTCGATAACCAGTTATAATACATTTATCCTAACCAACTCAACTTATGAAAAGAGTATATCTGGACAATGCCGCCACTACGCAAATGGATCCCCAAGTGATTGAATTTATGGTGGCCGCGATGAATCAATATCACGGCAATCCCTCTTCGATACATGCAGAAGGCCGCGTAGCCCGTGCCGCCATCGAACAGGCCAGGAAAAAGGTGGCCAATTATCTCGGCGCTTCCATAGGCGAGATCATCTTCACTTCCTGCGGCACCGAATCGAACAATATGGCGCTCAAATGCTCGGTGCGCGACCTGGGCGTGAGGCGCATTATCAGCTCGCCCACCGAACACCACTGCGTGTTGCATAGCCTCGATAGCATATCGAATGGAGGGCAGGCTGAAGTTAAATATCTGTCGGTCGACGATAAGGGCCGCATCGACATGGCGCAACTGGAGCAATGGCTTCGCAAAGACGATACCAAAACACTGGTATCGCTGATGCACGCTAATAATGAGATCGGCACTATGATCGACCTGGCGGAAGTATCCAGGCTGTGTCAGCAATATAACGCGTTATTTCATACGGATACCGTGCAGACGATGGCCTTTTTTCCTATCAATTTGAGCGAGATAAAGGTGAATTTTCTGACCGGCTCGGCCCACAAATTCCACGGCCCCAAAGGCATCGGTTTTCTTTATATGAATAAGGAGAATATCGTCAAGCCTTTTATCGACGGCGGCGCTCAGGAGCGCAATATGCGGGCCGGCACCGAAAACCTGCATGGTATTATCGGGTTGGCTAAAGCGATGGAAGTGGCGGTGGAGAATATGGAACAAAACCGCGCGCACATCACCGCGGTGTGCAATTATTTTAAAGCGCGCCTGGAGAATGAATTTGAAGATATCCAATTTAACGGCGACCCCGATAACGGCAATTACAAAGTGCTGAGCGTGTCTTTCCCCGCTTCGCCCAAAGGCGATTTGTTGTTGTTTAATTTAGATATTAACGGTGTAAGCGTGTCGGGCGGCAGTGCCTGTAGCTCGGGCGCCGATGCGGGATCTCACGTGATCGCCGCCCTACATGGCAATTCCGACCGCAAAACGATTCGTTTTTCTTTTTCGCATTTTAATACGATGGAAGAAATTGATTTTGTAATAGACCAATTGAAAAAGATCCTTCCCGAACTGGTGAAAAATGTCGCTTCAATTGTTGATATATAATGTTTAGGAGGGTTTAGTGCCTTTGGCAGTTTAGCGTTAGGGTTTAGTTTAACCAATACTGCTTTGTCACTTTAAAACCAGGCATACCGCATATTACGCTCCTCCGGAGCTTTTGAGATCTTTTTATTGCCGGTTCTAACAATATTTCGGCCTTCCGGGCCTTTATAGATGCCCCAAAAGCCCCAGAGGGACGAAAATATTGGTAGAAAAATCATGTACAAAGCGTATTACAGCCCCGGAGGGGCGCAATATGTGCACATGTTTCATGCGATTAAAGTGACAAAGTACAGCTAACCCCTCATAACCCCTTCCCGACTTTTTGTCGGGACTCACTTCGTTCGCTTTCAGTCGCATAACCCCTTCCCGACTTCCCTTTGGCCAGTACGGGACTCCTTTCAGTCGCATAACCCCTCATAAACCCTCATAAACAATTACAAACAATGAAAGCTCTCGTTTATACCGATCCAGGCGAAGCGCTGCAATTTGGCGATTACCCCGACCCTACTCCCGGCGAAGGCGAAGTACTCGTGCAGTTGCGTGCAGCGGCGCTCAACCACCGCGATGTGTTTATCACACAAGGCCTATACCCTAATATCCGCACGCCGTCCGTGTTGGGCTCCGATGGCGCCGGTATGTATAATGGCCGCGAGGTAATTATCAATCCTGGGACCGGGTGGGGCGATAACCCGGCTTATCCCTCCAGGAATTACCAGGTGTTGGGTATGCCCATCGACGGAACTTTTGCCCAATGCGTACTCGTTTCGAGTGACAGGCTGGCGCCCAAACCCGCTCATTTGAGCTGGGAGCAGGCAGCGGCATTGCCTTTGGGCGGACTTACGGCTTATAGGGCGCTTTTTACAAAGGCGCGCTTGCAAAGTGGGCAGCGGGTACTTGTGACGGGTATCGGTGGCGGTGTGGCCCTCATGACAGCTCAATTAGCCTTGGCTGCCGGCGCAGAGGTGTGGGTTACTTCGGGATCAGCCGAAAAATTGCAGCGCGCCATAAAGCTGGGCATAAGCGGAGGTGTTAACTACAGGGATGCGGACTGGCAAAAACAGTTGTCGGCCCTGGCTGTCGATTTCGATGTGATTGTGGATAGCGCCGGCGGAGAAGCCTTTGCCCATCTTGTGAGGTTATGTCGCCCGGGTGGTTGTATTGTCGTGTATGGCGGCGGCAAGGGTTTGGCAACCTTTTCACCCCAATATCTTTTCTGGCGGCAAATCAGCATCCACGGCACTTCGATGGGCGCCGACCAGGAATTCCAGAATATGGTGGATTTTGTGGCGCAACACCGTATTACGCCGGTGATAGATAGTGTGTACGCTCTTCCCGATGGCAATAACGCTTTCCAGCGCATGGACAGGGGACTGCAATTTGGCAAAATCGTGTTTTCGATACCGCAATGAAACGCATAGGACTACTCTCCGATACGCACAGTTTTCTCGACGATAAAGTATTTACCTATTTTGCGGAATGCGACGAGATATGGCACGCCGGAGATATTGGCAGCGCCGATGTAGCCGATAAACTCGAAGCCTTCAAGCCCTTTCGGGCCGTCTATGGCAATATCGACGATAAGGCGATGCAACTGCGCTATCCGCTCGACTTATTTTTTACCTGCGAAGGCGTCGATGTGTTTATTACCCATATCGGCGGTTACCCCGGGCGCTATACCAAACGCGTGAGCGACCTGCTGCGCAGCCACCGCCCCAGGCTATATATCTGCGGCCACTCCCACATCCTCAAAGTGATACCCGACCCTAGCTTCGATTTGCTGCATATCAACCCCGGCGCTTGTGGCAACGAGGGTTTCCACCACGTCAAAACACTCATCCGCTTTACGCTCGACGCCGGCGATATCAAAAACCTCGAAGTCATTGAACTCGGACTGAGAGGGAGGGTGGGAGTGTGAGAGGGTGAGAGGGTGAGAGCATTGAAAAAGTCCCACCCTCCCACCCTCTCACCCTCCCACCCTCTCTTCCAGGTGCATCTGGGCCTTGATCAGTCGGTAATACAGCTGTGCCATCCAGAAGCCCAGCAGCGTCCAGCCGATAATCGCGGGGTAAAAAATCATCCGCATCGTATTGTCGAGGTCCTCGCCGCCGAGCGCAGGATTGCCACCCGAGCCGGGGTGCAGGCTATCGGTGAGCCGCGGCACTACATAAATAAGCGGGATAAGCGCCACAAAAGCAAAAATATTGTACACTGCCGATAAACGGGCTTTGCGTTCGGCGTCTTCAAAAGCCATGCGCAGCACAAAATAAGCCAGGTACACAAAAAGGGCGACCATCGTCATCGCCTGCTTTACATCCACCTCGCGCAGGTTCCAGAACTTATAACCGGCGCCCCAGGTATTGCGCGCCCAGATGATACCCGTGATGAGCCCCAGTAGTCCGAATATCAGTCCCACCGTAGTTTGTGCCTGGGCGCGGTAATCGGCGTCGAGGTCGTTTTTGGCCAGGTAGCGCACACTGCTGCTCACCCCGCCGATAAACAAAAACAGCATCGCAAACCACAAGGCGACGTGGAAATAAGTATTGCGAATCGTTTCCGCCAGGATATTGCGGAACGGAAAAGTAATGCCGCTTTTTTCGTGGAGGTCGGTGATGGGGCTGTTCACCCACAACGCTTCCCCGCGGTCGGGTTGTATCGAATCCTGGGTGACTAATAGAGCGCTGGGCAGCACCGATGCGCCGTCGACGTCGTTGTCGAGCAGCAGCGTAAAATCCTGCACCCGCCGCGAAACGGGCAAATGCGCCGGAATATCAAAAGAAACGCGAAGCGCATTGTCACTAAGGATCTTAATGTCTTTGGCGGCCAGCGCGCGCTGCTCATCCAGCTTTAGCCAGGCGCGCACCGGCGTTTTCGATTGGGTGTAAAAAGAATTGTAGCCCTGTACCGACAAGGTCACGGTATCGCCGGTGCGCACTGCAGAGGGATTTACCGCCACAATGCCGGGTTTGAGCGGTAATAGCATTCCCGCCGTGAAGGTGTATAATAAGATGATGACACCCAGGGCTTTCCACCAGTGATTTTTCATAAAAATTCAATTTTGCGTCTCTATTCTCTCCACAAAAAAGGAAACAACAACAGCGCCATCCCCAACGACAACAGATCAATGCCCGCCAGGATGGCAATATCGTCGCTGATACTGCTATCTTGCTCCAGCCGCAGGGCATTTGCCGAAAGGCGAATAAGCGTAAGCAGAATAGGCAGCACCAGCGGAAAACTCATTATCGCCTGCAATGTGGCGCTGTGGTCGGCTTTGCCGGCAATGGCAGCCACAAAGGTAAACGTAATAGACAAACCCACGCTGCCCAGAAATAAAGCCAGGAAAAATTGTGAGTTGTCTTTTACAGCATTACCAGCCATTAATGCAAAACACCCCCACGTAAGCAGGCTTACCACCATCAACAAGCCGATATTGTAAAGTGTTTTGGATAATATTACGGCAATAGGGTTCGTCAGCGAATAATAATACAACTGGCGGGGACTATTTTCCTGCACAAAACTTTTTACTATTGCACTGATGGAAGCGAATAGCAATACTACCCAAAACAAGGTATTCCAGGCTTTGGGTTCCACTTCTTCAAATGAGGTGTAAATGATGAATACCGTTGAGAATACATATAGCAAAATGCCGCTAAGTGCATACTTGCCGCGCCACTCCAGGAGGAGGTCTTTGCGCATCAGCGCCAGCGTTTCTTTGATCAATCCCATGACCGGCAAAGATAGCCAACCCAACACGAGCCTGCAACACGAGTTTTGATTTTTGTGATACCTTCTTAATTTTGGAGCACTGTATTAATCTCAAGCAGACCATGCCCAGACTTATATTATCGGTTGTACTTTGTTTTTTTCTCCAGGACGCCCTGGCTAATTCCCCTAGTTACCACAAGGTGAAAGCCCTGGCCGGCGACGGCATTTATTCTATGCTGCGCCGCTATAAGCTGGACAAGCACTCCTGCAATTTCGACCAATTTTATACCCTCAATAAACTGCGCAAAAATGCGCCCCTCCATGCCGGAAAAGTATATACTGTGCCCATTATGGTGTACAAATACGACGGCAAAACTATCCGCTCTACGGTGGGCATCAGCGATTGGGAAACCGCCGTGCGCATCCAGCAATTCAACGAGCAAATGCTGGAAGACAAGCTGCGCGAAGATTCCTACAAAAAAGTAGGCTCCGCCCTCTGGGTGCCCTATCACGAACTCAACTGCCCCGAAACCGACCTCGAAATACCTTCGCCTGTGAATACCAGCCCCGAAGAAGAAAATATTGCCGCAGGTAAACGGGTTTTTCCCATTTTCGGGAAACAACTGGCCTATACACCTCTTCTCAGCAATAAACTGAAAGGCAAAGTATTCTATATCTCCAGCGGCCACGGCGGCCCCGATCCCGGCGCTATAGGCAAAAGAGGCGGCCGCAATCTGTGCGAAGACGAATACGCCTACGACGTATCGCTACGCCTGTGCCGCCTGCTGGTATCTCACGGCGCCACCGCCTACATGGTGGTGCGCGACCCCAACGACGGTATCCGCAGCGGCGAATACCTGGGCTGCGACGAAGATGAGATGGTGTGGGGCGACGACGAACTGCCCTTTAATCAAAAAGCACGCCTCTTCCAACGCTCGAATATTATAAATGAATTATACGACAAACACCGCTTGCAGGGCGTCAGCAACCAGGTCGCACTCATGATCCACGTAGACTCCCGCAGCCGCGGCGAACGCACCGATGTGTATTTCTACCACCATTCCGACAGTGACGACGGCAAAGCCCTCGCCGACAAACTCCACCAGACATTCAAAAACAAATACAAGGTATACCGCGCAGGCGGCTATTACCACGGCACTGTAAGCGCCCGCGGCCTCCATATGCTGCGCGAATGCAAACCCACTTCTGTGTATATCGAGCTGGCCAACATCCGCAATTACTCTGACCAACAACGCATTGTGCTGGAGAAAAACCGCCAATTCCTGGCAGAATGGCTGTTTGAGGGGATTACGGAGTAGGGTGAATGTTTACCGTTCACCCTACCAACCGCCAATATCACCCCCGCCTCAACTTCCCGCTATCCGTCATCGGCAACGTGCTGACGAAAGCGAGGCGCTGGGGTACTTTATAGGTTGAAAGGCGTTGGCGGCAATAAGTAATCAGGGTTTCGGCGTCGACTTCGGCGCCGGGATGCAGCACGACCTCCGCACTGACGCATTCTCCGAGAAAAGGGTGTGGGGCCCCTTTCACGCGACTCATAGCCACGGCAGGGTGGGTGTTTAGTACAGCTTCTACCTCTTCGGGGAAAACTTTGTTGCCCGACACATTAATCATGCTTTTTTTGCGGCCCTCGATGGTGAGCAGTCCGTCGGGGCGGCGCGAGGCCAGGTCGCCGGTGAGAAACCAACCGTTTTGCAGGATGTCCTCGCGCAATTTGGGCGGTTGCAGGTAGGCGGCAAACATGCCAGGCCCTCTGATAGCCAACTGCCCGGTTTCCCCATCGGGCAGCTCTTGAAGTTGCTCGTCGAGGATGCCCACCCGGTAGTCGGGCAGGGAATATCCTACGGCGCCGGGAGCATCCCCGGCATGCACCAGGTTGATGATGGGCAACCCGATTTCGATGATGCCGTAGGCCTGTGCAACGGGCAATCCCCAGCGCCCGGTAAAAGCCTGGCTGTCGGCCACCGCCAAGCCGGTGGAGGTGGAGATTACGCGCCGCAGACTGGGCATCTGCCTGTCGCTGCGGTCGTTGGCCAATAAGCGGATATGCATGGGCGAAGCATACAAAAAGCTGCCCACGTAACGGTTGGTTGTCTCAATAATCGTATCGGCAATGAAGTTGTCACAAATAGCTATGGAGGCGCCGTAACGCAGATAAAGGATGATAGATACCACGAAATGGTAGGCCATTTGCAAAATCCATACCACTACGTCACCGGGGCCGAGTTCCAGTACTTTGTTGGCAGCAGCGGTGCGCTCTTCGATGGAGGCGTGCGAGAGGATAACGCCTTTCGACACGCCCGTGGTTCCCGAGGTGAAGCGCACCAGAGCCGCCTCCGGCACATGGGGAGCAAACGGCTGCTGCGGGTCGACTGCCGTGTTAAAGGCCAGTTGCCAGCCTGCTTCGCCGGCAATCACGGGAAGCTGTGCGGATAGGGCTGTGTTTTTTTCTTCTATTACAGCGTGTAGCCGGGCAGTCTGCAGGATATCGGCCAGTTCGCCGACTTTGAGCTGGCTGGAGATGGGCATGACGACCGCGCCGGCGTCCATCACGGCAAAAACCCAGGCGATGAAGTGCCGGCTATTGTCGCCCAAGACGCCTACCCCCATGCCGGGCTGCACCCCGGAATCGCTCAAAAACCGGCTGAACCGGCGCACGGTCTGTGCCAGCTCGTCGTAGGTCATCGCGCCACGCGAATCGTAGATGGCGATGTGCCGGGGCCATTGGCGGGCGGCTTGAAACAGGAGGTCTTGTGCCTTCATATCAGGAGGGTGCGGTGTAGGTGATTTCAAGTGCCCGCTGGATGGCCGCAATGGTTTGCCCGCGGGGTTTGCCCAGGGCCTGAGCGGCTGCCAGTCGGCCGGCGGCATAACCCGTGGCCAGCGAGGCGCCGATAACGCGGGCGCTGGCTACGGCCTCTTCGTCGGCAGAGATGTTGCGGCCCGCAAAAAACAAGTTGTCGAGCTGCGCCGATTGCAGGGTATCGGCGGGAATATCGTAGTAATCGTCGAGGGCAAAGTAGGTCATCACAGGGTTGTCGCCCGGCGCCCATTTCTCTATGGGCCAGGCGCCGCGGGTTATGGTGTCGCTGTTTTTGCGACAAGCCATCACGTCAGATTCTGTAAGCAGGTAGCGCCCTTCGTGGCGCGGCCCGGTGCGAATGCCTACCTCGGGAGCGAGAATTTCAAGCTGGGCGTCGCGAAATATTTCGCTTTGCATCTGCAGGTAAGCTATCGCCTGTCGCACCAATTGCCGGGCGTATAACTCGATGTAGGTCATCTGGTTGAGCTTGTCGTTTACGCTGAGCGGCACGCCTAGTTTGAACAGGGCTTTTCCATTTTTAACGGAGCCGGGCACAACTGACAAGCGCCGGCAATCGGGGGGTAGATTTTCACTCGCTATACCTTTTTGCACGAGCCTGATTAAGGCCAGACTGATGGTGTTTTGGTCAACGGCAGCCAGCCCCAATAGGGAAAATACCAATGCAGAAGCCTGGTATTCGTCGCTTTTGAGCATGGACATACCCGAAAGCCGTGCAATGACGGCTTCTCCGCTGGTATCTACTACGGTGTGCGGCATGAAGACCACGGGCTGGTGGTATACGAGCGCATTGACGGCGGTAATTTGCCTTTCATCAACAGAGAGACCGTGCACATAAGCATGCAAACCGATGGAATCGGCATGTTGCAGGGCCCATTTATCACAAATAAATAGAAAAGCAAAGCGGTCGTAAGGTAGAAAGTGAAGTCCGTTTCGATAAGAGATGGGGCGCGTGCGGCTTTGGGCTTGTAATTGTTCAGCAAAAGCCTTGATAGGGCCGCCCATCACAAAACGGGGTCGCGGCGATTCGCTGCGGTAGTACAATCCACAAACCGTACCCACATAAGCAGCTGTGGCTTTGCCACCCAGGAAACCGTTTTTTTCCAGCAGGGTGACTTTTGCGCCTTCTTCTGCAGCGCCCAAAGCGGCGCCAAGGCCGGCAATGCCTCCACCGACGATCAATACGTCGGGTTGGGTGAGTAGCGGTTGGGATGACGAAATATTCATAACCCAAGTAAATCGTTACGCAAAAAGCGCTCAAATCGCGCCGGCTTATCGGCGCCGGCGCTATCGGCGGTGTAGCCGATGACGGCGCGCAGCCGGTTTTGTACCGACATAAAGATAGTAGTAAATCCCGGAATTCCCGCGCTGGGCGGGTAATGAATAGCATCAGTCACGGCACATCCGGCAAAGTCGGTGAAGTCGTCGAGTGAATGGCCGGTGTCGGAGAAGAATAAACTGGCCAGCATGCCTTGTGTGGGCGATTTGGTAATATGGCTATATAATCCCATCGGCATGCGGCGCACGAGTTCCATCATAATATGATAGCTTTTGGGGATACCCGCCCGCATCTGGGATACCATTTGCGAGCTAATCTCATCGACGGCGGTTTGCAAATCTCCTAAATGAGGCGCCCGCAGGCGGTAAAACAGGTAAGAGACCTGATTGCCGATGACGGGGCCGGCTACGCCTTTGCGGCGCTGGTCCTGGGGTATGGGCACCCAAAATTGCTGCTCAGAGTCAGCGGGGTCGTCCAGAATATGTTGATAGGCGCGCAGCGTCGCTGCCAGCAATACCGGGCTTTTTCCGAATCGCGCCAGGTATTTTTGACAGTTGGCTTCTACTTGCCGGCTTTCTGTTTCCGTAAAATCGATGATATGAAAACGGTTGTGTTCACGCGTAGGTTTCCTTGTCAATAAGGCGGGTTTTATCCTGGTGCCGTCGAGCAGGAAGTCTTTTACTTTTCGGGCGTGTTGCAGACTTTCCATCAGGGGTAGGGGAGGTTCGGGCGGTGCAAAATACTGCATATCTGTGTCCGGACTGCCCAGTTGTCTGACCAGCAATTCGGCGCCGCGGGCGTCCATCAGAATATGATTCCACGAAATGACGAGTGCGGCTTGTCCTGATGCATATGATACCAGGTCGAACCGAACTGGCGCCTCGTTTTTGGCCCGCATGTCAGTCGACCAGATTGCCTCCGGTAGTTCGCGCGGCGAGAGGTCAGTGAAGTATAACCGCAATGGAATAGCGACAGGCCGGCCTTGTTTTTGCTGCCATCGGGGTAGTTGAAACGGCAAGCCTGTTTTCAATCGCAAGTTGTCGAGCCAACAAAGCAGGGGATGGCCGTTGATATGTGATTCGAGAGCCGAAGGATCGGGGAGCTTGTCGAGATAAACGGCAAAGCGGCTTACATTGCCCATCGGCCCGGTTGCGCGGTGATGCCTGTCGAGAAACAATTGGAAATAATCGGAGCCGTTGAGCGGAAACCTTTGCGGCAACTGTGCATTCATAGTGTGGTGGATTCGGCTCAGTGATGCCCTTGCAGGTAGTGGTGTACACAGGCGGCAAAAGCCTGGGGCGATTCGATGTTTTCTTTGCTCAGGGCCACATCAGGCAGCGTGAGCCCGTATTGCCGCTCTATAAATAATACGATTTCAATTATAGAAAAAGAATCAAGTCCAAGTTGGGTAAGGGAGGTAGTTGGGCCTACCCCAATTCCCGGCGCCACCAGGTTGGCTTGAATAAATTCACACAGTTTCCGGCAGATGACGTCCTGTTCGATTACTACAGCCATGTTTATCAGTTTGTTTCGTTTTTTTTACTGTTTAGCGATAGGGTTTAGTTGGCTACAACCTACAACCTACAACTCAACCCAATCGATAAACAGTTACTATTTTTCAATAATAACAAAAGCCGCAGCCGTTTCTTTGATATGCGACATCGACAATTGGATGTTGACAAAGGCCTGCTTGGCGGCAAATTGTTTTATTTCGCCGTGGAGCACAATTTCAGGTTTTCCCGCCGGATTGTGCACGATTTCTACTTCATTAAATGAAAAAGCCCCCATCCAGCCGGTGCCAATCGCTTTGAAAAAGGCCTCTTTTGCCGCAAATCGGGCGGCATAACGCTCGGCACGGAGGTGGAAGGTGTCGCAGTAGGTTATTTCCCTTTCGGTAAATACCCGCTCTTTGAACCCCGGCTTATCGACTTTTTGCGCCACCCGTTCCACTTCTATGATATCGATGCCGATACCCCATATCATATCGCGTCGCTATTGTCGGGGTTTGTTATTTGCTTTTGGGGCCGCATTACCCATAGCAGGGGGTACATGACCAGACCGGCCAGTACGGCCAGCGCAATGCCGAGCGCAAAACTGCCCACCACGTATTGAAAGAAATGGTGTTTGATGTCGCTGAACGACATAGACTTGCTAAAGGCTACGCTATCGGCCGCAAAGCTGCCGTGTATGACAAGCTGGCCTATTTTGTAACTGCCGTAAAGTATAAACGGTATCATGGGCGGAATGCTGATGTGCGCGGCCACCAGGGCAATGACCTTGTTGAGCTTCAGCAATACGCAGAAAAAGATGACCAGCATGATCTGGTATCCCCAAAACGGAGAAACGCCGATGAATAAACCCAGCATGACGGCATAGGTGATCTCGCGGTTGGTTTCGCTGCTGTCGAATACGTAAGTTTTTATAAAATCACGGGCGCTTTTTTTTTTGAATTCCCGGAAGAAAGCCAGCGGGCGCTCGTAAAATATGGCGATGACCACCAGCAGGGTATTGAGGGCAAAAATGCGCGAGAAATCGGGTATTTTTCGAAAATGGGTGATGCGCTCGCCCTGCGGCGGGTAATATACGTCGATGGGGATGGGCAGTACGGGTATATCCAGCCAGCTCAGCCGCACCAGCGTTTCCATTTCGAGTTCGTATTTCGTGGTGAACAGCCGCAAACCCTGCAGGGGTTTGAGCGGATAAAGCCGGTAGCCCGATTGCGTATCGGGGAGCTGCCTGCCGGTCATGACCTGGTACCAGAAGTTGGAAAATTTATGCCCGAAACTGCTGGCGCCCGGTACATTGTCCTGGCCCATATTGCGGGCGCCGACCATCAGCGCGTCGGGGTATTTTTCGAGGGATTCGAGGAAGCGGGGCAGGTCGGAGGCCCTGTGCTGCCCGTCGGAATCTATGGTAATGGCGCGTTCATACCCTTTGGTTATGGCTACTTCGAAGCCTTTGCGGAGGGCGATGCCTTTGCCGCTGTTTTTGGGGAGATGGTGTACTGTAATGCGGTCTGCCCAGTCCGACAAAATGGCGGCGGTGGCGTCGGTCGAACCGTCGTTGATCACGATGATGTGCGGGGTGTAGGCCCATACCGATTCGATCACCTGCGGCAGGGTGCCGGCGTTGTTGTAGGTGGGGATAACCACGCAGGTTTTCCAGCGATCAAACAGCGATGGGTAGTCAGGATTGTGCATGAAAAATACCCTTGAATTTAAAAAAAGTAAGCTCTGCGTCGGTTATTTGTCCGGATACCTGCACTTTCCCTTCCGGCAAATCCGCTATGTCATAAACGGCATCGATTTCTGGGTGTTGAGCCGGTTGCAGTATGGCCAAAAATTTGATCATCGGCGCTTTTTCGAGTTGCAGGGATAGGCCGAGGCTGGTTTCTACCAGTTCTTTCAGCATTTGAACCATACAAACGCCGGGCACAACGGGCGTACCAGGGAAATGGCCCTGGAAGATCGCGTGGTCGGCGTTGAGCCGCAGTCGGGCATGGCTTTTCCCTGCGTCGTTTTGTATTGTTTTTATAATAAAAAAATCGTCAACCAGCATAATCGCTTCTTATTCATCATTGAGTGAAACCCAGGACAAGTCGAGCCTGAGCGGAAAAATCATCCGGTGTTCGAGCTTGATGCGGTGCGGCAAGGCCCCTTGATAGTCCGCCAGTCCGGCAATAATTTTCGGGCGTCGTTTGCTGCCGCTTTCTAAACCTGCCGGTTGCGCCTCGGGCTTGTCATATCGGAAGTAAAGGTACGACTTTCCCTTTTTTATCCGAAATACAGTTTGCCGACGCTTCGTATCCGTGAATGCCGAAGCGGCTGACAGGCTATCGAAATGTTCCGTGAGCAGGCGCAGGTCGGCTTCCAGTAATTGGAGTACCATTTTGCGGTTGAGTTGCGGAAAGCAATAATTGACCGTAAAATTATGCGGGTCGAGCGTAAAGTCAAAAATTTTCTGCCCCATTTTGGTGGTCATCGCCATTCGGTAGCGACTGCTATCCTGCGGCTGAATAAAGAGGATGCCGCTGACCTCTGTTTTGCGAAAGCGCACATTGGTGTCGTAGGCCAGGCCGTCGGTTTGTGCTGTAAATATTCCGGCTTGTGCTGTTTTTTCGGCAGCGGCGGGCTCCAGGTGGCGGTAGTAGTTGGTGCAGGAGCAGGTGAGCAGGAGGAGTGAGATTGATGCGAGTATTTTGGTGGGCATGGAGCGGTTTTTTAACTTTTAGAAATCTGCCAGTTCATAATTTGTGCTTCGCCCCCCTTGTTGTTCTTGACGTAAAATCCCCTTCTCTATCAAGTCTTTTATGTCTCTCAAAGCCGTGTCAGGCGAACATTTGGCGATTTTTGCCCATTTCGATGATTTTAATTTGCCATCAAATCCATCAAATAATTTGTTAAGCACCAATCGTTGTCGTTCGTTTAATTCGGTGTTTTCGTGAATTTTCCAAAACTCAGTTTTGCGCAATAGTTTTTGTAAGGTGTGCTCAGTTGCTAACAAGGCATTTTTGAGGCAATGCAGGAACCAGTCTAACCAATCAGTAATATTACCACTGCTATGTTGAACTTTCTGTAGTATCTCATAATATTGTTTACGCTCCACCAGTATTTGGCTCGACATACTATAAAAACGCGCTGGGCTACCGTCGGCACGGGTAAGCATTAAATCAGAAATTGCCCTTGCCATTCTTCCGTTGCTGTCATCAAAGGGGTGAATAATAATAAACCAAAAGTGAGCGATAGCAGCTTTAAGCACAGGGTCAATTTTTAAATCATCATTGAACCAATTAAGGAATTTGTCCATTTCTTCCTTAACCTTGCGAGCGGCAACTGCTTCGTAATGAACCCTTTCTTTGCCCATTGCGCCGGAAACAATTTGCATTTCACGGGATCGGTAACGACCAAGCTCTATTCTGTGCATTCCGCTAAATCCGGCTGGGAACAGTGCGGAATGCCATCCGAGTAAACGTTCCTCCGTAAGTGGTTTTTGATAATTTTGAGTTGCGTCAAGCATGATGTCAACAATCCCGTCCACATTTCTATCGGAAGGAACTAATCCAGCCACGGTAATACCCAGTCGCCTTGCGATCGAAGAACGAACCTGTTGGTAGTCAAGTTTTTCTCCTTCTATTTCCGATGACTTAATCACATCAAGTGTAAGTGTCGTAAGCGAGGTTTCTGCTTTTGTGGCAAAGCCAAGCGTGTTCATTTGTCCGATTATTTTTCCCTGCAGGTTTCGGACTTCTCCAAATATGGCATTAATGGCAGTATCCTGCCAGGTGAAATTTGTCCAGTTTTCGTATTCGTAGATGTATTTTGCCACTGTCTGCATGTATGCTTGGGGCAAATATAGGGATTATTTGCCGCAAAAATGCGGAGAATAACAAGAATATTCTCCGCAAATCAAAATCACTACTGAAGTCCTATTTTACAAAGGTTGTCTGCCAATCTTATGAATGCGAGGAGTTGCAGAAATATTGGAGGTAATGGTTTTCGGCTATACGCAGGCAGGGGCTCTCTGGCACTAATCTTCCTCCGAAGAACTGCACTTCAAATAGACGACTTTTTTGTCAGCCGAAGCACTAAAACCCTGCTTGCGTATAGGTGCTATTGGGTGCTGGTGTTTTTAACGCGTTGTCTTTTCGTCAGTTATTTTGGGTATTCTTATGTTTTTAGGACTTACGATAATGTAATTTGTTTTCTTTCCGCTGTCTTCTGCTTTCAACATTTCTTTTGCGACTAAATCTTGCAAGTCTCTCAAAGCTGTGTCGGTTGAACATTTTGTAAGATTAGCGTAAGTTGATGTTCGCAAAAATCCCACTTGTTTGCCATAGTTGTCGTAAAGATAATTGATTACAATCCGTTGTCTGTCGTTAATTTTAGTTGATTTATGCTTATCCCAAAAGCGTGCTTTGTCTAAAATGATTTCCAAATTTTGCTCGCTTGCTAATAACGCACGTTCAAAACAGCCCAAAAACCACTCTAAATACAACGTAATGTCTTGCGTGCCTTTCTGCGTTTTTTCGATGATGTCGTTGTATTTTTTATGCTCTTTGAAAATTTGGTTTGACAAACTGTAAAACCGAATTTTACTGTTGTCGCTTTTGGCTAAAAACATATCCAAAATCGCTCGTGCTATTCGTCCGTTGCCGTCATCAAAAGGGTGGATAGTAACAAACCAAAAATGTGCAATGATTGATTTTAGCACTAAATCCAAACTATTATCGTTATTCAGCCAATTTAAAAATCGTTCCATTTCGTGTGGAACTCGCTCAGCTGTTGGTGCTTCAAAGTGTATTTTTTCTCTGCCAAAGCTACCCGAAACTACTTTCATACCGCCTAAACGATACCTGGCAACATCAATTTGCTGATAGCCGCTAAAACCTGTTTGAAAAAGTGAATTGTGCCAACCAAAAAGTCGTGTTTGCGTGAGCGATTTATCAAAATTTTGTGTTGCGTCTAAAATAACATCAACAATGCCCTCAATATTTCGTGGTGTCTTTGCAAAATCAGCATTCTCAATTCCTAGTTTTCGGGCAATTGACGAACGAACAAGTTCTGGATTTAAAAATTCGCCCTCAATCCTTGAAGTATCTACAACATCTAAAATAAGCGATTCCAAAGTGGCTCGTTCTATAAAATCGAAGCCCAAACTTTCCATTCTGCCAAGCAAACGTCCTTGCAAATGCCTTACAGAAGCTAAGATTGGCGATAACTTATCCTTATCCCAAGCAAAGTTTGTCCAATTTTCTAATTCGTGTATGTACATAGCTACCACCGCAAAGTATGCGGTAAAAATACGGCTTTTTCACCGCAAAACAATTTTTTGAATATAAAATCGCAAAAAATGGCTTTTGGCAGATTCCCGAAAAGTTAAGTCGGAAAAGTCCGCCAAGAAAGTCTTTTGATTTTCTAAAATCCCATATCGTGTTTCTTTCTTTGTCGTTGTTTAGTAAGGGTTTCGTTACACTTGCACCCAACGTTTTGCGGCTTTGCGAAGAAGCGGGTTTCGGAGCACAACCTGTCCCGATTTATCGGGAAAACTGTCAACCTAGCACGAACTTTGATAGAAGTACAAAACTTCAATTAACCACTTTAGCCCCCATTGCTGCATACAGCTGTTATGCCCAGTTTTTCATTGTCTATTATTTTCTCAACTAGGTCTCTATATGTCTGTATGTCGCCTGTGTGAATAGATCGTTTGTAAACCCAGTTAGGAAATATTTTGTCAATCCAATACTTTAACCTGCTCTCAGTTTGTAATTTTCCCAATTCAATTTTGTCGAAAGTCAGGCCGGTAAGTTCATCCAATCGCACTGCAAGCAGGCGTTGCCCACGGAGATACAGCGCATCGTTCAACTTCTTCGGGTGATGATTTTGCCGACTTTTTCGAGAGCTGCCCGGAAATCGGGGTCGTTGGCCGTGGCGTCTTCCCAGTTCAAGCTTTTCAAAAGTTCCTTGTTTGCCAAGGCCTGCTCGCCTAAGTGCAAACCCCAGAACATAAGCACATCGCGCGATTTGTTGAACCTGATTTCGTCATCGCCGCGCAGGCATTCGAGGAGAAAATTCTGTACCACCGGGTTTTCCCAAAGTTTGAAAAAACGATTAAAAACGGAGTATGCATCCCAAAAATCGAGATGGAGTTGGGCGGTTTTGGAGAGTTCCTGCGGGTTTTGGGGCTGCCAGGCTGACTACTTTTTGCAGGGCTTCATTTCTGGCGGCGAGGGGTTCGCCGGCAAGCGGGTCGACGTCTTCGAGCAGTTCCGGAATAGTCCAGATTTTTGGCTCATATTCCTTTTGGGCTGAATGCCATGGCCTGAATAATTGTTGAAGACACTTTTTTCAGATTATGCATCCACTCGAAGATGGCAATATA
>JABWBR010000010.1 GCA_013360405.1 Saprospiraceae bacterium
GTGAACGTTTGGTGAACGGTGAACGTTTGGTGAACGGTGAACGTTTGGTGAACGGTGAACGTTTGGTGAACGGTGAACGTTTGGTGAACGGTGAACGTTCACCCTACTGCGATTGCCATTATCTCCTTTTGCGTTTTCTCGATTCCATATATTGCCACACCGCATCTTTTGAAGTCAGCCAATTCCGGCCTTCCTTAAACGCGTCTATTTTTCCCTGCCGGGCCAATAAGCTGATGTATTCCTGTCCGTAGGGAAAGCCGGGTTCGCTTACTATATCGGAAATGGGTTGATAATCGTCGTAGGTGTTGTTTAAATTGCTTAGATATATATTTTATTCGTTTATCAGAAAAGATACCCATCCACCGGTTCTGATTTGGGTGGCAAGTCTTTTTCACCCAACATTTCCCGCAGGTTGCGTTCAACGGTATTGCAGATGGCGCTTAACGCTACATCGGTCACTTTGTTTTCAAAGGGGTCTTCATTGGCGGCGCCGGTACGCTCCATGATGATGAATACGCCCGCTATGACAATAGATAGCGGCACTACGAGCCAGGAAAAAGGAAGCATGGCCTCGCTCATAAAAAAACCTAATAGCCCAAAAGGTAGCAAGGCTGCAAAAAGTAACACGAAAATACGGGTAAAAAAGTCGTATTGCCGGGGCAGAGGCGTGTTTTTGATGCGTTCGGCGCCCCCCTGGTAGTTGGCCAGGGCCAGCAATTGCCCTTCTATCTGAAAGCTGTCGAAACCGCCCAACGTACCTTCGGCCATGGCAGCATAAATATCCCGCCCCATGAGCAGATGCAGGTGGTTTACTTTTTGGTCTTTGGCCGTTAACTCCGCATACTCCTCTGCCGACAAGAGCGGCTCGATTTCCTGCCAGTTGTTTTGACCGCGCAGTTGCAGCCTAAGCGCATGCACCCAGGCTATCTGCTTGTAAATCAGGCTTTTTTTAAATGCCTCGCTGCGGTTTTTGTCGTAATTGGGTTGATGTGCATGGCTGTCGGTAAAAGTGACGACCAGCCGGGCCAATACCCGGCTCGAATTGACGATTCCGCCCCACAAGGTACGAGCCTCCCACCAGCGGGCGTAAGCAGAGTTGTTGCGGAAGGCCACAAATATGGCCAGCGCAGAGCCCAACACGCCGATGGGAGTGAAGTTGACAGCCAGTTCAGGCCGTTTTGTTAAATAAAAAACCAACCACACGGCTACTGCCCAAAACAGGGCAAACAGCATCTGGTCTTTGATATATGCCCACACCCGCAACGGGTGAAAATTGCGCTTGATTATCATGGACTAATTATTTTTGTTTTTCCTAAAATCGCAAAGGTGCATAGTCGTCGTTTCGACTCCGCTCAACGACCAACAAAGATCGCAGTCGTCCTACAGTCGTAAAGTCGTACAGTCCCAAAGTCTCCCCTAAAAGCTCTTCCGCACAAAACCTCCCCAATTTTCAGCAGGCGTAAAATCGCGACCGGACTGCTGAAAATCACCGGCCAGGCCAAACTGAAAACCTTTCCAGTCCAGGCCCAGTCTGATGCGTTCTACACTAAAAACGTGCCCGTCTTTTCTAAATAGATGATACAATTCCAGACTGGTATACCATTTCCAATGGGGGCTGATAGCCGGCGTAAAGCGAAAGATGGAAAACCAACTGTATTCGAGTTCTTTTTTCAGGCCCACCGTAGCCAGGCCAAACAGCATCCAATTGGGTTTTGCTTTAAAAACATGCGCACCGGCGTCAGCGGCGGCCCCGGAGGTTTGGCTGATTTTGCCCACGAGGCTGCCGCCGATACCGGCCTTAGTAGTATAATTAAGGTAGGCGCCCGAAAACAGGTTGGCCCTGTTGTCGTAGTCGACCGTCATGCGGGTGCGGCTGAAGAGCGACCAGCGAAACTGCTGATCAAAAGGCTTCAGCCACTGCAAGTCGGCAAATACATGGCTGTTGCCGGCCATGATTTCCAGGCTCTGTGCCCGGGCAGGTATCTCCGCACCCCACAATAGCGCTGCAATCAGAAGTAATCGCCTCACAACAGCAGCTTATTTACCCAACAGTTCTACTACCATTTCAGCGGCTGCGGCGCCCGAGTTTTGCTGCTGGCCGGTAATCAGGTTGCCGTCGGCAATGGCATAGGCGGCAAAGGGCGCCGCCACCTTGAAGTGAGTGCCTGCAATTTTTCGGGCTTCGGTTTCGATGCGATAGGGCTGTATTTTCATGCCTACGGCCTGGTCGGCGTATTCTTCTTCGGCATCAGCAAAACCCGTCCAGGTCTTTCCGTTTACAAGCAATTCTCCGTTTGGTTTTTTGGCTTCCAATAGCAGCGTGGTTGAGTGGCATACGGCAGCGCTGGGTTTGCCGCTTTCATAAAAGGAAACAAACAGCTTTTCAAGGTCGTGATTGCCACGGAAAGTATACATTGGGCCCTGGCCGCCTACCAGGAAAATAGCGTCGTAATCACTTGGGTTGACATCCGTGAGCTTGCGGGTGTTGTCGAGCATTTTATTAAACCACTCCTGCTGCATATACCCGAGCGAAATGACGTCGTGGGCCGAATAACCGCTTGCATCGGTGGGGTTCGAATAGCCGTCCATCATCAGCTTACCGCCTTCGGTAGAAACGAGTTCTACTTCGTAGCCTGCTTCCCGGAAGACCCACAAGGGGTGGGTAAGCTCAGCAGCCCAAAAGCCGATGGGCCAGCCTGTTTGTGAAGAAGTAGCCGGACTGCTCGCCACCATGAGAATTTTACCTTTCACAGGCATGCCATGCGCATGCACGTAGTGTTGCGTTTCTTTTACTGCACTCATTTTTTTGTCTGATTTTTTTTGCAAAACTACAGTCCATGCTTACCTTTGGCAATATACTTACACATAAGTGCAGTACTAACTTTTTTGAAAGCGCTAATTAATGTTGAATGTTTGATGTTTGATGTTGAATGAATACATTCTTCATTTTTTAATTGACAATGACTTTTCGTTCTTTACATTACTAAAACCAAAATCAAATGAAAATGCAAAAGAATCTCATCCAAGAGAAATCGTTTGAATTCGCGGTGCTTTCTATTTCGTTGTACAAGGCGCTCTTAGAAAAAAACGAATACGTACTAAGCAAACAATTCTTTAGAAGTGCAACAAGTATTGGAGCTAATGTGGAAGAAGCGCAGGCTAGTTATTCTAAAAAAGAATTCGCAGCAAAAATGGGAATAGCCGCAAAAGAGGCGCGAGAAGCGCTATACTGGTTAAAACTGTTGGAGATTGGTGATTTTATAAGCTATGATTTTCAACAGTTAAAATTTGATTGTGAAGGTTTAATAAAAATATTGACCTCAATAGTAAAAACTACCCAATCCAACATAAATAATTAACCTACAAACAATTAAACATTAAACATTCAACATTCAACATTAATAATGCCCGATTTCATCTACAACGGAAAAGTATACTACAACCCAGTGGAATTCGCCATGGACAGGCTGGGCGGCACCTGGAAAATGCCCATTCTGTGGCGTTTAAAGGACAAAACGTACCGCTTCAGCGAGCTCAAAAAAGCGATTCACCACATTTCCGATAAAATGCTCACTACCCAATTGCGGGAACTGGAAGCCGACGGATTTATTACCAGAAAAGTATACGCTGTAGTGCCCCCGAAAACGGAGTATTCCATTTCCGAAAAAGGCAGGTTATCCATCCCCATCATCGAGAATATTCGCAATTTCGGAATTGAATTGATGAAAATCGAAGGGGTTGAAACCAGCGATTACAAGTAGTCTATGTTTACAAATTTTGAAAGTTTAGTAACCACAAAAAAATCCTCAAATCCTTCAATCCTCAATTAACCAATCCCATTGTTTTCCTCCCGAATATTCATTATATTACGGGTATGAAAAAGCAATATACCATCATCATAGCCGGCGCGGGCGGCATAGCCCAGGCAGCCGGTTTGCTCCTTGCAGAATGGAGCGAAGTCAAGCCCACCCTCTACATCGGGAACCGCACATTGGAAAAAGCTCAAAAGACGGCTAAATGGATCGAGTCGGGCACTACCGAGCCTTGTACCGTGTTTGCTTTCCAGTTAACTGCCGATGCGCTTACCGATGAAATGAGGACCATCTTTCAGCATGCAGATATCTTGCTCGACTGTCTGCCGGGAGGCATGGCGCCCAAGATGGCCCGGCTGGCCAAGGCCTTTCACCTGCACTACGCCAATATGACGGAATACGTGGCCGAGACCAACCAAATCACGGACCTGGCAAAGGATGCGGACACGGGGTTCGTACTACAAACCGGTATCGCTCCTGGCTATATCGACGTGTTGGCACACGGCATGTTCCAGCAATTTTGCCGGGATTTTGGCGTCGACAAAGTAGACAAAATCGAGATGAAGGTAGGCGCTCTTACCGATAATGCCGTGGCCCCACATTTCTACGGCTTTACCTGGAGCCCCGTTGGCGTGGCCACCGAATATGTAAAGGACGCCATAGCCATCCGCGATTATAAAAAAACACAACTGCACTCCCTCTCTGAAAGGGGCACGATCATCATCAACGGTATCACTTACGAAGACGACCTGACCTCCGGCGGCGCCGCCGACCTGCCAGATTTTCTGGAAGGCAAAGTGCGCTCGCTCGACTACAAAACGCTGCGGCATCCAGGCCACTATACATGGGTAAAAACCCTGCTTGCCGCCATGCGCCACGAACAGGACCCGTTTGCTGCATTTGAGCGCGAAATGTTGCGCGCGATACCCCACGTAGAAGACGACCGGATCGTGCTGTACGTTGCCGTAGAGGGCAAAGACGCCGGCGGTACACTGCGCCGCAGGGAAGTAGCCAACCTGATACTACCCCAGTTGGTCGGCAAGCACAAGCTGCGCGCCATACAAACCACAACGGCGGTGCCCATGCTTCAAGCTGCCCAGATGCTGCTCGAATCGCCGCGAAAAGGCGTTGTCCTTCAAAGCCAGATAGATCCGGCATCGTTTTTAAACGGCAATTTTATCGTGCCGGTATATGGGGGATGGTAACAGTTTAGTGCCTTTGGCAGTTTAGCGATAGAGTTTAGTGCATGCGCAGTTTAGCTAAACCCTATCGCTAAACCCTCCTAAACAGTTACCTTTACACATTTCGCCCCTCCGGGGCTTTTTGCGCGACTTTAAAGGCCCGGAGGGCCGAAATACTGGTAGAACACCCAATAATAAGATCTCAAAAGCTCCAGAGGAGCGTAAGGTGAAGTAGGCCTTGTTTAGCAGCATTAACCAACAGCGAACTTTGCGCCCCCTTTGTGAGCTTTGCGTTATACATAATTTGAACAATCCTAAACCCTATTGCTATGGCTTTAAAACTAAGCGCCTGCCTGGTATTACTTTTACCTGGTGGTTTACTCGCTCAAGGTGATTGGATGTATTATAATTCCGGCAATTCTCCATTGCAAGGGCTTGTATACGAAGTACAGGCGGCGCCCGACGGCAGTGTCTGGATTGGCGGCAGGGGGCAGTGCTTCCAGTTGAATGACGGTAATTGGTCGTCGTACGACCCAGTTGACAACTCCAATACTTATCAGTTGCGCGCTTTTGATTTCGATCAGAATGGAACACCTTGGGCCGGGTTTTATGCCATTGGGAAACGATTGAATCAAAGCTGGGAGAACTCTGCCTTATTGCCCAATGCCGCTCAGTTTGCGGGGTTCGGCGGCGTACGCGAGATGGATTTTGACGCTCAAGGCGCCCTATGGACCATCAGCGTTTTTCTTTCGGGAAGCGGTAATTCTATTTCCCAATTAATTGCCTGGGACGATTTCAACCCGGCAGCCTATTTTGATGACATAAATTCTACTACGCTGCTGCCGGTTAGATATCCTGTCGACCTTGTAATAGATAGCGACCAAAACAAATGGATAGCGTCGAGCGGTTGGGGGCTTGCTCGTTTTTATAATGGTCAATTTGAAATATTTAATGAAGCAAATTCCAACTTGCCGAATGACCTGCTATATTGCCTGGCCTACCGCCAAGATGGAACACTGTGGATAGGTACTGACAATGGTTTGGCCATTTACCAAAATGGAAATTTTCAAGTATTTCATACCGGCAACTCGCCTTTGCCTGCCAATCAAATTTCAGAAATCACCTTTGACCAGCAGGGCAATGCATGGATAGGCGTTGAAAACGCACTGGTGAAATATGACGGCGCGGGCAACTGGTCGGTATACAATATGGTCAATTCGCCTATTCAGATTGCGATCCCACAAAAGATTAGCGTTGATGAATTGGGAAACAAGTGGTTGGTGTTGAACAACGACGCAGTAGCCGTTTTTAATGAAAATGAAATTCTCCATACTTTTCCTACTTCAACAATCCATAACACTTTTAGCGTTTTTCCTAACCCGGTAAAAGCCGGTCAATCATTGCACATTGACGCCGCATGGACGGGGCCGTTCACCCTGTCCATATATGATACACTGGGCCGATTGATTTCAGCGCGTATGCTGCCTCAGCACCAAATAGAAACTACAAATTTGCCGGCAGGTACTTATTTACTGCTATTAGACGCCAACGGGACAAAAAGCGCCGCTAAATTTATCATAATGCCTTAATTTTGCCTTTTCATTGTATCAAACTTATGAACAGGCAAGTGGAATTGATGGCGCCCGTGGGCTCTTATGAATCACTGATGGCAGCCATAAAGGCAGGCTGTGACTCCGTATATTTCGGCGTGGAGCAACTCAACATGCGGGCCCGATCGAGCAATAATTTCACGCTGGACGATCTGAAAAATATTACCCGCATTGCCGGTGAAAACCATATCAAAACTTACCTCACGCTCAATACGATATTGTACGACCACGATATCACGCTGATGAAAAATATCATGCAGGCGGCTAAGGATAATGGCGTCACGGCTGTTATCGCATCCGACCTGGCAGCGCTCAACTATGCCAAAAAGATAGGCCTGGAAATTCACATCTCTACCCAGGCCAATATTTCTAATATCGATACGGTTGAGTTTTTTGCCGCTTATGCGGATGTGGTGGTATTGGCCCGCGAACTGAGCCTGAAGCAAGTGGCTGAAATTTGCCGGGAAATCAAAAGAAGGGGTATCCGCGGCCCAAAGGGCGAATTGGTCGAAGTGGAAATTTTTGCCCACGGCGCGCTGTGTATGGCGGTCTCCGGTAAATGCTACCTCAGCCTGCATTCGCATTTCGCTTCGGCCAACAGAGGCGCCTGTATCCAGAATTGCAGGCGGAGTTATATTGTGACCGACAAAGACGAGGGCATCGAATTTGAGGTTGACAACGAATATATTATGTCGGCCAAAGACCTCTGTACTATTGATTTCCTCGACAAGATTTTAGACGCGGGGGTGAACGTGCTCAAAATTGAAGGCCGGGGTCGTTCCGCTGATTATGTGTATACGGTCGTCAAATGTTATAAAGAAGCTATCCAGGCTTACCAAAACGGCTCTTATACCCCCGATAAAATAGCCCAATGGCTTTCTCAATTGGCCACGGTGTATAACCGCGGTTTCTGGGACGGCTACTACCTTGGCCGAAAGATGGGCGAATGGAACGACGAATACGGCTCGAAAGCCACTAAGAAAAAGATCTACCTCGGCAAGGGCCTCAAGTATTACGACAAAGCCCACGTGGCTGAGTTTATCCTCGAAACGCACCAATTGCAGGTCGGCGACGATATTATGATCACCGGCCCCACTACCGGCTATATCGAAGCAAAAATCGAAGAGCTGAGAATCGCAGATTCAGGCTCCGACAAAGCCCTGAAAGGAGACACGATCACTTTTCCGCTCCACGAAAAAATCAGGCCCTCCGATAAGTTGTACAAAATCGTCGACGCCTGATTATGATACAGATCACCCAGCAACGGGCTAAGTGCATCGGCTGTAATGCCTGCGTGGAAGCAGCCGCCTATCGCTGGCGGATATCCCGAAAAGACGGCAAGTGCACGCTTATCGGCGCAAAGGAAAAAAGAGGGTTTTATACCGTTTCCGTCCACGAGCACGAACTGGAAGACAATCTGCTCGCCGCCAGGAATTGCCCGGTGAATATTATCAAGGTTACTACCTCAAAATAACCAATTTACCCATACCACCTTTAAAATACGCATCGGCGGCGCCGGCTTGGTGGCCGTATTCTTTGCCATTCCTGTCTTTAGCCAATACGCGGTACAAGTATACGCCGTTGGCGAGCCTGTCGCCATAGTCGTCGGTTCCATCCCAGGTGAAGTCAGTGCGATGGGTACCGATACGCAGCGGCCCCAGCTCGGCCTGGGTGAGCGTGCGCACTACCCTACCCGACACGGTCATGATTTGTATGCTGAACTGCGCAGGCGGCTCTTCGCCGGTGAGGGTGTACACAAATTGCGTGGAAGTGGAAAACGGGTTTGGATAATTCAATACGTTGGAAATGCGGGCTTCGGTAATGACTTCAAAACTCACTTTGTAATTTAACTGCCCCGACGCATTGCCGGTGGCGTCGCGCCCCTGCACAAACAGGGTGTAGATACCGCTTTCGGTAAAATGCGGCGTCCATTCCAGTTTGGCGTAATTGTCGGGGCCGGCGCCGGGGGCCGGCAGGAAACGTAGTTCGCCCGAAGCGAAATCCAGGGGTTCCAGGTCGATGCCGCCGGGGCGTTGTACGAAGGCCTGGAGTACCGCCGTATCCGTTAGCGACAGGTAGCGGTTTTCGTCTTTGAGGCTCACCAGCACAAAGGGTTTGGCCGATACCAGGTCGCCGTTCATGATGTGAATGCCGTCGAAGGTGACGTCGAGCAGGGGGTTCTCCCTGTCGCGGTCGACAAAAAAGTTGATCAGCCCCACGTTGTTGAAATCGTAGCGCTCGGGCTGATCGGGGCCGGGGTTGACTTCTATGAGTAATCGATTGGGGCCGCTCAGCGAACGGGTATCGGCGCTGAAATTCAGGAGCAAGGTATCGCCGCCCGGCAATTCCGCGTAGCGGATCAGGCGGCTGATTTCTTCGTTTACGCTGTTGATGATGGTGTATTTGACCAACAGGCTGTCCATGCCGGGCTGGGTAACGTTAGCCACCGCCAGGCTCAACAGCAATGGTTCACCCTGCTGTATGGTATCTTTTTGAAAGTCCAGTTCGAGGTTGGGCGCCAGGGCCGCGTCGGGCAGTTCGTCGTACAAAACGGTCCAACGCTGCAATTGGGGCGGCGTGCGGTTCAGCGGGTCTGAGTGGGCATAGCGAAGCTGCAGATAAGGATACGCGGCGGCATCAATCCAGCCCAGGGTCGTATCGGCGGCGGCGATGGAAGGCGCCAGCAAGAAGGCGCTGTTATCGGGTTTTACGCCGTATAACTCGAGTTTTTCCTGGTCCTGGGGCTCCATTGCGTTTCGATGCCAAGTCAGTTGCCCCCACTGCTGCGCCGGCCCGATGCGAGTAGAGCGAATGGCGCCCTGTGTCCAGGGGCGAAAAACGTTGAAGGTTTCCTGGATAGTACTGCCGTCTTCCGACAGCCATTCTTTGACTTCAAAAGTGGGGTCGTTCTGGCGGTACATCAGGAAATACGGCCGCGGGCCGGTCGTTGTGGTTTGCCTGATCAGTTCTGCACCTTGTTGCTCAAGTATCTGAAATAAATTGGCGCCGAAAGTGATTGAATCGGCAGCCCACAATTCAGGGTCGTAATCATCGCCATCGAGTTGCCGTTGCAGGCTCATCACGATGACGTAGTTGCGCGCAGGTATGGAATCGCGCAGGAAATTCATAAGGGTCTGTCGCTCTGTAGCATTGCGCGTCCAAAACGGAAATATGGGATGGTCGTAGTTAGTAGTATAAAACGATCCGAATTTTCCTGGCGCGGTATTGTACCACGGCGCAAGCGTAAGGGAATCGAACACATACACCACTACACCCCGGTTTACCGTACTAACTCCGCCGATAAAAAAGTAGGTATCGTTGTTGACATCCACGGTGGGGTTTGTAGCCGTCAAAAGCCCGTTGCGGATTCTATATTCCAGCAGGTCGTTGCGGTAGGCAAAAGTGCGGGTAGCCGGCGGGTAGTCCACGTTTTCGCGTTCGTCGTCATTGAGTTGGTAATAGTGGCCCTGGCGCCATCCTGCCGGGCTGTTTTCAATATAAGTAAAAGAGGCTGTTGACCACACGTAACCCTGTCCGGCAATACTATCGGCGCTTACCCGCCAATAATAAGCCGTACTGTCGCGCCAGTCCACCGCCGGCAACCATTGCAGCAAACCGCCGGACTGGTTTACCTCGTATCGCAAAAATGCGGGGCTATTGAACATGGCAGTCGTATCGAGTTCGAAGATATAACGCTGTGCCGGCGCCAGGGCATCGGCAGTTGACGCCGACAAAACGACATTGCTTTGGTTTGCAATGCTATACGGCGCCGGCTCCAGTATTTCCACGCCGTTGGCGAAGATATACAACCTCACACCGGGCGAGCCGTCGGCGCCCAGTAAGTTGTTGTTTTGGGAGGCTTCGGGTAGGGGCCATTCCGGTGCGACTGCGTCGCCGTTAATTTGAATATAAAAATAATTAAACCCTACGGCGGGTTTGCCCAACACCGGCATAGTAAACTGGTAGGTTCTGCGGTAGGGCGGGGCTAAAACTTTTTGGTCGACGGCGACGATCTGGGAGCCGTCAGGTAGTTGGCGAAGTATTTCCAGGCGCACGCTATCGGCTTGGTATTTTCCCAGATTGACCAGGGTAAACGATAAAGTCAGGCTGTCATCCTGGGCGTTGGGTCTGTCGGGGTTAAAGGCCACGCTTTGGGGGTCTATCTTGTAATCGGGGCCTTGCAGCGGCGTGATTACCATCGAGGGGTCGCCGTTGAGGGTAAACTGCTGGAGTAGCACCCGCAGGCCTACCCAATTGGCAGGGTTGTCGTATTGCCGCAGGCAGTCGTGGAAAGCCTTGCCCAGGCTTTGGCCGTAGCGCTCGTTGCCCAGCTTGCTATAAAGCGTGCGCCCGATCTTGTTGAGTTCGTTGGAGAGCCCGAAACCGGTAGTAGCCATAAAAGCGATGGCGCCTTTTTTCTCCTGGATAAGAAATTGCTCGCTAATGCTTCGGTAATTCACAAATGTTTGTCCCGAGTAGCAGCCCAGCGACATCACCATCGGGTATTTACCTTCGTTGTTGTAGTTGGCGGGGTCGTCGATACTCAGGTCGAAGCCGTAAGGGCTGGAGTGGCCAAAAAAGTTCATGATGGCGATACCCTGTTCGATGAAATTGCGCATCGCTTCGGAGGTCGACTGCTGAACGGGTTCGGAGCTGGTTTTGAAAAATGAATGTACTTCCGCCCCCATCGCGCTGGTTTCGAGGATGGCGGCCATAGCGTTGAGGTTATTCCTGATCTGGGATTGTTCGGCGGCAGCGCCACCGCCACCCAGGTGTACTACGCGTTTGCGCCAGGAGCGGCTGCTTTCGTCATTCGAAACCGGGTTTTCCATGCCCATTACTTTCTCGAGATATTTTTTTACATCGAGTGCGTTGATAGAGGCTAGGCGGCCTACGGGAATGCGGGGCAAAGCGCTTTGTGGCGTAGCGGCAAGCAGGTTGTCGGCGCCCGGGTATCCGAATGTGGGTACCAGCATAAAAGCCTGGAGGTTAGCCAGGGTAGCCGCCGTACGCACAAAATTGAACTGCTGCCCTTTGCCGATCAGAAAAAGGTACTGGGGCGCTTCCCATTCGCGAATAGCAAAACCCACCAGGTTGCGAATAGCTTGGGGGTGGCGGTGGATACCGTAGCCAAACTGGTCGTAAACCTGTTGTATATCAATCACTACCGGGTTGTAGCTGCCGCCTTCCGTTGAAGCGCGGTAATCGGCGTAGGCTTGCACCCAATTGTTGCCGTCGCCATCGTTGAATAACCTACTGTGCGACAGCATAATAAAGTCGTGGCTGCTTTGGCTGTAATCGACAAAATTCACAGTTTGCAGGGCGTTGACCTGCCTGATGCCCGTTTGGGGGTTGGCGGCAACAATTCGGCGGGCGCCTTGCGCGGCGGGCAAGTGGCACTGATACACATTGCTTTGGTTAAAAGCTTCTATGCGCAGGTTATTTGTCAGGTCGTAAATAAGTGGTGAAGCTCCGCCGGAAAACTCTTCTAATTCCAGATATTGATCAGTACCATTCCCCGCTATTTGAAAAGAAAAAGCAGTCAGGTTTTCAAATTTAAACAATCGCGGATAACGTAGTCGGGCAAAAATCAGATGGTGCTTGTCGTTGGCGCTGGCCGTACCTTCGACTTTTACCTTTTCATTATTGACTACTAATGAACCTGCAGATTTTTCAAAAGAAAAAGTTTGGAGGGAATACCCGTTAAAGGTTTGTTCGCCGACGATTTGTTCATTTGATTTGATGAGCAGGTGGTGCTCACTGTTAATGGCAAAAAAACGCGCGTCAAATTGCGCCATGATAGCCGGATCTGCATTGATTTGACGCGGTTGAAGGATGATTTCCGAGCTCTGTTTCAGGTCGCCGCCAAATCCTTTGCCTTTGTCAAAAACCGATTCTATCATATTTTCACCGGCAACAGGATGGGTCTGATAAATCAACTTATTGAAATTGGCCTGCACTACCAGTGCTTCTGCCCAGCAATAGGTCTCTTTTGGTGGTAAATTGCTTAGGTCGTTGGGTACGGATTGATACCGCAAAGTCGGTGTTCCCGCCGGGGCCCAGGTGAGAAAATAAGCCAGCGTATCGGTATACATACTGACTTCCGGGTTGAGGAGCTCCTCATCGGGTGACGCATACAAATAGCGGTCAAAAGCGGCGCGGTTTTTTTGGCCGTAAAATTCGATATAATCATTTTCACTTAAAGGCCCGGCAGTACTGGCGTACACGGGAATCTCCCGTCCTTCCGCAAACAGTTGATATTGCGATGCCTGGATACCTGCAAGGGGGACGCCTGCAGCCGCCAGGATTTGCCCACTGATGCGAAAAAGGCCGTCTTCTGCAATATGGAATTTGTAATAAGACTGATCGTAACGAATCCATTCATTGCCGTAGAGGGTATCGGCGCCGTTCCACATTTGGGCGATTGCAGCGGTTTGAAGCGTAAACGCCAGGCAGCAGCACAACCACAGGGGATATCTCATAGTAATGACTTTTGGTTGATGGGTACAAATATCGGAAATTACAAAGAGAACGGCACGGGATGTTTGGGCAAGGGTCGCCGGATGGCAAAAAAAAAGCTCCTACATCAGGGGAGGCTATTTCGGATGTAGGAGCACAAAACATACTATGAGAAAACTACACAGTGCAAATGTAATCTACTTATCAAAGCATAAAAGCTGCTTTTACGCAGTGGCTCTCCCTGCCTGTGATGTGGTGGTTTTGGGTTAGAAAAGGGAACAGATAGAAAGGAACTGAATAAGGCAAGCGAACAACGAAGGTGTACAAAAAAAAATTCCTACACCCCAGAAGGGACCAGGTGTAGGAAAATTAAACATACTATGAGAAAACTTGATTCAAAGATAAGGGGCATATCTACGTTAAGAAACGACTGTTTATGCAATGGTCAACTCACACAAGAATTCGGTATTTTTTCTTTAGAAAACGGCGGGCATTTTTTGTAAACGGTTTCCTTCTAGGGGCAAACGGTGTTCTTTGGGAACAAATGGCGGGTAAGAAGAGATTAGTTGGGGGAATATCGTTAATTTTGAGTCCGCGATACCGCGATTAATTCAAGCCTTATGCGCATTCTTGAAGTAGGGAACCGGCAAACCTGGACATTATTCCACCGCGTGCCACATATCGTATACCAGCAGACGCCAAACTGGATTTGCCCGCTGGAGTCTGATGTCGAGAAAGTATTCAATCCCGCAACCAATAAGACCTTTCAAAACGGAATTGCCAGGTTGTGGGTATTACTCGACGACAGCGGGAAGCCCCAGGGGCGAATTGCCGCATTTATCGATAAGCAGCGCAACATCCAGCAGGACTTCCCCACTGGCGGCATCGGTTTTTTTGAGTGTGTGGAAAACGAAGATTATGCAAAAGCCCTTTTTGAGGTAGCCGAGCAATATCTGGTCGAGGAAGGGGTAAAAGCCATCGACGGCCCTATCAATTTTGGCGAACGCGATAAATTCTGGGGCTTATTGGTACAAGGCTTCGAATTTCCTCCGCTTTATCAGGAAAACTATCACCTGCCGTATTATCGCCGCTTTTTTGAATCATTCGGCTATCGGCCTTATGAGCAAGTACTTACGCTGAAAGGCATTGTGGCTGAAATCCCCTGCGAACGCATCCATACCCTGGCCCAACGCGTTCGCGAACGATACGGCCTTACTACCCGAAGTATCGACCCGCACAACCTGCCCTTGTATGCCGACCACCTGCGCCAGGTATACAACGAAGCATTTCGCACTTTTCCTTATTTCAAACCCCTGCATTCCCATCAGATACTCGATATGCTGAAACAATTGCGCCCGGTAATGGACAAAAACATGGTGTGTTTTGCCTATGAAGGGAGCCAGCCGGTCGGTTTTTGCGGTATGATGCCCGATATCAACGAATATCTCAAACCGGTGCATGGCAAACTCAGCTTATGGAAAATACCGGGTTTCCTGTGGCGCCTCCGCGCCGCGAAAAAAAGGATCGCCAAAGGCGTGGCGTTCGGCATTCACCCCGACTTCCACCGCAAAGGCGTCTTTCCGCTGATGGTTGATTTTTTGTATAATGATACCAATACAAATACGTATACCGCTTTTTATCTGCCTACCATCAGAGGGCACAATAAAATGATGGTAGAAACGAGCTTTAGTCTGGGCGTAAAACCCGAACGCGTGCATTACGCTTTCCGCAAAATGCTCGACGATCAGACGCCGTTTACGCCGTTTGAGTTTATGGAGGTGTAGCAATCAGGGCTTAGGGCTTAGGGCTCAGGGCTTAGCGCTAACTGCTAAGCCCTAAACCCTAAACCTTACCGCTTCACAATTTTCTTCACTGCCGAATACATCTCATTAGTAATCGTCAACTGGTAGCAGCCGGTAGGCAAATCAGCCAATTGGAGAGGTAATTCCCATTGATTACCTTGCTTGGAAGCCTCCTGGCGCAATACTTCCTGCCCCAGGTAATTGGTGAGTTGCAATACAAGATCGCCCTGCAGGTCATTATCCATCCGTATGGTAATATTGCCGGTAGTGGGGTTGGGGAATGCATTCACCGTATGGCTCACATCGCGCGGGTCGATGCCCGTGGATGGGTTGAAAAATATCTCATTGGAGACGGCGGTACAGCCCGATGCATATAATACTTCTACGGCGTAATTACCGGCCGTTTGCGCAACTAGCGACTGTTGATTCCCTCCGGCCGCAGCCGATATGGGTTGACCGTTGAAATACCACTGGTATGCCAATGCCTGGCTGGATGTCAATACTACGCCCTGAATACTGATAGATGGCGTGAGCGCTTGGGTCACTTCTACAAGGAAAGTTTCTGAACTACTGCAGCCTGCATCACTATAACCGACCAAGGTAAACACGATATTTTCGTATAATACGGCAGTTACTTGCTCACCTGTGGCGATAATCGTGCCGCGGTCGTCGTACCACTCGTATTCGTCGGCCCCCGAAGCGGTGAAAGTAAGGGGTTCGCCCGGGCAAATAATATTTGCGTTAACGCTTACATCTACCGAGGGCAGGGGCAATACCTGAATATAGCTGGGCGCGGTTACGACAGAACCGCCCAGGGAATTAGCGGCAAATAAAGTTACGTCGAACAAACCTGGCGAATTGTAATAAATATCGGGGTGCTGCTGGGTTGAACTTGACGGCGAGCCACCCTCGAACTCCCAATCCCAAACCGTCGGGAAATTGCTGGAATAGTCCACGTATGACACATAATCTCCGGCGCAAACCACCTGGTGCGAAGCTGCGAAATCGGGATCAGAAGCGTCGTTGGAGTAGTCGTCACCGTCAATAAAGGCGATTTGGTCGAGATACAGGTTGTTGCCCCAGCCCGAAAGGTTGGCCACCGCAATATGCACATTGGATTGCCCGCTCAAAAAGCCGAGAGAAACCTGTTTCCAACTCCATTGATTGCTGGAGGGCACAAAAAAGCTCTCAGTAGGCGGGGCTGTGGCAAGGTCTTCGCCGCCAAGTACAAAAAAGGGCGTAAAGGTTTGCCCGCAATTGGTGGAATAGAGCAATACAAGGGTATCGGTATACTGGCCACCGTATTGCGCGTAGGCATGTTCGAAATAAATATAAGGATTGCCCACATTGGTCAGATTAATGCGCGGGGTTATGAGGGCATCGATAGTTCCCGTAGGATCGTCATCGGTGCTGTAATTGTCAAACATGATGCTATGGCTGCCCAAGCCGTATGAACTCACGTTTGACAGGGTAAACGAGCGATCGGCATCGGGGTTATACACCACCCAATCGGGGAGCAGGTTGGCCGTATTTTCAAAATTTTCCTGGAATTCAGCAGGGCCGGTGCTTGACAGCACGGTAATATAGTTTTTTTCAGTTCGGCTGCTGTTGCCATTGGCGTTAGAAACCGTAAGCCGCAATGAATAGATGCCTTCGGTATTAAATGTAATGGTTTGGCTTTGACCTGTAAAAGTAGCCAGCACGTTATTAGCGCCGTCAAGTACGGCCCATTGCCAGGAAGTGGGATTATTGGTCGATTGGTCAATAAACTGGACGGAAGACCCCGTGCAGATGTTCTGGGTGTTTACGGTAAATACGGCATTGGGGACACCGGGGTTGCCGCCACCGCCCATGTGTACGGTAGAGGTAGTTAACTCCTTGCGGCGAGGGCTTACCTGTAATACGGTGCGAATGCGGGTTTTCTGGTCGTTGGTCACGATGTTCATACAGCCGTCGGGGGTATAGTCCATGTAGTTTTCTATCATGTCGCTTACGCCGTCGGGGCAGCTATTAATTGCGGCACATTGATAATTGGGGTGTGCGGAATTGGGGGTGTCGGCGCAAAAATCATCGGCGGAGCAGTCGCCGTCGCCCCAGATATGGCGCAGGCCAAGCCAGTGGCCTACCTCATGGGTGGCTGTGCGGCCGCCGTTATAAGGCGCTTCTACGTTGCCGATGCGGCCAAACGAGTTATAGCGGATCACCACGCCGTCGGTTTGCGCGGCGCCCTCATTTTGCTGAAAGCCTTGCAGACCGGACAGGCTGGGAAATTGGGCATAACCCAGGAGATTGACGTCGTCGCCGCCAAAAACGACGGTCCACATATTCATATAGCGGAGGGGGTCCCACTGGGTATTGGGCTTGAGTACATCCTGGATGGCCTGGCGCTCCCAGGCAGGCCTGTTGCCGTTTACACGGTGAATGCCGGGTTCGGCAAGGGGGTTTCCTTGCGGGTCCACTACAGCCATCACAAACTGGATCTCTACGTCAGCGCCGGAGGGATGGTTGTTGAATCCGGCGCCCGTGCGGCGATAGTCTTCGTTGAGTACGTCGATTTGCGACATGATCTGCGCCTGTGAAATATTGGCGCCGGCGCCCACCGCCTCGCCGTTGTGGACTACGTGCACCACGACGGGGATGGTCAGCACAACTTCATCGCGCGATTCCAGGTCATTGCGATGCGCGGCCACGAGTTGGGCCATACGCGCTTCAAACTGAGCCAGCGTGCCCATCTCAGGGAATTTGGCGCGCAATTCCGCATCGTCTTTCATGGTCTCACAGGTACGTTGCCGGGGCATCTTCACATACAGGCTGTTCGAAGGTTGCGTATAAGGGTGCAACTTGTCGCGGAGTACCGGCGCTTCCGAGCCTGGGCGTTTGCCAAAGCGAACGGGATAGGCGCCGTTAGATTGTCCGTCTAATCCGAAGGGTAAACAGATAACGACAAGCAACAGGTATATAAAGGGATTAAGTGCATATTTCATGGTGTCTGTAATTTTATGGTTTTAGGATGAGTTTTTCTTTTTCTACCGAAACGACAACTAATTCATAGGGCGCTACGGTTTTGTTATCGAGCGTAACCTCGATCACTCCTTTTCCTTTCATTTTCCATTGGCCCGGCATCTTTTCCGTTCCGTCGGTGGCGGCGATGGCGTAGCGGGTAAAACTTCCGTCGGCCTTGATTTCAAAGCCTTCGCGTCCTCTCGAAAGCGGAAAAGCATACGTGGAGGGTCTGAAAACTTTTGCCCCGGCAGTGTCTTCTTCGTGTGAATGCGTCCAGTGGTTGTAGAGTTCGGTGGGTGGCGACTTTTTGGATACGCCGCAAGAAGCTGTTATGGCTAACAGCAATAGCAAGCTGATTCTGACTAGCATGGTGTACAAGATTGATGATGTAAAACAGATTTTGATTATGTCGTGAAATTTACCGGCCGGTAAAATCATTCACTTGACGACACAAAGGTATATCCTCCGGGGAAGGCGGGTTTTAAATAATGTCGCAAAAGCTTACAATTTTGTATCAAAGGCTGTTTATTTCTCCTTAAACCAGCCCGAATACATGATATAGGCGTTGGCTATGCGTTCGATCGAGTCTTTGAATTGCGCTTCGCTGATGGCTTTTACTTTTCTGGCGGGCACGCCGGCATAGATATGCCCTGATTCCAGCCGGCTGTTTTCGAGTACTACGCTCCCGGCCCCGATGAGGACATTCGACTCCACAACGGCGCCGTCCATGATGATGGCGCCCATGCCCACCAGTACGTTGTCATAGAGGGTGCAACCATGTACGATAGCCCGGTGGCCTATCGACACATTATTACCAATAGTGGTGCTCGCGCGCTGATAGGTGCCATGAATAATGGCGCCATCCTGAATATTTACCTTGTTGCCCATGCGAATGCTATTGACATCGCCGCGAACGACCGCCTGGAACCACACGCTGCATTGGTCGCCCATTACTACGTCGCCCACGATAGTAGCATTTTCAGCAAAATAACAGTCTTCGCCGTGTTGCGGATAAACGCCGAGAACCGGTTTGATAAGCGCCATGAGGAGTATTTTTATTCGCGAAGATACGCCATAAGGTGGCTATTGAGCGCTATATTTGCATCTATTACTCCGAGGAAGGCAGCTTTTGAGCCTTTTTTCCGTTACCCATTTAGAATACTACGTTATGAACTATCGACAGCTTATGTACAGTATGGTGATTATAGCCCTTACGAGTGGCTGTAATCTGGATTCAAACAAGGACCCGATCATTGTCCCTGAAATCGAAAAAGAATTTAACATCGAGTTATGGGAAGAATTATCGCCCACCAGCCGGGAACTCCGGCTATTGGTCACTACCATTAAAAACGAACCCTGCCTGAATTCGACTATTACCTATGACAATGATCGCATGGGCGCCAATATGTTCATTTCTCTTAATAATATTGTAACGCCTGCCGATTGCGAGCCCGGTACGGCGCCTGCACAAGCCAATATCAATTTGGGGGCTTTGTCGGCAGCGACTTACAATCTTTCGCTCGGGCTCAAAAATACGATCATCAACGAGGGTAAACTGCAAGTGAGCTACGACAAATACGAGGTCACCATGGAAACGGAGGAGGGCCTTCAGTTTTTGCACCGCGAATTGCGCCGGGTTCCGGCAACGGCCATCTGGGGGTATGTGGCTTATTCGCAACCTGCCGAGGTAAATCAGGCCAATAGTGTCGTTGAAGCTATCGGCGATATCGCCTACGAGGCCGATTACCCGCAAGGCTATTACGGTCATTTTACGATCAATCCGAATAATTATAACCTGAGCCTTCGCTATTATCCCACGCAAGGATTAGCCAAACCGTTTTTGTTTGATTTCTCCGGCAATACGCAGAATCTGAAAAACCTGCTTGCCGATTTGCGGCAATCCAATCCGGCCATTACGGCTATTAAGGTGTGGAATGCGAATGGGGAGGAGTTGTAGGTAGGGCTTAGCAGTTAGGGCTTAGCGCTTAGCGCTTAGGGCTTAGGGCTTAGCGCTTAGCGCTTAGGGCTTAGGGCTTAGCGCTTAGGGCTTAGGGCTAACTGCTAAGCCCTAAGCCCTGACTGCTGATTGCCACCCTTCTTCTTGCTTTCTTTTACTTCAAAGCTGAATCCTTCCGACAGGAATTCGTGGTATTTCTGCTTGTCAAACTGATACAACCGAGCCGGCCGGTGCGCCACGCCTTCTTGTGTTTGCTCGAGGTCGACGAGTAAATTCATTGACAATATCTTCTTGCGAAAATTGCGTTTGTCGAGGTCGGTTTCCAAAATAGCCTCGTACAAATGCTGCAATTGGGTGAGGGTAAACCGGGGGGGTAGCAACTCAAAGCCCACAGGCCGGATGCGCACTACCAGTTTGAGCCGTTGAAAACAGGCTTTGAGAATCTCGTCGTGGTCGAAGGCCAACCCCAATTCCTTTACATCGGCCACCGCGTGCCATTTTGCCTTTTGGGCAATAGAGGCCGGCGATAGTTTGTAATCTTCTATTTTTATGAGCGAATAATAGGCTACCGTGATGACCCGCCCAAAAGGGTGGCGGTCCACTTTTCCAAAAGAATTTACCTGCTCGAGGTACACATTGTTTAGTCCGGTCAGCTCTCTCAATACGCGATAGGCCGCACTGTCGAGGTCTTCCTCGGGGTACACGAAATATCCCGGCAAGGCCCACTTCCCCATAAAAGGGTCTTCTCCGCGTTGAATCAACAACACCTTGAGGTCGCCTTCATCAAAACCGAATATCACGTTGTCTACCGTGAAAGCAGATTTGAAAAAATTATCGAATAAGGTCATGCCTATTGTTTAGGAATATGCTGGGATAAAAATACTTATTTATTGCCGTATACGTGTTATTGAATTAGTGTAAAATTTACACGTTGATATTATTTCACAATAAAACTATAAAATAAATGCCCCATCGCACGATCCGATTCCGGATGCCTGCTTAAATTGCCTTAGGAATGTGGCGTAAATAAGTTACCTGAGTTCGGCGAGGCTATTTATTCATCAGGCAAGGCGCGAGGAGGGAGCTTAGCCTAAGCTAAGTGACCGACGACGCAACGCAGCATGGTGAATAAAGAGGCCGCCCAAACAGGTAAGTTATTTTCGACACGTTCCTTAAAACCAATTTCCAAATGAAAACGCAGCGCGCAGTGCCGTTTGTCAGGCTGCTGGTACCTTTTTGTTCAGGAATCGTAGCGGCGCTATGGGTCGACGATCCGCCTTTGGGCTTGTCGGCATTAGCCGGCGTGCTGCTTTCTTATCCCGTACTTGTT
Organism: Saprospiraceae bacterium; assembly: GCA_013360405.1. GTDB lineage: Bacteria > Bacteroidota > Bacteroidia > Chitinophagales > Saprospiraceae > JABWBR01. The sequence continues at coordinate 21,155 of JABWBR010000010.1, forward strand.
GCACTCTCGCAACGCAAATGGCCTTTTGCCCTGCGCTGGGTATTCGGAGTAGCCATATACCTATGGTTGATTGTTTTGGGTTACGGCTTGGCGGTATGCCACAACGAATCGTACTTGCCCCGCCATTTTAGCAAACAATTATCTGCGACCAACGATGGGATGGCCGTCGTGCAACGCATGCAAGTCCAGGGCGCCGGCTTCAGACTGCAAGCACGGCTGCTCGCTATCGGCGCCTCCTACCTCCAGCCCAGCCAGGGGCGCTTGCTGATCAATCTTCGCGATAGTACGGCGATACTCCAGCCGGGCGATACGCTCGTTTTTCGCGGGGTGAGCATACAGCGCATCGCAGCGCCGCTCAATCCGGCAGTTTTTGATTTTTCGCGGTATTGGCATTACCGCAACTACCATTACCAGGCCGTCGTAAGGGCCGATCAATGGAAGCCGGCCGGCGCAGGCACGCGTAAGAATATATTGCAAATAGCCGAACAAAGCCGCTCCCGATGCGTGGCCATCCTGCGCCAATATCTGCCTACCGACGATGAGTGGGCGGTGGGCTGCGCCCTCATCCTGGGCGCCAAAGACGCCATGACCGACGAGGTGACCCAGGCTTATAGCCGTACCGGCGCCATGCACGCGCTGGCGGTATCGGGTATGCACGTGGCAATCGTGTGGCTGGCGCTGGCCTGGTTGTTTTACCCGCTAAAATTCCTGGGGCGACCGGGCAAATACGCCGGCGCCACACTGCTTATTACTGGTGTGTGGGCTTACGCTATTTTTACAGGGGCTTCCGCTTCTGCATTGCGGGCGGCAACTATGGTATCGTTTCTCATTCTGGGGCAGTCTTTTCAGCGCCGTCACTCGCCATTTAATACGCTGGCCGCCTCCGCTTTTATTTTGCTTTGCGCAAATCCCTACCTGCTGATGGACGCCGGTTTCCAGTTGTCTTACCTGGCCGTGGCAGGCATTTTGACATTCGACAAACCGCTTTACCTCTGTTGGCATCTCACACCACGCTGGGCCGATTATTTATGGCGGCTTAGTTGTGTGTCGATTGCGGCGCAACTCGCCACATTCCCCATAAGCCTGTACTATTTTCACCAATTTCCCTTTTATTTCTGGCTGTCGGGTTGGGTAGTAGTGCCGGCGTCCACCTTGCTGCTTTATATGGGTGGCGCGCTACTGGCCCTGCATCCGGTGGCCGCCGTTTCTTCTATCCTGGGAAAAGGGTTTCACGGTTTTATCTGGGTGGTCAACAAAGCCGTGTTTGCGATCAGCGGCCTGCCCGGAGCGGTGGCCGAACAGGCCTGGATCAGCGAGCTGGGCGTACTGGCCCTCTACACCGCGCTACTCATGCTGGGGGCAACTGTGCTGAGCCGCCGAGGCAAGTGGCTGGTCTGGATGGGGTTTTTCCTGCTCATTGCCGCAGCCGACAGGGGGCTGTCCCATTGGAGAGCGGTACATCAACGCAAATTAGTATTCTACCACCTGCCACGCGCCACGATGATCGACGTATTTGATGGGAAGACAGGTTTTTTCTACGCTACCCTACCCTCGGGTCACCCGGCATTGCAAAAAGCCGCCGCCGCCTGCCGGGGAAAACATTTGATCAAAGAAAGCATCCCTATCCATACAAAAAAAGGAGACTTCCAATCGGATGCTTTGTATTACCACAAGCAGCTCATGCAATTTTACAATATCACCATCGCCATCATCGATAGTTCGTACCGGCAAGCGACGCTTCCCGCTCCCCTTCTTGTCGATTACCTGTTATTAAGTGGTAATCCGGCTATTACTATTGCTGATCTGCATCCTCACTACACTATTCGTTGCGGTATCATCGCCGACGCCTCCAACAGCTACAAGCGCGTGGAACAGTGGAAAAAAGCTTGCGAAACAGCGGGTATTGTTTTTGTCGATGTGAAAGGAGAGGGCGCCTATGTAATTGATGTATAATTTTTTATAAAAAACCAACCCTATGAAAAAGCAATGGAAAACGTTTTTTTACTTTACCAGATCTGAGCGCAGCGGCATCGTCACGCTCGTCTTGTTTTGCATCGTGCTTTTGGTAATTCCTACCTTTTATCGCTATTGGCAACCCTCCAAAACGGTTGACTTTTCGGCTTTTGAGCAATTAATCGCCGATACGGCGACTGCCCGTAGGCCGGCAGCCGCTCCCCGCGCGCTTTTTTATTTTAATCCCAATACCTTACCCGCCGATAGTTTTCGCTTGCTGGGCCTCGACGAGCGCACAGCGGGCTCCATCGCGCGCTATCGCGACAAAGGCGGGCGCTTTTTTGCCCCACGCGATTTTGCCAAAATATACACGCTTTCCACCGAGGATTATAAAAGACTGGAACCCTACATCCGAATACCAGGTGCCGCTAAAAAAGTGCATCGCACCCAGGAGGCGCCGGCGAGACTCACCTGGTTTGATCCCAACACGATTACGTACGAAGATCTGATTAACCTGGGTTTGCCGGCCAAAACGGCGCATATATGGGTCAACTTCCGCAAAAAAGGCGGCGTATTTCGCCGCCCCGAAGACCTTCGCAAGATCTACGGCTTGTCCCAAGCACAATACGAGCAACTGCTCCCATGGGTTCGTATGGCTGATGCGCAAGCAGCACCTCCTGCGCCGCCTGCGCCGGCAAAATTTGCCTCCATAAAAAAAACGCCCATTCGCCTCGACATCAACCGCGCCAACACTGCCGATTGGGAGCAACTCGACGGCATTGGTCCGGCTTTTGCCCGGAAGATCACAGGCTTTCGGGACAAACTCGGCGGCTTTGTCAGCATCGACCAGGTAGCAGAAACCCGCGGCCTGCCCGACAGCGTGTTCCAACTTATCCGCCCCCTACTCGATTGGTCGCCCATTTTTCAAACGATCGACATCAATACCGCCGATGAAGCGGCACTCAATGCGCACCCCTATATCAACTTTCGCGAAGCCAGGGCCATCGTCAGTTATCGCGCGCAACACGGCCCTTTCCGGCAAATTGAAGACCTGCAACGCCTGCATGCCCTGCCCGCGGAGACGCTGCAGCGGATCAGGCCGTATTTGAGACTTTGAGACTAATTTCGTCAACTTAATACTACTTTGTCACTTTAAACCAAGCATACTACATATTGCGCTCCTCCGGAGCTTTTGAGATCTTTTTATTGCTAGTTCTACCAATATTTCGACCCTCCGGGCCTTTAAAGATGCCCAAAAAGCCCCAGCGGGGCGTACCTATTGGTAGAAAAATCATGAACGAAGCGTATTACAGCCCCAGAGGGGCGCAATATGTGCACATGTTTCATGCGACATTTTAAAGTGACAAAGTACTATTAAGCTTCAAGGGGAGGTACATGTTTACTAAACTTCCAAAGTTTTAGTAAACATAGAAAGCTTAAGTTGACGACATTAGACTTTGAGACTGTGGGCTGCATACATCTGTTAGGATTCCTCAGATCGCTGGAAAATAGCTAGAAATACGTACCTTTAAATCTTGAATGTCTAATTCCCAATTATGGCAATTGATACCACTTTCCTGGAACGATGTATCGATACCCTTGAAAAGGCGCTTGGGTTATTGCGCAAATCAAAAGAAACAGAACTTGATTACGATTTATATCGCTCTGCTTGTGTAAAAGAGTTTGAGATTATTTTGGAACAAAGTGGTAAACTTCTGAAGAAAGTACTGAAACCTTACTTCCACAGCTCAAAAGAGGTGGATAAATTAATATTCAAAGATATTTTCAGGCATGCAGCTAACCATGCAATCATTTCTTTAGAAGAAAGCGAACGCTGGTTGTCTTACAGGGATAACAGGAACAATACAGCCCACGATTATGGCGTTGGTTTTGCAAATGAAACATTAGTACTATTGCCCCAGTTTATTATAGATGCCAGAGCTGTTGCCCTCGCTATTAAGTCCCATAACAGATAGCTTATGCTCATTCGACCAAAAGACAGGGAAAAACTGATTGAACTGATTTCGGCCAATATACCGGAACCGGTGGAGGTTTGGGCATACGGCAGCAGGGTCAATGGCGCCGCCCATGAGGCAAGTGACATAGACCTGGTTATCCGCTCAAAGGATTTGCGACCTGTGGACTGGAAGGCATTTACCACTTTGCAACAACAAATAAAAGACAGCAATATACCCGTATTGGTCGATATCAAAGACTGGGCGTTATTACCGGCTACTTTTCATACCGAAATTAAAAAACAGTACGAAGTGTTTTTTTCCACACTACACCCTTCTCCAACAGAAATCTCAAGAACGGGAAATATTCGATAGTCGTTTTAATAGAGCTGACAGTCGACACCTGGCAGCCGTCTGCCGACTGCCGACTGCTATTCCCAATAACCAGCCTTTCCGCCGCGTTAGATACAAAAAACCGCCTTTATATGAAACGTTCCCTTCTTTATGCCGGACTCGGCTTAATTATTTTTGCCCTTTCCTGCAACGAACTCAAATACTACCACCCTTTGCCGCAACAAGCAACGGAATTGCAAAAAACTCCCCATTTCCTGGAGGGTTTATTTTTTGTCAGCGAAACGGAAATTACCTCCAAAGATTCTCTGAAGTTATTGCAAAAAAAAGCGGAAAAGCCGGCGTACTTCTTGTCGGCAGTTTTTGATATTGACCTGACAAAAGAAGACGATGTACAGTATATCAAACTGGAAAAAACAGCCCCGGGCGAATTACAAATGCGCTCGTTTATCAGTACGCGCGCAAAAGATTTACGCCAATACCCCCGCACCATCAAAAACGACAGTGTAGACGTGAATTGGGACATTGCCGGCCATATCATGATGTGCAAAGGAAAAGTACGCCAGATTAGCAACGATACCGTAAAATGGGTGGATGTGAACCACAAAAAAACAGTGGAACTCATCAACGGCCATTATCACTTTACAGATAATGAAGACATTACCGTCTATAGCTTGAATAAAAAGAAAATCTATTCATCCGGAAAAGATAACGAAGACAGTGACCTCCTTGTAAAAAAACACAAGGACAATTACTTTTTCTGTTCAAAAGAAGAGAATGACAGTCTTTGGCGAATCAATATCCTGGAGCCGACAAAAACGGGCTTTCTGTATTATTATATAGCTACGGGAGATTACTTCAATGAAAATATTGACAAGTTCCGCCAATTGGGCAAATTTGATCAGCAAGGCGAACGCAATTATATCGCCGACCTCAGCGATGAAGCCTTTTACAAGCTTATTGCCGACAACCAGATGCGGGAGTCCCTCTATTTTTATCAAATCGAAAAGAAGAAAGGTTTCGCCCTGCCCCTTTCGCTTATAGCAGTAGCTATTTCACTGTTCGCTGTGGCAATTTCCCGGATAAAAAAAACAAAATGACGGCCACGCGGTAGGGTGAACGTTTACCGTTCACCCGGCTGATTTTTTCCGCCGGTTTCCGTCAAAGCCGGTAATTCTGCGGTTATCATAGGGTCCTGGTGCAGAATTTCTCTGATCACATTAATATAGTGGTGAGTGATGAGCTTTTCGTCAAATTCGCTCAGCGCGATTTGGCGGCTTAGTTCGCCCATAGAAGCGTAGTCATCGGCTGAAAGCAGCAGGGCTTTGCGCATGGCTTGGGCGAGGGCGCCTGCATCGGCCGGTGGTACCAGAAAGCCGTTGAGGCCGGCTTTAACTGTATCGCGGCAGCCGGCTACATTGGTAGTGATGATAGGTTTCCCCATCGCCATGGCTTCCAGTATGGATCGGGGTACGCCTTCGCGGTAAGAGGGCAACACCACCACGTGCGCTTTTTTGATATACTGGCGCACATCGGCAACTACGCCCCAGTAGCGGATGTCTTGCGCTTCCATCCAGTGCAGCATATCCTCTTTGCTCACGGCTGCGGGGTTTTTGGCGTTTATCTCGCCGATCACCCAGCATTCCGCATGGCGGTATCGTTGCCTGGTCTGCCGGGCGGCCTCCACAAATTCGGCTAAGCCTTTGTCGTACAACAACCGGCCGATGAAGAGGAACACAAAAGTGGAGTCGTCGGGCAAAGGCAGCGGCCTGAAATGATTAACATTGACCCCCGATCCCGGTATAATATGCCCTTTGTGTGGGGCGATAATTTCTTTTTTAATAAAAAGATCGCGGTCTTCGTGGTTGTAAAAAATCACCCGGCGGGCATACTTAAAGGCAATCCGGTACAAGGCAGGCACCATCCTGTTGATCAGGCTGCGATGCAAAAAGGTATAGCCCAGTCCGGTAATGGTTGACATGGCGTCTACGCCCGCCAGCCAGGCGGCGAGGTTGCCGTAGATATTGGGTTTGATGGTGTAGTGCAGGATAAGGTCGGGTTTTTCCCTGCGGTAAATATCCCATAGTTCAATCACCAGCGCCAGGTCGCGCAAGGGGTTGTTGCTTTGCGGCGCCAGGTAATGCAAGGGAATATGGCGGACGATGCCGCTTTCGTTGAGGTAGTGGATATACTCGTCGACAGGAGCGATGACCAGCACATCATAACCGGTGGCTTTGAGTTGTTTGATCAACCCCAACCTGAAATTGTAGATATTCCAGGTGGAGTTGTCCACAATAGCGATTGTCTTTTTTCTCATAGTTGCGTTACAGGTAACGGTCGCCAAAGCGCTGTTTGACCGATTCCGTCACGTTTTTGATTTCCTGTTCTTTGTTTTTTGGGTAAATTAATAGCGCATCGGGTTCGTCTACCACGATGAAATCGTGCAATCCTTTGATGACCACCAGCTTTTCAGGCCTGGCTTTGATCAGGCAATCGGTGGTGTCGTCGAGCAGATGCGCCGATGCTAAAGCCGCGTTGCCCTGCCCGTCTTTGGGCGATTCAGCAAACAGGGAAGCCCAGGTACCGAGGTCCGACCAACCAAAAGAAGAAGGGATGGTGTATACGTTAGCCGCCTTTTCCATAATGGCAAAGTCTACCGAAATATTAGGGGTAGAAGGGTAGTATGTATCAATAAACGCTTGTTCAGCAGGCGTATTGTAAACTTCGCGGCCTTTTCCAAGTATGTCGTAGATGGCTGCGGCATGGTGGCGAAAGGCGTCCATTACGCTTTGTACACGCCACACGAAAATGCCCGCATTCCAGAGGTAATCGCCGCTCGCAAGAAAGGCTTGGGCCTGCTCAAGGGGTGGTTTTTCAGTAAACTGGCGCACGGCATGTACACGCCCTTCGGCGGCCGTCCGCTCAAAATGTATATAACCGTAACCCGTATCGGGCCGACTCGGCTGGATGCCCAGCGTGAGCAACGCATCGTGGGCAGCCGTGAAGGCCAGCCCTTCGCGAAGCGCTTCGAGGAAAGCGCCTTCCTGCAAAATGACGTGGTCGGAAGGCGCCACGATCATATTAGCGTTGGGGTCGAGGCCCTGTATTTTCAGGGCTGCATAAGCGATACACGGCGCCGTATTATTGCGCGAAGGCTCGCAGAGTATCTGGTTGTCGGTCAGGGCAGGCAATTGCTCCTTCACCAACTCGCGGTAGATGCCGTTGGTAACGATAAAGATGTGCTCGGAAGGGCACAAATTCAAAAAACGCTCGTAGGTGAGTTGCAGCAAAGACTTACCTACTCCCAGAATGTCGAGAAATTGTTTGGGATGCGAGCTGCGGCTGGACGGCCAAAAGCGGGAACCCACTCCCCCAGCCATTATAGCCACATATGTTGAAGTAGTTTTGGTCATTTTGAGCAGGCAAAATAGTTATTACCACAAAATTGCGATGATAGCGCGTGTTATCCTAATTTTCGCCGTTTGTTTTATGTAATTTTGCCCTTTCAACAAGTTGAATACCAATTTTATGAAAAGACCTGCTCGTCGTAAGACGACCACTGCCAAGCCCAAACGCAATTGGAACCGCGAAACGATACCTTCCGACAAAGTATCGGAATTCCCGATGCGGCTCAATAAGTATATCGCCCACTGCGGCATCTGCTCCCGCCGCCAGGCTATAGCGTATGTGCGCGACGGACTGGTCACGGTTAATGGAGAGAAGATTATCGAACCCGGCGTGGAAGTCAACGAAAATGACAAGGTAACCTATAAGGGCGCCCTCATCCGCCCCGAAGGCCGCAAAGTGTATATCCTGATGAATAAACCCCGCGATGTGCTCACTACGGTTACCGACGACAGGGGCCGCAAAACGGTGATGGATATCCTCAAAACCAAGGTCACCGAACGCATATTCCCCGTGGGCCGCCTCGACCGCAATACCACAGGCCTGCTGTTGCTCACCAACGACGGCGATCTGGCCGAAAAACTGGCACATCCGAGCCACAAGGTGAAGAAAATTTACCACGTGGTGCTTAATAAATCACTGTCTAAGACCGATTTGGAAAAAATCAAGGCCGGCATCACCCTCGAAGACGGCGTGGCCGAGGTCGACGGCATCGATTACGTCAACGGCGCGTCGAAAGACGAAGTCGGCGTGGAAATACATATCGGCAAAAACCGCATCGTACGCCGCATCTTTGAACACCTCGGCTACGAAGTGGTCAAACTCGACCGCGTTTATTACGGCGGGCTGACCAAAAAAGACTTACCCCGCGGCTTCTGGCGCCGCCTCACCCAACGCGAAGTGATTATGCTGAAGCATTTTGTTTAGCAGTTAGCTCTTAGCAGTTAGCTCTTAGCAGTTAGCTCTTAGCCCTAACCGCTAAGCCCTAACCGCTAACTGCTGAACGCTATTCATCGAAATTTCCCCTGTTTTCATCGAGTCTCCCTTGACACGTATGCCTTTCCGCTTTATCTTTGAATGACCGAACAGTCAATCAATAAAAATTGAGATCAAAAACACAATCGGCCCAGGCGCGACATCGCAGCGTAACCGCCATCAAAGCGGCAGCGTTGGAATTGTTTGCGCACAAGGGATATCACCACACCTCTATCAGCGATATAGCGAGGGAGGCGGGTATCTCGAAGGGCCTGATGTATAATTACTTCAACAGCAAAGAAGAGTTATTGACAAGCATCGTAAATGACGCCATGAATAGCGGAGAAGATATCCTGCAAGTGCTCGAAGACCCCTCGCTCGACCCCAGGCTGGTTTTAACGCAGCTCGCCCGCCAATCGGTAGCGATGGTAAAAAGCAATTTGCATTATTGGAAACTCATTACTTCCCTGGCTTTTCAGACGGAAGCCATGAAAAGTTTAGAAGTTTTACTCAAAAACCAACGCGAAAGAAACATCAAATTGGCGGTTTCTTTGTTTGAACGTATGGGCAGCCAAACTCCACTGGAAGACGCCTATTTGTTCGGTGCGACCATGGACGGCATTTTCGTTTATTATATGGTGTTGGAAGACGATTTCCCCGTGGACGATATCGCCAACCATTTTATTAATCAATTTTTTACCTCAAAACAACAGCACTCATGACACGCTTGCTCTTTTTTCTGATAATTACTACTGGCGCACTCGCTTTTACTTATGATAGGGAAACAGAATCCCCCCCTCACTCCCTCACTCCCTCACTCCCTCTCACAGCCGCCGCCGACCCCGAAGCCAAAGACATCATAGCCAAATCAGACGCCAAACTCAAAGGCAAAACCAGCCTCGCCGAGATGAAAATGACGATCGTGCGCCCCACCTGGAAGCGCGAATTGAAACTTAAAAGCTGGTCGAAAGGCGACGAACTCGCCCTCATCCTTATCTTGTCTCCCGCCCGCGAAAAAGGCGCGGCATTCCTCAAAAGAGGCCGCGAAATCTGGAACTGGCAACCCACCATCGACCGCACCATCAAACTGCCTCCTTCGATGATGAGCCAGTCGTGGATGGGCTCCGACTTCACCAACGACGACCTGGTCAAGCAGTCTTCTGTCGTGGAAGATTACAACCACAAACTCCTGGGCACGGAAACCATCGACGGGCGCAGTTGCTACAAAATCCAGATGGATCCCAAAGAAAGCGCCGCCGTAGTGTGGGGAAAAGTGGTGGTTTGGATCGACAAAGCCGAGTATATGCAGCTCAAAGCTGAATTTTACGACGAAGACAACTACCTTGTCAACACCATGTACGGCAAGCAGGTAAAAACACTGGGCGGCAAAGTACTGCCCTCCGTCATGGAAGTAGTGCCCGCCGACGAACCTGGCAACAAAACCATCATCGAATACTTGTCGCTCGACTTTGACAAGCCCATGAACGACAATTTCTTTTCGGTACAGCAAATGAAAAAAGTGAAATGACACGGTTATGTTGATCAAAATGGCATGGCGCAATATTTGGCGCAATAAACGACGTACGCTCATCACAATTGCTTCTATCCTCTTTGCCGTACTCCTGGCCTCGCTCATGGAGTCGCTGCAAAAAGGCGCCTGGGGGCACATGATCAAAAACGTGGTGAATTATTACTTCGGCTACGTACAAATACACCAAAAAGGGTATTGGGACGAACAGTCGATAGACAAGGCTTTTGCCCTGGGTGACCATCTCACCGCACTGCCCGCCGCCTCTTCTCATATCAAGGGACTGGCGCCGCGGCTCGAATCTTTTGCGCTGGCCTCCACGGGCAATAACACGGTAGGCGTATTGGTGATCGGCATCGACCCCCAGGCCGAAACCCGGATGACCAAGCTGGCCGAGCGCCTGCAAAGGGGCAACTATCTGGCTCCCGAAGATGACGCCGCCCTGCTGGCCGAAGGTATCGCCGAACGGCTCAAGCTCGATGTGGGCGACACCATTATCCTGGTGAGCCAGGGCTACCACGGCGTGAACGCAGCCGCCAAATACCCGGTCAAAGGCATTGTCCGCTTCGGCTCGCCTGAGCTCAACAAACAGATGGTCTACTTGCCGCTGCTTGCCGCGCAGCGTTTTTACGGCGCCGAAGGCCTGGTCACCTCCCTGGCCGTAAACATAGCAAAAGAAGAACACGTGCCCCCCGTAGTAAGGGCCCTCAAACGCAAACTCGACCCCGAACACTACGAGGTCATGGACTGGCCCGAGATGATGCCCGACCTGCTCCAGGCCAAGGCACTCGACAGCGCAGGCAATTATATCGTCTATTTTATCCTCTACCTCGTGATCGCTTTTGGTATTCTGGGTACCATTCTGATGATGACCAAAGAACGCGAATACGAATTCGGCGTATTGGTAGCCATCGGCATGGGCCGTTTTGCACTCGGCTTTATGGTCTGGCTCGAGATCATTTTGCTGGGCATGCTCGGTGCGCTGGTAGGTATTGCCGCTAGTTTCCCCGTGGTTTGGTATTTTTATGTCAATCCCATTCGGTTTACAGGCGACTATGCCGGTTTGCTCGAAAAATTCGGCTTCGAACCCATTTTTCCGGCAGCCTTTAATGCGCAAGTGTTCCTTACACAAGCTATCATCGTGTTGGTGCTCACTTCGGTGCTGGCCATTTACCCCGTTTTTAAAATAAAACGACTAGAACCCGTGCACGCTATGCGAGGAGATTGATGTGCTGTTCTCGGTTGTCGGTTGTCCGTTATCCGTTCTCTGTTATCCGTTCCTTAACTTTGCCAGTTAAACTTAACAGAGAACAGAGAACAGAGAACAGAGAACAGAGAACAGAGAACAGAGAACAGAGAACAGAGAACCCACAACCGAAAAAAAATGATTCCACTAATCGCCTGGAGAAATATTTGGCGCAGCCGCACCCGCAGTTTGGTAGTAATAGGCGCCATTGCAATTGGAGTGTGGGCAGCCCTGTTTATGACCGGTTTTGCTACCGGCATGGCAAGGGGTTATGTGCGCTCGGCGGTCGACAACATTGTGTCGCACCTGCAAATGCACCACCCTCAATTCAAAGAAGACTACGATGCCCGCTTTATGGTGGACACTCCCGGCGCCGTGGCAGACCGGCTTCGCGAAATGCCCAGTATCAAAGCTGTCAGCGCCCGCGCCGTAGTCAACGGCATGGCTTCCACGCCTAAAGGCGCGCGGGGCGTGCAGATCAAGGGCATAAATCCCGATGAAGAAGCGGGGGTGACCACCCTGCGTGAAAAAATCGTGGAGGGGAGTTATTTTCTGCCCGACCGCCGCAACGAGGTGCTTATCAGCGTGGCCATGGCAGATAAATTGCACATCAAAATGCGATCGAAACTCGTACTCACCTTCCAGGAAACAAGCGGTGAACTCACCACCGGCGCGTTCCGGGTAGCGGGCATCTTTGATAGCGGCAATAAGCCTTTTGACGAAACCCATATTTTCGTAGATCACAGTGATATGGCTGCCTTGCTTGCGCCCGGCAGCCCCACAGAAGATGTCATACAGGAAATTGCTATCATGCTGCACGCCCCCAAAACCGCTGCAACAGTGAGTGATACCCTACAAAGTCTATTCCCGGGATTGCTCTCCGAAACTTACCACCAGATCTCTCCCGACCTGGAAATGTACGAGTCGCAGATCAATACGGTATCGTATATATACCTCGGCATTATTATGCTGGCCCTCGTATTTGGAATAGTCAACACCATGCTGATGGCCGTATTGGAGCGCTATCGCGAAATCGGCATGCTAATGGCTATCGGCATGAACAAAATCAAGGTATTCAGCATGATCGTTTTTGAAGCGTTGATGCTGGGGCTCATCGCGGCGCCCCTGGGCATGGGCCTGGGCTGGGTTTCTATGCTATATCTGGGGCGCAAAGGTATTAACCTCTCGGCCTACTCCGAAAGCCTGCGATTGTACGGACTAGAACAGATCATCTATTTTGAACTACCTCCTGAAACCTATTGGCAAGCAGGTATTTTTGTCATGTTTACCGCACTGCTGGCTTCGCTTTATCCCGCATGGAAAGCCATCAGCCTGCGCCCGGTAGAAGCTATTCGCAAAATTTAAAACAATTAGCACCTTGTCACCCTGTCACCCTGTTACCTTGTCACTTAAAATCACTACCACATGAGCGTTATCATAGCAAAAGGCATCAGTAAAACATACGACCCCGACGGCATGCCGGTTCTTGCCCTCCAGCGCATCGACCTGGAGATCAGGGAAGGCGAATTCACGGCTATCGTGGGCCCCTCGGGTTCGGGTAAATCCACCCTGCTCAACATCATCGGAGGCCTCGACAAACCCAGCGAAGGCATGGTAGAAGTGGGCGGCCACATGATCACGGAATTGAGCGACAACGAGCTCATCGACTTCCGCAAAGAACATATCGGCTTTGTCTTCCAGGCCTACAACCTCATCCCGGTATTGACGGCCCGCGAAAACGTAGAGTTCGTGATGCTACTCCAGCAAAGGCCCAAAGCAGAACGCGAAGCCAGAACCAAAGAGCTGCTCCACGCGGTGGGCCTGGATGATAAAATGGACAAACGCCCCGGCGAACTCTCGGGCGGACAACAGCAGCGCGTGGCAGTGGCCAGGGCCCTGGCTCCCAAACCCGCCTTCATCCTGGCCGACGAACCCACCGCCAACCTCGACACCAAATCGACCGAAAACCTGCTCGATATTATGGCTGAACTTAACCGGGAAGAAAAAATAACGTTTATCTTTTCTACCCACGACCAACGCGTGATTAACCGCGCCCGCCGGGTGATTACGCTCGTAGACGGCGCAGTGGCAAGCGATGAAAAACGCGATTAAGCGCGCAAATTTCATTACTTTTATAGTCGATTTAAATCCAAGCGGATGTTGTTTACAGTGTATAAAACGGCTACCGGACTCTCCACCACTACCGAGCTGGAGCAACTTGCCCTCACCGACGCCGCCCAGGTAGTCTGGATCGACCTGTTCAACACCGCCCCCGACGAACGGGATCTCATAGAGGCCAAGTTCAATATCGAACTGTTTACCCGCCAGGAAGCCGAGGAAATTGAGAGTAGTTCGAAGTATTTCGAAAACGGCGACGAAATTAACGCCAACTCCACCTATATCTTCCATCGCGACGGACTTTATGCCAACGACCCGGTGTCTTTTATCCTGAAAGGCAACCTGCTGGTCACCCAACGCAATATCGAACTGCGTTCATTCGACGAGGTGATCCGTTCGTTCCGCCTCGGCAAACGACCCCATATCAACGGGTATCATATCTTTTTACTGCTCTTTGAAACCCGCATCGATATCGAAGCCGACTTCCTGGAAGACCTGTCGCGAAAAATCCACGCCGCCAGCAAAAGCCTCACCCTCAGCAAACGCCTCGACCAGGACGTACTGATCGAGATCAACCAGTTGCAGGAACTTATCATTCTTTTCCGGCAAAGCACCAGCGAAATGCAGCGCCTGATTTCCGCCCTGTTGAAAAGCGATATTTTTCCGCACGACGAACGCGAAAAACTTCGCGTGATTATCAAAGACGCAGGCTCCCTCCTGGAGCACACCTCTTTTAATTTCGCCAGGCTCGAATCGCTGCAAAACACCTTCCTCGGCCTGGTTGATATGGAACAAAACCGCATCATCAAGATTTTTACGGTGGCCACGGTAGTGTTTATGCCCCCTACGCTCATCGCTAGTCTTTATGGTATGAATTTCCAATTTATGCCCGAATTGAAATGGCATATCGGTTATCCTTTCGCCTTGTTTCTCATGGTTTTGTCCTCAACGTCCACCCTGCTGTATTTTAAACGCCGAAACTGGCTGTGATTTTTCACCCACTAACCGCCAATCGCCATGTTACGTCTATATTTCATCATTGTCATTATTTCCCTGGCTATCACCCCATCGCCCAGTCATACAGTCGTACAGTCGTACAGTCTTATAGTCGCCCAAGACACCATGCCTGCCCGCTGGGAAATCAGCGGCTACATCAAAAATATGCAAACCCTGTTGTTTTTCAACAACGCATATCCCGATTTCCAGCAGTTTAAACTTGTCGATACCTTTTTGCAGGACAACCTCGTTCACAACCGGATCAATGTAAAATGGCTGCCCAATAGCCGTTTCACCGTCTTCGCCGAACTGCGCAACCGCTTGTTTTTTGGGGACCTGGTGAGGGGTACGCCCGGTTATGCCGACCGGGTAGACAACGCCAATAACGACTACTTCGACTTGTCGTGGGTATTGGTCAATGACAACGGCTTTGTGCTGCATACCATGCTCGACCGACTATATGCCGAATACACCGCCGGCAATTGGGAAGTGAGGGTGGGCCGGCAGCGCATCAATTGGGGCATCAGCACTGTTTGGAACCCCAACGACATATTCAACGCCTTTGCTTTTACCGACTTCGACTACGAAGAGCGCCCCGGCAGCGACGCCCTGCGCGTGCGGTATTACACCGGCGTAGCCTCGAGCCTTGAATTGGCCGTGAAAGCTTTCGACCATTGGGACGAAGCCGTGATGGCAGGTCTCTGGAAATTCAACCGCAGCGAATACGACTTCCAGGTATTGGCAGGGCTTTCCCGGGGCGACCTGACATTGGGCGGCGGCTGGGCAGGTAGCATCAAAGACGTTGGCTTCAAAGGAGAATTCACCTGGTTCAAACCCGTACTGAATGACGGCGCCGACGCATTTGCCGCCACCGGGGGCCTCGACTATGCCTTCAACAACTCGCTATACTTACAGGGAGGATATCTGTATAATAGCCTGGGCGCCATTAATGCGCCTATCACCGGTCTTTTTAACTTCAGCCTGTCGGCAAAAAACCTGTACCCGTATCGCCATGCCGTTTTCGCACAGGCGGCCTACCCCTTTACACCTTTACTCAACGGAGGTATTGCCTTGATTTACAGCCCGATAGATATTCACGCTTTATTTGTGAATCCAACAGCTACCTTGTCTATCATGGACAATTGGACGCTCGACATGGTGGGTCAGCTTGTTTTTAATACACAAGAAAAAAGCTATACCAGCCCCATCCAGGCTATTTTTGTGCGGCTCAAATTTAATTATTAATAAAATGAGTGCCTTACAGAATACCCATCTGGCTAAAGTTTAGCGTTATATTATATATTTGCCCAACTTACTAACAAAGCTGAATCACAAATGAAATCCAATTGTCTGCTTACGCTCGCCTTTCTATTGGTGGGCAATGCGCTGTTCGCGCAATTTACTGCGCGTGGCAACTTCATCATGGGCGCTTCCCTCGGTTTTTCGGCCGCTACCTCCAAAGTCACTGACGGCAGTAGCACCAGCAACCCGGACAGCCCTGCATCCAGCCAGTTCAACATTACGCCAAAGGTAGGATATATGGTTATAGACAACCTGGCGCTGGGCATCGGCCTGGATTACACGTTTAGCCGACAGAAATCGACGCTAGACCAGGAAACGAAAGACAGCGACCTACTGTTTGGTCC
Organism: Saprospiraceae bacterium; assembly: GCA_013360405.1. Taxonomy (GTDB): domain Bacteria; phylum Bacteroidota; class Bacteroidia; order Chitinophagales; family Saprospiraceae; genus JABWBR01. The sequence goes on from JABWBR010000010.1 coordinate 37,328, forward strand.
CTTTACCCGCTATTACGCCATGTTGGGAGAAGACAAAGCTTTCTTTTTCGAATTGAATTTTGGTTTTGGTAACTCGTCCAATAACTCCCCCACCCAGGATATTCAAACGAATATCTTTGCAGTGGGCGTCGGCCCGGGGTTCACTATTTTCTCTGACGATGCAATCGGTCTCGAAGCGCTCGTGAAATACAATTTTTCCCGCAGCAAATTCAATACCGATATTATGGGCGTACAATCGGAAACGGTAACCCTCTCTAATCAATTCGACTTGTCGCTTGGAATCCAGTTTTACTTTGCCGGCGTGGCCAAAGCCTCGAAAGGCAGTGGGTCGAATCAGCGGCTGTATTAATCTGAGTTAGTTTAGTGCATTCGCAGTTTAGCGATAGGGTTTAGTGCATTCGCAGTTTATTTAGCTAAACCCTACCGCTAAACCCTACCGCTAAACCTAATCGCTAAACTACAAATCATACCCCTTGGCTGAAGCACAAACGGGAGTTACACCTGGAGCTGACACCGTATCCGTCTCCACCAAAAGCTGGCTTATCATGGCTGCGCTCAGCCTGGTGTGGGGTAGTTCGTACATCCTCATCAAACGGGGGTTGGCCGTATTTTCTCCCGATCAGGTGGCCAGCCTGCGGCTTGGTATTACCGCACTATCGCTTTGGCCCGTATTGGTGATTCGCTGGCGGCTGGTTGATTGGCGCCGGGCGCATTGGCTGCTCATCGTAGGGTTGTGCGGCAGTGGCATACCGGCCTTTCTTTTTGCCAATGCCCAAACGCGCATCAGTAGCGCCATGGCTGGCATCCTCAATTCCCTCACGCCTTTATTTACCTTATTGCTCGGCGTTTTACTCTTCCGGGCCGCGGCTTCCTGGGCTAAAATCGCGGGTGTATTAATCGGCTTGTCAGGCGCTATCCTGCTGGTGTACATTACCAGCGAAGGAGGATTGGGTGGCAGCGCGCTATTCAGCATGCTCGTGGTAGTAGCCACGATATGTTATGCAGCCAGCGTAAATACAGTAGGCTTCAAGCTTCGCGACCTCGATTCGATCACCATCAGTGCCGCCTCTTTTGCCATGGTGGGCACGCCTGCGATAATCTATTTGTTTACTACCGATTTCGTCGATATACTTCAGCATAATCCGCATGGTGCTGAAGCGCTGGGTTATATCTTTTTACTCGCCATTTTCGGTACCGTGCTGGGCTCTGTTTTCTTTTTTATTTTAGTAAAATGGACCAATCCCGTCTTTTCCTCTATGGTGAGTTACGTTGCCCCCATCATTTCTATTATGTGGGGTTTTAGCGATGGCGAATCGATTGCGCTTTGGCATTTTCTGGGGCTGGCGCTTATCCTTTCAGGGGTGTATCTGGCAAAAAAATAATTTGCTGATTTGCTGATTTGCTGATGTGCTGATGTGCTGATTTTCAAAACATTATTAATTTTTAATTATCAGCACATTAACCCATTAGCACATCAGCACATTAACTCATCAGCACATTAACCAATCAGCACATTATCTTAGTACCGCCACCGTCATCCTGGGGTCGTAGTCGCCTTGCATAATCGGGGATTGGCGGTTGCCGGTATACGAACGCACATTGGCTTGCACATAATCGAACAACTCCTGCACACTCACAATCTTATCCCTGCTGCTATCGGCTTCGCCTTTTAGGCCGCGTATCAGAAAGTGGCTGAACACCCCCTGGCGAAGCCCGCTCGATTCGAGTGAAGTTTCTTCCGATTTGGAAGACATCAGTAAGGCCGAGCCGGCTTTTGCCTTGGCGAGTGTTTCGTAATAGGTAGTGAGCATGCTGGGTTCTTTGTCGCCGCGCATAGCCAACAGGCTACCCGAGTGGCAGGCATCGGCAATTACGAGTTTGTATTTTGCGGGACTGCGCGCCAGGATGTCGTTGACTTCATCGTGGTATAATTTATTGTCGACGCCGTCAAAATCGATGGGCAGGAAAGAACCTTTCAGGCCGTGTCCGGAGAAGTAAAAGAAAACCAGGTCATTGGGTCCCGCCTTGCCGAAGATATCCTCCATCGTATTTTTGATGTTGCGCTTGGTAGCGTCTTCATCCACCAGGATGCGGATTTGCTCTTCGGGCAAAGCCCCTCCTTCGGGGCTGCGCAGAAACGCAAAGATGCGGTACGCGTCGTCATCCGGATAGCGCAATACGGGCATATGATTGTATGCCGACACGCCGATAATCACGGCCCACACTTTGAGGTCGGGCATAGTTTTGCGGTATTTGGGACTGGATACGTCTTCCTGGGCGATGGCGTAGGGGTTTTTAGCGCCCAGATAAGTACCTTCTTTCCAAAAGCCGTTTACGTGGGTACCGTCTTCCATAAAAAGCGTCCCGTAACCGTTAAAAGCGCCATTAGCCATATCGCCCTCGTAGCGCTCGCTGTTGGGATAATACACCACGCCTTTGCCGTCGGGCAAATGATTTTTAAACGTACCGATATACTTGGGTCCGTCGCGAAAAACATACGTGCCGTAACCGTTTGCGCAATCGCCCTCGATACAGCCCATTTTCGTGGTGGCGCCTTTGCCTACAAATTCGCCTTCTTTCCACTCACCCGTAGTAGTGGCGCCGTTGGCCTGGATGAGCGTACCGTTGCCATTGCGGAGGCCGTTGCGAAAATTGCCTACGTATTTGTCTTTATTAGGATAAAAAAACGTACCGCCGGCGTTGGGTTTGCCATTTCGAAAATAACCTTCGTAGCGGCTACCATCGGGATAGGCAAATACCCCCTGGCCATTTACGCAATCGCCGCTCAAACAACCCGATTGCACGGCAGTGCCGTCGTTAGATTTTTCTTTTGCCAGGGCTGAGGCATCAACGATCTTGCCGCCGGCGTCAACGGGCTGTCCACGCTTCCAACTGCCTGTGCGCTTGGAGCCGTCGGCATACGTTTTTGTGCCGTTGCCCTCCGGGTAACGGTTCATCCATTCGCCCTGGTATTTGGAGCCGTCGGAGTAATAACAGACACCGATACCCTGAATTTCTCCATTTCGAAATTCACCGATATATACCGCCCCGCTGGGATAAATATAAATACCCGTACCGTTGTAACAATCGCCCGATACGCACCCGGTCTGAGCCGGCGTTAGTTCGGCATTGCCTTTTACGCCTATTTCCGACCAACTGGTGGTTTGTGTTTTGATAAATTTGCCTTTGCGCCATTCTCCTTCTTCACGCACGCCGTTTTTATACGTTTTTATCCCCTGCCCATCGGGTTTGCCTGCATTCCACTCCCCGCGGTATTTGCTGCCATCGGTATAATAACAAGTGCCTACGCCCTTGATCTGACCGTCGGTAAAATGCCCGGCATATTTGGATCCATCAGGTAAAATTAAAATGCCATTGCCATTTTTGCAATCACCCGAAATACACTGCGCCGAACTCCAGGTTGACAATAACATGAATATTAAAAGGGGCAAAATGTGTTTCATGCTGCGTTTGGGTTTTAACATATGGTGTATTTGACAGAAAAGCCCATTACTGCAGGCTAAGTTAAGAAAAAAATCCGATTTTCAATTTCGGATTGCGGATTGCGGATTTCGGATTTTTATAAGATGCAATCCGCAATCCGCAATCCGCAATCCGAAATCCGAAATCCGAAATCCGAAATCCGAAATCCGAAATCGTTTCACCTCACCACTCCCACCGGCATACCCTCATCATAGCTTCCTGAGAGCGAAGGAGTTTGTGCATTGGCTGTATATAGGCGAACCTGGCGGTGAATAAAAACGAAAAGCTCTTTTATCGTAACCAAATTATCTACATTCGTATCGGCTTCGCCTTTGAGGCCGCGCACCAGAAAATGGCTGAAAATGCCTGCCCGGAGGCCACCGTCTTCCAGCGAATATTCTTCGCCTTTCGACGACATGAGCAGCGCCATGCCGCCTTTGGCGTCTTCAAATGCCTGATAATACTTTTTCAATGTGCTTTCGAGGGGGGTTTTTGCGGCAAACAAGGTGCCCGAATGGCAAGCGTCGGCGATCACGAGTTTGTGTTTGGCGCGACTTTGGCGAAGTAGATCTTTAATTTCCACATGTGTAAGCTTGTTGTTGTATCCGTCAAAATCTATGGGTAAAAAAGCGCCCGGCAGGCCATGTCCTGAGAAATAAAGCATGACCACATCGTTGTCGTCGGCGCGCGAAAACACCATACGCATCGTGCTGATCACATTTTTCCGGGTGGCGTCTTCATCGATGAGCACTTTCACCTGGTTATCGGGCAGGGCGCCGCCCTCGGGGCTTTTCAGGAAAGCATAGATCTGGTAGGCGTCGTCGTCGGTATAGCGCAATACGGGCATATGTACATATCGCGCAGCGCCCACAATCACTGCCCATATTTTTACTTTTGGGTCTTTGTCGACTTTTTCAAAAGCTACCTCTACGGTTTTTATGCTTTCTGTTTCGCCATCCAGGGAGTCGTTTGTCCACTGGCCGGCCATCTGACGGCCGTCGGCATAAAACAGGGCGCCTTGTCCCTGGCGTTTGCCTTTATACCATTGGCCTTCGTAACGCGACCCGTCGGCGTAGTCCATACGGCCCGAGCCTTCAAAATACCCCATCACGAACTGACCTTCGTAGCGGTCGCCGTTGACAAACACAAAGATGCCCTGGCCGTGTTGCCAGTTCTCCTGCCACTCGCCTTCGTAGCGATTGCCGTTGGCATAACTCATCACTCCGCGGCCGTCAAACTTATTGAGGTGAAATTCCCCGAAATATTCGTCGCCGTTGGCAAAAACAAAACGCCCGTCACCCTCGCGGTACTGATCGGTCCAATTGCCAATATACTTATTGCCATCGCTGAAATAAAAGATACCCTTGCCGTGAATTTTTCCTTCGAGAAAATCGCCGATGTACTTGCCGCCGGAGGGGAAAACAGCCGTACCATAGCCGTTGAAGCAGTCGCCGCTGAGGCACTTATATTGTGCTTTTAGCCCCACGGGAATGAACAACGCGACCAACACGCTCGCACGGAGGATTGCTCTCATGATGATGTCTTTTTTTGGCTGCCGCAAATACGGCAGTTCAGGCGAAAGAGATTGAAATAATTGCGTGTAGCGGTTGGCGCAATAGATAACGGTTTTTGGTTTGCAAATGCAATAAGCCTCCCCGTGAAAATTATACCCTTATGCAGGGATTGTGTTGTTGTGTAGTAGTTGTATGTTGAAAACTATTATGAATAAACTATATTTATATGGCCTTATTGCACCGCAAAAACGTTTTAAGAAAAAATTTACACGGAAAGCTTACTTTTGCATGCTACATTAACACCTTATTAATTATGCGCATGTTAAGTGTATTAAAAACCTGGGGCCCGGTTTTAGCCCTGTTTGTTGTGCTGGCAGCTTGCAACAGCACGCGTTCGATTACCGGACAAACCTTCGGCGAGCCTATTTCTGCTAAAGAAGCCATCACTTACGACGACCTGCTCAAAAAGCTGGACGGCAAAGATTCGCTGGCCGTAAAGGTGCGCGGCACAGTAGAAGGCGTTTGCCAGGCAAAAGGCTGCTGGATGAATATCGTTTCCGCTAAAAATCCATCGCAGGAATCGATGTTCGTCAAATTCAAAGACTATGGGTTTTTTATGCCCAAAGATATCGCCGGCCGCGAGGTCATCATGCAAGGGTACGCCTACCGCGAAGTCACTCCCGTTGATGAACTCAAACACTACGCCGAAGACGAGGGCAAATCACAAGCCGAAATCGACGCCATCACCCAACCCAAAGTAGAACTCAAGTTTATGGCTTCGGGTGTGATGCTGGTAGACCAGGCCAAACAATAAGCCTCCGCCGGGAAGCGTTGTTGTTGAACTATCGCGGCAACGCTTCCCTCAACCCACTTGTATGGATTATCAGGCAGCCAAAGCTTTTATCATCGACAAGATGCAGCGCGAGCTTTCTCAAAGGCTCACTTACCACGGCCTGCACCATACGCTCGACGTGCTCGAGGTAACCTCCGAGCTTTGCGCCCTCGAAAATATCCCCCCCACCGATACGCTACTGCTCGAAACCGCCGCCCTTTTTCACGACTGCGGCTTTACCGTCAATAATAAAAACCACGAAGAGCTGGGCTGCGATATCGCCCACGCCCACCTGCCGCGCTTCGGGTTCTCCCCTACCGATATCAACCGCATCTGCGGCATGATCATGGCCACTAAGATCCCCCAACGCCCCCAGGACCGCTTCGAGGAAATTCTCTGCGACGCCGACCTCGACTACCTCGGCCGTCCCGACTTTTATACCATCGGCGCTACCCTCTTTGAAGAACTCAAGGCCTTCAACGTACTCCACACCGAAGAAGCCTGGAACCGTCTACAAGTCAATTTCCTTGAGAATCATCAGTTTTTTACCGCCACTAACCGCAAGCGCCGCGCACCTGTAAAAGCGCGGCATCTGGGTGAGTTGAAAATATTGGTGGCAACTTATAGCCCACGCTAGGCAGCATTTCCCAACTTTCTTTCGTTTTACCCTCGCTTGATGTATGAGCGACTGGCGCAGCCCCTGCTTTACACTCACTTGAACCAGTTAATTGATCAAAGGAAGGGGCTGCCCGGTCTTTTTGTCTTACTCCCCTCCTACCCCGTTATTCTCCCTTTCCACGATGCATTGACATAAATTAAATATGAGACACTGCTTTGCCGCTTGTAACTAAAAATCTTACCTTCGATAATTAGTTGGTTGTGGAATGTCGTTATACCTATGCTGCATTTTATTCATCGCCCCTGTTTCCAGGGCCCGATGGACAAAAATCAGCACTACACCAAAAAAACTGGGAACAACACTTCAGACAGTAAAAGACTGCTGACGTCTGGGCAAAAAAAAGGCCTTTGATAGGCTTTTAGACCCATCAAAGGCAAGGGGGACTACTAACACGCTAATGAGTAATTTCATTTCTGTGTGAAATAAAGGGGGAATGAAAGCTGTCCGTAAGTTATCGTCCAGCCACACACACAGAGAGAGCGCTTAAAGCCTGGCAATCTACCTTTACCAACTATGATATGGCAAAAGTAATCGGCCAGAGCCTGTGTATCAATTACAAAAATTGACACATTGAACAGCGCAGATTGAAATATATCATACGCATTTTTTATTCAAAAACCTGATTATCAGGCTATTGATTCTATATAATATTGGTCAATTGCAACGCAAAAGAAACGTTGCGACCGCTTTTCCCGCCGATGCGCGTATTTTCTCTCCCGGCATAGCTGTACGTGTATAGCTATACGCCACAGGTTGTGCCGCAACGGCGCCCAAGGAGAAAAAACCTGCTACCAACCGTCTTGGTCGTCAACGACGATTTTCGGTTGCGGTTTGTAGTAGGTATTGTCCTTGGAATCGCGGAAATGACCCGGTGTCGAAAGAAGTCCAAGCGAAATCAGTAATGCAATGATGGTAGCCATAGTTTTAAACATTTTAAATGATGTTTAAAACTATGACGATAGGTTCAAAAGGTATCTAACTTTTTGAGGTCATTTAAACAGTACATAATAGTAATTATTATGACTGTAAATTTATTAAAAAATTGATTATCATTGTGCTGTGTCGTTGGTATTTACTAAAATTGAACTAAAATGAAGGACTTAAAACCCCTGATAGATCTCATTTCCAGGAACAAAATCAAGCAAATAGAGGTGGCCGGTCTGCCCGGCCGGGCGCGTACCAAGGTGCAGCAGCTCTACCAGGCCATTGCCGAAAACCGCTTTGAAAGCGAAGAAGAAGCTGCGCGTTACTTTTTTGAAGAAAGCGAATTGCAGCCCGTGTATTTCGCGCGCCTCAAGCGGCAGTTGCGCGAACGCCTCATCAATACCCTTTTTTTTATCGACGCCAACCAACCCAACTTCAACGATTACCAACGGGCTTATTACACCTGCTACAAATACACCACCGCAGTAAAGATTATGCTGGGGCGTTATGCCCGCTCGGCCGCCATCCCCCTGGCAGAGTATACGCTGAAAAAAGCCCAGGAATTTGAGTTTACAGATCTAATATTTGAACTGAGTAAAGTACTATTAAGTCATTATGGTCACGCAGTTGGAGATTTTAAAAAATATCAAACATATCGTGATCTATCTATAAAATATTCAGAAATATATCGAGCTGAAAATTTATCCGAAACTTATCGACTCGATATTACCCAACACTTTGCCCGTTCTAAAGCTACAAAAACTGAATTAGCTGTTTTGGCCGAAAAGTATTTTCAAGAGTTAGATTTAATACCTAAAGAGTACAGGTCATATAGATTTTATTTTCAATACTACCTCATTTCCCTTCTCCGCTACGAAATCCTAAACGATTATGCGAACACCTTAAAGATCAGTTTAGAGGCGTTGGCATATTTTGAGCAGGCGCGCAAGGCGTCGGCCAGCAACCTCACCATACTCAACTCTTTTTTGAACCATGCGTTGGCTTGTTATTTGCGGCTCGAGCGGCACAAAGAGGGGGAAGCTATTGCGCAGCGTTTGCTCAAGATCAACGCAGAGGGGTCGGTGACCTGGTACAACACCTTATCGTATTATCTCATATTGTGTTTGCACTCCGAACAATACGCGAAGGCATATAAAGTATACAAGATGGCTTCGCAACACCCCAACTACGCGCATCTGCACCAAAACATCCTCGAATACTGGCGGGTAATAGAGGCCTTCATCCATTATTTTATCAGCATTCACAAGATCAAACCGGAGCGGCACGACCACAAGAGCGTATTCCGCATCAACCGCTTTATCAATGAAGTACCCACCTATTCGAGAGACAAGCAGGGTACCAATATTTCCATACTGATCCTTCAGGTATTGTTTTTATTGCAACAGGGCAAATACAACGAGATCATCGACCGCATGGAGTCGCTCAACATGTATGCCCACCGCCATCTTCGACAAGACGACACCTACCGCAGCAACTGTTTTATCAAAATGCTGCTCACACTTCCGCAGGCCAACTTTCACAAAAACGGAGTGGTGCGCAAGGCCAAGAAATTTCACGATTTGCTCCTGGGCGCTCCCCTGGTGAGCGCCAAACAAAGCGCAGAACTGGAAATCGTCCCCTACGAGGTACTTTGGGATTGCGTGTTGCAATCGCTGGATAATAGGTTTCATTAGGGTTTAGGGCTTAGGGCTTAGGGCTAACTGCTAAGCCCTAACTGCTAAGCCCTAAGCCCTAAAAAAAACAAGTGCAAAAAAATAATAAAAAAATTTGTTTGATAACACCTTTTGTTTTATCTTGCGTGCAAGTTCACTGGTTTTTGTTTAAAGAAGCTAATTGCACCACATATGATTAGAGAAGACAGGCTCCAATTAAACGAGCGTTTCATCAAATCCTTCAAACAACTCGAAGAACGGGGTATCATTGTAAAAAATGACCGGAATGGCAAGGGGATAGGCGATCTGGCAGAAAAAATACTGGGTAACCGGGGGTACGGCCATATCATCAGAGCTTACCTCAACCCCGATGATAAAAGATGTATCGACTATCGCCAGGCGCGTATTTTTTGCCACGAATTCGGCGTTAACGAATCATTCCTCATCGACGGTATCGGCTCCCCATTTGGGCTTGACTTGCCCGAAACGGCCTATGACATGCCCAAGGGTATGGGTGGCAATATTATGTTTACTACCGTAGAAGCTTTTGCAGGCACGGCGGTTGACGCAGGCAGTTTTAAAACCGAAGACACCGAATATTTTATGTTGCCCGGGCTCACCGGCAACGGCCTGGTCGCATTTCCCATTAGCGGCAATAGTATGGACCCCGTCATCCAGGATGGCGATATCGTGATCTGCCGGGAAATTGCAGGCGTACACGAAATCAGAGAAAACAAAATTTACGCGGTGAAACACAACGGCGCCGTATGGGTCAAATACGTGCAACGCATCACCAATAACAGGGGCAAGGTTACGCACCTGAAACTGATCTCCGCCAACCACCTCGAATATGATCCCTTTGTGGAAGAAGTGAATGAATACACGCGATTGTACCAGGTGGTGCGCCGCGTGAGCCAACTCTAGTCTATAACAACGCGAATATATCCTGCTGTTTTATCCTCCCGGGCTGATGACTGTCAACCCGGGAGTTTTTTTCTTTGTTACTATCAGTAAGGTATTGCGTCACAACATCAAAATCAACCAACCATGAAAAAATTATTGCTATACAGTGTGCTGGCATGCTGGGCAGTTGCCGTGCACGCGCAAATAGACGTGGATCCCGTTACCCAAAACATGAGCCTCGGCGCCCAACCCGCCATGCAGGTCGTGTTTAGCAATGTAAAAGCAAAGTTGGTAGAAAATACCTGGACCGATTTTGTCAAAGACAATTACGGCTCGAAATCGAAATGGAACCGCAAATCAGAGGAATGGATGTCGGACGACGCCCGCGTGCCTACGCTCGGATTGGGGAATCCCGTCGACCTCTATGCGGCCATCAAGGAAAGCAAAGACGACGTAGAATTTACGCTATGGGTTGACCTGGGCGGCACATTTCTCAGCAGAGAAGGCTACCGCGACCAATACGACGAGGCCGAAAAATTGCTGGACCGCTTTGCGACAGAAATAGCTAAAGCCCAAACGAGAGAAGCGCTGGCCCAAGAGGAGAAGCAACTTGAAAAGTTGGAAAGCGAGCTAAAAAAGCTGGTAAACGCCAATGAGCGTTACCACAAAGAAATCGAAAAAGCCAAAGAAGCTATCAAAAAAGCAGAGTCGGATATCGAGCAGAATGATAAAGACCAAAAACTAGCGCAACAAAAAATTGAAGACCAAAAGAAAGCGGTGGACAGCGTGCGCAAAAAACTCGACAGCTATTAATATCCCGTCTCCTGGCGGGTGAGCGCCAATAGCATGACGTCGACGTATTCGCCGGTGGGCTTTTTGCGCTCAAACCGCAGGTCGCCTTCGCGCCGAAACCCGCACTTTCGCACCAGCCGCTGGGCAGGGTAATTGTCCATCGCCGTTTGCACGTATATTTTTTCCAGCAATAACTGCTGAAAACCAAAGCGCAGCAAAGCCGTAAGACATTCGGTCATTATACCCTTGCGGGTAAAGTCGCGGTGAATAAAACAAGTCAGCCCGGCCTTCGGCACCGACCAATCGGGATGCAAAAAACCGATCAGGCCGATCTGCCGGGCCGACTTGTTATCCCATATGCCGAAAATAAACTGCTTGTGTAGCAGCCAGTCCGACAACGTACGGCGCACATAAGCCTCAGCTCGTTCTTTGTCGCTCGCCTCTTCCAGTAATTCCGCAAATTCATCGCTAAGCACCGCAGAGTTATCCTGCAACAAATCAAAAAAAGCGGCTCCGTCGCCTTCGCGAAAACGCCTGGTTACGGTGCGATTGGTAAGCAAAACGGTATCTATTCCAAACAAATGAGGTTGCATATTGCCAATTTTCAACTTAGCTCAAATGTAGGCTTTTCAACCGAATATTTGTGGCAAGCATGCTCACAACGTAAAGGAATTCCCATCTTTGCCTTTTGGGGGGGTAGTGCATGCGCAGTTTAGCGATAGGGTTTAGTGCATGCGCAGTTTAGCTAAACCCTAACGCTAAACAGACATTTACGATGAACCGGTTATTCCGTGGCAGATTGGGCATTAAACTGAGGCTGGTTGCATGGATTGCGGTGGCCTGGACCTTCGTGGGTTTGCTCGACGCCCTGAATACCCATGCCCTGGCCAATAGTTTGTACTTGCACCCTACGGAGGTTTATCGCTTCAAGCAATCCCTTTGGTTTAGCACTATTTCGGCATTTTTTGCCGGATTGCTGTCGGGTTCGGTATTGCTGTTTTTTTTGCGGGAAAGGGTGCGCACCAAGTCTTTCGGTTTCGCGATATTGATCAATAGCCTGGTGCTTTCTACGCTCAACTTTGGCATCACTACCATATCCTACGATTTATTTTTGAGTATACGCTCGGGCCTGGGCCCGCTATCGCCGCCTATCCTGCAAGAAGCCTCGGCCTTGCTGCACAGTTCTATCTATTACCGGAGCCTCGTTTTTTGGTCGCTGGTGGTGTTTCTTACCATTGTTTTTTTGCACGTCAATGATAAATACGGCACCGGCGTATTCTTCAATTTGCTGATGGGGCGTTATCACAAGCCCAGAGAAGAAGAACGGATTTTTATGTTCGTCGATATGAAATCGTCGACACTCATTGCAGAACGACTGGGACATATCCGGTTTTTCAACCTGCTCAACGACTTTTTTCGCGATATTACTAATCCCATCACCGATGCGGGCGGCGAGATATACCAATACGTGGGCGACGAGGTTGTTATTTCGTGGCCCATTGAGCGCGGGTTGAGGCAAGCCAATTGTATCCGCTGTTTTTACGGCATGCGCGAAGCAATTTTGAAGCAGTCGCAGCGATATCGCGAGAAATACGGCATGGTGCCCGATTTCAAGGCGGGATTGCATTGCGGCATGGTCACGATCGGCGAAATCGGCGTAATCAAAAAAGATATCGTTTTTTCGGGCGATGTGCTCAATACTACTTCCCGCATCCAGGATGTATGCAATCGCTATGACGTACGCATTTTATTGTCGAAATACCTGCTCGACAAGCTGCATTTGCCGCCACATAGCATGCAGTTTATGCGTGTGGGCATCATCGAATTGAAGGGAAAACGCCAGAAAGTAGAGCTTTTCACTATCGAAGACAGCGACAAACCAGCCAAAGAAGGCCGCGTAGGGCCCCTGGTAGACGAAGAAGACTGGGTTAGAGACGATTACTAATAGGTGCTCAGTCCCAGTTTTTTCCGTAAGGATACATCTTCTACATTGTTTTTATTCCAGTAATCAGTCAGGGTGGTATGCGTGCTACGGGCAATTGTGGTGCGCAATTGTTTGTCGAAGGACGGATGAGTATCCAGCCAGCCGGCAATGCGATAGGGCGGCGCCGCTTCGAATACGATTTCCAGTGTTCGGTTGAGAGAGGGGTATTGCAACCGGTATACGCGCAGGTCCTTTCCTTTTATCTCTTTTCCAGAATAGGTATCGAGAGCGGCTACCGCCTTTAAGGGTTTGAAATCAATATGCATCAACCTCACATACATGGCGCCCGGAAGCAGTTCGATATCGCCCTGCGGCAATTTGTCGGGATTGATGCGTATGCGGTTGTACAGTTCGTCTTCGAGCGGAATAGCGGGCACGCTGAATCGCTCGTCGGCTTCGTTTTCGAAATAGGAATACGAGTTGGTTTCGTATAATTTATCTTTTAAATTGACTTGCAAATAGGTTTGCCCGCACCATTCCTGCACGGTATTGGTCAACTTGAGCGTATGCGGGTAGTCGGCACGGCCCACCGGCGTAAATACCGAGCCCATCACGGAATAGTCGTAAATCCCCGTATCAAACTTGCGAATGGCATTGTTTTTGAGTACCAGTACGCTATTGGGATTGGTATATTTTTCGTTTTTAACCTGTTTATCGGTAAGGAAGTCTTCCGTCACAAATACCATGACGGCCTCGCCCTTGTGCAAACCGCGATAGCGATGCTGTGTCAATTCATAACGGGTCACTTCTGCTTTGCCCTGGTACCAGTAGTTGCTGAGCGCGTCGGTGGGCAAGGTATCCGCAATGGCAGCAACGCCGTGTTTTTTTTCATCTAAGGGGAGATCCGGCGTTTTCCAAAAACAAAAAAACAGGGTTATCACGACGGCCCCAATTACGATGATGATATTTTTCATGAACGCGTTTGTTTCTGTTGTTTTTAGAAATGCAAAAATATGGGTTTTGGTTCAATTAGGGCTTAGGGTTTAGCAGTTAGGGCTTAGCAACTGAGAGCTAACTGCTAACCACTAAGCCCTGACTAATCCGCAAAGCGGCATTGCCATCGCCGTAAAGCGCCGGCGACTGGCAGCGCGAAACATAATATACTTCGTCATCCAGCAAACGATCGGCTTCTTCGAGCAGGGTTTGGGGCGATACGCGTTTCACCACGCCGGCTTGTTCGGCTTCGGGGCGCTCGGTGACCTCGCGAAGCAGTATCACCGGCTTTTGTAACATGCTGGCTTCTTCCTGTATACCGCCGCTGTCGGTGACAATAAAGTGGCAAGCTTGCAGCAGTCGGATGAAATCGGGATAGGGTATGGGATCCAGCAGGTGAATGCCGGGTTGGTTATCCAATAGTGCGTACACCGGCCGGCGTACGCCGGGATTGGGGTGCACGGCAAAGATAATCTCCACATCGTGGCGGGCGACCAATGATTTCAATGACTCACATAGTGCCGGCAACCTTTCGCCTTGGTTTTCGCGGCGGTGGGCGGTCACGGCCACCAGTCGCCTGCCCTGCGCCAGGGCCTTGTGTGCAGGCTCCGGCAGCCTGCCTTTGCCGCTTTCCAACAACCACTTCAGACTATCCACCACGGTATTGCCGGCCACGATAACTTGCTCATCGGGAATGCCTTCCCTCAACAGAAAATCGCGGGCCTGAGCCGTGGGCGCAAAATGAAGGCTCGCCAGGCGACTGATCAATACGCGCTGCATCTCTTCGGGAAAGGGTTGTGTTGGGTCGAAGGTGCGCAGGCCGGCCTCCACGTGCGCCACGGGGATATGCTGATAAAAGGCAGCCAGGGCGCCCGCCAGGGCGCTGGCCGTATCTCCCTGCACGATGACGAAGTCCGGTTTTTCTGCGGCAAACACGGGATGAAGGGCTTGCAACAGCCGCCCAAGTAAAACAGACAAAGGCTGGTCTTCCTCCATCACATCGAGATCGTAATGGGGTTGCAGGTCGAACCACTGCCAGGCGGCGGCGCCCATTTCCCGGTGTTGCCCGGTATGAACCAGACAAAGCGTCGCTACCTTGCCCAGCGCGTGAGCTACCGGGGCCAGCTTGATGATCTCCGGGCGCGTGCCTGCCACAATTAATATTTTATTCACAATGCGAGATTGTTTAACTTTGGTTTATGGAGAAGGCCGCTAAGCCCGTTTTGGTTTTTGCGCTCACCCGCCGGGGTTGCCTGCCCTATACGCGGCAAATGCTGGCGTTTTTTCCGCTACCGGTGCGCGTATATACTTCTGCTTTCGCCGAAGGCGAACCTTTGCCGCATAGCGAACCCGTAACCTCTTATCGCAATACCCGCGAATTCGCCTGGCAATCGCTGTGGGTATTGCCGCGTTTGCTGCTACGCCTGCGCCGCGATTTTCGCCGTTCCTGCAAAGTTGCGTATTTCCCCGTATTCCACCACTGGAATCTGCCAATAATGCTTTGGTGCCGCCTGCATGGTGTAAAGACCATACTCACCGTGCACGACAGCGTGTTGCACGCCGGCGAGCGCCGCCGGCAATTCGACCAGTGGTGGCAGGATCGCAGTATGCGGGTTGCCGATGAAATTATCTTTTTGACTGAATTTGCCCTGAATTCGGCGGTTCAGCGGCTGTCGCTGCGGGGCCGCATCTCCGTTATCCCCCACGGCCTCCTGCCCTTGCCAGGGCTGGAGACCCCACCCGACCGGGTACCCGCTCCCCTACCCCGCCTGCTTATGCTGGGCCGCATAGGCCCCTACAAAGGACTGGAACTACTTTACGAAGCATTGCAAAACCTACCGGCCGGTGTCATAGGAGATGTCACGGTAGCGGGCCTGTCACATTATGCCGAACCCACCCCACCCACGGGCGTACGCCGCATCAACCGCCGGCTCAGCGAAGCGGAGATGGCGCAATTGCTGTTGTCGCACGATATCCTGGTATTGCCTTATACGGAGGCGACCCAGTCGGGCATCCTCACCCTGGGCATCAGGGCTGCCATTCCGATGGTAGTTACTAACGTAGGTGGACTGACAGAGCAGCTCGGTCCTTATGAGGCTGCCTGGGTGGAGCCGACGGCATTGGATGTCAACGAGGGAATCTCCCTGCTCGCCGGGTCGCCGCAGTTTTACGCGGATATTCACCGCGAGCTTCGCTTGTGCGCGAAAGACGCGGGATGGGCGGCAGCAGCGGCAGCGCTGCCTCTTTACCGTTCGCACTACGTCGGTGAACGGTAAACGTTCACCCTACCAATTCGGCCTGTTCCTTGGCATTCAGGGCCAGGTCGTTGATGATGCGGTCCTTGCTGGGGCGATACAAAAAGAGGACGATCAGCAGGAGGCCGCCCAGGTAGAGATAGTGCATTTGTCCTTCCAGAAAATAGGCTACAAAGCACAAAATGGCAGGGCCTTCGATCACCGCATAGCGGGTAATAGATGCCGCGCGGTAGCCGGCTAGCTTATCAGTCAGACTACCTTTGGCTTGTGCGTTTTGCACTTGCATTCTGAACATAATCGAACTGGCCAAAAGACCTCCAATGGCTACGGAAGGGGCCAACCAGTTGAACAGAGAAGAACCGGATGTATTCTCGTCGGTAGCAGGGCCGGCAACAAAATACATGACTACCCCCATCAACGCTACGCCCATAACAAGTGATGCATGTAAAATAGTGAGTTGCTGTACATAGCCCGAAAATCCATTAGATGGTTGCTGTATGGCCATATTATTACGTTTTATTTTTATAAAAATTATCCTGTATACACACTCAACAACTCGCCCAGGCGGTAAAAAGAAACCTCCCATTCAGCGTCGGGAAATTTGCGTTCGCCGCTTTTGAAACTTTTTAATAAAGAAAAATACAAATTCTGGCTTTTCCAAAAATCGAGCGTCAGGCCCAATTGCTTGAGCATCTCCATGACCGTGTTCAAATTATTGAGATGCGCCAGGCTTAATCCTTCTCCTTCGAGGTTTTTTATTTCTTTAAAAATGCGCTCGCCTGCAGAAAGCAGCAGAGAGGATTTATCGCTCAGTTTCACCTGCCAGCGCTTATATTCGCTTACCAATCGCTTCAATTCGCGGATATGCAGGGCGCCGTTTTCGAAATACCGGTGCAAATCGTGGTTGACCACAAAATGGACGGCATTCAGGTATGCCTCGGGGACGGGTATGTCGTTTTGCGTAATGCTGAGCATGAGTTGGTAGTTGTCGTTATAAATATCTCGAAACGACTGTTCTACATGGCCCAGGCTTTTGTTGGTGATGAGGCGCAGGATCTTGCGTTTTTCATCCTGGAAGAGGTGCTGAATGGTGTATTTTTCGGGGCCGAAATACTGCTGCATCAGGCCGATCACCTGGCCCAGGTCGGGCAGGCGGAAAGCGGCGGAAATTTGGCGGCTCATCTCGTCAAATACCCCTCGATCCATGTCGAGCGAGATGTTGCCGATGATGTGGTGCTGACCTAAGTACACCACAGCAAAACTAAAGTGTTTTTGCGAAAGCGTAATTTTGGAATGCACGATAGTACGACCGACTGCCAAACGCAGGCTGCCGGCTTCGAGTCGCTCGAAGACTTCACTTTCGGCAATGTAGTTGAAAAACTCGAGCCGCTCGGGGTATTCCTCAAAAATAGACGAGGCGGCATAGTGCATACCTACGCGCTCCAGATTGACGCGGGCGGGAATGACATGTTTGATATAACCCGCGGCGGCATTGGGATATTCGTTGCTGGGGATAGTTTCCAGTCGCCTCACGAATTCATCGTGCAGGTCTATCTGAGTAATCTGGTGGGCGTAGTGGATAGCCCTGTTAGCATATTGGAGGATCTGGTTGGTTTCAATGCCGGATACCTCGTCAAAAAACCAGCCGCAACTGGTAAACATGAGCATGGCCTGGCGCTGCATCTCCATGAGGCGTATCAGATTGGGGACCTCCTGTGGGTTTAGCTTGCGGCGGGTATGTTTGGCCAGGAAGCGTTCGAGGCTCTCCTCATTGCGTTGCAGCAACACACTGATATAATCGTTGCGGGCTTTCCACACATCTTTGAGCAGGCGGCCGGCTTCGCGTTCGTAGATCGGGAGGAGTTCGTCGCGCAGCCAGTTGAGCGTATCGCGCAGGGGTTTGCGCCAGGCCTGATTCCAGCCCGGGCGGCCTCCCGAATTACAGCCGCAGTCGCTGCGCCAGCGCTCCACGCCGTGCACGCAGCTCCATGAGCTATTTTCGTGTATCTGTACCTCGAATTTGGGTGGAAATTTGGCCAGGTACTGGGCGTAATTGGTAATAGTAGCCAGTCCGTGTTCCTCGATATAATTGAGTCCGTCGGCCAGGGCCATTTCGCCGTAGCGGTGGTGGTGGCCGTAGCTTTCGCCGTCGGTAGCGATGTGCACCAGTTGGGGGGTCTCGTCGTCTTCGAAGGCATCCAGGAGGCGGAAGGCAAAACCTTTGCCGTTGTTGAGCAACCCCTCAAAAGCCACACCCTGAGCCACGCCGCCGTGGTAGAAATACAGGGCGATACTGCGTCCGGACGGCAATTTGCATAAATACGGCTCCCGCGTATCGATGCCGCCGCCGGGCAGCTCTTTCCACTCTGTCTCGCCGATTTTGCGCAGCGCTTTGGCCTGGCGCGGCGCCAAAACGGTAAACGCGATGCCCTGGGCTGCCAGCACTTCGAGCGTAGCCGTGTCAACGGCGGCTTCGGAGAGCCACATGCCTTCGGGTTTGCGGCCGAAGCGGAATTCGAAATCGCGGACACCCCAGATGACCTGCGTTTCGAGGTCGCGCGGGTTGGCCAGCGGCAGGATGAGGTGGCTGTGCACCTGGGCCATCGCCGAGCCGTGGCCGCCAAAGCGGGCCTGGCTGATCTTGTCGGCATCGAGGATGGCCTGGTAGGTGGCGGGGTCGGCGGTTTCGAGCCACGACAGCAGCGTGGGCCCGAAATTGAAGCTGATGCGGGTATAGTTGTTGACGATCTTGACGATCTGTTTTTGCTCGTTGAGAATGCGGGCAGCCGTATTGGGCGCGTAACATTCAAAATTGATGCGCTCATTCCAGTCGTGGAAAGGCGCCGCCGAATCCTGCTTCTCAACTACTTCCAGCCAGGCGTTTTCGCGGGGTGGCTGGTAAAAGTGGCCGTGGATGCAGATATATTTATCCGTGGTGTTCATTGCTATGCTGTTTTGTACTTCCTTCCAAAACGGCGGTAAAAATAGCAGAGAAAAGTCAGGAATTTTACCCGAAAGGGAAATATCTGGCGACAGGCCTCCTGGTTGCGCTGTTTAGTACATGCGCAGTTTAGCTAAACCCAATCGCTAAACAGTTTTTTTATAAAAAACCAAAATAAATGTGATTTAATAAATCAAATATCCTATTTTTAGCAAAGATTTTGGCTTTCCTCCTAATAAAAAAAGATACCGCCTCTTTCCAATTTTCTGTTTTTCGGCTTTCTTCCCGAATGCCTCTTTCGTTGTATACGATTAGTACTCCAAACAATTTATTTTCATCACAATAAAACTACCCAGTTATGACTATGATTTCAGTTGCTTCCGCCGCCGTAACCAAGGTACCCGTCAATGTAACGAGGACTCCTGTCAATGTCTCATTACAGGTATCCTCTATTTTATCGAATGTGCTCGTATACTATGAATGTCGCAATAGCGATGATTCCTTATGGGGCTGGGGGCATTTATCAGGCTTCCAAACAGGTGTTGGCGCCCAGTTTTCAAACAGCGGGTATATTCAATTTATAACTTTACTGGTGCCCCAATTTAGCCGGGTAATCAGCAATAGCCCTATCTCAATTGAATATATTGTGGGCGCCGGCGACGGCACCGGCTCGGATTTTTCAGGCACGAATGCGGCCAATGTAGCCATTTCGATATTGCCTAACACCTCTACAAATAATATTTTGGGCTATACGGGCCCGCTGACTTCTTTTAATGAAGATTCGATGCTCAACCAGGGCGCCATACTTAAAGCCAGTATTAAAGATGGCTATTTCTATGGCAGCGCGCCCAACAATAGTACGGCAAACTTAAGTATTGAACCCGACTCGAATGGCGTAAGCATGCTCGAAGACAAAGTATGGATACACATGTACGATGTGAACAATAATTTATTGGGCATAGTTGACGTAACCAGAGACGCCAACAACAGGGCTACGGTGATCAACAAAAATGTGAATTTTAATTACGGAGGCGGCAATGGTGACTTCCAGATATTCGCCCTGATCATTCCCAAACCCGACCCGAACGATCCAAATAGCACCATCTTCGAAATCGGCGACCCGAAGACAAACGCTAAGGTGAGGATTTCCCAATCGTAAATTACTGATTGCCCATTTCCTCGATTATACCTGCTATGACGAGGGGATGGGCATTCCCATAACAAGTCTGCAGATAGGGCATAGCGTGGTCGTGCAAAAACGAGTGAGGCCGTGCATTCGATTGCGACTGGTACAACTGCTGCAACTCGTCGGCTACAAGCTGCCGGTCGGGGCACACCAATTGGAAAACGCCGATTTGCTGCGCAACGCCGGTGGTTTGGTCGCGATACAATAACCGGACAGACTTGATAACGGCGGGGTCGAGCACGTGGCCGCCGATATAGCGCAGGCTGTCGCTCACGATCAGGTTGCCGTCTTTTACAGGGCCGCGTTTGATTATTACGCCGTCAGACAATTCCAACTCAAACGAAAAATAGTGGGCTTCATCCAGCACAAATGCATCCGGGGGTAGCTTGAATGCCGCTTCCCCGACCAGCAATACTTTACCCCGGAAAAAAGCCTGCATTTCGTAAACCGTAGGAAAAGAAAAACCTTCTTCTTCCGAAAACGTGCGCACGCTGGTCGCGTAAAAATCGTCGGGGGGCAGCAGGGCTTCTTTGAGCGACAGTACGAACTCGCGGGCTACCCGGCTTTTCATCTTTTTCGGGCTAAGGATATAATACCCCTTGCCGGGCGACATCACGTAGGCGAAGGCTTCTTTTGACGAAAAATGAATTTTGGCGTCTGATTCGATCTTGTCTCTTTTTTGCAACAATCTGCCGTCGACCATGACGGAGTCTTTTACCGACACCACAAAATAACTTTGTGATATTGCTGGCAGACAGCTAACCAGCAATACGAACAAAAACAATGCATTTCTCATGGTACATGTTTTAAATTAGGAAGTCACCCTGTGTTTGCGTTTGAACATTTGAGGCATTTTACCCTGTAAATACACAGGCGTTTTTTTCCAGAGGTATTCCACTATTTTCAGGTAAATCAGCAAAATCAAAATATTGATATGCCGGTGGAAAATAAAGTAAGACAAAAAAGTAATGACAGTCAGTATCGTTAATTCGTCGGCCGTATTCACTACCGCCTGCCAAAATTTCGACCGGGATACTTTTACCAGCCATGCCGGCTTGATGACTTGCAGGTCGAAAAAGATGCGGTACGACAGCAACAAATAACCCGCAAATAAAAACGCCAGCCACCAACTGGACAAGGCATTTTCACCCGAAACCAGCGTCAGGTAAGCATTGTAAAGTAATACGAGTCCGGGAAGCTTTTCAAAAGGCGTGCGGTGCATATCGTTGACAAAATCGCCGATGACGACCAATTTGCCCTTAAAAAAGGCCCGCATGCTTTCTTCATCCATAAACTCCTGCGATTCCAGGATGGTGCCCATCGGCCAGACGGCAAAATTGGCTTCTCCCATTGTTTGTCCCACTTTAAAGTCGGACTGGCGCAGCTTGAAGTCGATAATCGGCGCATGCAGGCTGCGCCGGCCGTTGATCTGGTAAAACAACCAGCCTTTCTGGTATTCAAACCTCGCGCCGTTCAGCTTTTCATACATCACCAGGGGGAGCGTTTTCAGGCTATCGCTCAGCATGAGCGGGTATTTTAAAAACAATCCCTGGGTCGCGTTGTACGTCGATACCGCGTAAGGCATCCGGATAACGGGGCGCGTATGTTTTCCACTTTTGTTTAGGTGGCTTACGCCCAATAATTTATCGCCGAGGCTGTCTACCTTGACCTGCAGGAGGCTATCTGCCGGTGAAGATTCAGCGAACAACACATCGCACAACACGAATCGCACTTCGTGCCGGTAGCGGTTGAGCAGGCTGAAAAACTGCGAAAGCTGCTCCCTGTCTGTAATTACAATGCGGTTATAGGGGCTTTTGTCACCAAATTCGTCTACCCCGTCTATTACCGCTTTATTGCCTGATACGTCTACAAACAGTACTTCTTCCGGATTCGGTTTGGGGTCTATTTGCAATAACGATTTTTTGAGCAACGACGACCATTTGATCAAAAAGGCCTCGTCGCCAAAGGTATAGGGCAAATTCAGCCAATACAGCGAAAAGGCCAGCATCAGCAAGGCATTGAATATGCTAATGCCCCATACTATCCATTTATTCTTCGGTCTGATCATTCGCGCTGACGATCCCTACTGGGTTTTAGTGAATCAAAGATGCAGTATGCAGGTGCTTACAATCAACAATTAACGATAAATAAGATGGAATTATCGACGATCCCGGAGTGTTTTTTCTTAGAAGTGTGATTTTTAAAAATTAATTTTTGAATATTTTTGAAATGCGGTATATTTATTTTTTACAAAATCCCCGGTTATTATGAGAAAACTTACCCTACTGATATACAATATATTGGGGTTTTGCCTGATTATTGCGCCACTCTCCAAAGCTAAAGGTCAATCCCCCGCTGATACAACCCTGGCCCAGGCCTATCTGGAACGCACTATCGTGCTGGCAGACGAGGGTCTGGAAGACAGTATAGGCTGGTACCTGCTGGAAGCCGCCAGGTTATACCAACAAGCCGGTTTTTATGAACTATTCTTGCAAAAGCACCTAAGCGACTACCAGTACGTATACGAAAACGGCTATTTCTCTCCGGTTATTGAAGCCATGCATACGATCGTAGCCGCCTCCCGCAAGCAACTGGGCGATTCCCACCCTTTGCTTGCACCCTGGTATTACCACCTGGGCCGCTCCCTGCAAATGCGCGGCGACAACGCAGAAGCCATGGAATGGGTGATGCGCTGCCTTACGCTCCAGCAATCCATACAGCCTACCCCCTGGCTTGATATCGCCTATACGCACAATCTCATGGGAGTTTGTTATATTGGCTTATATAAATTTTCGGAAGCAATAGCCCAATACAACAAGGCGCTGGAAATAAGAAAAAGAGAATTGGGTACCCGCCACCCACTCACTGCGTTGGTCATCAATAACCTCGGCTCCGCGCATGGCTATTTCGGGCTCAACGACATCGCCCTGCAATACTACCAGGAAGCCTTGTCGATAAGGGAAGAGGTACTACCTCCCGACCATCCCCACCTGGGCATCTCTATTTTTAACCTGGCCACCCTGTACAGCGACCTGGGCCTGACCAAAAAGGCCATCGAGCTATATCAAAAGGCCATGCGCATCTATCAACTCGATGCCGTGGCCAACGACGAGCTCATCGGCGACGTGTATCAGAATCTGGGGGTTGAATACCAATATATCAATGCTTACGAGGAAGCCTTTGCCCATTTACAGCAAGCGCGTATCATATACGAACGCCAACCCGAGGTGAATCCCGAAAAGTTGGCATTTGTCGCCCAAAATATAGCCTCAACGCTTTCCCTGCAGGGCAACTACCGGGCTTCAATCGACGAAAACAAAACCGCTATGGGTTGGTTTCGCAAGCAAGTAGACAGTATCGACTATCGGTTCGAACCGCTTCTTACCAATATGGGCATGGACTACACTGCCCTGGGTCGCCTCGATAGCAGTCTGCAATACCACTACGAAGCGCTGGAAGTGC
This sequence comes from Saprospiraceae bacterium, assembly GCA_013360405.1. Taxonomy (GTDB): domain Bacteria; phylum Bacteroidota; class Bacteroidia; order Chitinophagales; family Saprospiraceae; genus JABWBR01. The sequence goes on from JABWBR010000010.1 coordinate 60,889, forward strand.
TCAGCCACTATCCCGAGGCCATCATGGAGCGCGGCAACGTGTACAGCAATATCGGCAATACTTACTTGCGAATGGGTGATTACGAGCAAGCGCTGGTGGCCCAGGAAGAAGCCCTCAAAGGGTACACTGGTAGTCTTGGCGAGCAACACGAGCGAGTTACCTACGCCCTCAACGAAATGGCCGCCACCCGCCTCCGGCAAGGCATGTTTCGTCACGCCTTTGCCCTGGCCCAGCGCGCCCTGGAGGCCAACTACCCCGCCACTTTCTCCAACGACCCGCCGCCGGAGGCCTATTTCAGCTTGCCACATGCATTCAACTCCTTCCTGCTCAAGGCAAAAGCCGTTTTGGGCATGGAGGGCAATACCCGCCTGGCTGCTTTGTATTACCGCCAGGCCGACTCCCTGCTGTTGTACCGGCAACAAATTCTGGTGTCCAAAGAAGACAAAATCAACCTGGCCAAAGAAACCTGGCGGCTCTCATCTGTTGCTGTAGCCAACAAGGTGGCCATGTGGCGGCACGACGGCAACGCGCGCCACCTCGAAGAAGCTTTTCATTATGCAGAACGCTGCAAAGCCAACGTATTGCTTTCTTCTGTGGCCGCTTACGAAGCCACGCAATTTGCAGGCCTGCCCGATTCCCTGGCAAACAAAGAAAACGAACTCCGGGCTTTAATGGTCAATTTTCAGCAACAATTAGCCGCCGGCGCCGATAGCCTCTCCAGATCCGCTCTGCAACAGGCCTTGTTTGCCACAAGCCAGAGTTACCGTACCCTGGTTAACCATTTGGAAAAAAACTATCCCCTCTATTACGACCTGAAATACGAAAAAGGCATCCCCACCGTGGGCGCCCTGCAAACCGCATTAGAACCCGACGAGGCTTTTGTGTCCTATTTTACCGCCGATACGGTCTTGTACATTTTTAAGGTAACTAAAACCGGTTTTTCCGTGCACGAGCAATTTGTCGGCGCTGATTTTTACGATCACCAGGAGGGTTTGCGTAAAAGTATTACGCTCCAACTCGACGACGTGTATTTGCAAAAGGCAAGGCTATTGTATAAAATGCTTTTCCCGTTTGAATGGGAGGAAGGGATCAGGAAGCTCGTCCTGGCGCCCGATGATGCCCTGGTTAAGCTACCTTTTGAAACATTATTGCGCGAAGCTCCCGCGGGTTCATCCCTCGTCGATTACAGTAGTTTGGCATATCTGCTGCGCGATTTCGCGATTTCGTATTCGCCATCGGCGGCGTTTTGCTACCGCCGGGCCAATGCACCGAAGCTTTCCGATGATACGCAGGGCTTCCTGGGCTGCGCCCCCGTTTTTGAAGAAGAATTCAGCCCCGACGACTACGCCCTGGCTTCCCGCACCGCCCTCGAAAGGCTCGAAACCGATCTCCGCGGCGGCGCCTTGAGCGGCCAGCGGGTCAAACCCCTGCCAGGTACGGCCAGGGAAACGCAAGCGGTGAGCCAACTGTTTACTTCCCGCCGCTTGCCGGCTACGGTGTTGCTGCATGCTTTCTCTACCGAGGCAAAGCTGCGCGCCGAGTTGGCAACCCCCTGGCGCTTCGTCCACCTGGCCAGCCACGGCCTCATCAATGAAAAATACCCCGACCTGTCGGGCATCCTGTTATACCCCGATACGCTGGCCGGCCAGGATGGGCTGCTCACCGCCGGCGAGGTGTACAACCTGTCGCTCCAAGCCGATCTGGTGGCCTTGTCGGCCTGCGAAACCGGGCCTGGCCGCATCTCAGGCGGCGAAGGCCTGCTGGGACTTACGCGGGCGTTTCTCTACGCCGGCGCCAACAACCTGCTGGCATCGCTCTGGAAGGTGCAGGACAGGGCCAGCGCCGACCTGATGATCGCTTTTTACGAATACCACCTTATCTCGGGAACAAATGCCTTTGCGCCGGCTTTGCAACAAGCCAAGTTGCAATTGATTGAGGAAGGCGAGTATAGCCACCCTTTTTTTTGGTCGCCTTTTATCCTGATTGGCAAATGAGGTGAACAACACGGATTACAGAGTTTGAGGGAGGGAGAGTGGGAGGGTGAGAGGGTGAGATTATACGTGTACAAGGAGCCCCCCCCTCTCACTCTCCCACCCTCTCACACTCTTACTCCGAGGAGCCCAGCACCTTAAACTCGGTGCGGCGGTTCATCTGGTATTGTTCTTCGCTGCAGGGCACGCCGTCTTCGCACTTGTTAACGGGGCGACCTTCGCCGTAGCCTCTGGCTTTGAGCCGGTATGCCGGGATGCCTTTCGACGTTAGCCAGTTGACGATAGCATCGGCGCGGCGTTGGGAGAGTTGCAGGTTGTACTCATCAGATCCTCGCGAGTCGGTATGCGAACTGATTTCAATAATGAGCTTGGGATTGTCAGTAAGTAGTTGCAACAATTTAAGCAACTCGGGTACCGATTCCGCTCTTATGCTACTGCGGTTGAGGTCGTAGTATAAATTCAGTAAAAACGGAATAGTATCGTTGTGGTGGTCGGTGCGTATACCCATTGCAAAGTCGCCGCCCGTTTGCTGGGAGTTGTTGACCGTGGCGGCAGCGGCCACAAAAGGTTGCAAATACAAATTAAGATTTGACTGGGCGGCTTCGCCCCAGTTGTCGGTGCATATCGTGTCGGGCAGTATTCGGGCAAAATAATTGCCTTTTTCGGCGCGAAGCGCATAGCAGCAATGGGGTTGCAACTCCAATGAAAAGGCGCCTGCTGCATCGGTTATAGCAGGAGCCGGCGCAGAGCAGCCATTGGCTACCAGCGTCACTACAGCGCCCTGGAGCGGCGCGCCGTTTGCCAGATCGCTGACCATGCCGTTGAGGGTTAGTATTTTGGGGCGAATGGGAGTCTGTTCAGGAATGGCTACAATATGGATTTCCTGCTGCTCGCCGGCACAAATAGTAAGCGTATAAGGCTCGAAGTTATCGACCTCCACACGCACCGTACAACAGCGGCCTCGTTCCAGCAGGGTGGCATAGTTGCCATCAGCATCGGTAAACACAAGAGATTCTTCACAAGAAGATGCTAATCCGGCGCCGGCAACGGGCCTGCCGGTGGCGGCATCCACCACACGCAGTTGGGTGCGGGAGCGCGTATCGATATTTGTTTTTCGAAAATAATATAAATCGTCTTCTCCTGCTCCGCCGGCGCGATTAGAAGTAAAAAAACCGTAAGTGCCGTCGGTATGTACAATCAGGCCGAAGTCGTCATAAGAGCTGTTGATAGGATACCCCATATTCTGGGCGGCATCCCATTCGCCCGCGTCTAATTCGGGGGCGAAATAGATATCCTGGCCGCCGAGGCCGAAAAGGCCGTCGGATGCGAAGTACAATCCCTGGCCTTCGGCGTAATAGGGAAACAACTCGTCGCCTTCTGTATTCACATTAGGGCCGAGGTTGACCGGGGGGCCCCAGGCGGCGCTATCGCGGAAAGACACGTAGAGGTCTTTGCCGCCGAAGCCGCCGGGCATATCGGAGGCAAAAAAGAGGCGCCTGCCGTCGGGACTAAGGCAGGGGTGCGCCACCGAAAAGCGGGGGCTGCAAAAAGGCAGGGTCTGGGGTTTGTCCCAGCTATCGGGGCCTGCCTGCTGTGCATGCAGAATCTCCAGGCGCATCACGGTTTCCCGGCTGGATTCGTCTTCTACAATATAATTGCGGGTAAAAAAGAGCTCGGTTTCGTCGCGGCTAAAAGTCACGATGGCTTCGTGAACGGGCGTATTGAGCTGGGGAGCGAATTTTTCGGGTGTACCCAATACAAATCCTTTGCTGTTGGAGGAGTCAGGCGTCATGACGGCAAAGTACAGGTCGAGGTATTGCTGTGCCGAGCCGTTGGGCGATCGAAAGGTACCGAACACCAATCCATCTCGATAAAAAGCGGCGCCGAGATCGTCGAAAGGCGAATTGAGTTCGAGCGGTTCGGTGGTAGTTGCGGTAGCCGATTTGACCAGCAGTTGGTCGATGTAATCGCATGCCTTTTGCAGTTGCGGCTTGCGCACGTCGTAAGGTTTGAGGGTAAGGAAGCGGCTATACCACTCCTGGGCTTCTTCGCATTTGCCGTTGCGCTGCTTCATCAGCCCCAGGTAATAATAGTGTATAGGTTTCGCCTCTGGCAGGTACACGGCCTGTTGGTACCAATATTCGGCGTTAGTATAGTCGTTGAGTTTGCGGTAGGCTTCTGCCAGGTTGATTTTGGCTTCTGGCACGTCGTGGTCTTCCAGGATGCGCATATAAAGGTCTGCCGCTGATTTGTAGTCGAGCAGTTCCATGTATTTATGCGCTTTTTTTAGTTTGGCCTGTTGCGCGTATAGGGCCGGTGCGCTGCACAAAAATAATACACAGGCAATGAGGAGTATGCCCCGCTTTCTCATAGCGTATGGTATTAAAGATGCAAGATATTCTTCCCTTTGAACGTACTTGCTCTAAATAAGTTGCAAAAACTCACACTCACACCAACACACGCTCACCCTTACCCAAAATTCTCTCCCTCTCACACTCTCACCCTCCCTCACTCTCCATCAAACGCAACATCCACAATATCGCGTTGCTGCTGGTCGTGCACCTTTTTGAAGCCGGTAGCCGGCGAAGCGCTTGCCTTGCGGGTAATAGGCGTAAAGCCGGCAGCCTCGGCCAGGTTGACCAGCAGATACTGCCAGGGGCCCATATTGCGGGGTTCTTCCTGTACCCAGCAGACTTTAGCGTTTTTGTATTTATTCAACACCTGTTTGAGCTGCTTTTCGGGCAGCGGGAAGAGTTGTTCAACGCGCACGATAGCCACGTCGTCGCGTTTGTCGTTAATTTTGCGGTCGAGCAGGTCGTAATAAATTTTGCCGGTGCAGAGCAGCAGGCGTTTCACCTTACTTGCACTGCGGGGGTTAACACTTGCATCGTCGATGACTTCCTGGAAGCGGGTATCGCCGGTGAAATCCTCCACCGGTGACACGCATTTCGGGTGTCGCAGCAGTGATTTGGGCGACATCACGATGAGCGGCTTGCGGAAGGGACGGGCGAGTTGACGGCGCAGCAGGTGGAAGAGGTTGGCCGGCGTGCTTACATTGGCCACCGTCACGTTGTATTCGGCGCAGTTTTGCAAAAAGCGCTCGAGGCGGGCACTGGAGTGCTCAGGGCCCTGGCCTTCGTAGCCATGGGGAAGTAGCATCACCAGACCGCTCATGCGTTGCCACTTGCTTTCGCCGGCAAAGATAAATTGGTCTACGATAGTTTGGGCGCCGTTGTAGAAGTCGCCAAACTGGGCTTCCCACAATACCAGCGCGTCGGGCGTGGCCAGTGAATAGCCGTATTCGAAGCCCAGCACTGCAAATTCCGACAACAGCGAGTTGTATATCCGAAATTTCCCCTGGCCTTTACTCAGGCTGTTGAGGCGGTTGTATGGTTGGTAGGTTTCGGCCGAATACACTACGGCATGTCGGTGCGAGAAAGTGCCCCGTTTCACATCCTGTCCGCTCATACGCACGTCTTTGCCTTCGAGGAGGATAGAGCCGTATGCCGCCATTTCGCCCAGCGACCAGTCGAGTTTATTGTCGTTGAGCAGCTTGTGCATACTGGCGAGTACGCGGCTGGCTTTGGGTAGCGGAGTAAAGCCATCGGGTACGGAGGCCAGGTGTTTCAGTATGCGCTCCAGGCTTTTTGTTTCGAGGCCCGTAACCGGCGAGTGGTCGAATTCTTTGGGGTCGGCCTGCTTTTTAAGTTTGCGCCAGGCTTGTTCAGGCTCCTGGTATACATACGGCAGCGGCGTTTCGCGCACCAGATCGAGGCGTTCCTGGAGGTGTCCCCAGAACGAGAGTTCCATCTCCTCGGCGAGTTTCTGGTCGAGATCGCCGCGATCGATGAGGGTTTTGGAGTATAACTCGCGCGGATTGGGGTGACCGGCGATGATCTTATACATTTCGGGTTGGGTAAACATCGGGTCGTCGCCCTCGTTGTGGCCGTGGCGGCGGTAGCAGAGCATATCGATGAAAACGTCGGAGTTAAAATGCTGGCGGTAGTCGACGGCGAGTTCGACGGCAAACAGCATAGCTTCGGGGTCGTCGCCGTTGACGTGGAAGACCGGCGCCTGCACCACCGATGCCGGCCCCGTGCAATAAGTAGAAGAGCGGGCGTCATCGAAATCGGTGGTAAATCCGATCTGGTTATTGATCACCAGGTGGAGCGTACCGCCGGTATAATAACCTTCGAGCTGGCTCATCTGCACGGTTTCGTATACGATACCCTGACCGGCCACGGCGGCGTCGCCATGTATGAGGATGGGCAGAATACGGTCGAAATCGCTGTGATAGAGGATATCGGCTTTAGCCCGTGAAAAACCTTCCACCACCGGATTGACGGCTTCGAGGTGAGAGGGGTTGGGCGTCAGCTTGAGGTGTACCGTTTTGCCGTGCGGGGTTTGAATTTGCGAAGAAAAGCCGAGGTGGTATTTCACGTCGCCGTCGCCGAAGCTGAGGTCGGGTTCGGCCGTACCTTCAAATTCGTTAAAAATCTGGGCATAAGTTTTGCCCATGATATTAGCCAGCACGTTGAGGCGGCCGCGGTGGGCCATACCGATCACAATTTCTTCTACCTGGTCTTCAACGGCCTGGTTGATAATAGCATCGAGGGCCACGATAGCCGTTTCGCCGCCTTCGAGTGAGAAGCGCTTTTGACCGACGTATTTTTTGTGCAAAAACTCTTCAAAGATGACGGCGCCGTTGAGTTTTTCGAGTATGCGGCGCTTTTTTTCGAGCGACAGGCCGTAGCTGTGAGCCGGGTCAATGGCCTCGATACGGGCGCGCAGCCAGCGCCGCTTGTCGCGGTCGCCGATATGGTGGTATTCAAAGCCGATGCTGCCGCAATAGATTGTTTTGAGCCTGTCGACTACCTGCCGCAGGGTGGCATTTTCGAGGCCTATTTCTTTCGACACATAAAAATTCGTATCCAGATCGGCGTCGCTGAGGCCGTAGTCCTCCAAACTCAGCGCGGGCTTACGGTCGCGCCGCTTGCGAATCGGGTTGGTGTTGGAGAGCAGGTGTGCCCTGTCGCGATAGCCTTTTATCAGGGACAGCACCTGGAGTTCTTTGGTGACGGCCGCACCGCCGGCTTCTCCGGCCGGCACGCCGTTGGCGCTTTGTGCAAAATCGAAACCCTGAAAAAAGCTACGCCAACTGGCTTCTATTTGCTCCGGGTCTCGTTGGTATTGCTGGTACAACGATTCGATATATGCCGGATGTGCATTTGCAATAAATGAGAAATCGCCCATGTCAAAAGGATGTTTTCAACTGTTTTTTTAAAACAAAACAACGTGTGAAGCCTGTTTGTTGGTGTTCTTTGCGAAAACCCGCGCGAAAATGCAAAATTGCAACAAATCTGTGGGAGCTGGTAATGTTTTTTTTCTGAATTTAGGGTTGTCGGTTGTCGGTTGTCGGTTGTCGGTTATCGGTTGTGGGTTGTGGGTTGTGGGTTCTTTAAATTTGTTTTTTTTCGTAACTGTTTAGCTGCATGTTTAGTTAACTAAACCCTAACGCTAAACTGCGAATGCACTAAACCCTCCTAAACAGTTACATTTTCCTGTTTATAGAACAGATAACCGACAACAGATAACTGGCAGCAGAAAAATCTAAGAAATTTACTTGGTATATTCCAGTTAACCCGTATATTTGCAGTCCGAATTTAAGAAGCAATTAAAGAAGCTGGAAAGTACACATTATGGCAAACCATAGATCAGCAGAAAAAAGAATACGCCAAAACGAGAAGCGTCGCACGGCAAACCGTTATTACAAAAAGACGGCTCGTACGGCTATCAAGAAGCTCCGCGAAATGACTGACAAGAGCGAGGCGGAGACTTTTTTGCCCAAAGTGATCAGCATGATCGACAAATTGGCGAAAAATAATACGTGGCATAAAAACAAGGCTGACAACCTCAAGAGCAGCCTGACCCGCCACATCAACGGCATCGCCTAACAACTACCCATAGTTGTACGGCAAGGTATGAGTCATTCCGGCAACAAGCCGGGATGACTCATTTTTTTGTTTGCTCCCCGCATTACACGTGTCCTTTTTCCCTTGGGTTTGCAGAATAATTTTTTATGCTTACCTTTATCTATTGTGAAAAGCCCAAAATATGGCACTGTATGGAGCAACTTCCCATTTTTGATGAAGAAGAACAGGAGCTCAAGCGCTATTACAGCATCAGCGAAATAGCGGTGATGTTCAAGGTGTCTCCTTCTCTAATCCGGCATTGGGAAAAAGAATTCGACCTCCTCAAACCCCACAAAGGAAGCAAGGGCGACCGCAAGTTTACCCCCCAGAATATCGAGCAGTTCAGAACCATTTTTCACCTCGTTAAAGAACGCGGCTTTACACTCGAAGGCGCCAAGCAGGAACTGCGCCACCAGCGCGAATGGCAAAAGGAAAAGCAGGAATGGCTGTCGCGCTTTCAACATCTCAAACATTTTCTCGAACAACTTCGCGACGATTTGTAATTTTCACCCACACATCCATTACCAAGCATTACCACCCACTATGAAGCGTACTCTTACTATCGCCTTGCCCCTGCTGTTTGCCTGCATCCGCACAATGGGCCAAACCCCTACTATCCAGGACTGCCTGGGCGCCATTCCCGTATGCCAGCCGGTGTATACCGAATCGGTATCCGCACAGGGTAGCGGCAACTATCCCAATGAAATCAATACCAGTATCAGTTGTACCGCCGGCGAACTCAACTCTATTTGGTACGTATTTACCGCCGCACAAGACGGCGAGTTGGGGTTTGTGATTACCCCCAACAACTCAAATGACGACTACGACTGGGCCCTTTTTGATATCACTAATGCAACTTGCCAGGATATTTCTTCTAATCAAAATTTACAGGTAAGCTGCAACGCCTCGGGTGGAGGCAGCTGTCATGGCCCTACAGGCGCCACCGGAGCGACTCCGTACGACGAACAGGGCGCCGGCTGCGGTTCTAATCCGCCTACCCAATTTAACGGTTTTACGCCTTTTAACGATCTTATTCCCATGGAAGAAGGCCGCACTTATGTATTAATGGTGTCTAACTGGACCGGCTCTACTTTTGGGTATAAAATTGACTTTAGCCCATCTACCGGCCTTGGCATTTTTGACCAGGTATCTCCTGAAATTGATACGATTATTACGCCCGAGTCCTGCGGTCAAAATACGATCGATATTACTTTTAGCGAATTCATATTGTGTAGTACGATCAATAGCGCCAACTTCCAGCTCACAGGTCCGGGCGGTCCCTATACAGTCAACCTGCTTAGTCCCAATTGCATAGGCGGAAACAACGCACATGCCAAAGAATTCTCACTGACGGTAACCCCCCCCATCAGCTCGATGGGCGATTATACGCTGCAAATGACTACCAACGGCACTACGCAGGTACTCGACCTGTGCGACAACCCCGCAGCAAGCACGTCTATTCCTTTTAGCGTAGATACCCCCATTCCCGTAGCGATCAATCTCGGTGTGGATACCTCCCTGTTGTGCAACGGTGACGTGCTCACCATTGACGCTACTACGCCCAACAGTACATATTTATGGGATGACGGGAGTACGAGCCCTACCCTGCCGGTGACCGTGGCGGGTAATTATGCCGTTACCGTGACCACCCCTTGCGGCAGCGGTTCGGATAATATGGAGATCGTCACCTTATTCGATGTGCCGCAGCTCAACCTGGGCGCCGACCAGACGCTGTGTACCGGCGAGACCCTGCCTTTCGACCTGGTGCAGCCTTTTGCCTCGTATGCCTGGCAGGACGGGTCTACCAGCCCGCAATACACCATCAGTAGCGCAGGTACGTATGCCGTCACCATTACCAATGTGTGCGGTGTGGTGCAGGATCAAATTCTGGTGAACTATATCCCACCGGTGGTACTCGAACTGGGTCCACGCCAGGTATTGTGCGATGGGGAAACGCTGGATCTCGACGTATCGCACCCCAACGGAACCTACCAATGGCAAAACGGCAGTTCCTTGCCCGTTTTTCGAATCGATAGTCCGGGTTTATATGGCGTGACCGTCACCACCCCTTGTGAAACACAGCAAGATACGCTGCGCGTCGATTATATATCGCCGCCAAAACTGGCGCTGAGCAACGATACCATCTTGTGCCCCTGGCAAACCATACAATACGACCTCACGGTGGAAGGCGCTACTTACCAATGGCAAGACGGCAGCACCAGTCCCATATACCTCATCGACAGGTCGGGCGACTATGCCGTGACCGTCACGCATGCCTGCGGCACCTTTGACGCCGCGGTGACCGTGACCATCCTCGATTCTATTCGCACCGAATTGGGTCGCGACACCTTCTATTGTCCCGGAGAGTTCATCACGCTCGATGCCTCGGCGGGCACGCTGGCCGATTATTTCTGGAATGACGGTTCTACGAGTGCCTTGCTGGCCGTGAAAGGGCCTGGCATCTACAGCGTGGCGGTGTCTAACATTTGCGAACAGGTGACCGACCAGGTTGTGGTAGGGGAATGCGAATACTGCGACGTATACGTGCCCACCGGTTTTTCGCCCAACAGCGATGGCATCAACGATGATTTCCGACCGCTGAGCGATTGCCCGCTCGACGATTACAGCCTGCGCATCTTCGACCGCTGGGGCGCCCAGTTGTTTGAAACCAACGACCCCGGGGCGAGCTGGGATGGCGAACACAAAGGCAAACCGGTGAGTGCCGGCGTGTATGTATGGTGGATAGAATATACAGTGGTAGAAAATAACCGGCCCCGCAAGGCCACAGAGACGGGGGGTGTGGCGGTGGTGCGGTGATTTGGTTGTGGGTTGTGGGTTGTCGGTTACAACCCATAACCCACAACTGCTTATTGCGCTGCCTTCAGGCGCACCGGGATATTTTGCACATCGCCTTTGCGGTTCACCTTTACATTCAGCACATCGCCTACTTTGGCGCGGCCAACGGCTTCCTGCAACTCGGGGACTGTTTTGATATCGCGGCCGTTGACGCCCACGATCACATCTTTGGGTTGGAGGCCGGCGTATTGGGCCGAGCCGCCGTCTGTCAGACTTTCGATCAGCACGCCCTGGCTGATAGATATGCCCATATCTTTAGCCGCATCGCTATCAAGTTCAACAATTCTGACGCCGAGCAGCGGGCGCTGGTAGCTGCCGAATTCGATAATATCGTCTACAATTCGCTTGGCCAGGTCGATAGGAATAGCAAAAGAATAGCCTTGAAACGAGCCGTTTCGGCTTGCGATAGCCGTATTGATGCCCAGGAGTCGGCCTTGTGCGTCTACCAGGGCGCCTCCGCTATTGCCGGGATTGACGGCGGCGTCGGTTTGTATAAACGATTCGATGGCGTCGTCGGCTGCCAACAGTTCAATATTGCGTCCTTTGGCGCTGATAATCCCGGCGGTGACCGTAGATGTCAGGTCGAAGGGATTGCCCACAGCCAGCACCCATTCGCCCACTCGGGCTTCGTCGCTATTGGCCAGCGGCAGCGTAGGTAGGTCAGACGCATCGATCTTGATGATAGCCAGGTCTGTTTTTTTATCGGCGCCAATCACCTTGGCATCGAAGGTGCGATTGTCGTAGAGCGTCACCTCCAGTTCGTCGGCCATTTCCACCACGTGGTTATTGGTAATAATATAGCCGTCGGTGCTGTAGATCACCCCTGAGCCCGTACCCGATTGGGGGCCTGGCTGGCCGAAGAGGAAATCGTCGTCGAAGAAAAAGCGAAAAGGACTATCGCTCAGGTTTTTATTTGCCGTAGTGGGCTTGGCTGTTGCTTTGATGTGCACCACCGCGGGCATAGCTGCAGATGCGGCTTGGGTAAAGTCGAATGGTACGGAGGCTGAGCCGGGCTTGCTGTTGACAAAATTGACCTGCCGGGCCGGCAGTGCAGACGCAGGAATGTCGTCTTTGGACAGATAATTGTACAGACCCAAACCTGCCAATGTCACGGCGCCGCCCAACATGCCGGCAAAAATCATGGTTGTTACCTGCTTCATATTCCTGTTTATTTATATTTTGCTGAACGTAAAATTGACATGAATAAAATAACTCCGCAAAGTGACCGTTTGTTACCCGAAACAAGGGCTTTTAACTGGATCTTAACAGCAAAAAAATGGTAAAGCATGTCTTCCTCTGATCATGGGTCAACGCTTGCGCCTTCCGAGGGCTGGAATGCGGTGTCGCATGCGCTGGTACAGACGCTGCAGCCCGAAAGCGAGTTAGAAGGATTACTGCTGCAAGACCCCGTTTTTCTTCGCGGGTTATTGTGGGGCGTGCCGCGTTACGGCCACCCTGAAGGCGAAGTGTACAAACACGTCGCCGAGGTACTCGGCAATATCGAAAAGTTACCCGTTGAACCCCGCCAACGCCATCAGCTACGCCTTATCGCCTTTGCCCACGATACCTTTAAGTATCTCGAGGATAAGAGTTTTCCCCGCAATTGGGAAAAACACCACGGCATGTTGGCCCGTCGATATATGGAACAACATCTTTCGGATGAAGGTTTACTGGATATTATCGAATTGCACGACGAGGCCTACTACGCCTGGCGTATGCAGTTTTTGCACCACGAATCCGACGCCGGCCAACAGCGCATGCAACGCCTGCTGGATCGCCTGGGCGATTACCGCCAGTTATACTACCTCTTTTTTAAATGCGATACCCTCACCGGCGATAAAATTCTGGCCCCGCTCAGGTGGTTTGAACACAGTGTGGAGGAAATTCAGTTGGTGGTTTTTTAGCAGTTAGCAGTTAGCAGTTAGCAATTAGGGCTCAGCAGTCAGCAGCTAAGTCCTAACTGCTAAAAAAAATCGCCTTGTGGGGAACTAATCGAAACGGGCCTGGGTTAACAACTTTATAAAACGCTATTATCATGGGCGTACTAACGACACAAGAGACCCTGCAAAAAGAAGAATTAGACCGCATCTTTGATCGGGAGCTGGTGCCTCACTTGGATGCCCTCTATTCTTTTGCCTACCACCTAACCTTTAACGAGCACGATGCGAACGACCTGGTGCAGGACACCTATATGCGCGCATACCGCGCTATCGGTACGTACCAGAGCGGCACCAACGCCAAGGCGTGGTTGTTCCAGATTCTCAAAAATGCGTTTATCAACCTCTACCGCAAGCGCAGCAAAAGGCCTGTGCATGTGGATTACGAGGAGGTCGCGCTGGTGCATCGCGAAAACGAGGGCGCCAAAGCCGGCTACGACGATCTGCGCACCGAGATATTCGACAATCAGATGGGCGACGAGGTGACCAATGCGCTCAATTCTTTGTCCGTCAATTTCCGCGTGGTCGTTTTATTGTCAGATATAGGCGGTTTTTCTTACGAAGAAATAGCCGCTATTCTTGGCATTCCGGTGGGTACGGTGCGCTCCCGCTTGTTTCGTGCGCGCAACTTATTAAAGGAAAAACTCAGCGCTTACGCTTTAGCGCAGGGCTATAAAGATTACCGTTCTTAACGAATTTGATAACCTGTTATCCGTTAACCATTAAAACTGTGCGCCTTGCAGCCCCTGTCCCCAGCCAAACTGTCAATACTGCTGCTCCCCCGGCTTTTATAAGCGGGGGGAAATGGCTCAAAGGGATACGCCAAAAGGCTTGGTTTACATACAGCATGAAGGTCATGAAGGCATTTCACTCTTTTTTAACGGTTCCTGTCCCCGCACCCCTCCCGGGTTTTCCATGGGCAGGCAGCCTCAAAGGAGTGAAGTGCCTTTTTGTTACTGCCTGTTGTTAAACCGCAGATAAGAGGAACGACGGATGACTAAAACACATGCCATGAAAGATCAGCAGTATCTCGATCTGGTTAAAAAAGTAACCTTGTACCTCGACAATGAACTCAATGAGGCCGCAGAACGCGAATTGCTCAATGAGATTAAGTCTAACCCCAGTTACCTCCAAATCCTCAGCCAGGAACAAGCCTTCCGCGAATTTATCAAAAGCCGCATACACCGCCGAAAACCCTCTCCCGCCCTCGTCCAATCTATCAAGGATAAAATTAATATCAAACCAGGCGTTGAATAGGACTGTTAGACTATCAGACTGTTAGACTATCAGACTGTTAGCGGCTAATAGTCTAACAGTCTAACAGTCCCTTACCATCAGAGCCTGTACCTCAGCCCCAGGCCTGCCGTCAAAAATTGATAATCGGGTGTAGGGAGGTTGAAATAACCGCCTTCCAGCGATAAATCCAGGCGGGAGGTGGCGGCCCAGTGCAAGGCCAGGCGCAAACTGTACCCGCCGGAGCTATCCGTATTTTTGGGTTTGTAAATACCGCCGCCGGCGGCCAAAGACATGGAAAGTCCACTACTTGACAGCGGGAACTGCCCTTTGGCATACAGCGTTGCGCCCAGCACATAAAAGTTTTGGTCAAACCCGTAGTAGCCTCCCCGGCCTTCCAGCGAGAAATTGGAGGTTAACTGATAAGCGGCGTCTATTTCAGCGTAAAACCCGCCGTTGACGTACAGCGAATCGAGCTTGCCTAATGGACTGGTAATGCCGGCATGCGCGCTGATGCCCCATTTGTGTTTGATATAGGGCTTATCGAAACGCGACAGTTTGCCCCGATATATCTCTTCGTCGAGCAAATACACTTTCACCTTGGGGTCGCCTTCTGCTTGTACGCTCAGGCCGTATTTGCCGCCGCATTCGTCATTGACCGTCACCTTTTCCACGCCGGCGCCTTTCACACTAAAGGCGTAACCGTAGCCCGGGCCTACAAAGTACGTACGGCCTTCCGATTCATACTGGGGGCGCAGGCCCAGGTAAGATACCCTGCCGTCTTTATTGTATGTGCGCTCTTTTTGTTTAAACAAAACAGGCGCTATACGCACGTTGACCGTTTGGTCTTTCATTCTTTCCAGCTTTCCGTAGGCGGCGTCTTCGGCTACCACGGAGAAGATCACCTTGTGCACGCCGGAGACCGCCCAATCACCGTATATGGCTTCGTATTTACCATCGCCTTTGTGAGGTAGCGTCAGGGTATCGCCGTAATAGATCTTGAGCGAATCGAGGGCGCCGGGGTTATTGGCCTGGAGCCAGGCCAGGGTGCGGCCGGCGCAGGTGCCGAGTTCGGGGTCGTCGGGCAGGGCGCCGGTCACCTGAGCGCGGGCCAGCAGGTCGCTCACATCTACGCTGGGCTTGATGATGCGGGCTTTGACAACTGCGTTTTTGATAGGTTTGCCCTGGTGCGACAGGGTGAGGCTAATCGGCGCTTTGCTGCCGGCCACAACGGGCGAGTTACCGACCTTTGTCACCATATCGATTTCGTGGTCGTCGGCGGTGGCATAGAGCTTGACCGACAGCGGCCCAGCGTGGTATATATCTTCCGGGTCATAGCTGCCTTGTTCGATAAGCATCTTAAACTCCCAGGCGCCTTCGCTCGTATACTCGGGAAGGTCTTGAAAATTCATAGTATAGGTAACTAAAAAAGGCGTGAACAGGAATTTTGATGTATCCAGCAGCAATTTCACGCCGTTGTGATATATTTCATATTTGGTCAGCGAGCGGCTAATAGGCCGGTTAAAATGCGCTTCAAAAAAGAGACGACTTACATTTTTGTTGCAGTTAAATGCAAGAGTATTAGCTGCGGTGATAGCTTGCCGTTCAAATTTGATATGCTGCGGACTGAATTTGTTAAAAATTTCGTTGAAGGCGTTGCCGCTGATTTCGCCCAAAAAATCTATCTCGTTACCCGCTGTGGTGGTGAAATACCCGGAAGCTCCGCCGGCCAGTTCCTGGAGCAGGGTTGTAAAAGCGGGGATGGTGCCTACGCCGACCGTATATATCTCTATATCATCCAGATTCGACGCATTTAGATTTTTTAACACGGTGCCATCGGCTGCCTGGATTTCCCGGGTAGAACCCGTAGTGACCACGTTTGGCGCTCTGTTTTCTTCGCCGTCTGTGAATACTACGATGACCTCTCTGAAGCTGTTATTTTCCACTCCTCCCAGGCGGGAGTTGATGGCCTCCAGCACGCCGGCGCCGATACTGGTGCCGTCGCGGCCAAGCACAGGGTCGGAAGCGTTTTGAGCGGGCGGGGAACTCATATTAGACGTGATACCTGCGTTGAAGTCGGTAATGGTCATCAAGCTGCCGAAACTACCCGCAGGAGCTACTGTGGCGCCGGAGAAATAGACCACGCTCATTGAGTCGTTAGCCAGGGCGTTTTCGTTTTCCGTTTGAAATTTGTCGACAAAATTTTTCACGCCAGTTTTAAGGGCGTCCCACCGATGCCCGGTTGAAATGATGCACCCGGGCCAGGAGGCTGCAGATGCAGAAGGCGCGCACTCCATACTGCCCGATCGGTCAAGTACGAAGATCATGCGCAGGGCGGGGCGTACGATGAGGCGGTAGTTGCGGATTATCTCCCCCATTCCGGAGGGTGTGCAACCGAGTGTAAAAGGATAATCACCTTCTACGGCGTTGACCACCGTAAGTGTAGCTCCGCTATTGGTGAAAGCGATAGTTACCCCGGTAGAGGGGCCGCCGATAGCACGCGTGACAGCGCCGACGCCACTGAGAGAACAAGGACTACCGTCACAAAAACGCCAGGTATAGGGTGGGCCGCTAGAGTGGCCGATTGTAAGTGTAGCCGATGCAGCCTGTTTACTTTCAAAATGTTTGACAAAAGTAGAGGTAGCAAAATCGACGTCTTGCTTTTGCCCAAACAGGTGCGCTGCAGGCAGGCACAAGGCAACTACAGCCACAACTGTAGAGAGATGGAAAGGGTTGTTCATACGCATGTGTTTTACTGGGTTTTACCAAGGTCGTTGGTTTTTACAATATAAAGTGAACCGTTTTGTACTCCAGCAGCCAGAAATCCACCATCGGGGGTAGCAACGGCTGATCTGAAGTAATCATCACCCACGCTTCCGAAGCTTTCGATCCAGTTAATTTGGTTATTATTACTGATCTTGACAAGCATGGCATTTCCGTCTTTAATGCCGCCCAGCACATACGATCCGTCGGTTTGAGCGATCAATGCGTATGCAAATTCGAGCCCTCCACCATCAATTTGGCGGGGGTATGGCGCAATCGCGCTGCCGCTGCTGTTCACTTGCACCAAATAAATATCTTGTGCGCTTCTGCCGCTGAGCATAAAAGAATTGCCCGGTAATGCGGTGATAGTGCTTGCCACTTCAAATTCTCCCGTGCCAAACGTCTTGGGATATCCTGCTGCCAGGGTTCCGAATTCATCTATTTTCATCAACATGGCATCCGTATGACTGCCCGGCGCACCTTTAGAACCGGCAATCCAAATATTATTACCGGCGTCGGCAACTACGGCATATCCAATCTCATTATCAGGCAAACTAATTCTTTGAGGCAATATTCCGAACGAATTCCCAAAAGAAGCCGGTTGGCCGCTGGCGATAAATACGTCAAAGTCGCCGGCAATTGGATTGTTTACTCTTCCCGCCACTAAGACATAACCCGTTGGCGTCTGGGTTACGCTATAAGCTATTTCACTACTATTATTTGGTGAAAGGCTTAACGAAATAGGCCCACGGAGCTTATTTCCAATAGTATCAACCCTTAGATAAAATCCATCGGAATTATTCACCGAAGTGTTTAAAACCGAACCTACAATTGCAATTGTGCCATCTGATAGTTTAATCATATCGTATGGTTCGGAATTGGGAAGATCATTAAATAGGTATTCGCCAATTGTATTACCGAATACATCCAATTTCAGAAGTACGATACCCGAATTTTGACCTGATGCCCTTTTTGCCAGGATTAAGGTGTTTCCATTGTCGAGCAAGACGATTTTTTTGGCCTCCCCATATTCGGCTTTTGTCAAAAGAAACGTATTCCAGCTCACATTCACATCATTGGTGACCGAATCTTTTCCCAAATCACCACTTACTACCAGCTTGACATTATAAGTTCCTGGCAACATAAATTTATGGGTAAAGTGCTGTGTATTAGCCTGGAAATCGTTATCGACGTACCATTTGTAGGTATTGGCATTAACCGAATTATTAGTAAAAACGACCGTGGCAGGCGCTTTATAATCCTGGTTGGGAAAGGTAAACGCCGCCGTCACACCACTGGTCGGGTTGATTAGTATGACCTCGCCGTAGAATGTGCGACCGTGTACGTCGATGGCATATGCCCTGATGTAATGGGTTGCATTGGGCTCCAGCAGTTCCAGTTCGCTGGTAAA
This sequence comes from Saprospiraceae bacterium, assembly GCA_013360405.1. GTDB lineage: Bacteria > Bacteroidota > Bacteroidia > Chitinophagales > Saprospiraceae > JABWBR01. The sequence continues at coordinate 79,052 of JABWBR010000010.1, forward strand.
AGAACCGGTGCTAGTGGTAGCGCCCAATTCCGTGGTATTATCAGCAGTAGTAGGTGGGTTGTTGGTGCTCGACCACACATGGCCGTGCTGTACGATGCCGTCGCCAAGGGCCGTCAGTTGCCCGGCGACGGTCATGTCGGCAGGATCAAAATTGCCCGTAGTAACCGCGGGCGACTGAACGGAGGCGATTTCTTTGAGTTCTTCACCGCACGAAAAAACGGCGAGCAGGAGCCAAACTCCCAGTATGAGTTGGAAAATGGTTTTCATGGGTAGTTGTTTAGAAGGTAAAGCGAATACCTGTTTGTGAGGATTCCTGGAAAAAGTCGACCTGACTGAAAAAATTGGGAACCGGCTTCGACGGCTTTGCGGCTGTTTTTTTCTTTTTCTTAATCACGTTGCACAACACAGCCGCCACGGCAAAGCCGCCCGAAGCGGCGTAGGATATGTTGCGCCACTTGTAATCGTCTTTGGCTTGTTGTAGCATGTCGTTGCGCGACAATCCCTGGTAAACCGGCGCTGATTCGTCGAGGTTGGTTTTGTAGATCTCGTATTGGTCCACGCCGTCGTTGTTGAAATACAGGCCTGCCCCGGCGCCGGCCACGGCGAGTCCGCCAAACACGTATGTAAGCGGGTTTAGCGGTTCCTTGTAGGGTAGCAGGAAATTGGTGGGGATGCGCCATTTTTGGAGGTAGTTGATCACCTCGTCGATATTGACGGCCGTGGCGCTGGCGCCGCTGCTCACTTCGGTGATCAATCCCAGCAGCCGGCCTTTTTTGCGTTCTACCAGGGCGCCGCCCGAGAAACCGGGATTGATACCCAGGCTCGAAAACCCAAGTTGATATGTTCCCAGCCGGGTATTGGTGAGGGTATTCATCTTGTTGTAAGTCCATTCCGCGCCATATGGATGGCCGATACAGCTCACCGCCAGGTCTACTTTCAATTCCTCGATATTGCCACGCCGGAATTCGTAGTAGTTGATGGGCGCATTGGCAGGAATCCGGGCAACCACCACGGCGATATCAAGTTCTTCGTTGACCTGGTAATGGAGTGTGGCCGGAAATTCCGTCCAACTCGCCTGGTTGAGCCTCACTGTAATGGATTGGGCGTCTTTGACTACATGGTAGGCCGTGACGATAAATAACTGATCGCCCGTGCGGCCGGATACGATACCGGCGCCGGTTTCGCCCTCGGAGCCTTCCTGGTTAACCGTTTTGATCAAAGCTACGCCTTGGAGGATATTTTGCGAAAGCGATACAGGAACGTATCCCATACACATCGCTACGCATAGCGGGAGGAAATACAGGTTTTTCATGATAATGCATCTTTTGGAGTGTATCACTGTACACGAAAGTTAGAGCTTGTTTGGATTTTCGTGATTGAGCGAAAGCGAGCAAATTTTGTTTTAGAGGAGGCGCGTCTTGCAGGCGTAGCAGGCAGCTACGGCGAAAAAACGCAACGAAGTATAAAACAAAATTGGCCGCTTGTAGCCAATTGACGAATGTCCAAACAAGCTCTTAATACCTGCTATAGCCTTTCGTTACCGTTTTTTAAATGCTTTTTTGGTAGCGTAATATTTGCACCCCTTGTCGCATTAATGATTGAGGCCGGGTTATTACACCTGTGTAAAGATAATATATTAATTTTATAAAAAATAAACCTCAACCACAAATACATGAAAACCAAACTTTTGTTAGTAGTGCTGATGTGGGCGTTGTGTGTGACCACCGTCTTACAAGCCCAGAAGTTGACTGTAAAAGAAGAAAAAGACAACTACATCGAAGGCGTCTACTCGCTCGAAGTGGGCGCTTCGCTGGAGATCATTTCATTTTACGATTACTTTGAGCCCTACGAAACCGGCAAAAAACAACAGATGCAGGCTGCTTTTTATGCGCCCGGGGTTGATTCGTTTTTATTAAAAGCCGAAGAAAAAAAGATCGTGGGCTATTACTGGATGCAATCCAAACCCGCAAAATCAAAAAAAGGCGCCAACGTTTTTGGCCCCTGGTATGCCGACGGCATGCTGAAAAAGCTGGCGGTGCCGGCTTCCAATTTGGGGGTTCTGCTGCGCTACCGGGGCCGCAAGAGCAATTACCTGCTGCCTTTGTCAGTCTATCAAGGCACAACACCGAAAGCCTCGGAGCAATACAAAGCCGTTTTTCGCCTGGCGAAGAGTATATCCAAAGGCCAGTTTAAGGTATACAAGGGCGAATACAGCGGTCTACCGCCGGAGGCGAAACTTGCTCAACAAGGTATCATCGGCAGAAACCTGGGCGGCTCGGTCTTCCAGGTCGCCATAAATAAGCATACCTTACAGGATTATACAGGCTGGGTAACCGTCACTTTGTTGCTCGAAGAGCGCAATACGACCAATAAGACGCCCTTCCGGTTTTATTTTTATCACACGAACCCCTAAGCGATCATGCAGGCCGCCGATTATATCAGGAAGCTCATTTCTATCAACCGCACGGATGCGGCGCTGGCTTTTTTGCATGAGATATCCGGGCAGCTCGCCCCGGAGGTCAATGAAGAGGTAGTGCTACATGCCGCCAATTACGCGCGTCTGCAGCAGGATAAGATCGAGGGCACTTTATCGAAACAAGACGAAAAACTGCTCTTCACCCAACTCCACAACGCGCTGCTATACGTGGCCGGCGCCCTTCCGCCCCATATTGAGGCCCCGGTGGCGGGTATTCAAGTGGCCGGGCTAGACATACAGGTGTTTTTGCTCCGCTACCGCCTTCCCATCCTGCTCGCTTTGTGGGGTCTTGTAATTTTGAGCGCCCTGTGGCTGCAATCGAAACCCAAACCCGATGTGCCGGTGCGGCTGGATTTGACCCTCAACAGGCTGGCATTTACGGCCAAAGAATCTACCGATTTTGAAGTCGATCAATCTATTAGCACCTTGCAAATCAGCCAGTTCGGAACGGTAAGCCTGCCGGCACGGCGCCTTCGGATTAGCGATCAGGAGGGCAATGCCAGGTCTTACGACGTAAGCGAAGGCCAAATCGAGTTGTCGCCTGCCAATGGCAACGACGAATCGGGCTTTATCCTCGACCACGTGTTCTTGCAGTCCATCGCATGGGAGGCGCACAGCCGGGTAACCCTCACGATGCCCGAAAACCAGGAAGAAGCCGGCGGCGTAATCGCCCTCGATATACAGTCGGGCAAGGCCGCCGGGGTGCTAAACTTTCAGGACAGCCTTGCTTTCGAATGCAGCCAATTGGAAATCAAAGGTTTGAACGAGGCGCTGTCGGTTGACTGGGCCTCCGGGGTACTCTTTGTGCCTCCCGGAGAAGCTGCCGAGCTGCATTTTAGCGGTCGGAGCGACAATCTATCTCTTCTGCTCGAATCGACGGAAAACAACCAGCCGGCGGTGGAAAAACAACACCTGCCAATAGATAGTGTCGCCTTTATCCGCCCTTTGGGCAACGGCGAATTCACAAGCTCCATTCTACGCGCCGATATCCAGTTTGTAGACAAAAAAAATCAACCATACCGCAGATTGTCGTTGAAAAGCGGCGAATTTCTTAAATTAGCCTCGGCCAAAGCACTCGAAATTGTGAGCATCCAATGGCATGAAAACGCCATACAAGTGCAACTGGCCGGCCGCGCCGGGCTACTGTCGGCAGGGCCGACCCTCGACACCCTGCAAATCCAAAACCCCGGATACATTTCCTGGTGGTGGCAATTTCACCCGCTCCAGGTAATTGCGGTAGTTGTTCTCCTTACCGGTCTGACGACTGCCAGTCGTCTGACCGGTAAACGATAAAAACACAAAACCTATGCCTAATACCCTACACCGTTTCGTCCTGGCCGTTTGTCTGGCCGGCATCCTCTCCCCTGCCTTCGCCCAACATGCGGAAACCCCTGCCCAGCACGACCAGCGCATGGCCTGGTGGCGCGAAGCCCGCTTCGGCATGTTCATCCATTGGGGGCTCTACGCCATTCCCGCCGGCGAATGGGGCGGCGCCACCAACTACGGCGAATGGATACGCCATTCCGCACAGATACCGCTGGAAACCTACGACCAGTTTGTGCATCAATTCAACCCCACCGCCTTCAACGCCGAAGCCTGGGTACAAATGGCCAAAGACGCGGGCATGAAATACATCGTCATCACCAGCAAACACCACGACGGCTTTTGCCTATGGGATTCCAAAGAAACCGACTTCGACGTGGCTTCCACGCCCTTCCGCCGCGATATCCTCAAAGAATTGGCCGACGCCTGCCGAAAGATCGGCGGCGTGAAGCTCTGCTTTTACCATTCCATCATGGACTGGCACCACCCCGATTATACCCTGCGAAGGGGTTGGGAGAAAGACCGTCCGCTAGTCGGTGCGGATAGGGCTCGTTTTATTATTTATTTAAAAAACCAACTCAAAGAACTCGTCACCAGCTACGGCGACATCGGCGTGCTGTGGTTCGACGGCGAGTGGGAGGAATTCTGGACCCATGCCGACGGCAAAGACCTGTACAACTACGTGCGCAGCCTCAAACCCGACATCATCGTCAACAACCGGGTAGACAAAGGACGCGGCGGCATGGCCGGCATGACCTCCTCGAGCGAATACGCCGGCGACTTTGGCACGCCCGAACAGGAAATCCCGGAAACCGGACTGCCCGGCGTGGATTGGGAGAGCTGCATGACCATGAACGACAATTGGGGGTACAACAAAAACGACCTCCACTTCAAAACCAGCGAAGACCTGCTGCGCAAACTCGCCGACATCGCCTCGAAGGGCGGCAACTTCCTGCTCAACATAGGCCCAAAAGCCGACGGAACCTTCCCGCAACAAAGCATCGACCGGCTGCGCGACATCGGCGCCTGGATGCGCCTCAACGGCGAGTCGATCTATGGCACTTCGGCAAGTCCGTTCCACCACACCGACTGGGGGCGGGTCACCCAAAAAAGCCTGGGCAAAAACAGCAGGCTTTATTTTCACGTCTTCGACTGGCCCAAAAGCGGCCTGCTGGAAGTGCACAACCTGGGCAATACCGTCACAAAAGCCTATTTGCTGGCCGGCGGACAAGCCGTCCCCTTCCGGAAAAAAGGATTTTCGCTCAGCCTGCAACTGCCCGCTGCCGCCCCCGACCCTGTTAATACAGTGATCGTAGTAGAAATAAAAGGCGCCCCCGAGGTATTCCACACCCCGCAGATCGAAGCCTACCATACCGAGTTCATCAGCGCGATGGAGGTGGCCCTTAGTCTGCCCGGCAGACAAGGCAAAGCCGTATTGCGCTACACAACCGACGGCACCACGCCCGGCCCTAAATCGGCGGTATATCGCGGACCTTTTAAAATAAATAAAAACACCCTCGTACAAGCCCGCTCCTTTGTAGGTAAAACCCCCGTGAGTGAAACGGCGCAGCAGCAATTTACCCGGGTCACGCCGCCGGCGCCGGCATCTATTGAAGGCGCCGTGCCCGGTATCAAGGCGGTCTATTACGAAGGCAACTGGGACAAACTGCCCGATTTCAAGACACTAAAACCGGTAGGAGAAGAGATCCTGCCTTCCCCGGGTACGGGCCGCATGGCCGGCAAAGACCACTACGGTATCGTCTTCGAAGGCTACATAGACATCCCTGCCGACGATATCTATCGATTTATCCTGGCCTCCGACGACGGCAGCCGCCTCTACGTCAACAACCGCCTGGTAGTGGATAACGACGGCCTGCACGGCGCTCGCGAAGTTGGCGGGGCCGTTCCTCTGCTCAAAGGCCTAAATGCCATACGTATAGAGTTTTTTGAAAAATCGGGTGATGAGTCTCTTTCGCTTTCCTTCGAATCTCGGAATGGTTCGCTGAAAGTGAGATGGCGGTGTGTATTGTAGCCTTAACAAATATTGAATTTGATGCTCAGTACATTCCCTTTTAGGTTTTTCCCCAAACTTTTCATCACATTATTCAAGATCGAGCTTGGATATACAAAAAACTTAAAAAGTATAGGATAGGCTCAATCTTCTGTACATCAAGGAGAATTTTCAGCTTACCGTTCTACGATGTCGCATGTTTAATGTTTTTTGTAAATTGCAGTTTTACCCTACTCTACGGTATAAATTTATTTAACCACTTTAAAAATTAGGCCTTATGAGAAATGTAATAAAATTATTGCACAAACAAATTTTAAACAAATTGCGCACCTATCATCTCATCTTAACTTTGTTGCTGCTCTTATTGTTAAATCGATCACCATTGTATGCACAGCACCTTCAGATTTGCGGAACACCTGAAAGTACAACTGAAGAAATACTCACCGCGCGAAGTTTGATCAGCCTGAACGTACCTGCATCTTCTTTGAATACGATCTACGAAATTCCTGTTCATTTTTACCTGGTCAACGACGATAACGGCGCCCCGCCGGT
>JABWBR010000081.1 GCA_013360405.1 Saprospiraceae bacterium
GGCTTTAATCGTACCAGATTGGAATTGAAACTTTGCAAAAGCCTCTTATGTTGTCATCGAAAACCCAGGCTTTAATCGTACCAGATTGGAATTGAAACATCACAATCGACTTGGAAATAAACAGAGATACGGCGCTTTAATCGTACCAGATTGGAATTGAAACGTTAATTAAATGGTGATACCTTTTAAAGCGGATAACTGCTTTAATCGTACCAGATTGGAATTGAAACTGCTGACTGCCGGGCAATTGCATGACCTGACAACTGGCTTTAATCGTACCAGATTGGAATTGAAACGGAAACTAGCCAGACCGGTTTAAGTTTGACGGCACCGCTTTAATCGTACCAGATTGGAATTGAAACTCCGGAAATGTAGGTATACAAAATGCAGGCCCGTCCTGCTTTAATCGTACCAGATTGGAATTGAAACTGTACGAATACGAGGAATTGTTACGCCCATTGGTGGCTTTAATCGTACCAGATTGGAATTGAAACTCTTCATAAACCGGGATAAAAGCCGCCTCGTCAAGCTTTAATCGTACCAGATTGGAATTGAAACCTATCTGCCGCTCGATGGCATAATTTTCAACCAATTGCTTTAATCGTACCAGATTGGAATTGAAACTTATATGTTTCTCGGGAGGCATTAAATGCGCCTGAAGCTTTAATCGTACCAGATTGGAATTGAAACCGGGAAGTGCCCCACCGGCTTTCAGCCGCAGCCTGAGCTTTAATCGTACCAGATTGGAATTGAAACTCTTTGGCATCAGTAAATGTGACGAGCTCGCCAGCAGCTTTAATCGTACCAGATTGGAATTGAAACTCGGGTAGCGGGCTGGGTAGCCCATAGTGTTCGCCGGCTTTAATCGTACCAGATTGGAATTGAAACTTTTTTCTTTTGGTAATGGTGGACATTATTTTAGACGCTTTAATCGTACCAGATTGGAATTGAAACTGCCGCCGTAGCTTCAATTGAGATGCTGTGAGGCAGCTTTAATCGTACCAGATTGGAATTGAAACAGTGCGATCCGTCTGGCTTATTTTGCCGTTTAGTGGCTTTAATCGTACCAGATTGGAATTGAAACGTTTAGGTATGACGGCGCAAGCTGGGTATTTATCGGGCTTTAATCGTACCAGATTGGAATTGAAACTAAAATAACTTCCTCCGCCTGGAGTGTCGCCATTTGCTTTAATCGTACCAGATTGGAATTGAAACATAATCTTGGATGGTACTTCACCTCAAACACTACGGCTTTAATCGTACCAGATTGGAATTGAAACCTCGACGTATGGCTATGGTACAAAAATCATCGTCTGGCTTTAATCGTACCAGATTGGAATTGAAACGAATAATACACCGGATGGAGGCAACGTCGTGCGAGGCTTTAATCGTACCAGATTGGAATTGAAACGGGAATTCAGTGCTTTGCGTGATCTCGCCTGCCAGGGCTTTAATCGTACCAGATTGGAATTGAAACTCGGTCAAGACCGCTTGACATGATAGCAAGCTCTTCGCTTTAATCGTACCAGATTGGAATTGAAACTCGACGAATCAATTTTTGAGATTCAATGGTACTAATTGCTTTAATCGTACCAGATTGGAATTGAAACGACTGAAACTTGCACCGGCAACGGGGTATGGGTCGGCTTTAATCGTACCAGATTGGAATTGAAACCTTGAATATAAGCGCTTGCAATCTATTATTCGAGGCTTTAATCGTACCAGATTGGAATTGAAACGATTTTTCGGGTATACAAACAGGTGTTCGTGATTCTGCTTTAATCGTACCAGATTGGAATTGAAACTGAGTTAAAATTTAAAAGGATTAAAAGGAAGTTTATGCTTTAATCGTACCAGATTGGAATTGAAACTTAAAGTGCCTAAGATTAAATATTCTTTGTTTGACCGCTTTAATCGTACCAGATTGGAATTGAAACTGTGGATCAATGCAAAAGAATCGCCCTCGGTCATCAGCTTTAATCGTACCAGATTGGAATTGAAACGTGGGAAGGCGGTCTTTGAAATACTTTAACCCGCCTGCTTTAATCGTACCAGATTGGAATTGAAACCCGGAAGTACCGTTCCAGTAATCCAAACGGGTTGAGCGCTTTAATCGTACCAGATTGGAATTGAAACTTTTTGTAGGTACTAAGCACCTGCGATCCGGGCGCAGCTTTAATCGTACCAGATTGGAATTGAAACGCAAAGTCAAGCCCCGGCCCGATCACTCGGAGCCGGGGGCTTTAATCGTACCAGATTGGAATTGAAACGGGGTACGGCTTTCGATAATCCGCCCGCCGTGGTGTGCTTTAATCGTACCAGATTGGAATTGAAACCATTTAAGGACGCGCCAAAAGCTTCTAATTCGGGCGTGCTTTAATCGTACCAGATTGGAATTGAAACGCAGCCCCGGCAAGAAATACACCGAAAATGCCTAATTGCTTTAATCGTACCAGATTGGAATTGAAACTTATTTTTTTACCGCAAAACCTTTCGACAATGACAGCTTTAATCGTACCAGATTGGAATTGAAACATTTTTACCGGCGTTTTCCGGATAGAAGTCGGTGTGCTTTAATCGTACCAGATTGGAATTGAAACGGATTGGCCCGCCTGGACACCGGAGCCGCCCTACTACGCTTTAATCGTACCAGATTGGAATTGAAACTGAGCGTGAAAGATTGAACACTTCCATCCGGGGACAGCTTTAATCGTACCAGATTGGAATTGAAACTTGTTTAGCGCGAGCTTTCGCATCCCCTGCAAGAGTGCTTTAATCGTACCAGATTGGAATTGAAACCAGTAGCGGTAATCCCGGCGCTAATGATCGCAGCAGGCTTTAATCGTACCAGATTGGAATTGAAACTGCGCCCGACGCCGGCACCTTTTTTCTTTAAAGACGGCTTTAATCGTACCAGATTGGAATTGAAACTTTTTACGGTGACTTGCTCCAATCTGCTGATAATCAAGCTTTAATCGTACCAGATTGGAATTGAAACTTGTAGGCGGGCCAATCCTCATGTCTTCGAGTGACAAGCTTTAATCGTACCAGATTGGAATTGAAACTGACAAAGGTGTACGGACATTCGACATGGCAAAGCAGCTTTAATCGTACCAGATTGGAATTGAAACCCGACTTTTCACCCGAAAAAACACCGACTTCTATCCGCTTTAATCGTACCAGATTGGAATTGAAACCGCATTGATGCCCAGGTACGTAGGGCCCCAGTTGCCGCTTTAATCGTACCAGATTGGAATTGAAACTTTTTCATCGTAGCGGCGGCGGCCTGCATTGCTTGGCTTTAATCGTACCAGATTGGAATTGAAACGGCTCAAAGTCTGCAACAGCTACTGCAGCGGAATCAGCTTTAATCGTACCAGATTGGAATTGAAACGCGTATAAATTCAGTACCTTTTTCATGTTCAAATTGCTTTAATCGTACCAGATTGGAATTGAAACGGAGGCGTGAAACGCGCGCGCTTGCTCAAGATACTTGCTTTAATCGTACCAGATTGGAATTGAAACTTATCGTACATCCAAAGCAGGTAAGCGTCGGGGACGGCTTTAATCGTACCAGATTGGAATTGAAACGGTGAATAACCTCGCGGAAAGAGCCTACCCAATAATGCTTTAATCGTACCAGATTGGAATTGAAACGTCTTGCTGCCTGTCTTGCTGCTTCATTGCTGCTTCGCTTTAATCGTACCAGATTGGAATTGAAACGTGATTGCTGGCAGGCTGACGGCACGCGTATCAACTGCTTTAATCGTACCAGATTGGAATTGAAACTGCAGCGTGAATTGCTGCGTATGGCAGAGGCTGCTTAGCTTTAATCGTACCAGATTGGAATTGAAACTGTTTTCAATGCGCTTGCGCAGTTGTGCCGATTCGCGCTTTAATCGTACCAGATTGGAATTGAAACGAAACCTCGACCTTGGCGCCATCCCAATCCGGAGGCGCTTTAATCGTACCAGATTGGAATTGAAACTTTCACATACTCATCCACCACACTCGCCCACCCTAAGCTTTAATCGTACCAGATTGGAATTGAAACCGTCCTTAATCTGCAGATTTCCTGTTTTTTTTTCGCCTTTAATCGTACCAGATTGGAATTGAAACTGGCAATCGCAGTAAATAGACTGACCAACGGCAACCTTTAATCGTACCAGATTGGAATTGAAACTAGTCGGCCTCGCCTTTTGAATCGTAGTTGATGCCGCCTTTAATCGTACCAGATTGGAATTGAAACCGCGAACACGCCAAGTCGGTATTCGCCAATATCATGGCTTTAATCGTACCAGATTGGAATTGAAACTTTTCATACTCCTGCTTATTTGCGGTGGCCTGTCTTGCTTTAATCGTACCAGATTGGAATTGAAACGTACCGGTTTGGGTAAATGGGTGAGTGGAGTGATATGCTTTAATCGTACCAGATTGGAATTGAAACGGGGGTGTGAATGGGGTATTGAGGGCGGTATTGTCCGCTTTAATCGTACCAGATTGGAATTGAAACCCGGCACATTTATCAAATATACCCCGGTACTTACTAGCTTTAATCGTACCAGATTGGAATTGAAACCCTGTTTCCCCGTGAACTTCGTCCACTGTTCCGCCAGCTTTAATCGTACCAGATTGGAATTGAAACCCTGTTTCCCCGTGAACTTCGTCCACTGTTCCGCCAGCTTTAATCGTACCAGATTGGAATTGAAACTTTTCTTCCGTATACAAATACCCTGGCAAATCCGTGCTTTAATCGTACCAGATTGGAATTGAAACGTAAGTAACTTTCCCTTTTCTCTGTAACGGCACCAAGCTTTAATCGTACCAGATTGGAATTGAAACAAGATTAAGGAAATATACGATGACAGAAAGCAAGCAGCTTTAATCGTACCAGATTGGAATTGAAACGCTTTGATATTTTGCTATCAAAAGCAGCTGCTGAAGGCTTTAATCGTACCAGATTGGAATTGAAACGCTTTGATATTTTGCTATCAAAAGCAGCTGCTGAAGGCTTTAATCGTACCAGATTGGAATTGAAACGTTCGGCCTGTTCATCGGCGGTAAGAGTTGATTTACGCTTTAATCGTACCAGATTGGAATTGAAACTACGCTCAAGAAACTCCTGTAGCTTAAAAGCGCGGCGGCTTTAATCGTACCAGATTGGAATTGAAACAGGGGCATCTACATAAGGTTCCTGTACCCTGTGGTGCTTTAATCGTACCAGATTGGAATTGAAACTACACAAGAGACAGCGAATTGTCACCATCCTCTAACGGCTTTAATCGTACCAGATTGGAATTGAAACCTGCTACATACGATATTATTAAGGCACACTGGACAGCTTTAATCGTACCAGATTGGAATTGAAACGCGAGCGCATTACAATAGGCTACTACAATGCCGCCGGCTTTAATCGTACCAGATTGGAATTGAAACGCGGCAATGATCACCGCCTGGCCGGCATCGCGTGCGCTTTAATCGTACCAGATTGGAATTGAAACAGCGGTCGATTGGCTTATTTGTTAGACGATGGTGCGCCTTTAATCGTACCAGATTGGAATTGAAACTAGTCGGCCTCGCCTTTTGAATCGTAGTTGATGCCGCCTTTAATCGTACCAGATTGGAATTGAAACTCAAAGCAATACGCATGGAGCAACGTATCTGTAAACCCCTTTAATCGTACCAGATTGGAATTGAAACTAAGGAACTGTCTCGATGTTGTTGCTTATAACGGTTCCTTTAATCGTACCAGATTGGAATTGAACCAGCGAATGCCCCTCCGCAGGCGATTTCAAACGCAGCACCTGCCAGCCCAGGCCCTCCAACAGTTGGAGGAGGGGTTCTTCTACAAAGGTACGTCCGTCTATGTCGTGCCGGTTGGGAGTCATGCTGTTCTATTTATTCGAATGCCCAATCTTACAGGCAGTTCTTCCCATATCTAGTTTTCCACATTGCATAGCCGTTTTTCGCCCTTTTTTGTCATGCTGGACAAAGCGCGACAAATCCTGCCTTTTCCCTTCAAACCTGGGCTTCAGCCCGGGGACTGTGCCAAAGATCGCACTTGTCGGTGTACATACACTACGTATGCAGATGCCCTGGCGGGCATGACAATAAAACAATAGGAGCAAGAATAGTATGCGCATCCAAAGCTCGCCGGTAAAGATCATCCACAGTGTCATGCTGGACAAAGCGCGACAAACCCTGTCTTTTCCCTTCAAACCCGGGCTTCAGCCAGGGGACTGAGCCAAAACATACACTACGTGTGCAGATGCCCTGGCGGGCATGACAATAAAACTAATAGGTGCATGAATCAAGAATAGTATGCGCATCCAAAGCTCGCCGGTACAGGGTATCTGCACACGTAATACCGTACCGGCTGCTTTAGCTGCTGAAAAAGTCCCCGTTCAACTCAGGAGGTGTTTTGAATTCACCTCCTGAATTATCCGTGCCTGCATTGAAAGGCCTTGCCTTGAATGTTCGTTTCGGCTCCGCTCAACGAACGACTCTGCCGGTCATTGAGCGGAGTCGAAATGACCGACTCCCGTGCCGACTCCCCCACAATGAACACTATCTGGGCACAGCAGACTATCTCGCTAATTGTGCAACAACCTGTTGCACAAATCCCCCGGCCGTCACCACCAAGGATTCTCCCCGGCCGTCACCCCCCCCGGAGGTTCCCCGCCGTCACCACCTGAGTCAGTTCCCCGCCGTCACTTTCCAAAAAAAAACTTACCTTTGTATCTCAAAGGGCAACACAATGAAGCATACCATCCTCATGATCACCATGCTGGCGGCTGTCGCTGCCGGCGCACAAATTACCGTTACCAACGCTACCTTCCCGGTAGTGGGTGACACACTCCGCACCGCTATTGACGATATGCCCACCGGCATCGTCGCCTTAACCCCGCCGGGCGGCAACCAACAGTGGGATTTCTCGAGCCTCCTGGCCGGCTTTACCCGCGAACAAATTATCCGCCCCGCCGCCGAAGGCAACGCCGCAGCTTCTTTCCCCGGCGCAGAGTATTTTATCGAGATCGCTAACGGCGGGCAGAATTACTACAACGTTACCGACCAACGTATCGAACTCGTCGGCTTTAGCGGCGAAGATCCCCTCGGACAAGGCTTCCAGGTGATTACCAGCTTTAACCCGCCGATCGTTGAGCGTTGGGCGCCGTTGGAGTTTTTTGCGATTAACCCAAGCAACGCCGCATTGCTATTCTCGTTTTCTCCCGATGACGTGCCCGGCAATATCTTCGATCAACTGCCCATCAACCCCGATTCGCTGCGCGTGCGCGTAGCTATCAACCGCCTGGATGTAGTGGACGGCTGGGGCTCGCTCACTATTCCCGGCGGAGTGTACGACGTGCTGCGCGAAAAACGAACGGAATACCGCGAAGTCCGCCTCGACGCCAAAGTACCCATTTTGGGATGGCTGGATGTGACGGATGTGGCTCTTGCCAACCTGCCGGTGGAAGGCCTCGGCGTGGATACTATCGTCCGATATTATTATTTTAATGATGAAGAAAAGGAACCTATCGCGATAGCGACGATAAATAACGAGCAAAATGCCGTGACGAGCGTGGAGTTTAAAGCCAATAATACCAGCACGCCGGTGCATAATGCCGCCAACCCCCGCCCCGGTATTTACGCGTACCCCAACCCCGCTATGGTGAATGTGCGCTTCGATTTTGTGAATCTGCCCGAAGGTAATTATAAACTCCAATTTTACGACCTGCTCGGTAAGGAGGTGCTATACCGCCAATACGCTATTCACGGCAACCAAACGGAAAAAATGGATGTCTCTTCGCTGCGCCCCGGGGTGTACCTCTGCAGCGTGACCAATAACAAAGGAAAAATCGTGGCCACCCGTCGTATCGCTGTAGTCCGGCCTTGATTTTTATTAACCACGGAGTTTCACGGAGTTTACACGGAGTTCCACAGAGCGTTAATTTGACTCCGTGTAACTCTGTGTGAACTCCGTGAAACTCCGTGGTTATAAATTCCCCCGCCTCCGAACACCCTGTCCGATATCGAACACTTTTTATTTTATAAAAATAACATAAATTGCTAATATCCAATAAATTGTAATTTGGCACGCCGATTGGATTATACTTGTCATAACCGTGCAAAAACGAACGGAAATGGACAAGGAAATTTCAAGACAAGAAATCAATAGGCGCAAGTATAAAATCTGGATATACGCCGCTATCTCTATCGCCATGCTGGCCCTCGCCACCTGGTACCTGCGCGGCGCCCTGGCCAACTCGGTCAAACGCTCCGAAATCCGCGTGGCCGTAGCCGAAACCGGCGATATCGAAAATACGCTCAACGCCGCCGGCGAAGTCCTCCCCGAATTCGAACAGGTGATCACCAGCCCCATTGCAGCTATCCTCCAACAAGTATATGTCAATGCCGGCGCTACGGTGAAGGTGGGCGACCGAATTCTGGAATTGGATAAAACGCTCACCCAAATGGAGTTCGATAAGCAAAAGGACGAACTCGAACTCAAACGCAACGGGATTGTGAAAATCAGACTCGACCTGGATAAGAGTTTTTATGATATTAAAATTCAGGACTCGATAAAGGCTTTTCGCATTAATAGCCTCAAAGCCGACCTCGAAAACGCGAAAAGACTCTTTAAAGCCGGCGGCGGCACCCGCGAGTCGATCGAGCAAGCCGAAACGAATCTCCAAATCGCCCAACTCGAAAAAAGACAACTCGAAAATGATATCCGCAGCCGCCAGGCAGTGATGCGCACCAGTATCCGCGAAACGGAGATTACCGCCGCTATCCAGGAAAAAGGCCTCCAGGAGATGGCCCACAAACTCAAACAGTCGGATATCACGGCCTCCCGCGCCGGGGTGATTACTTTTGTGAATACAAACCTCGGCGCCAGGGTAGGGGAGGGAGAGATTATCGCTCGCATCGCCGACCTGGGCAGCTTTAAGATTCTCGGTTCTATCTCGGATAACTATGCCGATCAATTGCAGGCCGGACTGCCCATCATCGTGCGCATCGGCGACAATTCGGTGCGCGGTATGCTGCTAAGCGTGCGACCCGCCGTAACGAATAATGTGGTGAATTTCGACGTGAGCCTGCAGGATACCGAAGCCTACAAGTTGCTGCGTCCCAAGATGCGGGTGGAACTCTACGTGGTGACCGACGCCCGCAAAAATGTGGTGCGCGTAGCCAACGGCCCCGCTTTCAGAGGCGCCCAGGTACAGGATGTTTTTGTACTCCGCCCCGACGGCAAATCGGCGGAACGACGCACGCTGCGACTCGGCCTCACCAGCTTCGATTACGTGGAAATCGAGGAAGGTCTGCAACCCGGCGAGTCGATTATTTTGACCGATATGTCGGCTTTTAGAAATGCAAATGAAATCACCGTAAAATAAAGCCATGAAAACCCTGATCTATATCACCCTGCTGTTTTCTTTTCAGGTTTTGATGGCGCAATCACCCGACAAACTTACACTGGCGCAGGTGATCGATCTGGCGAAAGCCAAGTCGATCGCTGCGCGCCGGGCCTCTACGACCAAGGAAACGCGCTATTGGGAATACCGCACTTTTCAGTCTAATTTCAAACCGCAACTGCTACTCGACAGCCGGCTGCCTGCCTTCTCGCGCTCTTTTCAGGAGGTGGTGCAACCCGACGGTACGATCCAGTTTCAGCCCATACGCTATAACAACTCTTCGGTAGGGGTGTCGCTCGAACAAAATATCGCCCGCACCGGCGGCACGATTTACGCTACTTCGCAAGTGCAGCGCTTCGACGATTTTATCAGGGGCGCCACGCTCTACAACGGCACGCTGTTTGCCGTGGGGCTCGAGCAGCCGCTGTTCCAGTTTAATGAAATGAAATGGGGCAAAAAAATTGAACCGCTCAAATACCAGGAAAGCACCCAGGAATATATTGAAGCTATAGAAAATATCGCCCTCACGGCCAGTACGCTTTATTTCGACCTGCTGCTCGCCCAGGTCAACCAGCAAATTGCCGAAACGAATCTCAAAAATACCGACGATATCCTGCGCATAGCCAACGAAAAATTCGAGCTGGGCAAGCTGAGCCGCAATGAGATCCTCCAACTCCAACTCGAACAACTCAAGGCCCTGAAAGCCGTGACTACCGCCCGCCAGGAACTCGAAATTGCTACCCTCAACCTCAAGGCGTATATAGGCCTGCAAAACAACGATAAACTCGATTTGCAAGAACCCATTCCCACAAGCTCGCCCGCCATTGCGGCAGAAAAAGCTATCGCCGAAGCCTACGCCAACCGCGCCGACGCTATCGGCTTTACCCGGCGACTGCTCGAAGCCGAACGCGACGTGGTGAAGGCCAAAGCCGACCGCGGCATCAACGCCAGCCTCACGGCCAGCCTGGGCTTCAGCAACCGCTCGGAGGCGATCGGCGATTTGTACCAAAAACCCCAAAACCAGGAGTTGGTGGCTATCTCGTTTACGATGCCTATCCTCGACTGGGGCCGCGCACTTTCAAGCGTGAAAACCGCCGAAGCCAACCAACAGTTGACGGTGTATACCATCGAGCAGGACAAACAGCTCTTTACCCAGGCTATTTATACCCAGGTCACGCTTTTTGATATGCTCAAAGACCAATTGTCGCTCACCGCCCGCGCCGATTCTATCGCCGCCGAGAAATACCAGATCGCTCGCGAACGCTACGTATTGGGCGACCTGAGCATTACCGACCTGAGTATCGCCTTTGCCGAAAAAGACCAGGCCAAACGCGATTATATCGGCGCCCTGCGCGACTATTGGGCGGCTTTTTACCGCCTGCGCCTGCTTACGCTTTTTGATTTTGAAAAACAAGAAAAAATAACACACTGATCATGTTAAGCTTATCCCAAATCGAAAAGATCTACCGCACCGACACGGTAGAAACCCTCGCGCTCAACAATATCAGCCTGGAAGTCGCCAAAGGCGAGTTCCTGAGCATCATGGGCCCCTCCGGATGCGGCAAAAGTACGCTGCTCAATATCATGGGACTGCTCGATGAACCCACCTCGGGGCAGATTACGATCGAAAACCAGGTGATCCATGGTTATTCCGACAAGGCGCTTTCGCAATTCCGCAACGAAAAGATCGGCTTTATTTTTCAGAGCTACCACCTGATTAATGACCTGCCCGTGCTAGATAATGTGGAACTGCCGCTGTTGTACCGCAAAGTGTCATCCAAAGAACGCCGCAAACTGGCCACGGAGGCCCTGGAGAAAGTGGGCCTGTCTAACCGCATGAAGCACTACCCCACGCAGCTCTCCGGCGGACAAAAACAACGCGTGGCTATCGCCCGCGCTATCGTGGGCCGCCCCGACCTCATCCTGGCCGATGAGCCTACCGGCAACCTCGACTCGGCGATGGGCCACGAGATTATGGAAATTCTCGAACAACTGAATACGGCAGACCGCACTACGATTGTGATGGTTACCCACGACGAAGGTATGGCCAAACGAACCCACCGCCTGGTACGCCTCTTCGATGGCGCCCTGGTGTCGTCTAATCAGTTTTATACCGCATAGAGGGGAGTGAGAGAGGGTGGGAGGGTGAGAGGGTGAGAATCAATGATCCCACACTCCCACACTCCCACTCTCCCTCCCTCAAACCCGGCATTTCCCTGCAAAAATCTAAGTAGACCATGCTTAAAAACTATCTAAAAATAACCTTGGCCGTCATGCGGCGGCGCAAATTTTTTACCTTCATCAGCCTCTTTGGCATTAGCATGACGCTGATGATCCTGATCCTGCTGACGTCATTTTACGAGCATATCTTCGGCGGCAAATACCCCGAAGTATACCGCGATCGTACGCTTTTTGCCACCATGATCGAAGAGGCCGACACCTCCAACGGCAACAACGCCATGCGCCGGGGGCCCATGAGCCTGTCGTATATCAACAAATACGTCAAAACGCTCGAAACGCCTGAGAAGGTGGCTTTTTCATCTTCTCCCAATACCGTGAATACCTACGGCAATGGCAAGAAGTTGAAGTTGTTTTTTAAATATACCGACCCCGTCTTCTGGGAGATCACGCAGTTTGAATTCCTGGAAGGAAAACCTTTCAACCAGCAAACAATCGATGCCAACGAGGCGGTGGCCGTGATCAACAACGATACCCGCGACGACTACTTCGGCAAAGGGGTGTCGGCAATAGGCAAAACCATCGAAATCAACGGACAAGATCTGCGCGTGATCGGCGTGGTGCGCGGTTGCCCCATTACCCGCATGATGGTGTCGGCAGACGTGTATATGCCCTACCATCTGCAAAAACGCGACCCCGCTAATACCCAACTCAATGGGGAGTATATGGTGATGGCGCTGGCCAAAAGCAAAGCCGATTTGCCGCGTATTCAAGCGGAATACAACGACGTGGTAAAGCGTATACCCTTGCCTAAAGACGACTTCTTCAAGCCGCAGGTTCTCAATGCCTCGCTCAAACCCTATTTCGAAAGTATGGCGGCGGATACTTTTTTCAACAATAGCGACGGCTCGACCCGGGCCAGGTTCTACCTCTTCGCCGCGGCTTTTGCGCTGCTCTTTATGTCGCTGCCGGCGATCAACCTGGTGAATATCAATATCAGTCGTATTTTGGAGCGATCTTCCGAAATAGGCATCCGCAAAGCGTTTGGCGCTTCTTCACGCACGCTGGTCTGGCAGTTTATTATTGAAAATGTGATGCTGACGATCATCGGCGGTATTATCGCCTTGGTGCTGTCGGGCGCATTTATCGCCTGGTTTAACCAAAGCGACCTGATACCCTACGCCGACCTGGCAATCAACTGGAAGGTGGCGATTATCGCCTTCGTGCTTAGCGTGGTGTTCGGACTGATGTCGGGCGTTTTCCCCGCCTGGCGCATGTCGAAACTCCCGGTAGTTGACGCATTAAAAGGGTAATCATGGATTTTTTTACCACAGAGGTACACGGAGTTTACACGGAGTTTCACAGAGTGTGATATATACTCCGTGTAACTCCGTGTAAACTCTGCGTAACTCCGTGGTAAAATAACCAGGCTTTCATCATTAAATCAAAAATCATGTTTACACATATCTTAAAACTCATCTGGAAAAAGAAAAAGAGCAACTTCCTCATGATGCTCGAAATATTCGTCTCTTTCCTCATCCTGTTCGCCGTGTGGAGCCTGTCTATCTACACCTACCGCAACTACGTGAAACCAAGCGGCTTGAAGGCTGAAAATGTATGGGCAGTATACATCAATTTTAACACCCAAAACGATACCATCCGGGGAGAATACCGCGAACTGGTGCGCCGCCATCTGAGCAATATCAAAGAAGTAGCGCATTTTTCTTTTTCCTCCGGCAACCTGCCCTTCAGTTTTAGCAGTTCCAACCGCGATTTTGAATACGAGGGCAAGAACACACTGAGCGATTATATCAATGTGGAACCCAGCTATGCCCCTACTTTGGGTATCGAAATGCTGGCGGGGCGCTGGTTTACCTATGAAGACACTATTGGCAAAATAGACCCCATTGTCATCACCCGGCGTATGGCCGAAAACCTGTTTGGCAATAAAGAAGAAGCTGTCGGCAAAGTTGTAGGTCTGGAAGATAACCAGCAAAAGGTAGTAGGCGTCGTCGACTATTTCCGCCACAAATCGTCGTTCCAGGCCGACGAAAACTGCGTGTTCGCACCGCTCGGCAACTGGGAGTCGGATATGCTGGTCAAAGTCGCCCCCGATGCCACCCCCGAATTCGAAGCCGGCCTGGCCCGTTCTATGCAACAGCTGGGCAAAGACTGGACGGTGGAGATCCAACACCTCGACGATATGCGCCGCACACAGGATAAAACGATTTGGGTGCCTATCCTCATTCTGTTTATCGTGTGCGGATTTCTGGTGTTTAATGTAGGACTGGGTTTGTTTGGTATTTTGTTTCAAAATATCAACCGGCGCAAAGGCGAAATCGGCCTTCGGCGCGCACTGGGCGCCTCCAAAAGCCAAATTTGGACATATTTCGTGGGAGAAACCCTGGTAATTGCCGGTTTTGGGGTATTTTTAGGTTTGTTTTTTGCAGTCCAATTACCCCTGCTCGATGCCCTCAATGTAGAATCCGCCGTATACGGCTGGGCTATGTTGCTGGCAGTGTTATCTATTTTGGTAATGGCGATAGGCTGCGCTTTTTACCCGAGCCGGCAGGCAGCGGCGATTTACCCGGCCACGGCACTGCATGAGGAATAGATTTTATTAATCGCATAGTTTTCTTTGCGCGACCAGGCCAAGAGGTGTCATCTTCCCGAGGCACGAGGGAAGGTGACATCTCGACCGTGACAATTTCGGCCAAGAGGTGTCATCTTCCCGAGGCACGAGGGAAGAGGTGTCATCTTCCCGAGGCACGAGGGAAGGTGACATCTCGACCGTGACAAAACAAGGCTAAGCCGTATGTGTAGACCATGATATTGATCATCGATGACGACATAGCAGTTCGCACTTCGCTTTCACTACTGCTGAAAAAAGAAGGCTTCGACGCTTCCCCGGTGAGCTCACCGGGCGAAGCGCTCGACTTTTTGCAGCATACCCTGCCGGAACTTGTCATCCTCGATATGAATTTTTCTAACGAAACTTCGGGCGCCGACGGTCTGAAGATGCTGGAACGCATCAAAAGCACCCATCCCGAATTACCCGTTATCCTCATCACGGGCTGGGCCTCCATCGACCTCGCCGTGAAAGGTATGAAACTCGGCGCCTCTGACTTTATTAATAAACCCTGGAAAAACAGCCACCTGATGGAGTCGGTGCGCACGATACTCCAGTTATCCTCTCCAGGCAAAACCCCCTCCGGTTCCGGCGGCGCTGCTGCCCGCAAAAAACTCGACCAGCAGTTCGATTTCAGCGCGATCATCGGCAACGATCCACAAATCATTCAAATATTGGAAACTATCGGCCGCGTAGCGCCCACCGACGCACCGGTGCTGATAATGGGCGAAAGCGGCACCGGCAAGGAACTTATCGCCGAAGCCATCCACCAAAACAGTCTGCGCAGCAAGCGCCCTTTTGTGAAGGTGAACCTCGGGGGTATCTCGGCCGGCTTGTTCGAATCAGAAATGTTCGGCCACGTGCGCGGCGCTTTTACCGACGCCCGCACCGATAGGGTAGGGCGCTTCGAAATGACGAACAAAGGCAGCATTTTCCTCGACGAGATCGGCGACCTCGAATTAGCCAGCCAGGTTAAATTGCTGCGCGTATTACAAGACCGCACCTACGAGGTGCTGGGCAGCAGCCGCACCAAAACCGTCGACGTGCGCGTGATTTCGGCCACCAACCGCAACCTCGAAGAGATGGTGGCCGACAACCAATTCAGGGAAGACCTGCTGTACCGCATTAATCTCATTACGCTCAAATTACCCAGCCTGCGCGAACGCCCCGGCGATATCCCACTCCTCGTTGATCATTTTATTACAAACCTCAGCGAACTGTACAACCGCCCGATTCAGATAGAACCCGAGGCCATGAAATGGCTCAAAACGCTGCCCCTGCCCGGTAATATCCGCCAATTGAAAAACCTGGTGGAACGCACTGTGTTGGTAAATCCTCACGATTTGCTCACTGTGGCCGATTTTCAGCAACAATACCAGCCCACAGCCCGCAAAGCTGCCGGCGGCCTGCCGGAGGTGGGCGCCATGACGCTCGAGGAAATGGAGGTGCAAATGATACAACGCGCTATGACTTTTCACAAAGGCAAAATAGCCCGCGTAGCCAAATCACTCGGCATCACGCGCAGCGCATTGTACCGGCGACTCGAAAAATTCGGCATCCCATATAGCCAGGACGACATATGAAACTCAGCGCCAAATTCATTCTCTTTATCGTCGTTATCCACGCGGTGACGATCACCCTGTCGTTTTTTATTTTTAAGGAAAATAAATTGCTCTTTCTTGTAGCCGAATTTTTTATCCTGCTCTCCTTGGCCATTTCCTGGTCGCTCTACAACGAACTTATCCGCCCCCTGCAATTGCTGCTCCGCGGCGCCGATGCTATCAAAGACCGCGATTTTAATGTGAGGTTTGTGAAAACAGGCAAATTCGAGATGGATCAGCTTATCGAGGTCTATAACCACATGATCGATCAGTTGCGACTGGAGCGAACTACGCAACAGGAACAACATTATTTTTTGGAAAAATTAATACAAACTTCCCCCACAGGAATTATTTTGTTCGATTACGACGGCTTTATCGCCGCCATGAATCCTCGCGCACTGGAGTGGACGGCCCTGCAAAGGGAAAAGGCGAAGCGCCGGCCGCTCAGCGATTTTACACACCCCGTTTTTCAGGTTATCGGCGAATTAAAAACAGGCGAATCCAAAACTATCACCCTGGATGGCCCCCGCACACTAAAAATCCAGAAAGCCCAGTTTGTCGACCGCGGCTTTCCCTGCGATTTTGTGATGATCGAAGAGCTGACCGTCGAAATCCTCGAAGCCGAAAAACGCTCCTACGGCAAGGTGATCCGCATGATGGCCCACGAGGTGAATAATTCTATCGGCGCCGTGAATTCAATACTGGACACAACGCTCCAACTGCAGGCGCCCGATTCGGAGGTCAAACCGGCCCTGCAAGTCGCCATAGAGCGCAACGAACATCTCTCTCATTTCATGCGCAATTTCGCCGACGTGATCCGCCTGCCCGCCCCCACTAAAGCGCTTGTCGACCTGAACGAGTTGCTGAGAAAAGTGACCCAGTTGATGTCTTTTAGCGCCAAAAATGCAGGCGTAAACCTCGAATTGAGTATCCCGCATCCGTCCCTCCAGGCCTGGGCCGACGCCGGCCAGATCGAACAGGTATTGGTGAATATGATCAAAAATGCCATCGAAGCCAGTCCGAAAAATGGCACGGTGTCCATAACCCTCACCTCCAATCCCCGCCAATTGACTATTGCCAACAACGGAAAACCCATTCCCAAAGAAGTAGAAGACAAGCTGTTTACGCCCTTTTTTAGCACTAAAAACGGCGGCCAGGGCATCGGCCTCACGCTCGCCCGCGAAATCCTCACCGCCCACGGCTGGCCCTTCTCCCTCAAATCCGACCCCGACGG
This sequence comes from Saprospiraceae bacterium, assembly GCA_013360405.1. Taxonomy (GTDB): domain Bacteria; phylum Bacteroidota; class Bacteroidia; order Chitinophagales; family Saprospiraceae; genus JABWBR01. The sequence goes on from JABWBR010000081.1 coordinate 17,056, forward strand.
CTGGACGAGGTTCGCCGTGAAACCGTAGGGTGAACGTTTACCGTTCACCGCCGACCGCCGGCTACTGACTGCTAACTGCTAACTGCTAACTGCTGACTGCTGACTGCTGACAATTATCATTTCATTCCTCCCCTAAAATACCTATATTATCACCATTCAACAATAGGTGTTTGGAATAGTCCTTATTCCGAATTTGCAAAAACTACTACCATGAAACTCAGCCAAATAAAGCTACTCTTGCTCTTGCCGGCGTGGGTTCTACTCACTACCTGCGAGAAAACCGAGTGGGCGCCGCTCGACGTGGATAACGCCGCGGCAATAGACCAACGAACTACCTGCGACCCGTGTGAAGGCGATCTTATCTTCGGGCCCGAAACTTTTGTGCGGAATACCGGCAGGCCGGTAGGCGCTCCTTTCCTGCCCCCGGGCCAGGTTCCCGGACCTAATAGCCAACCGATGGCCGTACACCGGATTTTTAACATGGGAGAAGAAGCCGATATATGCCTCACCGTCGCTAACCACGAGGTGGCAGCCGCTACCATCACCCTGGATGGTCAGACGATCTTTACTCCGGCCAATTTTACCCAAACTAATATGACCCTCCAACTCAACTCCCAACTGTTAGCAGGGACGCACGAGCTGGTGGTCACTATGCTGGGAAAACCCAATGGCTGGATAGAAGTGGAAATGAGAGGTTGTATTACTACGCCGCCGCCGCAGCTCCTCTGCTCTGAAGTGGCAAGGATGCATTGTGAAGCAAAGGGATGGGTTGTAATGGATGTCTTTCCGCTAGAGGGGATTCTTTATTGTACAATAGACGGCAGATTCTCGGAGAATAACTGTGATACATGTGATGTGTATAATATATATGTTTGGAAAGACGGCGCCGGCGACCACTTTTGTCCCGGTATTTATTATTCAACGCTAAAAGGTCAAATTAGAGGCGGACATATACCGTGTCAATGCAATGACAACCTGTACTGGTGCGGTAATTGGGATATGCAAGACTGTATCCCCGATTTCTAACTCCGCATTCAGTTTTTTTTACAGACTATCAGACTTTTAGACTAGCGCTGAAAGTCTGATAGCCCCAAAGTCCAATAGTCCCAAAGTCCCAAAATCACTCCCTCTCTCCCTCTCCCCCTCACTCCCTCTCTCCCTCTCCCCCTCACCCCCTCCCCCCCTCTCCCCCTCTCCCCCTCTTCCAAGTCACCTCGTAGATATCCGTGCGGCGATCCTTCAGGCTGCGCACGCCGCCGTACGTATGAAGCTCCGTGAGCAAATCCAGGTCGAGGTCGGAGACGAGGATCATTTCGGTATTGGGCGTAGCTTCGGCGCGAATGCCGTTGGTGGGGAATGAAAAATCGCAGGGGGTAAACACCGCCGATTGTGCAAACTGAATATCCATATTGTGCACCCGGGGCAAGTTGCCCACTGCGCCGGCAATCGCCACATAACATTCGCTTTCAATAGCCCGGGCCCGGGCGCAGGTGCGCACCAGCTCGTAAGCGTTTTGCGTGTCGGTCACAAAAGGCACAAACAGAATTTTTATGCCCTGCTGCCCCAACAGCCGCGATAATTCGGGGAAAACAATGTCGTAGCTCATCAAAATGCCTATCGGGCCGCAGTCGGTCTCAAATACCTTGACTTTGCGGCCACCTACCATACCCCAGCTTTTTACTTCATCGGGCGTCACGTGGATTTTTTCGTACTCCTCATACGTGCCGTTGCGCCGGCACAGATACCCCACACTGTATAGCTTGTCGTCGCGCAACAGCGGCATACTGCCCGTGATAATATTGATATTGTAGCTGATGGCGAGGTTGAGGAAGCGGTTTCTGGATTCTTCAGTAAAGGTGGCCAACTGCCGGATGGCCTCCGATTCGGCCAGGTGGTTGTAGGCGGCCATCAGCGGCGCGTTGTAAAACTCGGGAAACAAGGCAAAATCAGACTGGTATCCCGACACGGCATCGACAAAGTATTCTACCTGCTCAAATAATTCGTCGATCGATTGATAAGACCGCATCTGCCATTGCACCAGCCCAAGCCGCACAATAGGTTCGTATTCCGATAACCTGCCCGTTTTGCGGCTGTAGTAGATGTTGTCCCATTGCAATAGCGTAGCGTATTCCTGCGACGACTTGTCGCCGGGCAGGTAGCCTTTGAGTACTTTTTTGATGTGAAAATCATTCGACAACTGAAAGGTCAGCGTAGGGTCGTAAATTTCTTTGTGTTTGACTTTCTGGATGTATTCTTTGGGCGTGACGGTATGGGCGTGCAAGTGATAATTGGGAATCCTGCCCCCGAAAATAATGGCGCGTAGGTTGAGATTTTCGCACAGTTCTTTGCGGGCGTCGTACAGGCGGCGCCCCAGGCGCAAACCGCGGTATTCGGGGTGGATAAATACCTCTATACCGTATAGTACATCGCCTTTGGGGTTGTGGGTATTAAAGGTGTAATTGCCCGTAATCTGCTGATAGGTATGCTCGTCGCCAAAGTGTTCGTAGTTGACGATGATGGCCAGGGCGCAACCCACGATTTTGCCGTTGACGCTGATGCCGATCTGCCCTTCGGGGAAAATATCGAGCAATTTCTGGATGTGTTCCTCTATCCAGTAGTCGCTGGGCGAATCGGGATACGCTTCGATCATGGCGCTTTTCAGCGACTGGTAGTCGCTCATTTTAAGCTCGCGCAATTCAATGGTGATATTCTCTGCCATAAGTTGAAATTGGCCCGCAAAACCCGCCTAAACCTTTAATTTCTCAGCGAGTAGCGCAGTCGTGGTTTTTGGATCGGCCTGGCCTTTCGATAAGCGCATCATTTCGCCCATAAAAAAGCCCATCAGGCCCGTTTTACCTTTTTTGTAGGCGGCTACTTTGTCGGGATTGGCTGCCAGTACCTGGTCGGCCAGTTCTCCCAACAAGTCGGTATCGGCCGTCTGGATGAGTTCAAGCTCCTGAGCCAGCGCCAGGGGCGCTTTGCTGGGATTTTCCATCAGCGCGGGTAACAGGCGCTGGTATGCAATGGCATTGCTCACCTTGCCCTCGTCGATGAGCTGCAGAAAAGCGGCAAGCGAAGGTAATGTGAGGGGAAAATCGGCCAGTTCGGCGCCTGTCTCCCGGCGCCAGGGTAGTATTTTATTTATTATTAAATTGGCCGCCGCCTTTTTGTGTGGGGTTTGGGCGCATAAAGCCTGAAAATAAGCTGCCGTTTCCCGGTCTTCTATTAATAAGCCGGCGTCGTAGTCGGTCAGTTGGTATTCATTCCGGAATTGCACGTATAAATGCCAGGGCAGGGCAGGCAGGGCGCGCTCCTGCGCGTCGAGAAAAATTTTGTCGAGCAATACCGGCGGCAAATCGGGCTCGGGAAAATAACGGTAGTCGTGGGCGTCTTCTTTACTGCGCAAGGGGGAGGTCACGCCGGTGTCGGGGTCGAAATGCAGCGTTTCCTGGGCTACTTTGCCACCGGCTTCGATAAGGTCTATCTGGCGTTTTACTTCATAAGCGATGGCCCTGCGCGCGTAGCGCATGGAGTTGAGGTTTTTGATCTCGCAGCGCTCGCCCAGCCTGGTATCGCCGCGTCGCCGCACCGACACGTTACAGTCGCAGCGCATAGAGCCTTCCTCCATGTTGCCGTCGGAAATGCCCAGATAACGCACCAACTGCTGCATGCCGCTCATAAACGCGTCGACTTCTTCGGCAGAGCGCAACTCGGGTTCGGTGACTACCTCCAGCAGCGGCACGCCGGCGCGGTTGAGGTCTATGAACGAAAACCGGGGATCCTGATCGTGGATGCTCTTGCCCGCGTCTTCTTCCATGTGGATATGGTGGAGCCGTATTTCTTTCCAGGTTTCACCCAGCTTGATGGGCAGAGCGCCGCCTACGCATATCGGCCGCCGGTCTTGGGTGATCTGATATCCCTTGGGCAGGTCGGCGTAAAAATAGTTTTTGCGGTCAAACGCACTGGCAGGGTCGATACGGCAACCCAATGCCAGGCCCAGCCGCACGGCATAAGCCGCCTGTTGCTTATTCAATCGCGGCAAGGTGCCCGGGTGGCCCAGCGAAATAGCGCTCACATGGGTATTGGGCTCGCCCCCGAAGGAGGCGTCGTCGCCGCAAAAAGCTTTGCTGCGCGTGGCTAGCTGCACGTGCACTTCCAGCCCGATGACGGTTTCGTATTGTTCGTAAATGCTGTTGGACATTTTTTTTTATTAAAATCAAAACAACATGGCGCTGATCACTACAGTCAAAATCAAAAACGTCACAAAGATGATCAGGTAGGCCACGTTCAGGATGTACATTTTGATAAATGTCTTTATCCATCCTTGTTGATATACCCGGCGCATGGCCAGCAACAAATAGACCATCAAATATACAGGTACTACAGCAAAGATGATGATATCCAGTGTTGTTGTCGTTTCCGCCATTGCCACGTTAGCCCAAAAAATGTAATACGCCGACATGAGCAAAAACGCGAAAGCGTGGAAGTGAAAGGAAAAAACCAGGTGCTCTACGAAATATCTTTTTCGCCTGATATACAGTAATTTAAGAATAAGCGATAGCGCCGGCATCATCAACAGAACCATCCAGATCAGCTTGCTAAGCACATAAGTGGCCAGCGTGTCGAGGTGTTTATATGCCCTGAGGTTTTGTTTTACCTGCGTGCGGGGCCAAAAACCGGTAAATTTGTATTTGTCAAGTACTTCTTCTTCCGTTAAAGAAAATACGTCTTTGGAGGCAATCCGCGATTCTACTCTCGCAGAAGAACTATCCACCATGCTCGGCAAAAAAAGGAAAACCGGCATGCTGTCGTTGCTGGTTTTTACCTGCTTTAATAAGGAGTCTATGGCAATAGGTATGTCTTTTTGACCGGGAAACATTTGCTCTACTTTCTTGCGCGATACCTGCAGGCTGTCGAGTAAATCCGCAGCATGCGCATTTTCGCTATATTCTTCGATTTCACTTGACAGCGCATCCTCTACTTTGCCTTGCACGAGCAGGCCTATCACGGCAAAGTGTAATACCGCCATAAATAAAAAAAGGCGGATCGGGCTCACATAACGTTTGTGCTTTCCCTCAAAATAAACGGTGGTGAGCCTGCCGGGGTAAAATAAGTCGCGCAGGGCAAGAAACAATTTGGAATCGAAATTGAAAAAAGAATCCAGAAAATCCTGGATCAGCTCCCAAACCGTGACCTTGCCCTTGGTGTATTTCTGGCTGCAATGCGGGCAAAAATCGCCGTAAGGCGCCAGGGGGTAGTGGCAGTTGTGGCAATACCGGTCTGCAGGGGAGGTGGCTTTGTTCATATTTGCGAATTAGGAATAGCGCAATTTACAGCCAATCTCTTCATTTTGCACTTCGACCCCTTATTTTTTGCGCATGATCCCATCGTCATCGATGGATAGGCGTGTTTCCGGAAAATCCGCTTTGGTAAGGCTTTTGATGGTTTTGATTACCCGCTTTTGTGCATCGATTTTGGGGCCGTGCGTTTTTTGCTGATAGGTAGGCGTGATTTTGCCTTCCAAAAATTCGCCTTCGCGGTTTATTTGCAGGCTAATCAGGGGCGCAATGCCGGCAGGGCCGTTGAGACTGAAACGGCCGTAGGTGCAGAAATTGCCCAGGCTGTAAGAGATAAACCGGTCTTTGTACAATTCTACCGCCCGGGTTACGTGGGGGCCGTGGCCGAAAACGATGTCGGCGCCCGCATCGATAACGGCGTGAGAAAACTTGTAGACGTTGCCCCGGTTTTCGCCATGAAAGGTTTCGGTAGCGCGGGGCACGTGCTGGTGGTCGGCGCCTTCCGCGCCTCCGTGAAAGGATACGATTACTACGTCGACTTCGCGGGCCAGTTTTTCTACGAGGGCTTTGGCGCCGGCAATATCGCGCAGGTCGCAGGTACCGCTATTGGGCGCGAAAGCGCAAAAACCGAATTTGACGCCGTTGCGCTCAAAAATGGCCGTCTCGTCGGTGCCGGCCAGTCCCGCAAAATGTATGCCCGCTTCGCGCAGCACGGCTTTGGTGCGCTTGCGGCCCTCTGCGCCAAAGTCGCCGCTGTGGTTGTTGGCCAGGCTCAATACGTCGAAACCGGCTTCTACAAATCGATCTACGTAGCGCTCCGGCGTGCGGAATACGTAGCATACCTTGGGGTCGCGGCAGGTTTTGGGCGTACCGCCTTTGTTGAGTATGGTGCCTTCGTGGTTGCCGAAGGTAACGTCGGCGTTTTTTAAAAGGTCGAGCACCGGCGCAAGTAAAGCCTTGCCGTCATTGGGCGGCAGGTAGGAGGTGGAAGGATAATTTGTGCCCAGCATCATATCACCTACGCCTACAACGGTAAGCGTTTGTGCCGTATCTTCAGGCGCCGCTTCGGCCCGGATGTATACCTTTTCAGGAACAACCGCTACCTGGGGAGTGGTTGTGGGCGAATCGTAGCAAGCCAGTAATAGCCCGGCGCCCGCTATAATTGAAAAAAGACCCCCAAAACGGAGGTCTTTTCCCGAAACCTTTAGGTTCATATGGCAAAGTTGATCTTTAGTCAAACGATTGGTTGGCTGCCTCGGCAGCTTTTACGAGGTCATTGTATTCTTTAGGCGAAAGGCCGTCAATCACATATTGAATGGGATTGATAGGCTGCCCGCGGTAGTGCACTTCGTAATGGCAGTGCGGCGCGGTGGAAGTACCTGTACTGCCTACGCGACCGATAGTCTGTCCGCGTTTTACGGTTTGCCCTTCGCGCACTTCTATCTTGCTCATGTGAGCATACAGGGTCTGGTAGCCGTAGCCGTGGTCGATTACTACGTGCATGCCGAAACCGCTACCCCGCTCTGCTTTGATTACACGGCCTGCGCCGGTAGATTGTATGGACGTTCCTTTGGGCGCCGTAAAGTCAATGCCGCTGTGCATCCTGGGCACTTTGAAAATAGGGTGGATGCGGTAGCCGAAGCCGGAAAGCAACTTCACGTCGCGCGCCAGCTTATCGCTGCGCACCGGCTTGATAGAAGGCATGCTGGCCAGCATTTTTTCTTTGGCTTTTGCCATGCCGATGATCGTGTCGAGCGAATGCGATTGCAGGTCCATCTGCCGCTTGAGCTTGTCAACCCGCTCGCGCATAGACGCCATCATATCGCCGGAATAGCGAAACTGCCGGTAATTGCTGTATTTGTCGTGACCGCCCGTACCGCCGTTCCATATGCCGTCGTCAATGGGATCCATGCCGAAGATCATGCGGTGGGCGTATGCGTCGCGTTGTTGCAAGTTGTCGAGTACCTCGCTTAGCCGGTCAAACTCTTTTGAAGCTTGTTCCATTTCCATCCGGAGTTGCTTGTTCTCGGTGAGCAGGCCTTTCTCCCGCGGTGACGGGAAATAGCGGTGAGAGATGAGCATGAAAAGAAATCCGGTAACGATTGCTGCACAAAGAAAACCGAATAGCCTTAATAATTTGGAACTTATTGGTTCAACTACCCGTTCGTATTGCAGCGTGTGAGTGTTGTAAATGTACTTTTCTTTTCCCATGAGCGTCTTAATCTTTGCCAAAAATTACTAAAATGCAGCGTTTCAAGCGTGTTGGTTAAGTGCTTTCTAATTTTTTGGCTTGAATGGGGGGTGATAGCTGCTATTTTAGTGGATGTTTTTTCCAAATTGGAATGTCATCGCTTACGTGGCTTGCCAAAATTAGTCTACGAATCCGGATTTTCAAAACTTTAACACAAATATTAGACGATTGTGTAAGCAAATTATGGATACTGTGCCTCTTTGTAAGTAAATTAAGGAGTTTTTAGCAGTCAGCAGTCAGCAGTCAGCAGTCAGCTCTTAGCAACTGACTGCTGAGTGCTAAGTGCTAAGTGCTAAAAAAAACCTATCTTTGCCCACGTTTTTCAAAAAAAACAACTTCCGGCATATGATGACCGCTACTGAAATAAGGACCGCATTCCTCGATTTTTTTGCGTCCAAGCAGCACAAAATAGTGCCCTCCGCGCCTATCGTAAACAAAGACGACCCCACGCTTATGTTTACCAACGCGGGTATGAACCAGTTTAAAGATTTTTTCCTCGGCAATAAGATCCCTGATAATCCCCGCATCGCTGATACGCAAAAGTGTATGCGCGTTTCGGGCAAACACAACGACCTGGAAGATGTAGGCTACGACGGCACCCACCATACGATGTTCGAAATGTTGGGCAACTGGTCGATCGGCGATTATTTTAAAGAAGAAGCGATCTCCTGGTCGTGGGAATTGCTCACCGAAGTCTACGGCATCCCCGCCGACCGCCTCTATGCCACCGTTTTTGGCGGCGATGAACGCGAAAAACTCGATCGCGACGACGAATCGCTCCAGATCTGGTTGCGCTTTCTGCCCCGCGATCATATCCTCTACGGCAGCAAAAAAGATAACTTCTGGGAGATGGGCGATACCGGCCCCTGCGGACCCTGCACCGAAATTCACGTAGACCTCCGTAGCCCCGAAGAACGCGCCAAATCGCCCGGCCACGACCTGGTCAACCAGGACCACCCCCGCGTAGTCGAGATTTGGAATAATGTGTTTATCCAGTTTAACCGCAAAGCCGACGGCTCTCTGGAATCACTGCCCGCCAAACACGTCGACACAGGCATGGGCTTCGAACGCCTTTGTATGGTGTTGCAAGGCAAAACGGCTACCTACGATACCGATATTTTTACGCCCGTTATTCAATATACCGAAAAAGCCAGCGGCAAGCCGTATACGTTTAGCTACGACCGCTCGGCAAAAAGCGATATTGCGATGCGGGTGATCGCCGACCATATCAGGTCGGTAGCGTTTACTATCGCCGATGGCCAACTGCCTTCCAATTCGGGGCCGGGTTATGTGGTGCGCCGCATTTTGCGCCGCGCCGTGCGTTATTATTATTCTTTCCTCGATATCAGGCAACCCTATCTCCATACGCTTATCCCGCTGTTGGCCGATTTATTTGCCGGTATTTTCCCCGAATTAAAAGCCCAGCAAACGCAAATCGCCAGGATTATTGAAGGAGAGGAAGCTTCTTTCCTCCACACGCTCGAAAACGGCCTGCGCCGCCTCGACAACCTGGAGGTGCACAACGGCCTGATCAAAGGCGACGACGCGTTCGAACTTTACGATACCTATGGCTTTCCCATCGACCTTACCAGGCTGATCGCCGCCGAAAAAGGCTGGTCGGTTGACGAAGCCGGCTTCGAAAAAGCCCTCCAATCCCAAAAAGAACGCTCCCGCGCCGACGCCCAAAAGGCAGTGGGCGACTGGCAAACGGTGCGGCAGGGCGAAGAGGTGACTTTTGTGGGCTACGACTACCTCCGCACAACCGATACGTATGCCCTGAAATACCGCACGGTGAAGGTGAAGGACAAAGATCAATACCAGATCGTGTTGGCTTCAACTCCCTTTTATGCCGAAAGCGGCGGTCAAGCCGGCGATACGGGGCTTTTGTTTTTTGGCGCCGAACAAATCAAGGTGCTCGATACCCAAAAGGAAAACGACCTGATTATCCACGTCGTCGACCGCCTGCCGGCCCATATCGATGCCACTGTGACCGCCCAGGTTGACGCCGGCAAACGCCGCGCTACTTCCTGCAACCACTCGGCCACACACCTGATGCACGCCGCTATGCACCGCATATTGGGCCAACACGCCTTGCAAAAAGGCCAGGATGTGAACGACCAGCGCCTGCGTTTCGACTTTTCGCACTTCCAAAAAGTGACCGACGAAGAAATAGCCCAAATCGAGGCCCTGGTCAACCAAAAGATCCGCGAAGATATTCCCCTCGAGGAAGACCGGGCCGTACCTATCGAAGAAGCCCGCCAACTGGGCGCTATGATGCTCTTTGGCGAAAAATACGGCGAAAAGGTGCGCGTGGTGACTTTTGACGGCAGCTTCTCCCGCGAATTGTGCGGCGGCACCCACGTGCCCGCAACCGGTCATATCGGCCAGTTCAAGATTGTGGCCGAAAGCGCCGTAGCCGCCGGCATCCGCCGCATTGAAGCGGTGACCGCCGATACGGCCGAGCAATTTATCAACCGCGAATTGGAAGAACTGGAAGCTATCCGCCTCCTGCTGAAAAATCCGAAAAATACCGCCAAACTGGTGGCCGACCTGCAAGAGGAAAACCGTCAGCTGCGCAAGGAAGTCGAAAAGATGCTGGCCGCCCAGGCAGGCGCACTGAAAGGCGAACTATTGGCAAAAGCAGAAGCGCACGACGGATATAAGTTGCTTTGCGCAAATCTGCCGCTGTCAGACGCTAACGCGATCAAAAACCTGGCCTACCAGCTGGAAAAGGAACTCGGCGACGCCGTGATCGTACTCGGCGCCGTAGCCGGCGATAAACCGCTGCTCACGGTGATTATCAGCCAATCACTTGTGGATACGCGCGGACTACACGCCGGCAATATGGTGCGCGAACTGGCAAAGCATATCCAGGGCGGCGGCGGCGGTCAACCGTTCTTCGCTACCGCCGGCGGAAAAGACGCCTCGGGCCTGGAAGCCGCCCTGCTAGCGGTCAGACCGCTGCTTGAGAGCCAGCAGTAAAAACACGCAGTGCGTACCCACCCCCATACTGGAATCGAGTGGGTGATCGATGATCAGCGTGACGAATAATACCGCGTAGAGCCCCGCGATAAATATATGCCGGTAGTTGGCGCCGTAAAAAAGGGGATAAAAAAACGCGAATAAAAAGACCAGCAGACCCACTATTCCAGTGGTAGCCGTGACGTATAAAAACTGATTCGGCGGCATGTGCACTTCAAATCCGGGATAGTTCGTGCGGATATACTCCCGCATCGCTTTTCTCAGGTTGGCCGTGCCGATGCCGAACCACGGATGTTTTTTTACAATATCCCAACCGGCATCTAATGAGGCAAACCGCCCCGAATCGGAATTAATTCCTCCCTGCCCCTGCTGAAACATATACCAGTCGTAGCGCATGTAATCTACCTTGGCTTTGAAACTGGGGGCCGCCCGGTAAGCAATTACTGGCAACAGCACCAGCGCAACCATCATCAGCGCTCCCGTCAGGTATTTTTTATTTACCAAAATATACCTCAGCAACAACGCCCCCATTGCAAGGTATAAAGCCGCAAGCCCGGTGCGTACCGATAATATGTGGATAAAAATGAAAAGGAATGCGGTCATGGCCGGCAGAGCCCGGCTTTCCCAAGGCCTGTACCAGTAGTGTTTTTGCTGAATAAGATAGATGCCGGCTACTACGCCAATAGCCATCAACACGCTGAAACGCACGTGGTTGCGAGGCACCGGAATGGATTGCCCCTGTTTAATCATTTCCTGGACAGCCTCAAAGTGCATGGCGTAATTTATGCCTACCCCTATACAGGTAATGACCAGCATGAGTACGAAAGCATATAGCAATCCGTTGAATTCGCGTGTGCTTAGCGGAGGGTGTATCACAACAGCCAGCGGCAATAATAACAGCGGCAGCCGCGTGCGCAGACGGTCCAGCCAGAAATCCCATTCCTGCACCGGCCACCCCGCAAGCAGGGTAAGCGCAAAAATCAGTATCAATGCGTAAATAGGATAATTGGGCGCCGGCGGCATGAGCTTTCGCCACGCGACTACATCAGGAAAAAAATCGAGCCGGCCCCGTTCATTTTTCCATTTAATGAACGCCAGTACACACCATGCGATCAAACTCACCGATAGGGTAAAAGGAGAATATATTAAGGAGAAAAGCGCGGCCAGATAAAAAAAAAGCACCATGTACTTTTTGCCGGGTATGATCATCTGCTATATGGTTTGAGGTTTTGATGTTAAATAAATTTGATGTTTTAACATTGAATGAGTATTTTTGCGTTTGAAACCTAAACCACTGTTGTATCTACAAAAATAAAAGGCAAAATGACCATCGAAAATGCCATACAGCAAAAAACGCCATTTCGAAACGAATGGCAAAGAGTAGCTGTCAATTTAATTTATACTTCCAACTGGCTCACCGAACAGTTTAAGGCTTACCTCAAGCCTTTCGATATCACCCTGCAACAATACAACGTACTGCGCATCTTGCGGGGCGCCGGCAAGCCCTTATCTACCTCCGATATCCGGGAAAGACTGTTGGATAAAATGTCAGACACCTCGCGTATCGTAGAGCGCCTGTGCCAAAAAGGCCTGGTTGCCCGGTCGGTTTGCTCCAATGACAAGCGCCTGGTCGACGTGACCCTTACTCCGGAAGGCTACTCCTTTTTGGGAAAGGTAGACGCACTGGATAGCGAACTGGACGTGACCCTTCACAACCTATCCGCCGAAGAGGCCCGCCAACTCAGCGAGCTCCTCGATAAAATGCGCGGGTGAGGTACAGACGCAAAATGTTGCGTCTTTACTTGAACGGATCCATAAACCGCACATCCGCTACAAACTCCTCATCCGTGAGCGTATGCAGAAACGCAACCAGCGCCTGTTTCTGAGAATCCGTTAGCTCTAAACGCTTAGGATCGGTGAGTGTAAATGGATTGCGGAGACGGAAGTCGAGGTTGGGATGGTCTTGAATCCCCGAATTATAGTGTTCTACCACTTCCTCAAGCGTGTTGAACCTGCCGTCGTGCATATAAGGCCCCGTGAGCGCGATATTGCGCAGGAAGGGTACCTTGAAGATGCCCTCATCTTGCGAGATGCCTGTGACTAATGCCCTTCCTTGATCTGTATAATAAGCGTCGAGACCGTTGTTGGCCAGGTTTTCCACCGCGGTAGATAAATTGTGGCTATGGCAGGAGGCGCAATTTTCCATATAAATGCGCTTGCCTATATTTTCCTGCGAAGTAAAAATATCGAAGTCGGAGAATGGATCATTCGTGCGCGCCAGGCCCTCGTCAAACTTGCTATTGACCGATACGAACGAATTGAGAAACTCCCGGATGGCCTCCAGTAGGAGCGCTTCGGAAATGCCCGTGGGGCCGTATGCTTTGCGGAACAAAACCTGATAGTGGGGTATTGTTTGAATTCGCGCTACTACCTCGTGCATGGGCATGCCCATCTCAATATCGTCCTGAATAGTCATACGGCTTTGTTCCAGGATAGAATTGGCGCGTTCGTCCCAGAAAAACCGAACGGCTTCGGAAAAGCTGGAGAAACTGCCGCCCCCGTCGCCTCCGTAGGAGGTTTCGAAATTAGCGGCGGCTGCCAGCGCCAATGAATTGCGCTTGGTATGACGGCCGTCGAAGCCTTCGCTGAAGGCTTTGTCGTCGGAAAAGGCGAGTTCCTGTTTGTGGCAGGAAGCGCAGGATACCGTTTTATTTTGCGATAAATTTTTATCATAAAAAAGCACGCGCCCCAGGGCAGCCTTGTGGTTGTTGATGATGGGCGCCTTAAACCCTTGTTGGGTCAAATGCACAGGCAGGACAACCGTATAATCGATGGGCTCGGCCGGTAGGTCCAACGCCGCTGATAAGGTGGCGAACTCCTCCGCGGTGTAGTATTGGGTATTTACCGACACATTATCTTTTACACAGGCATTGAGCCCTAAAACGAGCACGGCCGGCAAGACGGCTATCCAAGGAAGTTTGCGCATTTGCATAAAAAGACAGGTTAGTTAGTTAGATAGATAATGGTCAAACCAAACGGATATTGTAGTAAAAATAAAATTTAAAACGCATAATCGCAACAGCAGCGTTTGCAAACTTGATTCTCGCAAGCAACCGGACAAATATCATGCGGTATTGTGCTTGTTCCAAATTCGCAGTACCTTCGCCGGTAACGCAACAAAAAACACCGTTATGAATCTTTTGCAAAATAAAGTGGCGCTGGTAACGGGCGGCTCGCGGGGTATCGGCGAGGCCATCGCGCTCCGCTTTGCCGCCGCAGGCGCCCACGTCGCATTTACCTATTTGTCTTCGGCAGAACGCGCCGCCTCCGTGGAGGCAGCCTTGCAGGCCTTGGGCGTAAAAGCCAAAGCTTACCGCTCCGATGCCGGCGATTACGGGCAAGCCGAGCAACTCATCAACGACGTGTTGGCCGATTTCGGCCAACTGGATATCGTAGTCAATAACGCCGGTATCACCCGCGATACCCTGATGCTCCGCATGACCGAACAACAATGGGACGAGGTGATGGATACCAACCTCAAATCGGTGTTTAATCTCACCAAACACGCCCTTCGGCCGATGATGAAAAACCGCGGCGGCTCTATTATCAATATGAGCTCTATTGTCGGTATTACCGGAAACGCCGGGCAAGCCAATTATGCTGCCTCAAAAGCAGGGATTATCGGTTTTAGTAAGTCTATCGCCAAAGAAATGGGCTCGCGCAATATACGCTGCAACGTAATAGCCCCCGGTTTTATCGAAACCGATATGACCCACGTACTCGACGAAAAAACGAAGGAAGCATATCTGCAGAATATTCCGCTCAAACGCCTGGGTAAAGCCGAAGAGGTGGCCGATGTGTGCGTATTTCTAGGCGCCGATATGTCGAATTATGTGAGCGGCCAGGTGATCAGCGTATGCGGTGGGTTGAATACCTGATTTTAATTTGCTGATGTGCTAATTTGCTAATTTGCTAATAGTTAAACAATTAAAAATAATCAGCACATCAGCACATCAGCACATTAACACATCAGCACATCAGCACATCAATTATGATTTTTTAAACTTTATCGAACACCCTATCGCCTTCACATCGGCAGGCGAGGGTTCCTGGCCTTTTTCGATGGCAGCTACTGCATTGGCCACGTAGTTCGTTTGTACTGCCGCAGCATCCTGTGCATTATCGTCGATAGCGCCGTGGTAGCGCACTACGAGATCTTTATCGAGCAGGTACACCTCGGGCGTGCGCGCCGCACCGTATTGGGGATACACTCTTTGCCCGTCGTCGAACAAATAGAGGAAGTCAAATTTTTTCTCCTTGGCGCGTTCCTGCATCTTGGCAAAGCTGTCGCCGGGCTGTACCCCCGGATCGTTGGGCTGAACAGCCACTACCGGATAACCTTTGGCAGATAATTTGCGGTGCAAATCCACGATGCGGTCTTCGTACATCACAGCATACGGACAAGTATTGCACGTGAATATGACTACATAACCTTTGGGTTTCTTACCATTGGCATCTTTTACATCCTCTAGCGAGTACATCTTGCCGTCTACGTTCTTGAGTTTAAAATCGGGCGCTTTATCGCCCACTTTTAATCCTCCGGCAGTGCGGAATGCCATCGTGGCCGCAGCAAACGCAAGCAGCCCCACTGTCAAAAAGATGATTTTGCGTACATTCAACATGATTTGTCAGGTTTTATGATTGTGAAAGAAATGTTGTCGGTTGTCGGTTGTCCGTTATCTGTATAAGTCAATAAGTAACTGATAACCGACAACCGATAACCGACAACCGATAACTGATAACCGACTTACTCAAAAGCCTTCACCAGCCCCTCCAACTCCTCATAGCTCGCAAATTGCTGGTCGATAAATTTGCGGGTTTGGCCCTTGTAAATCAGCGTAACCGGGATTGCGCCGCCCCACGAGGGGTCTACCTTGTCAATCCAGGTATCGTAGCGATGATCGGTCAATGCAATCACCTGGCTTTCGAGCCGGCGTTGCTCCACAAAACGCTTCAGTTTGGTGGGCACGTCTTTTTTGAAATCCAGACTGAGCAGGATGACCCTCGCCTTTTTGCCTTGTACTTGTTGGATTAATTGTTCAAAATAGGGCATTTCTTCCACGCATGGCTTGCACCAGGTAGCCCAAAAATTGATGATGTAGGTGGTATCGTTATTATAATGAAAAAGGTGTTCGAGCGTCGAAAAATTGTCGTACACCGCAAAGGGCAGCGTTTGCGGCGCCGGCTCGGCGGCAACAGCAGACTCATTGGTCACCTCCGGGGAGGATTGACAGGCGACAAGCATCCAACTCAACCCCGCCAGGCCGCACAATAGCCATTTTTTCATGCTTTTTTATTTCGGTTAATTAATAGTAACAAGGCCGACACAATTTTGCTTGTTAAGAATAGGTTAAAAAAAACATAAAGCGTGTTGAGCAAGTTCATACCGGGAGGTGACAATTCTCACGGCTTTATTGTATGGATTAGCCCAATTTTGTATACTGATCCTCTTCCTTTCAAATAAAACGAGCTCACTTATGACACCATAAATTCATATCTGGATGGGAGCTGAAAAAGTAACCCTGGTAAAAGACGCCGCTTCTCGCCAGCGCCACCTCAAAAATTTGCTGCGCGACTTGAAGGCCTTACAATTCATGTTAGACAATGACTTGTTTGAAAACGACATCCAACGCATTGGCGCCGAACAGGAATTTTGTTTTATAGACGCTCGCTGGCGCCCGGCCCCCGTGATCATGGAGGTACTCGAACGCATTCATGACGACCACTTTACTACCGAACTGGCCCGCTTTAATATGGAGGTCAACCTCGATCCCGTATTATTTCAAGGCGATTGCCTGTCGGCACTCGAATCCACCCTGCGCAGTTATTTGCATACCGCCGATAAAGCCGCCCGGGAGGTGGGCGCGCACGTGTTGCTTTGCGGCATTTTACCCACCATCCGCCACGGCGATATCAACTACGATAATCTCACCCCGCTGCCGCGCTACCGTGCGCTGATGGAGTTGTTGCACGAATTGCACAGCGGCCCCTTTGAATTTCGCATCGACGGCCCCGACGAATTAGTGATCAACGACGCACTGGCTTTGTTTGAAGGAAGCAATACCAGCTTCCAGGTACACCTGCAACTCCCGGCTCATAGTTTTGCGTCTTATTACAACTGGTCGATGGCGGTTACCGGCCCGCTATTGTCGGCAGCTACCAATTCACCGCTACTCCTCGGCAAACGGGGATGGCGCGAAACCCGCATCGCCCTGTTCCAGCAATCGATAGATACCCGGAGTACCTCCGAAATGGTGCGCGAACGCTCGCCCCGCGTTTGCTTCGGTACAGGCTGGATTGAAAATTCTATTCTCGATATTTTTAAAGATGATATCGCCAGGCACCGGGTTATGCTGGCTTCTACCCGCGAAGAAGACCCCCTGCAAATATTGGCAGAAGGCGGCGTGCCTAAATTATACTCGCTGAACGTACACAACGGTACCGTTTACCGCTGGAATCGACCCTGCTACGGCATTACCGACGGCAAACCCCACCTGCGTATCGAAATGCGTGTTTTGCCCGCGGGGCCTTCCATCCCCGATGAAATAGCCAATGCAGCTTTCTGGCTGGGCATGGTGAAGGGTATGCCCGATGATTATACGCGTATTAAAGACAAAATGGAATTTGATAAAGTAAAAGAAAACTTCTTCCGGGCAGCCCGCCACGGACTGGGCTCTTATCTGTGGTGGGGATCGCCGGCCAAACGTATTCCCGCTTCCGAACTTTTACTCAAAGAATTGATTCCGCTGGCCAGGGCAGGCTTGCAAAAGGCAAATGTGCGCCAGGCAGATATCGATCGCTATATGGATATCATACAAGAACGCGTGGAAAGCGGCCGTACCGGCTCGCAATGGCAACTCAGCTCGCTCGAACGATTGAAAAAAGAAGGCAAAAAAGAGGAAGCGCTGGTAGCTGCTACCGCCGCCATGTTTAACCGTCAACAACAAGATATGCCTGTACATAAATGGCCCATTGCGGGCATGGAAGAAGCCGGAAGCTGGGTAAATCGCTACTGGACGGTCGGCCAGATTATGTCAACCGATCTGTTTACCGTCAACGAAAACGACCCGGTAGATTTTGCCGCCAACCTCATGGACTGGCACAACGTGAGGCACCTGCCCGTCGAAAATGAAAAAGGTGTGCTGGTCGGATTCCTCACAGCCAAAATGCTGCTCCGGTTTTATTCCCAATCCGAAAACCACCCCGTGCGGGCCTCGGTGGGCCAAATTATGTCTACCGATTTATATTTCGTTACACCCGAAATGAGTACGATAGAAGCGGTACATTTGATGCGAGAGCGCCAACTGGGTTATCTGTCGGTGATGCGCAACGGCAATTTAATAGGGCTGGTTACTGAATACGATTTTGTCAACGTGGCAGCCCATTTGATGAATGAAATTTATTCAAAATGAGGACAACGACGTTTTTATTCAGCGCCCTGCTGCTGCTGGCAATGGGCTGCAACCGGCAAGCGCCGGCAACTTTTACCGTGTTTTCTCCCGCGAAAAAAATAAGTGTGGACGTATGGCTCAATGCCGATGGCGTGCCCGCCTATCGCGTGGCATATAACGGCAAAATAGCCCTTGATAGCTCTCTACTGGGCGGCTTCGATCTGCGCGACGCCCCCGCACTGCACGGCGGCTGGCGCGTAAAAAGCCACCAAACCCGCGATTTCTCCGAAACCTGGCAACCCGTTTACGGCCAGGAAAAAGAAATCCTCAACCACTATCAGGAACTTACGCTCAATCTCGAAGAACAACAGGCGCCAAATCGCCTTATGAATCTCGTTTTTAGGGTGTACGACGACGGCCTCGGATTTCGCTATGAAATACCCGCCCAACCCGGCCTCGACAGCGTGATCATCATGGACGAAAATACCGAGTTCAAACTTAGCGGCGACCACCTCACCTGGTGGCAACCCGGCGATTGGGATATTTACGAGCATTTGTATAGCACCACCAAGTTTTCGGAAATCGACGCTACTTCGAAACGAAAACACCCCGACCTGGCTCAAACTTACATTCCCGAAAATGCCGTCAATACCCCCGTTACCCAAAAAACAGCCGACCTGCTGTACCTGGTTTTCCACGAAGCAGCCCTGATTAATTATTCGTCGATGACGCTTAAAGTAGATAAAGACGGACTGAAATGGATGAGTGAACTCGTAGGTTCTCCCGACGACTCGAAGGCCAAACTCAAAGCCCCCTTCCATACGCCCTGGCGAACGGTGCAAATCGGCGAAAAAGCTGCCGACATCCTCGCCTCCCGCCTTATCCTCAATCTCAACGAGCCCAATAAACTGGAGGATGTAAGCTGGATCAAACCCGTCAAATACGTCGGTATCTGGTGGGAAATGCACCTGAACAAAAATAGCTGGGATATGGCCAGCGGCAGACACGGAGCTACCACCGCTAACGCCAAACGCCTCATCGATTTTGCCTCGGCGAATAATATCCCCGCTATGCTGGTGGAAGGCTGGAATACCGGCTGGGAACACTGGATCGGCTTTGACGACCGCGAAGGGGTCTTCGATTTTGTTACGCCTTATCCCGATTACGACCTCGACGAGGTGGTGCGCTATGGAAAAGAAAAAGGCGTAGGACTGATTATCCACCACGAAACCTCGGCAGCACCCCGCACTTACGAACAACAACTGGATACGGCTTATGCCCTCTGCCGCAGGCTGGGCGTGCACGCTATCAAAACGGGTTATGTGGGCACCATTATTCCCAAAAACGAATACCACCAGGGCCAGTGGATGATCAACCACTTCCAGAAGGTGACCGAAAAAGCCGCCGAATACCAAATCTGCATCGACGGCCACGAAACCATCAAAGGCACCGGCCTGCAACGCACCTGGCCCAACTTCTGGTCGAGGGAAACCTTCCGCGGACAGGAATTCGAAGCCTGGAGCTCCGATATGAACCCGCCCGAACACCTCACTATCCTGCCCTTTACGATGGGGCTCGGCAGCGGACTGGATTACACGCCCGGTATATTTGAAATTAAATTCGACAAATACAAAGACAAAAATCAGGTCAATACCACGCTGGCCAAACAGCTCGCCCTGTACGTAACGCTTTATAGCCCCGTGCAAATGGTGGCCGACCTGCCCGAACACTACGAAGGTAATCCGGCTTTGCAATTCATCCGCGATGTAGCCGTCGATTGGGACGAAACCCGCGTCATCAACGCAGAAGTGGGCGACTATGTGACTTTTGCCCGCAAAGCAAAAGGCTCCGAAGAATGGTTCCTCGGCAGTATCACCGACGAAAAACCGCGGGATTTTCAGGTGAAACTCGACTTCCTGAGCCCCGGCGCAACGTATACCGCCCAGATCTACGCCGACGCCCCCGACGCGCACTGGGATGACAACCCAACCGCCGTGGCCATCAGCTCACAGGATGTAAACAACAATACTACGCTCAATCTGAAATTGGCCCCCGGCGGTGGCGTGGCTGTGCGATTTGTGAAAAAATAAACAATTCTGGTTCTCTCTTTTGATGCTTGTCGCTTTTCCGGAAAATGATCGAAATATTGACGAAAATTCGATCATTTTCCGGAAAGTTATTTAATTTATTAGTGTATGTACATTATTTGAATAACTCAATTACTTGTCATTGATGAAAATTAAACTTGACAAATTCTCGTGTTATTTTTTTGTAAAAAATTAGCTATTTTTGATTGTATTTTTTGTATGTAATTGAAAATCAACAGAATAAGATATATGGATTAATATAAAAAATATGCCTGTATTTTCCACATCAACTAAATAAAATGCTAAGTTTGCAACCGAAACAGACTATGATATAAACAACAAATACTCAGGAACAATACTTTGAAGAGTTAGAAATAAATGAAAGTTGTTTATGCCTGCTTTTACCTGGGCGGACTTGCATAATTTACTTTCTTATTAGTTAAGAACACTTTTTCCTGTCATCCCTACACCGTTTAGCTTCCGGATAAGAGAGGCTAAGCGATAGTTTTTTTGTTACAGCTTGCAATTTCTGGTTCGCATCTCCCTTTTGGGTATAGCTAGTGCTGGGGCGCCTATATGCTTAGCTCTGAGTGGCTGGTCAAATAACCTGACGGTGTGTGGTAAAGGTGTGATGTGAAATAGGCCTGTTTTTTGTATTTGGAAAATTAACAACAATCATATTAGTCATGAAACAATTGTACAAACTGTATTCCCCTTTAGCTATTGTGTTGATTGCACTCTATTCAATCCCTCAACTCAATGCAGCTAATTTGTATGTTGACCCGGCAGGCGGCTGCGGGGGCAATGTGCCTTGCTACACCACAATTAGTACAGCCATTGCGGCGGCATCGCCGGGCGATGACATCTTACTCACCGACAACATTACAGAAGGCCTGATTACGGTGAATAAGGCTGTTACCATTGACGGCCAGGGTTACACCATAACTTCTTCCTCAGCGACATGGGGCCTTACCTTGGCCGCTGCGGGTGTAACGCTGGAAAATTTTACGATCCAAAATGCCGGCACGTACGGCATCATCACGCAGCCGGGATCTGACAACCTGACGGTGACCAACGTAACGGTAACCAACTGCGGTAGCTCGGGTTATGCGATCACGTGCTCAGATAACGTGACGCTTAACAATATTACTTCTACCAATAATGACGGCAACGGCGTATCCATGGCCGATTGTGACAACCTCACCATAAACGGCATTACTACCAGCGGCAATGCATTCGCCGGCGGCTTCAGCGCGGGTGTGGGGATTTTTTCCGAGGGCACTTATTGCGCCGGCGGCACTACCAACGTGACGATTACCGGCGCCGTGAATATATCGGAGCCGGTCACCGTATACGAACAAACTACGGGAGGCCCCGGAGTTAGCGGTACTTCTATCGCGCCGACCAGCGGCAGCGTATCGGCGCCCACTCATTTTGTAGGCATCGGTACAACAGATAAATATTACCAATCTTCACTTGCCACCGCTTATGCAGTAGTCAATGTTTTACTCAATCCTCCCTATAACCTGCCCTCTTCTTTACTCCATATCGAGGAGATTGCGTCCGGTGATAAGTTCGTAGATGACAACCCGGCAGGGGGAACTATTGAAATGTCGGTGCAGGCCGCTATCGATTACGCAGCCGCAGGCAAAACTGTTTTTATGGAAGACGGCTCCTACGGCCAGCGTATTACTATTAATAAATCGCTGACATTGGATGGTCAGAGCAAATCAGGAACTATACTTGACGGCACAGGACTATTGGGTACAGGCAGCGGTATTGCGCTTTCTAATAATATCACTAATGTTACTATTCAGGATCTCACCGTACAAAACTATTCCGGCTCTGGCGCCAACACCAGTGCAGGTATCTACGCGCCTGCAAACAACAATGATCTCCTTATTACAAATGTTGCCATTCAAAATAATACTAATGCCGCCGGTATTTATGCCAACGGCCCGGTAGATAACGTAAGCGTGACCAATTCCATGGTGGCAAATCACGGCCCCGGCGCGCGCGGTATAGTAATCTGGAACGGCCTGAAGTCCAATATCACTATGACCGGCAATATGGTGACCAACAACAACTGTTGCGGTATCGAATTACAAGACGGCGACGCCTCGGCAGTAAATATCTCGAACAATACGATTGATATCAGCGGCGGCGAC
>JABWBR010000082.1 GCA_013360405.1 Saprospiraceae bacterium
GTCAGCGCTCCCATCCAGGCACGTGGAGAAACGAAAGTAGAATTCGTTCTTTCCATAAGATTACAATTTGTTAAATAATGAAGAAATTAGGTCGAAAAAGTCTTTATATCCATGCACAAAACGCCGAAAGGCCACCATGCGAACGGGAAGTCCGGCATGTGACCATTGTTTGTTTGTATGCTAATATGTATTCAGGTCGTCTATGAACACAGTATGGTTATTCGTCTTTAAACGACAAACATCTTTCACAAAACAGGCTAAATTTCCTGAAAGAGGAAATAAACTTTTTAAATCAATGGAGGGATGAAGCAGTGCTACATGACATAGCACGGGATGTCGTGTATACGTTTTTTTCATGGGACTATGTTTAACATCCTAAAACGCCTGCAAGATACTATTAAGGGAAGGAGAAAAACAAATTTTTTCTCCGAAAAAATTTGTTTTTCTCCTTCCCGGCAGTCAGCACTCAGCACTTAGCGGTCTGAGTGCTGACTGCTGAGTGCTAAGTGCCGAAAAACTGCGGCGGTCGTTTCTCCATAAAAGCGGCGGCGCCTTCTTTAAAGTCGTCGGTGCCGGTAGTGGCGCCGAATTCGCGTACTTCGCGGGCGAAGCCGTCTTCGTTATATTGGAAATACGCATTAACTGCCTCGATCACCTTTGCCACTGCCACGGGGCCTTTGGCTGCGATTTTTTCGATCAGGGCTTTGGCTTTGGGGAGTACTTCGGCGGGGGGAACTACGTCATTCACCAGGCCGAGGCGGAGGGCATCCTGTGCATGGAGCATATCGGCGGTGAGGAGGAGCTCCACCGCTTTGGTTTTGCCTATATATTGAATAAGGCGTTGGGTGCCTCCATAGCCGGGTATGATGCCGAGGTTCACTTCGGGTTGGCCGAAGCGGGCGGTTTCGGAGGCGATGCGGAGGTGGCAGGCCATAGCGAGTTCGCAGCCGCCGCCGAGGGCGAAGCCGTTGACGGCGGCGACAACCGGCTTGGAAAATCTTTCGATCAGAAAAAAGATATCCTGGCCTCGCTGCGCCATAGCTGCGCCCTGTTCGGCATCGAGGGCGAGAAATTCTTTGATGTCGGCGCCGGCCACAAAAGCTCTGTCGCCCGCGCCGGTGATAATCACGCCTTTTAAGTACGTGCGATGGGGTGCATCGTCGGCAAAGAGCCGTTGCAATTCCAGCATCGTTTGGGTATTCAGCGCATTAAGCGCCTTTTCCCTATTGATCGTTACGATCAGTATATCGTTTTCTTCTTCGAGCAGCAGGTTTTCGTATTGCATAACTAGCAGGCATGTTGAGGTGCAAAGATAGTTTTTGCTTTAATACTACTTTGTCACTATAAAATTTTGCATAAAATTCGTGTACATATTGCACTCCGCTGGAGCTATAATGCACTTTGTTCTTGAATCTTCTACCCATATTTGCGCCCCGCTGGGGCTTTTTTGACCTTAAAAAGGCTCGGAGGGCCGAAATATTGGTAGAACTGACAATAAAAAGATCCCATAAGCTCCAGCGGAGCGTAATATGCCGTATGCCTGATTTAAAGTGACAAAGTAGTATTATGCTTCATCTTCAATACCTGCCGTTTTTTCGTTCATCACACTGGCTTGGTGGTTAATCGACTCCTGGTGGATAGCGCGCAGGATAGCTTCTACAAAAGAGTCGCTGAGCCCCTGCAAGCGACCTTTGACCAGGGTGCGTTCCATAATTTCATTCCAGCGGTCGGTTTGGAGGATAGAGATATTGTTGCGTTTTTTATATGACCCGATCTTGTCAGCTAATTCCATACGCTTGCCCATCAGATTGAGCATTTCATTGTCGATATCGTCGATTTCCTGGCGCAGGTGGTCGAGGGTTTCGAGAAACTGGATGTCATCGGTAGTAGGCAGGCGAAAGATCAACTGCGCACAAAGTTGGTGGTATTGTTCGGGCGTAATTTGCTGAGCGGCATCGCTCCAGGCGTTGTCGGGGTCGGGGTGCACCTCGGTCATCAGGCCGTCGTAGTTGAGGTCGAGGGCTCGCTGGGCGATATCGAGCAGGATGTCGCGCCGGCCACAGATGTGGCTATTGTCGCAAATCATCACCAGATCGGGGAAGCGGCGTTTGAGGTCTATGGCGATTTGCCAGCGGGGTACGTTGCGGTACATCGTTTCGCCGTGAAAAGAAAAGCCGCGGTGGATGACGCCGATTCGGCGCACGCCGGCCTTATATATACGTTCGATAGCGCCGATCCAGAGGCTGAGGTCGGGGTTGATGGGGTTTTTGATCAATACGGGGATATCGAGGCCGCGGATGGCATCGGCGATTTCCTGCACGGAAAAAGGATTGACGGTGGTTCGGGCGCCCAGCCACAATACGTCGATGCCGTATTTGATAGCTTCGTATACGTGGTCGGCCTTGGCCACTTCGGTAGTGACTTTCAGTCCGGTTTCTTCTTTGACGCGTTTGAGCCAGCTCAGTCCCTCTGTACCTACACCTTCAAAAGAGCCGGGACGTGTGCGGGGTTTCCAGATGCCTGCGCGAAAGAGGTCGACCTGCCGGCCGGCCAGCCCGCGGGCAGTTTCCAGCACTTGTTCTTCGGTTTCGGCGCTGCAGGGGCCGGCGATATAGATAGGCCGGCCTGCCGGTTTTTCGAGTATGGGCTGAATATTCAGGTCCATGGTGGTATTTATTTTAAAATTAACAAAAAAACACTACTGAAGGATGCGTTTTATTTGATTAGCTTCTTCAATGAGTTGGTGGATAGTGTCAAAATCGCGTTTAATCAACAGGCTTCTAAAGCGCGACAATTGGTTGATATGTTCGTCGAGCACGTCGAGTAAATTATCGCGATTTTGGCGGAAGATCGGCACCCACATATCGGGCGAACTTTTGGCCAGGCGCACGGTAGAGCTGAAGCCCCCGCTGGCGAGTTCAAAAATGCGTTCTTCATCGCGTTCTTTTTCCAATACGGTTAAAGCAAGGGCGAAAGAGCTGATATGGGAAATGTGCGACACATAAGCCGTGTGGATATCGTGGGCCGGCGCATCCAAATATACTATCCGCATAGGAATAGAGGCGTAGAGTTGTTGTACCAGACTTACGGCATCGGGGTCGCTGCGTTCGGTTTCACAGAGTACGGTGCATTTATTGTCGAACAACCCCGGAATTGCCGCTTCCGGTCCGGAGAATTCGGTACCTGCCATCGGGTGTGTAGCCACAAAGCGGCCCCGCCGGGGGTGCTGTGCCACGGCCTGGAGCAGGGCTGATTTGGTAGAGCCTACGTCTATTAGCACCTGCCTGTCTACCTGGTCGAGCACCTGTGGCAATAAATTGGCCATAACATCAACTGGAACGGCCAGTACGATCAATTGGGCGGCAGCTATCCCCTGCTCGAGCGGCATAGCTTCGTCTATCAGTCTGCGGCGAATAGCTTTATCGAGGTTATCGCGACTGGCATCTACGCCTATTATATAAGAGGCGAATCCATTTTCTTTGAGTGTGATGGCCAGGGATCCGCCAATATGTCCGGTACCGATTATAGTGACTACCATGACGTTGTTCAGGATTTTCTATTGTCTTTAATACGCCGTACGGCTTCTTCAAACAATTCCACGCTGCTGCAGAGCGAAAGGCGCAAGTATGGATCGCCTTGCGAGCCAAAGATGCCGCCGGGGGTAATAAATACATGGTTGCGGTGCAATAGTTCGTCAGACAACGCATACCCATCGGAAAAATCCGGGGGTACGGCGGCCCACAAAAACATACCCACCTGGCCTGGGGCGCACTCGCAACCCAAAAGCTCCAACAAAGCAGTGGCGGCGGCACGTCGCTGGGCATACACCTTATTGAGTGAAGTATACCACTCATCGGGGGCATCGAGGGCGTGAGCAGCGGCCAATTGCAGGGGTTTGAACATACCCGAGTCCATATTGCTTTTGAATCTGAGCACCTCGCTAAGATAATGGGCGCTGCCTGCCAGCATGCCCACGCGCCAGCCGGCCATATTGTGTGATTTGCTCAGCGAATTAAGTTCGAGGGCTACGTCCATGGCGCCGTCGATGCTGAGCAGGCTAAGCAGGCGGTCGTTCATAATGAAGCCGTAAGGGTTGTCGTTGCACAACAGGATGCCGTGTTGGCGGGCAAAGGCCACCAATTCTTCGAAAAAAGATCGCGATGCCACGGCGCCGGTAGGCATATGGGGATAATTGAGCCACATCAATTTCACGCGGCTGAGATCCTGCCGGGCAAGGGCGTCGAGGTCGGGCAGCCAGCCGTTGCGGGCTTCGAGGTTATAAGATTTGACGGTGGCGCCGGTGAGCAGCATAGCCGAGCGGTAAGTCGGATAACCGGGATTGGGAGCCAGGGCTTCGTCGCCGGGCTCGAGGTAAGTCATGGCGATATGCATGATACCTTCTTTGGAGCCGATGAGGGGCAATACCTCGCGGTCGGGATTGAGGCTTACGCCAAACCAACGTTGATACCAACGGGCGAAAGCCTGCCGCAACTCGGGGATGCCGTTATAGCTTTGATAGGCATGGCTGGAAGTATCCCGACAATGCTCTACGAGCACTTGCAGGGTAGACTCATCGGGTGGAAGGTCGGGGCTGCCGATGCCCAGGTTGAGTATACTGGCCCCCTGGGCCTTCATCTGCGCTATTTCGCGCAATTTTTGCGAGAAATAATACTCATTGACCTGGCTGAGGCGGCCGGCGGGTTGAATCACCGGCGACCAAACGGGGGATGCGGTATTAGAGCTCATAGTGTTCTCCTTTTTTGTACCTGCCAAAAATTTTGAGGCTATGGGTTAAGGGACGAATAGCTTCGAGGGCTTGCAGGGCGCTCATTTTCCCTTCAGAAATAAAATCAACAAAAAACAAATATTCCCAGGGCCTGCCGATAATGGGCGCCGATTGAATTTTGGTGAGGTTGACCTGATAGGCTGCCAGCACGGCCAGCACTTTGTACAGGCTGCCCACTTCGTGATCGACGGAAAAAGACAGCGACACTTTGTCGGCATCATCAGGAATGGCAGCGTCTTGCGGGCGTTGCAGCACCAGGAATCGGGTGTAGTTATGTTTGTTGGTTTCGATGCTTTCGGCGAGTAAATCCATATCGTACATTTCAGCGGCCAGCGTACTGGCTATGGCGCCGGCGCCGGCGCGCCCCTGGTCGCTTATCATCCGGGCGCTAAGGGCCGTATCTTCGGCTTCGATAAGCCTGATATGCGGGTGGCGGCGGAAGAAATCGCGGCATTGCGCGATAGCGATAGGATGGGAATACACTTCGATAATGTCGCCGATCGTTTGGCCGGGCAGCGCCATGAGGTTTTGCACAATGCGAAGGTACACTTCGCCCACTACCACGAGGTTGGTATTATTGAGTAGTTGGTAATTAGACATCAGGCTGCCGGCCAAAGTATTTTCGATGGCCATCAGTGCGATATCGGCGGCTTGGCCGGCTTCCATGACGGCTATGAGCGCTTCGAAAGTCAGGGCCGGCACAATATCGACCGGCCGGCTGCCGAAATACTGGCGGGCGGCGATTTCGTGGAAAGCGCCGGGACCGCCCTGGATGCAAACACGCAGCGGCTCGGAGTTGGCTCCTGACGGCCCGGCTAGTAGTTGTGATTCCGTGGATAGCGTATCCATAAGTTTTTTGTCAAAGTTTAGGGTAAAAAAAAAGTCCCGGCGCTGCGGGACTCTTTTTTGTTGCGAATGATCGTCGTGCAAAACCAGTAGTCCCTTTATGGCGATGCATAAAAGTAAAAGCTCCAAAAATAGAACCACTGGTTGGCTGACTTATTCATCACAATTATTAGTTGTAAAGGAACGTGTCATAAATAAGTTACCTGTTTGGGCGGTCTCTTTTTTCACCATGCTGCGTTGCTTCGTCGGTCACTTAGCTTGGGCTAAGCTCCCTTCTCGCGCCTTGCCTGGTAAAAAAACAGCCTCGCCGAATTCAGGTAAATTATTTACGCCACATTCCTAACGACAAACGTATGGCATTTTTCGTTTGTGCGCAAGAGGGTTGTGCAAATAATTTAAAAAATTTTGCATTACTTAAAAGGAACGAGGCATTTTTTAATAAAAAAGATAACCGGACTGGTATTTTTTTAAAATAAACGAATGTTTGTTCGGAAGACTATCCTGGAAAAGAGCAAGGCAGAGACCCCATAAAGGCGCCTCTGCGTGCCGACTATCTGAAACCCCATACATATTTTGGTGACAAGGTGACAGGGTGACAGGGTGACAATTATACTATATCACCGTGTCACCCTGTCACCGTGTCACTGAATCATAAAATGCAGCTCTTCGAGGTGGGTTGTGTTATCGTCCTTGAGTTTGATCACCGAATTGGTTTTTTCCAGGATAATCCAATCGTCGTTGAGGTTTTCGAGGGGGCGGACGGCGCCCATAAAAATGATCAGTTTATTGCTGCTGGAATTCACCTGCCAGGTACCGGTAGTGATCACCCCGTTTTTCAGTGCTTCCAGCACGCCATTATCCTTAAACAGGAAAGAATAGCCCGAAAAATCGTTGGTTTCGTCCTTGTCCGTGTCCCAATAATACGACACCTTCCAATCGCCGCTGGTGGTCAGTTTGTTAGTTACGTTGCCGCTGGGCTGGTTGTCGTCGTTGCTGGTGGTGCATGCGTTGAGCGCCATCAAAGTAAGAAGTGCCAGGGTAGAGAAGAGCAGGCTCGCCTTTTTCATATCGATTGTTTTTTTGTTTGTTAAACCATGTGTAAATCAATACGACAAAGGTATGGCCGTACGAGTCGTACAGTCCTACAGTCCCCCTCCCACGGAGTACCACCGTCCCTCCCGGCCCGCTATAGAGTCAGGAAAAACAACCCGGGCCTCCGCCTCCAGGAGGCTTTCATTGGGGTAGCGGGGAGAAAAATGGCCCAGCAGCAGGTGGCCGGCGCCGGCCCGCCGGGCTATCTCGGCAGCTTGGGCAGCCGTAGAATGGCGGCTGATCGAGGCCTCCAGCTCGTGCGAATTATCGAAAGTAGATTCGTGGTACAACAAGTCGACGCCCCGGATTAAGCCGGGCAAGCGCTCGTCGAAAGCCGTATCGGAGCAATAAGCGTAGCGGCGTAGCGGCGCCGGGGGGTGAGTGAGTTCGGAATGGGCGATCAGCCTGCCATCGGAAAGCAACACATCCTGGCCGACCTTGGCCTGTTTTATTTGTGTAAAATCGAGGCCGTATTCCGCAATTTTTTCT
Organism: Saprospiraceae bacterium; assembly: GCA_013360405.1. GTDB lineage: Bacteria > Bacteroidota > Bacteroidia > Chitinophagales > Saprospiraceae > JABWBR01. Next base: position 7,214 of record JABWBR010000082.1, read on the forward strand.
GTTCGAATATTGAGTGGGCGCGGTTTTTCACAAAACAAAAAACCAGAAGTGGGAATGCGATGCGACAACGGCAGACTAAACACCTGCAGGAATCGATCTTCAAACAGCAAATAATGGTTTTCTGTATCGATAACGTGGTAGGTGACAGGGTAGGAGATGGCGCATCGGCTCCAGTGCAACTGTATGGACATCATCTCCTCCAGTCCCTCCGGGGCAAAAATATCCAGCGGAGTTTGCCGGTTGAACAGCGTATAAGAAGTGAGCAGGCCGATAAGGCCGTACACATGGTCGCCGTGTAAATGGCTGATAAAGATCTGGTTGAGCTTCTGCTTGGGCGCCTTGCAGTCGGAGAGGCGCATCTGAGTGCCTTCACCGCAATCGATCAGGTAATAACATTCCTCAAAGCGAAGCACCTGAGCCGAAGGGTGGCGGCCCCTGTCGGGCAAGGCAGCGCCGGTGCCCAGCAGCAAAACCTCAAACCTGGTCACGCCCGATTAGCGTTCGTCTTCTTCCTCGATGCCTTCATCCAGATCGGCATTCAACTCGCGTTCGATCTCCTCCATAAAAATCAGGTCGATCGCTTCCGATACCGTGGGGAGAATAGTCAACACGGCGCTAAGGCGCGAAATATCGATGAGTTTTTGCACGGCAGGATGCGAGACATCCGTCAGGATAAACGAGCCCATGGTCTTCCATAAGCGGTTGGCTGTGAGGATGGCGCTCAAGCCCGAGGAATCGATATATTCAACGGCAGAAAGATCAAATATCAGGTTGTTGAACCCTTCATTGGCCAAAATGACGAACTCCGATTTCAGGTCGGGCGCAACGATGGAATTGAGGTTTTTTTCTTCCAGTTTGATGACGGCGTATCTCCCGTCTTTGTCTTTGTCTATCGAAAATTTCATCTTGAAAATATTACTGTGGTGATTTACACTGCAAAAGTAGTAATTCTGCGGAAATAATTTAGTTTTAGCAGTCAGCTATCAGCGCTTAGCACTCAGCTATTTTGATCTGAGTGCTGAGTGCTGAGTGCTGAGTGCTTTAACCAAAAAATCATATCTTTGTTCCCAACACACACCTAAACGCCGGCATGACCCTATTTGAACTAAAAGACCAATGCAACGCCCTCCTCGGAAAAAGCGATTTCGAGGGGGTATTTAATCTTTTGGGGAAATGGCTGAACCCGGCACGCGATGTATTTAATAAAAAAGTCGTCTTATTAAAAGGCGGCCACTCGCGTACTTTAGAGGATGAAATGCTGGGGCTGATCACGTACGACGAGGCGCAGGTGAAATACACCCGGCTGGCGGCTTCTTTGCGGCAATTGGTGACCGACCTGGAGCACGACGACCTGGGCAACGGAGGCGCCCTTGTGGACCAACTCGACAAAATACTAGCCAACTTGCCGGTAGACAAAGCCCTCACGCCCATGTATTTGGTCAACTGCGATCGCCGCAAACCTACCCGCATTTTCTGGAGCGCTTTCGATCAATTTCAACAAGACAACCGCCGCTTTCAGTATTATTTTATCCTGGCCTGTCCAACACAGGAACCCGAAGGCTTCTCGGAGCGCGCTGTATACGAAGTGCTGGAAAAAGAACTCCAGGACGACAAGCAGTCTATCCACTTCCGGCAACGCGCCGGCGAACGCCTGCGCGTGGACCAGCTGCCCCTGGGGCATAATTTGATTACCAGTCAGAAAGCTTTTAAAAAATATTTTAACGAACGCTTCGAACTGGCCCACTCAGAAACCGCTTTCGAGGAGTACCTCGCTACCGGCCTGCCCAAACTGCCCTGGCAATACGTGGCCACCGTTTTCAAAATCACGGCTTCCGACTGGGACGAGGCTCTCATGGGGCCCTATCTCCATTGGCTCATGGACACATTCAGCCATACAGGTCCAAGTATCCCTACTTTTTTGTTCTTTTTTGTAATAACAGCCAAAAATGCCCATAAGGATGCCGCACTGAGCCGCGATAACCGCGAAGCGATGGAAGACCTGCGCCGATTTGCCGCCGTCAACCACAACCGAGTCGTACTGATAGAACCCCTGCCGCCCGTGCACGTTGACGACCTCGAAGACTGGCTCGAAAATTTGGGCGACGTAAGCAATATAACCAAACGCCGCATCATCGACCTGCTCGCCGACCGCCTCGACGCCGAAGAACGAATTCAATACCTGTCGGAGCAGTCGTTTAACATGGAACGCATCGAAGAATTACAGGAAAAAATTTACCGATACCATAAATAAGCCCACATTATGTCCTGGTATTCATTAGAAAAAAGGCAGGCCTACCTGCAAGACCAATCCCGGCGGCAACCGTTGCCGCCTTTCGAGCCCAACCAACGGCTCGATGATCCTGCGCTCTACCAGCCCTCGCCGGAGCTGGCCGACGCGATCAACGTGGCTTTGCGACTGGGGCTACCCTTGCTGCTCACCGGCGAACCCGGCTGCGGAAAAACCCAGTTGGCCGACCATATCGCCTGGTTTTTCAACCTCAGTGATACCCTCGTCTTTAACGCCCAAACTACCTCTTCGGCTACCGATTTGTTTTATCAATACGACGCCCTGGGCCATTTTCAGTATAGCCAGAACAACAGCGAACCCCTGAGCGACGAAGAACTGGAGCACCGATTTATCCGCTACCGGGCCCTGGGCGAGGCCATACGCTCGAAGCGCCGCTGCGTAGTACTGATCGACGAAATCGACAAGGCCCCCCGCGACCTGCCCAACGACGTGCTCGACGCCATGGACAAGCTGCGCTTTTACGTACCGGAAATTGATACCTGGTACGACACCACCCCCGAAAACCGCCCGGTGATTATTCTTACGTCAAACTCCGAAAAAAACCTGCCCGACGCCTTCCTACGCCGCGTGGTGTATTTTCATATCGATTTCCCAAAACCCGACAAGATGCTGGAAATCGTAGGCGCCAAAATCCACGACCTCGACGCCGCCCAGCTCAAACCCCTAATCGACTATTTCTACGGCATCCGCGAAGACCGCAGCCTCAAACTCAAAAAAGCGCCGGCCACCGCCGAGTTGCTCCAATGGGCCGCCTACCTTCGCGACGCCGCTTTCCCCATAACCAAACTCAATAACCCCGACCGCCTCAACGATGCCGAACGCCATCTGCTGCAGACGTCGTTTTCTATCCTGGCCAAAACCCGGGAAGACCTCGGCGAATTGCGCAAGCGGCTGGAGTGAGGCGCCGAATGAAATGAAGCGCAACAACCCCATGTGTCAACATAACGAGAGCACCCCCCCCCGCCAGCGCCCAAAGGGCGCCTCCTATCCCCCGCTTGCGGGGGTGGCACGCGAAGCGTGACGGAGGAGGGGGTACACGCCCCCGCTCGCCCCAGGCCGCGAGAAAAACGAGCGCCCAGGAATTATTTCACTCAAAACAATACAAATGAAAACAACACCCGATTCAGCACACTACCACTTTTACAACAACAGGCTTCAACCCTATGCCAACAAACTCAGAAAAAACGGTACAAAAGCAGAAGCTTGTTTATGGAAGTACGTATTAAGCCGCCGACAAATATTGGGCTTTCAATTCCGCCGGCAAAGGCCGATTTTGAAGTACATCGCCGATTTTGCCTGCCTGGATTTGAAACTGATCATCGAAGTCGACGGCAGTTGGCACAACAAAAAAGGAGAATTTGAAAAAGATCAAATTCGCCAACAAGCACTTGAAGCAGCGGGGTTTACGGTATTGCGCTTTACGAATGAGGATGTACTCCATCACATCAACGATGTGCACAATGCCATAAAAGCCTGGATTATCGAACAGGTGGAAATGCCTTAATCCTTGAAGCGCCAACCACGGAGGCCCGGGAATCGGCGGGGGAGGCCCCACCCCTGCGTGCGCCGCAGGCGCGCATACCGTGCCTCCGGGGGCTCCTATGCCTCACAAATGACGAAAACTTGAACCGACAACAGAAAACAGAGAACAGACAACCGACAACCGACAACCGAAAAACAATGCTCCTCCACCGACGCCTCATAGCCGACCTGCTCGACGCCCTTGCCGGGGAAAAATACCCCCTCGGCGCTGGCAAGCTATTGCAGGTGGAAGAGCTGCTCAAAAACCTGCCCCCCGATACCCCGCCAGAAGCCCTGAGAACCTTGCTGGCGCCCCTTTTTGCCACTACGCCCCAGGAACAAGCGCACTTCTACGAGCTCTTCGAGCGACACCTCGCCCTGACGCAGGCGGCGCTGGAGGAAGAAACCGTTCTGCCCGAAAACCCGGCAGTACGGCAAGCCGTGCGCGCCGAAAAAAAATGGCGAGGCTTGACCCTGGCAGCCCTGACCGCCGTAGTAGCCCTGGCCGCTTTTGTCTTCGACAAGGCTACACCGCTTACCTGGCTGCTGCCCGCCCTCGCCCTGCCTACCGCTGCTTTCGCAGCATGGAAAATGCTGCCCCGCCGACGGCAGTTTTATGCCTTTATAGCCGCCCTGCTATTGGCCGTATTGGCGGGATGGGGAGTGAAACAATGGATTACCCCGAAAATCGTAGACGAACCACCCGCAACTTCCGCCGCCCGCCGGGAACGGTTTTCCATAGCGCCGGGACAGACGGTGTCGCGGAGTATCCGGGCGCAGGGGGATACGGCGACTTTGCGCGAGACTGAATTATTGTATAAAATAGGCGACCCTATTCCCGTACCTCCCGATAGCCAGAAAATAAGCCAACTGGTCAGTAGCAGCACGGTATCTATTGATACGGCAGGGATGTTTTTTTATACCGCAAATGCAGAGGCCGTTGCAGGCACAAGCGAGACGGTGTGTTTAACCGCTACCTACGCCTCCCGTATCGACACCGTCTTTTTCATAGCCGACATCATCGCCGCGCTCGAAGACACCTCGCTTATCGCCGCCATCGAACTGCCGCACCCTCGCGAGTTGCCAGAGATAGACCCTGCCGACCAGGCCCGCGGCGACTTCTTCCGCCGCTACCAGTGGCCCATGAAAGCCCTGCTGTGGGCCGTTTTCGCCCTGGCTGCCTGGGCCCTGCTCACCTGGTACGAGCGCCGCCGCGCCCGCTTTGTGGCCGAAATCGAACAGCGCGACAAGCCGCCCTACATCTGGCAGATAGAAACCGGCGAGCGCCCCGATATACGCTTCGACGAAGGGCTGGCCCTGCTGCTCAACCGGCTGCGCCGCCGCGAAGGCGCCCCCACGCGCCGCCTGGCCGTGCCGCCCACTATTCGCGCCACCGCCCGCAACGCCGGCCGCGCAGCTTTTGTGTACCAACGCCAAACCCGGCCGCCCGAATACCTCCTGCTCATCGACCGCTACGACGCCAACGACCACCGCGCCCGCCTCTTCGACGCCCTCTACCTCGAAATGTTGCGCGCCGAAGTGATCGTTGACCGCTATTTCTACCAGGGCGACCCCCGCGTGTGCTTCAACGAAGCCCACCCGAACGGACTGCCCATCGGCGAACTGCTGTACCGCCACCGCGACGCCCGCCTGCTGCTGCTGGGCGAGGGCCGCCGACTGCTGATGCCCTCTACCGGCGAACTCGCCCCCTGGGCCCGCCTCTTCGAAGGCTGGCGCCGCCGCGCCCTGTTGCTCACCAACCCCACCGCACAATGGGGCCGTCGCGAAAATACCCTGGGCAGTCTCTTCCACCTGGCCACCGCCTCGCTGCAAGGCCTCGACCTGGCCCTCGAACAATTTGAAACCCTGGAGCAGCGCCCCGCCGCCGATATCCTGCGCCGCGCGGGCGACGCCGTGGCCCAGCCCATCGCCTTCGAAGGCAGCCTGATGAGCACCCTGCGCCGATACTACCCCGAACGACTCATACAATGGATCGCAGCCTGCGCCGTTTATCCCGCCCTGCACTGGGACCTCACCCTGTACCTGGGCCGCGAACTGCAAGCCGACGACGACAACCCCCTGCTCAGCGCCGTCAACCTGCGCCAACTGTCGCGCTTACCCTGGTTTGTGGAGGGCCGCATGCCCGAAGCCGCCCGCCTGCAATTAGTAGAATACCTCTCCGCCCAGGGCCTCGAAATACCCGTGCGGCAAGCCCTCGACAGGCTGCTGCGGCAAGGCCCCCAGCCGCCGGAAGGCTCGGTAGCCTACGACGACTACCGCATGAACGTGATCCTCAACGAACTGCTGCTCAACCCAGCACCCGAACGCCGCCGACAACTGGAGCGCGAATTCGAGCAATACCTCGCCGCCGGCAAGGCGCCCGACTTTGTCTCTTTCAAACTCCTGCAACGCCAACCCACCGCCCTCGACCTGCTGGCCCCCAAGAGCTGGAAAAAATACCTCTTCCGCCACGGACTCGCCCGCCTGGGCCTCCGCCGCTGGGCCCGCCTGACGCCCCTGTGGCTGCTCCTGGCACTGGGCATCGCCCTCACACCCGTGAAAACCGACGTGTGCAGCGGCGCCGAAACGGTGATGTATGAAGACAGAACACTCTGCCTCAATAGCCCCCAAGACCGCCTGATCTACCTAGAATTCCTCACCCGCGACGCCATAGAACGACAAGACCACCGGGCGGTGGATAGCTTGCGTTACGCCGCCTCGCAAGCGGCCCGCGCCGCTACACCCCCGGCGGATACCGTGCCGTTTTACCAGAATATATCGGCCTATTATTTCAATCACGGCGCCCGCACCTACAATGACAGCCGCAAAGCCATTGCGATCGCCCCCGACAGCCTGCGTGCCCGCGCTTGTGACAACTTCCGCCGCGGTAGCGCCCTGTACACCGCCGTAAGCGACGGCGTGGGCTACCATTTTTATGTGGCTATGCGCAAAGCCTGCCCGGAAACGGAAACGGATACTATAAGGCCAACTGATATTACACCTCCACCGCAGAGAACAGAGAAAAGAGAACCGACAACAGAGAACAGAGAACAGAGAACAGAGAACCGACAACTGACAACCGCCCCCCCCCGCCCCTCCATGGTACTCGTAACCGGCGGTACCTTCGAAATGGGCGATATCATGGGCGATAATGAATACAATGATGAAAAACTCCACACCGTCACCCTGAGCAGCTTCTACCTCGGCGCCTACGAAGTAACCTTTGAGGAATACGACCGCTACTGCGAGGCTACCGGCAGAGAAAAACCTGATGACGAGGAGTGGGGCCGGGGCAAACGCCCGGTGATCAATGTAAACTGGTACGACGTAGTGGCCTACTGCAACTGGCTCAGTCAACAACACGGCTTCAAACCCGTATATACCATCAGCGGCGAAAACGTCAGCGCCAACTGGGGCGCCGACGGCTACCGCCTGCCCACCGAGGCCGAGTGGGAGTTTGCAGCCCGTGCCCTATCCCCCTCCCCTGGAGGTGGACAAGGGGGAGGCTCAAAAGGCGGCGGCAAAGTGCGCTTCGGCAACGGCAAGGATATCGCCGACCCGAAGGAGATTAATTTCAATGGAAGCAAAGACTATAAAAAACCTTATTCTATAGCTGGCGAATACCGCGGCGAAACAACTCCCGTAGGCAACTTCTCTCCCAACAGTCTGGGTTTGTACGATATGAGCGGCAATGTATGGGAGTGGTGCTGGGATTGGTACGACGATTATCCAGCAGCTCCTCAAATGGATCCCAAGGGTGCTGATAGTGGCTCCCTCCGGGTTGTCCGTGGCGGGTCGTGGGTCAGCTACCCCGTCAGCGCGCGTTGCGCTGACCGGAGCCGCTACACCCCGGGCAGCCGCTTCAACAACCTCGGCTTTCGCCTTGCCAGGGCGGCTCGTTAGTTTTTAGCTTTTTATCCTTTTTACCTTGTTCGATCCTGTGTGGCATCAGGGGTTTTGGGCAGTTCGCCTGAAACCCCTGGTTTTTTTTGAAAAAAATGACCAGAAAAGATGGAGGAGGGGGGTAAGACGGGGAGGAGAGCGGTGATATAAGCATATATACTTCTTGCGAGGGCGGCTTATGCATAAATGCCGCAGGCACATATATAGCAATCAACTGTCAAAATCCATGTTATCAGGGTTGTTATTCCCGCAGGGATCTACAACATCATGCCGGATTGTTGTCGCTTGTCGGTTGTCGGTTCGAAAAACAATCCAATATCCAACATCCTTTCCCATCCTTCCGTATCCCCCAAATCCTGGTTCAAGACTCCCGGGGCGGGGGTTGCCTTGTACTCACAGGAGGCTGGGGGGCGCCACGCGGAGGCCCCACCCCCGTCACGCTTCGCGTGCCACCCCCGCAAGCGGGGGATAGGGGGCGCCCGTTGGGCGCTGGCGGCGGTTTTTGCTATTGTAGCGTGTACTGAGCGGTAGTGAGTGACATGAACGCACCAAGGGGAGTGAAACGACCCCTTCCCGTGTCGCTCCTATCCCCCGCTTGCGGGGGTGTCGCGCGAAGCGTGACGGGGGTGTGGGCCTCCGCGGCGCGCGCCGCAGGCGCGTATTCCTGGCCTCCGGGGGATCCTATGCCTCACAAATGACGAAAACTGTGAACAGAGAACAGAGAACAGAGAACAGCTAAACTAACCCCCTCTTTCATTTGTTATTGCATATTGTTACCATAAAAGAGTAATATTTGTCATCACTAATCTCAAAAATTCACTATAATTTAACACCGTTGTTGATAAATTTTTCAACTTACACCTTGATTTACACCTACATTATTTGGAAAATTGCATCATCTAAAGGCTAAGTACCGATTCAATATGAATAGTAACAAGTTTTCGCCAAAAGTCAAGCAGATCATTTCCCGTAGTCGCGACGAGGCTATCGGGCTGGGGCATGACTTTATCGGCACCGAACATTTGCTCCTCGGCATGATGTCTGACAAGGAGAGCCTGGCCATGAAGGTGCTGGAATCTCTGGAAGTAGACGCTACCGAACTGAGGCAAACCCTGGTGGAATCTATTCAGCGCACCCCAATTGCCGCCGCGAGTCTCAATGTGGGTAATATCCCTCTGAACAAGCAGGCTGAAAAGGTACTGAAGGTAACCTTCCTGGAGGCCAAAGCACTCAAAAATGAAGAGGTGAGCCCCGAACACCTGATGCTGTCAATCCTCAAACACAAGGATAACCCCGCTTCGAAGGTGCTGGGCCAGTTTGAGGTGGATTACGATATCTTCAAGGCTGAACTGGAATACGTGCGCCAGGAACAGGACTTTTCGTCCAACAGCAGCAGTATCGACCCCTATTCGCAGGCGCCATCCGATCAGGATGACTCTTACGAAGACGAGGATGCACAATCCCGCAGCTTCCAGCAACGCAGCAAGGGCGCTACCAAGTCGAGAACCCCGGTACTCGACAATTTTGGCCGCGATATTACCAAGCTGGCGGAAGAAGACAAACTCGACCCGATTATCGGGCGCGAAACAGAGATAGAACGCGTGTCGCAAATCCTGAGCCGCCGCAAAAAGAATAACCCAATCCTCATCGGCGAACCCGGCGTGGGCAAGACGGCTATCGTAGAAGGCCTCGCCCTGCGCATTATCCAGAAAAAAGTGTCCCGCACGCTGTTCAACAAGCGAATCGTGATGCTCGACCTGGCAGCGCTGGTAGCCGGCACCAAATACCGCGGCCAGTTTGAAGAGCGCATGAAGGCCATTATGAACGAATTGGAGAAATCGCGCGACGTGATCCTGTTTATCGACGAGATCCACACGATCGTAGGCGCCGGCGGCGCCACGGGTTCGCTCGACGCTTCCAATATCTTCAAGCCGGCCCTGGCGCGCGGCGAACTGCAATGCATCGGCGCTTCTACGCTCGACGAATACCGCCAGCATATTGAGAAAGACGGCGCCCTCGACCGCCGCTTCCAGAAAGTGATGGTTGATCCGCCCGCACCCGACGAGGTGATCCACATTCTCAATAATATTAAGTCGAAATACGAAGAGTTCCACAACGTGGTATACAGCGACGAGGCTATCCTGGCCTGCGTGCGCCTCAGCGACCGCTATATCACCGACCGCTTCCTGCCCGATAAGGCTATCGACGTACTCGACGAAGTGGGCGCCCGCGTGCACCTGAAAAATATTCACGTGCCCGAGCATATCGAAGAACTCGAAAAGAAAATCGAAGAACTCAAGGAGTTCAAGAATCAGGCAGTGAAGAACCAGCAATACGAAAAGGCCGCCGACCTGCGCGATAAGGAGTCGAAGCTGGTGCGCCAACTCGAATTTGCGAAGATACAGTGGGAAGAAGAGGCTAAAACCAAGCGCTACCCCGTTGGCGAAGAAGATATCGCCGAAGTGGTGTCGATGATGACCGGCATCCCCGTGAAGCGCGTAGCCCAAAGCGAAAGCAAAAAGCTGGTGAGCATGGAGCAGGACCTCCAGCACGTGATCATCGGCCAGGATGAAGCTATCGGCAAGATCGCCAAGGCTATCCAGCGCAACCGCGTGGGCCTCAAAGACCCCCGCCGCCCTATCGGATCGTTTATTTTCCTGGGTCCCACCGGCGTCGGTAAAACCGAATTAGCCAAGGCCCTGGCCCGCTACCTCTTCGATTCCGACGACGCCCTCATCCGCATCGATATGAGCGAATACATGGAGAAATTCTCTGTGAGCAGGCTCATCGGCGCGCCTCCGGGTTATGTAGGCTACGAAGAAGGCGGTCAACTCACCGAAAAAGTACGCCGCAAGCCCTATTCGGTCGTGCTGCTCGACGAAATCGAAAAAGCGCACCCCGATGTGTACAACATCCTGCTACAAGTGCTCGACGACGGCCAACTTACCGACGGCCTCGGCAGAAGGGTCGACTTTAAGAATACGCTGATTATTATGACTTCCAATATCGGCGTGCGCCAGTTGAAAGACTTCGGCCAGGGCGTGGGCTTTAATACCAAAGCCCGCCAGGATGCCGCCCAGGAATACACCAAAGGCGTAATCCAGAATGCCCTCAAGCGTACTTTCTCGCCCGAATTCCTCAACCGCATCGACGACGTGGTGATCTTCAACAGCCTCGGCCGCGAAGAGATTTTCAAGATTATCGATATTTCGCTAAAAGACGTGCACAAGCGCTTGTCGGGTATGAATTATTCCCTGCAACTCACGGAAGAAGCCAAAAATTTCGTGGCCGAAAAAGGATTCGACCCGCAATTCGGCGCCCGTCCGCTTCACCGCGCCATCCAGAAGTATATCGAAGATCCCCTGGCAGAGTTTATCCTCAACGAAAATCCGCCCGAAGGCAGCACATTGGAGGCCGTACTCAAAGAAGACGGCGAAAGCCTGGCCATCGCATTGGCTAAACCGGTCAATTCGGATGTGCAGTAAAAAGGATTTTTTTAACTAATCATAAAGAAGTACACCCGCACTATTGCAGGTGTACTTCTTTTTTATGAATTTCGTTGTTTAAATTTGGCGTGGTTCCGCTTACCCGTCGGCCAAAGTCACAACCGCCGGGAGTTTTCAGGTAAATACCTTAAGCGGAAAGCGCCTTTTTATTATTTCATTAAAAAAAATTGTATTGAATAAGAGACCACACCCTCAACAAGACCCAGCCAGATTGCAGTTCCGCGTGAATGACCAGATCCGGATTCCCGAAGTGCGACTCGTGGGTGACAACCTGGAAGAAGTTAGCAAAATAGTAGGCGAACCAGTGGAAACAGGCATTTTTCCCACGCGCAAGGTGCGCGAATGGGCCGAACAATCAGAACTCGACCTGGTGGAAATCTCTCCCAATGCCAACCCCCCAGTGGTGCGTATCGTCGATTTTAATAAGTTTATCTACGAACGCAAGAAAAAAGAAAAGGAGATTAAGTCCAAAGCAGCTAAAACCGTTATCAAAGAAATCCGCTTTGGTCCCAATACCGACGACCACGACTTCGAGTTTAAGTCGCGCCACGCCAAAACTTTCCTCGAAGAAGGCGCTAAGGTAAAAGCCTACGTGCAATTCAAAGGCCGCGCTATCGTATTTAAGGAAAGAGGCGAACTCCTCTTGCTCAAGTTCCTCAAAGAACTCGAAGAAGTAGGCGCCCCCGAGGCCATGCCCAAAATGGAAGGCCGTCGTATGATCGTGATGATTTCACCCAAAAAAGTAGTCAAAAAGTAAGCCATCACAGACTGCAAAAAAAAGTGAGGCCGGGTAGATAGTATATCCGATATTGCGTTATCTTTGCAGTCCGTTTAAAATAATGTACTAATGCCTAAGATGAAGACACATTCCAGCGCCAAGAAACGTTTCAAGGTGACTGGATCCGGCAAGGTTAAACGCTTCCAAGCGAATACGTCGCACCGGATGCGCAAAAAAAGCGACAAAGCCAAGCTTCGCCTTCGCGATTCTGCCCTGGTGAGCCCGGCTGATGAAGGACGCGTAAAGCGCATGCTTGGCGTGTGAACTATTTTATTTTTTAACGAGAACGCAGGATAAAAGCGGTTTGAAAAAATCCCCTGCGTTGTACTAAAAAAAGCAATATGCCTCGTTCCGTAAACGCCGTTGCATCAAGAGCACGGCGCAAGAAGATTATGCAGATGGCCAAAGGCTACTTTGGCGCCCGCGGTAAAGTATATACCGTAGCAAAAAATACGGTTGAAAAAGGCCTCCAATACGCCTACCGCGACCGTAAGAATAAGAAACGCGCCTACCGCGCCCTCTGGATCGCCCGTATCAATGCCGCTTCCCGCCTCAATGGCACTACGTATTCCAAGTTGATGTTCAAGCTGGCTCAAAACGGCGTTACCCTCAACCGCAAAGCACTGGCCGACCTGGCCCTGAATCACCCCGAGGTGTTCAAGGCTGTGGTGGATTCAGCAAAATAACTCGGTTTGAGAGTGGGAGGGTGAGAGAGTGGGAGGGTGAGATTTTTTTTGTACTCACTGTATTCCCACCCTCCCACCCTCCCACACTCCCACCCTCCCACACTCATTCTTTGTTATTCCGTGATATGGTGCATCAAAAAGGCCTTCAGGAATCCGTCCAAATCGCCGTCTAACACGGCATCCGTCTGGCTTGTCTGGAAACCGGTGCGGTGATCCTTCACACGACGATCGTCAAGCACATAACTCCTGATCTGGGAGCCCCACTCGTTTTTCATCTTGCTAGCCTCCAGCTTTTCCTTTTCCGCCAATTGCCTTTCCAGTTCCAGCTCGTAGAGCCTCGATTTGAGCATCTGCATCGCTTTGTCGCGGTTCATGTGCTGAGAGCGCTCCTGCTGGCATTCCACTACGATACCCGAAGGTATGTGGCGCAGTCGCACGGCCGATTCTGTTTTGTTGACGTGCTGTCCGCCGGCGCCACTTGAGCGGAAGGTATCCCACTCGATATCAGCGGGGTTTACGTCCACTTCAATGCTGTCGTCTACCAGTGGGTGCACAAAAACGGAGGCGAAAGAAGTCATGCGTTTGCCCTGGGCATTGTAGGGGCTCACGCGCACCAGGCGGTGCACGCCGTTTTCGCCGCGCAGTAAGCCAAAGGCAAAGTCTCCGTTGATTTCCAATTCGGCAGATTTGATGCCCGCCACGTCGCCGGCCTGTACGTTGAGCTCTGTCACTTTGAAACCCTTGCTTTCTGCCCACATGAGGTACATGCGGTACAGCATATCGGCCCAGTCGCAGGCTTCGGTGCCGCCGGCGCCGGCGTTGATCTGGAGCAGGCAGCCCAGTTCGTCTTCGGGCCGGTTGAGGGTAGAACGGAATTCGAGTTCGTCTACGGCCGCCAGCGCTTCGTTGTATTTCTGGTCGAGTTCTTCTTCTGATACTTCGCCTTCTCTGAAAAAGTCGAGCAATACTTCGGCGTCGTCTACTTGCGTAGCCACCTCCTGGTATTGCGCCACCCAGTTCTTGTGGCTTTTGATCAGCCTGAGTGTGGCTTCGGCCTCCTGGGGTTTATCCCAAAAGCCGGGATTCAGCGTAAGTTGTTCTTTATCTTCTATTTGAATAAGCCGGTTATCGACGTCAAAGATACCTCCTGAGAGATACCAGCCGGTCCTTGAGCTCGCGTAGTTGCTCTGCAGTCATGGTATTGTAGGTTTGAATGTTGAAAAATGTTATCAGTTGTCAGTTGTCGGTTGTCAGTTCTAATATGTATTTATCTATAACAAGACAACCGACAACCGACAACCGATAACTATTTCTCCCTCTCCACGTAAAAAATCAACTCTGCATTGGGCGGGATCACCGGGGGGCTGCCCTGTTCGCCGTAGCCGAGTTGGGAGGGGATAAAGAGAGTGGCTTTGCCGCCTGGTTTCAGCAGGGCGATGCCTTCATCCCACCCTGGAATAACGCGGCCCATGCCGATGGGGAAAGAGATAGGTTCGCCATTTTTGAATGACGTGTCAAACATCGTGCCGTCGGTGAGTACGCCGTAGTAGTGTACCGATACGTTATTGCCGGGTTTGGGTGTATCGCCGCTTCCTTCTTCGTGGATGATATATTTTAGTCCGGAAGCCGTTGTTTTGATTTCGCCGGCCAGTTGCCCGGCGGAATACTGCTGAACGGTTACTCCTACCTTGCCTGCGATTTCCGATTCGCGCTGGCGAACCACGTCAAGGCGGCTTTGGCGCTCTTCTTCGGTTTCAATGTCGGTCAGTACCACGTCGTAGTACATGATATTTCCGCTGGTAATACCCATCTGCTGCTGTTGCATAGAATCGAGTTCGATCAGTACGGTTACGCTATCGCCGAGGCCGATGAGTTTGATCACGCTTTCTACAGGTGACAATTCGCGGCCGGGTTCATCCGTGAGGGGAATCTGCATTACGGGCGCCACGCCGTCCTGGCGGCTGGAACGCAAGATGCGCTCGCCATCCCTGATTTGGGCGTGGAAGTATACGTAATCGCCTGGCTTCGGCTTTTCTTTGCCAAGGTCGGTATGCTGGATGTACTCGTGGCCATCCGGCGTGGTTAGCTTCTTCTCCTTTTGGCAGCCGAAGCAACACAGCGCGAATAGCGCTGCAAAAAGCATTAAACGCATAAAAATTGATTGAGATTAAAAGAAATTTTTTTCATCAGACAATTGTTCTTCGTATTCAGGGAGTAAATCCTTGAATTTTCTCACGGTAGCTCGTAGCGGTTGGAAGGAGGCGCCGCCTGCGGCGTTTTTATGGCCGCCCCCTTTGAAGTGTTTTCTGGCGATCTCCTGTACGTCAAAATTGCCTTTGGAGCGCAGTGAAAGCTTGACGATGGTGGGTTGCTCTGTGATAAAGGCAGCCAGCCGTACGTTTCTCAACTTGAGCAGGTAGTTGACGATGCCCTCGGTGTCTCCGCGTTGTATGTCGAATTTTCCGTAATCTTCTTTGGTAAGGGTGATGATGCCTGTGAAAAATTCGGGCAGGATTTCGAGGCGGTTGTGCAGGCAATGCCCCAACAACCGCAGCTGCTTTTCGTCCATGCTGTTGAAGATGAGGTCTTGCAGCATGTAATCGTCTACGCCGCACTCGAGCAAGATGGCTACCAGGCGGAATAATTTGGGCGAAGTACTATATTTGAAAGAACCGGTATCGGTGAGGATGCCGGTGTAAATGCATTCGGCGATGATTTTGTCTACCTGGTCGGCGTGGCCCAGCATATCAATGAATTCGTAAATCAATTCGCAGGTAGAGCTGGCGGTGGGGTCGGAAAGCTCAAATTCGGCAAAAGGCTCGGGGAAAAGGTGATGGTCGATCATGACCACCGGTTTTTTCAGGGGCTGTATCATTTCGCCCATCTTGTCGATGCGGTCGAGGGCGTTGAAGTCGAGACAAAAAAACAAACCCGCGCGTTCGATGTAATCCTTTACCCGGTCGGGGTCGTTGTCGTATATGACGACCTCCTCAATGCCCGGCATCCAGGCCAGGAAGTCGGGGTATTCTGACGGCGCGATGACGCGAACGGCATGGCCGTTGCGCAGCAGATAGTGGTATAAAGCCAGCGACGAGCCGATGGCGTCGCCGTCGGGATTGCGGTGCGTGACGATTACTACGTCCTTTGGAATAGAAAGCAGCGTTTTTAATTGACCCAGATTCTCCATTAACCGTTGAAATGAGGCTGCGAAGTTGACAAAAAAAGCCAATTTAACCAAAAAATAAATACTTCCATTGGCTTGCAATAGACAGCAATACTTACTTTTGCAACCTCAAATTAAAAACGCACTACCATGTCTGGAAATAGAACGTTTACGATGATCAAACCCGATGCCGTACAATCGGGTTATATCGGCGCGATCCTGGCTAAAATTAATGAAGCTGGTTTTCGCATTGTTGCTATGAAAATGACGAAACTTAGCCCGGAAAAGGCCGGCGCTTTTTATGCCGTGCACAAGGAACGCCCCTTTTACGGCGAATTGGTTGACTTCATGTCTTCAGGCCATATTGTTGCCGCTATTCTCGAAAAAGACAACGCTGTTGAAGATTTCCGCACGCTGATCGGCGCTACCGACCCGGCTAAGGCCGCTCCCGGCACGATCCGCGCCCTCTACGCCCGCAACGTAGGCGAAAATGCCGTACACGGCTCCGACTCCGACGAAAATGCCGCTATTGAAGGCGCATTTTTCTTTTCGGAATTGGAGAGGTTTTAATTCGTTGTAGGTTGTAAGTTGTAGGTTCTATGTCTACCTACAACTTACAACTTACAACCTACAACCTCACTCCTTCCCTCCCAGCGTAAATTTCACGCCAAAGCCGATCTGGAACAGCGAGTTGTCGATCTCTTCGCCGTCGTTCCACAAGTTGTAGTAGGCGATATCGAGGCCGAATTTGACTTTTTTGCCCGCTTCGAAGCCGAAGTTCGAACCGAAGTAGTTGAGCATACCCGAGCTCCTTTCGAAAGTAGTGCCAAACTGCCCGATATACCGGGGCGCTGCGTATAGGGCAAATTTATCGTTGGGGTGAATTGAAAAATAGACGGGCACCTGGAAATTCATCAGCATACCATCCGTGCTGACGAAGCCGAAGCCGCCCACGCCACCGCCCAGCGCCATGGCAAAAACGGATGTTTGATCGCCCACCACCTGTACCTTTACGTCGGCCAGGAAGTTTAACACGGTATTGATGCGCATGCCTATGTCTATCTTTTCAGCAACGCCGTACCGACCGCCGAATTCGAAAAGGCCTATTCTGCTAATCACCAGATTGCCGTCGGGCTCTTCGTCATCATCGGGATCGAAATCTGGCGCGCTTACAAAGTTGACAGACATGGCTATTTCACCTTTTTCATCACCCACCGTTTTGCCGGTCTGGAAGCCTGTCAACGAAGCGCAACCACTCCATAGTAATATGCCGCTTAGCAATACTGCAACGACAAATATGTTATGCGTTCTCATGGCTGTTTTGTTTGTTAACCGCAGTCGGCGGTTAGTCAACTAATTTAGCCTATTGGAAGGAAACGTGAAATGACAAAAGGCATCATAGAGGTGGAAAATATTGTGTTTATCAGAATAATCACTTTTTCACAAACACCTGCGTCCTCAAAACCTTACCTTGCGTAAGCCATTGTGCCACATAACTACCGGGAGGGAGTTGATAGATAGGCAACACATA
>JABWBR010000083.1 GCA_013360405.1 Saprospiraceae bacterium
GTATACCTCACGCCGCTAGGTTTTGTGCATGAGGAAATACTTGAAATTTAAGAGATAATCGAGTTTTGAGTTGTTTTTTCATGGATTTTCGGTCTAATTGATTTAAAAAATCGACAATAGCGTTTTGGAAGGCTTTGGCGTCCTGAAAATAATTAGCGGCACACACTTCGGCCTTCACAAACTTCCATAGGCGCTCGATGAGATTTAGATTGGGAGAATAAGGTGGCAAGAAGACGAGTGTAATGTTGCGTTTCAGGGCAGCGTCTTTTACAAATTGGCAATGTTGATATCGGGCATTGTCGAGAATAATGTGAATTGGTAATCCGGCATATCTTCCGGCGATGCGATCTAAAAGTTGTACGACGGTATCGGCGGTAATGTAGGTATCGTTGTAAAGCGCGGTAAGTTCTTGAGTGGTGGCGTGAATGGCGCCGATTACGTTGAGGCGAAAACGTCCTGGCGCAGTTTTGACAAATACTCGCTCAAAACTCCAAACAAGGGCGACAAAAGCAGCCAGGACAAAATGAGCGCTATCCAGAAAAAACACATGGCATTGCCCTGCCTTGGCTTTTTGCAGTAGGGGTTGAAGGATTTGGTCGTGGAATTGCTTTTGTTTTTCAGGATCGGCTTTTGCAGGAATTTGCCCGGTAGCTAATGGATTCATTCCCATCCGTTTCATGAATGCCCGCACACGTGAAAGACTGCGTGTAATCCCAGTCAGTTTTTTTATCCGCTCGCGGGCTTCTTTTACGCTTCTGGGCGGTTGTCGACGAAAAGATGCTTCAACCTTTGGCTGGTGCCTATCGAGTTTGCTCACCGGCCCCTGATAATTCAACGTTTTGAGCCCCTCCAAACCCGCCTGCTCATACAAGCTCAAATAGTTGCAAACAGTGTTGCGGCTGATCTCCATTATGTCGGCAATCGCTTGGCTCTCATAACCCCGATATTTTAATCTTAAGCAAAGCATTCTCACTTGAACTTTTGGTTCTGGATGATGTGAAAATTCATATTTTGCAGCGTTTGCATCCGCTTCGCTGATGTAAACTGACCGGGGAGGCATAGAAATTTAAGTTTGGTACCTCAAATCTCTTTTGTCTCCCCTTATTATTCTAATTTATCATGCACAAATTCTCGCAGCGCGTGGTATATATAGTATATATAGTCTGATTTTCCGCCCCCCGGCACACCCCCCCATCCCCCACTCAATCCAATTACCTGTTAAGATAGACAAAACCTATTGACAAATCAACTATTTTAGTTTATATTTGTAAATAATCGTATAGATTCCCTTCCACTGGCTACCAAAACCACAATCTAACACAGGCCTATGAAAAACTTCCCTGCACGGCTTAAATCTGCCCGCTTAATGAACGGGTATGCTATACAAGATGTAGTAAATCTGCTGGATCGCAAAATCTCGAAACAGGCTATTAGCCAATACGAAAACGGCGTCATGAAACCATCCGCAGAGAACATGTTGCTCCTTTGCAATGCGCTGGGCGTCCGGCCTGATTATTTTGCAAGAGAAGTGGAGGTCAGGCTGAAAGATCCTTCCTATCGAAAACTCAAGCGGCTGCCTGCCAAAGAACAAGAAAAGATATTGCAAATGGCGGTTGATTACCTGGAACGCTACCTTGAACTGGAATCGCTGCTTGGAGAAGAAACCATCCTGAAATTTTCACTACATCAATACGAAATCAAAACTTATGAAGATGCCGAACGCGCAGCCGAGCAATTTCGGCAAGTCATGGGTTTTGGAAACGATCCCCTGCTAAATCTCGTAGAACGCCTGGAAGAACAAGGGATAAAAGTCGTGGAGTTGCTAGTCCACTCCGACTTTTCAGGATTTGCCACGGTGATGAATGACAATTGTCCGGTTATTGTGTTAAACACGAATCCCGACATAGCCGTGGATAGGAAGCGTTTTACCCTGGCCCATGAGCTTGGGCATTTGCTTTTGAAACCAGTGGATTTGGACGAAGAAAAATGCGCAAACCGTTTCGCCGGCGCCTTATTGATCCCCCAGGATAGATTGCGCGAAGAACTCAAGGCACATCGAAATAATATCCACATTAAGGAATTGCTTTTATTAAAACAGCAGTACGGCATTTCCATGCAGGCCATACTTTATCGCGCAAAGGATATAAGTATCATTAGCGATTATCTTTTTAAAGAACAAATGAAGGTTTTTAGCCAGTTGGGCATACGCAAACAAGAGCCCGGTAGTTTCGACTGCGAAGAACACTCACATCGCTTCTGGCAATTGATACTCAGGGGAGTCGCCGAAGAGCTCATATCTACTTCCAAGGCGGCGGCATTGTGCAACATGAAATTATCTGCGTTTTTGGACGAACTTGTAAAATTGAGTTAATGCGGATAGCGGTAACCCATCCCCTCACTTCACCCTCGCCAACCCCGCCTTAGCCTGCTGATGCAGACTGGTCTTATATTCATCGGGGTCCATGCCCAGGCAGCGGTTGAAACTGTTGCGCGCCTGCTTTTTATCGCCTTTAACTTCATACACCAGCCCCATCTGCAGGGCGGCGTTGCAGGCAAAGAAGTAGCGCTCCTGGCCGCCTTCATTCACCGTTTGCCAATAATAGCCCAGGGCTTCGTCGTAGCGGTGCAGTCCGTGCAAAATGCGGCCCAACCGGTAGGAATACTCCAGGCGGTGGTGCTTATCTTTATAATCGCTTGCTTTTTTGGTTTGTAATAACGACAAGGCCTGTGAATAATACGCGCCGTCAAACAGCAGTCTGGCTTTGAGCAGCGTAATATCGGGCGCCAGCCCCGACTGTGCTTCGCGCAGCGCACTGCGGTCGCCGCCGGCTTCGTCCAGGCCGCGCTGGATGCAATAGCGGATATTTTTGCGGTAGCCTTCCGGCCTGTTGTTGATCAGCTCGCTCCAGGCTATCTTTTGATAGGCTTCTTTGATATAATGCCTGCCTCTGAACTTACTCAAAAAGCGCTGAAAATGGGGCGCCGCGTCTTTGTCGAGTCGGCGCAGTTTGGCCAGTCCGAGCATATAATCGAGAAAAGGGAAAGCAATGAATTGGGCGCCTACAGGTCGTTTTTCAAGTAGCGTCACGGCTTTGTCTGTGCGGCCGGTGCGCATGGCCACGTGAGCTGCCACAAAGCAATGCAGCGGGTTGGCGCCGGGTTGTAGTGCGGCATCATTGACAGCATCCCAGGCTTCGTCGCCTTTGTTGTCGAGGTGCAGCAATAACAGGGCATAAAGGCCCCTTGCTTCTTCGCGGAATACGAAGTCGTTGCGCTCGGCGTAGGTCAATACCGTTTCCAGTTCTTTGCGGCCTTGTTCGATTGTGCCGCTGAGGCTGCTGAGCAATTGAAGCCCCCACTTGTATTGATCGGGCACGGTGCCCACAGCGGCGTGGAGAATGCCCAGGTCTTTTTGGTTGGGCATAAAATCGGGGTACAGCTTGCGGTTTTTCTCCAGCAATTTGGCGGCCTTATTCACCTCCGAAAAGCCGCTGATATATTCGCCGAAGCGAAAGCGCAGCAAAGCCCAGTGCAGCCTGATGTCGGCCTGAATAAACAAATGCCAGGGCGAATCGGAGGGGCCGTCATCCAAAATTGACAGGCGGCGGTCCTTGTTGCCTTTCAGGCGCGACATAGTAGCCGCGTCTTCTCCTATATAAATCGTAAAAAAATCGATATAATCTTCGATATGGTGCGCCACCAGGTTGCCGGGTTCCTGCTTTTTCAGCTTGGCAATCGCCTGGCGGGCTTCTTTCAAACGCAGGCTGATGGCTTTGTCGTAGGCTTCGCGGGCGAGTGGGGAATAGGCGTAGTGGTTGCCGGCAAAACCGCTGTTTTGGAAGCATAATATAATGGCTATCAACAAAAACTTAATGCGCATATCGATATTTTGGAAGAACCTGGAGTTTATGAGGTAATAGGCTTATTCGTTAAGAGAAGCCGGAAGGGGTATTTTTGATGTTGGATGTTTTTCTTTGATTTTTATAGATTTAATGGGGTATGTTCTCTAAACTTAATCGGTGCAAAATTATTATTCGGCAAAAAAAAGTAACAATATCTGATGAAGGTATTGACTTGCAAGATAAATACCATTAATTTTGTTAGGTATTTTGTTAACCTATAAAATAAACAATCAGCATCTAAATTTTGATATAATTGTAAACAAACAACAAATACGCACATTAATTATTCTGATATTATAAAATTTGATATTTGTCACCTCCAACAACATCAAGATGAATATGCACCCCAAGACCATATTCTTAGTTGCTTTCCTCGTATTTATTGCCAAAAACTTATCCTCACAGGAATGGGACGGCCAGGGTACTCAGTTCAATACCGAAAGTATCCTTCGCAATCAGGTTGTGCTACCCTTTATTTTTTTCGGTAACAAAACAACCGTTCCAATCTATCTCGTTTGCGAGCTATAAATATTTTCTCATTAAAAATAGAGCTATATGAAAAATGTACAACTATTTACCGTATTCCTGGCCTTTACCTATGTTATGATTGTTAGTCCTTCTTCTCTTTTTTCTCAAAATGTACCCGTAACTTGTGGAACACCGGAGCCGACATCGCCTCCCGAACTGCTACTGGAGAAAAATCATTGTTTTGATGTTGGGTTGATCCAACAAACTTGTACCAAAGTCTGGATTAGAGTCAACGTACACTTCTTTTTGGATGATAATTGTGACGGTACGCTTGATCCTTTGGGAATGGAAAATATTCCGATTGAATAGGCTTATGAAGTTGCTGAAGACTGGGTAAACCGCGCTAATACACAACTTGGTACTGATATGTATAAACAATGGGCGCAAATTCCACTATGGGGTATAAATCAGGAAAAACCGGTGCAATGCGTACCCATTCGATACGCTTTGTCGGGGGTATATATTCATTGCAATACACAGGCACTCAACACATCGGGACTTCAGGTGGTATGGTTTAGAGATAATTTCGGCATAAATATTGATTCCGAGTTTAATGCTTTTCTTGTTGAATTGCCGGCAATTGCTTCCCAAAATCCGAGCGGAGCCGCAGATGATAATGGCGGGACATCATTCACTTCAGAGATTTTTACCCGTAGCAATTTTAATCACGAGATGGGACATGTGCTAAGTTTATTACACCCTTTTCAATTATTGGAAGACTTAGATGATACACCTAGTATGAGATATTCGATAGACTACAACTGCGACGGAGACGTAACAGATAACTGGATACTTGCAGGCGGTTTGAGCGAATTGGTGGTTCATAATGGTATCTGGTGTCACCCCGATGATGTCAACTGCGGCTTGTCTTCTCAAATTACGAGCCCGTTGGATTACGATGGAGATGGAATAATCAACTACCAAAACCCGTGCAACCCACAACAAAGTGAATTACCTCCGGGATCAAGTCTTCAGGGTTGTCTGCCGGAGCCGGGATGCAGCTGGGATTATCACTCCAACAATATTATGCATTACTCCCAATATACAGACTGTTGCGGCGCTTTTACCGAAAACCAGATAACCAGAATGCTGGAGTATTTGAGTACACCCGAAGGCTGTTTATACAAAGAGGTTATCACTGACGATATCTGTCTTCCACCCATGTCGAACTTGCATGTTTTGCCCAATGAGTCAGTCGACGACGACTGTGCATTTTGTTTTCAATTAAGCGCAAGTATGCACGAGGCGTATTATAAACTGGAATTTTTCACCGCTTCGGATGCTCTGCAATACAGCACAGGCTGGATAACGGGGCCTGCAGGAAAATACTGTATTTCACGTTCCGTGAAATACGCTACGGAGTACCGACATGGTTTTTTACCAGGCGTACCCTATAAAGCGGTGCTTACGGTGGAAAACGTTTGTGGGGAAGAGTCCAGCGAGGCGTTTACATTCACGCTGCCGCTTTTGCCAACACATGGATGCTTGGTAGAGCCTACGTCTGAAATAAGAATTGAAAATTTGTATCCCAATCCTTTCATCGATATGATCAGTGTAGACTATAACGCAGAAAGGGCGGGGTACCTGAATATTTGGCTGATTGCACAGAGCAGTGGGGTGGCCGATATGTATTTAGGCAGCGAATATGTCAATGCAGCGGGGACATTTTCAAAATCCTTCTATCCTCCCTCAAACACTCCGCCGGGATTATACTACTTGGTTCTGGATCTGGATGGTCTGATCGTCAGCAATTCAATCATCAAAATGTAAACGGCCATGAAAAATCTGATACGATTGGGGTTAATTATTATACTTACAGATAGCATACTGAACACGCTACAGGCCCAACCTACGCCTTATTTCGAAATGACCTTGTATTTTGAAGATACAGTGGGCAACCGCGATACCATTATCTTCGGCTATGATATCGACGCCAGCTCAGATATCGACCCGGAATGGGGTGAAGTAGAGCTAACCACTCCTTTTGATTCCGTTTTTGAGGTGAGAATTGGAAATGCTAATTTTCCATATTCGAATAAGCTTGCCTCAAAAATTATTAATTCTACAAGTATCGCTCAAAATTGTTATTATGGAAGTGGCGCTTACTTGTATTTTCATGTTATTCATCAACCTGTAAAAATCTGGTGGGATAAAAGCCAATTGCTAAACGATGAATGCTTTAGTGGGGCATTCATTATCAATCATATCACTGATGTATTAGCTGGGCCATTCTCTCCTGATGAAATCCCCCCAATACATTATTGCATGGCGGTATTAGATACTGTTTACTTTGAACTCACAGAAGAGGCCTTGACACCAGACCAAATCAGAATTTATATCAATAAAGATGTTGAAGGATTAGGTGTAATTTCAATTCCAGGTTTGCGATTTGAGATAGGACCCTACTGGGCCTACACACCTTGCTATTGGGTGACAGACACGGAAAGCCCTAAGAATTCTAATCAAATCGCCATATACCCAAATCCTGCTAACGGATATTTCAAGTTATCTGATTTATCTGGCGGCGGCGTTTTGGGGCCATTGTTCATCTATGACTCCATGGGGCGGATGGTCAAATATTTTACGACTGTCGAATCGGAACAATTAATAGATGTAAGTGGGCTACCGGAAGGGTGGTATCATGTAGCTGTTCATATTGAGAACAACCGAATATGGCGGGGGGCGTTTGTTAAGCGATAGTTGGCGTTTTGGAGCGTCTTTGCGGCCAGGCAAGCTCCCCCGAAACTTGTGATTAAACTCAGTATGAGGATGAGAATACGCATGAAGGTTGTCGGTTATGAGTTGTCGGTTATCGGTTCAGAAAGACAACCGACAACCGACAACCGACAACAAAATATTACACCCGATCCCTCCGCAACAGCGGGCGTTGCCCTTTCGGTGTGCGGAATTTTTCGAGGATTGTATTAGCGCAATCGGATTCTACCGTAATGATAGCGTGTTTCTGGAACAGATCGACCTTAGCGATGCTTTTGCTGGGGATACCCGCGGTATCGCTGATATATTGTATTAGTCGGTTCGACTTCCAGCCGTCGGTTTTTCCTTTGCCGAAGAACAGCGAATCGTGACCACCTTTGTTGCCGCTTCTTACCCGGTCTCTATATTCTCTTGTGCGGGGAGAGTCGCTGCCTTTTGACGACAACTCCTTGATTTCGCGCATTTGTTGTGCCTGGAGTTGGCGGCCGAAATTTTGTTGCAACAGTGCAGACACCAGCAATTCGGGTTCCGTTTTCGACAGGAGTTCGGCGGCAAGCGTTTTGACCTCGTCGGAAGGCGTAGTAGTCATGATGCGCTTGAAGATCTCGTGTTTTACCGCTGCGCGGCGTTGTTCGAGGGCTTCCTGTAGGGTAGGCACCTTCTGCTTGGCAATCTGGAAACGGGTTTGCTGCATGATCATCTGCAGCGCCCTGGATTCGCGGGGCACGATAAAGGTGATCGCTTCGCCCGTTTTGCCCGCCCTGCCGGTTCGGCCGATGCGGTGGGTATACGTTTCGGCTTCGCCAGGAATATCGAAATTCACCACGTGGCTGAGGTTGTTCACGTCGATGCCGCGGGCTGCTACGTCGGTAGCTACCAGGAGGTGAATCTTCTTCATTTTAAACTTGTCCAGGATGCGTTCGCGCTGGGCCTGCGATACGTCGCCGTGCAGGGCTTCGGCGTCGTAGCCGGCGGCGGAAAGATCTTTAGCCAGGCGGTCGGAGCCGGCGCGGGTGCGGCAAAAGACAAGTCCGTAGAAACCCGGATTCGTATCAATGATACGGGTAAGCACCGTCATTTTGTCTTCGTTGAACATCTCGTAGTAGGTATGGGTAATCTGCGCCTTGGCGCCTTCTACCTTTTCGATGCTCACTTCGTCAAATTCGCCCATAAAGCGCTTGGCCAACTGCCTGATGCGCGTAGGCATAGTAGCAGAAAAAAGCAGCATGCGGCGGTTTTCGGGCATGTATTCCAGTATCGTTTCAATGTCGTCGATGAAGCCCATATTGAGCATTTCATCGGCCTCGTCGAGTACGGCAAACTTTACATTGTCCAGTTTAAGCGAGCGGCGGCGCAGGTGGTCCATGACCCTGCCCGGCGTGCCCACTACGATGTCTACGCCGGTTTTTAGCTGGCGCAATTGCACATCCATACCTTGTCCGCCGTACACCGGCAGGATGGTCAGTTTGTTACCGGTCTGGTAAGAGCTGATCTCCTCGTACACTTGAAGAGCCAATTCGCGGGTGGGAACCAACACGATGGCCTGCACCTTGCCTTTTTCGGGCCTGATGCGCTCCAGAAGGGGCAATCCGAAAGCAGCGGTTTTACCCGTGCCTGTTTGCGCTTGCCCGATGATATCGCGTTCTCCCTGTAAAAGCAGTGGAATGGTTTTTTGCTGGATGGGGGTGGGTTTTTCAAACCCTTTTTTGGCGAGGGCATTCAGGATATCGCTCGATAAACCCAATGCCTCAAAAGTCAGTTCGTTATTCATTAAGTAGATATTAAATAAAAAAAGCCTTGCGGGAGCAACACCTCCTGCAAGGCTCGGCTCAAAAACGGGGCAAAGGTACGGATAATTAATCAGTTGCGCAATAGCAACCGGATAGGATTAATTTTCCGTCTTCACGCGTTTTTGCTCGTCGGTGGCTTTGCCGGTGATTTGCCCGGCATCGGTTTGTGCGCTCAGCGAAATAAAACAATAGATATTAATTTATTGACCATGCCAGATTATTTTAAAACAAAAAAAATAATTTGCATAAAAAAGGTAACTCCTTTTCGATGAACGCCCAAATAAGTCGTCGAACGGCGGAAAATATCAACCCATCGGGCTAATTTTGCGTTCCCTGTAAACAGAGAATTTAACCGCAGAGTCAAAAAGAGTTATGCGCGGAGTTTCGCGGAGCGTTAATTTGACTCCGCGAAACTCTGCGTAAAACTCCTTTAACTCTGCGGTGAAAAAAAAACAAGGCATGGCCACTCCTCAATCGGTTGCGTTTTACACCCTGGGCTGCAAGCTCAACTACTCGGAGACCTCTTCGATAGGGCGCCTCTTTGAAGACGCCGGCTATCGCGAAGTGGCTTTTGAGGAAGGCGCCGATATTTATGTAGTAAATACCTGCTCGGTTACCGATTTTGCCGACCGCAAGTGCCGCAAGGTGGTGCGCCAGGCGCTGCGCCACAATCCGCGCGCTTTTGTGGTAGTGGTGGGTTGTTATGCCCAGCTCAAACCCGAGGAGATTGCCGGCATCCCCGGCGTCGACCTGGTGCTGGGCGCCGCCGAGAAATTCCGCATACTCGACTTTATCGACAACCTGGGCAAAGCGCCGGGCAAGGGAATGGTGCAGGCCGGGGAAATCAGGGAAGTCCGCGATTTTGTAAATGCCTTCTCTTTTGGCGACCGCACCCGCTCTTTTCTCAAAGTGCAGGACGGCTGCGACTACAAGTGTACTTTCTGCACGATCCCCCTGGCGCGCGGCCGCAGTCGCAGCGATACCGTAGAAAACGTGGTAGACAATGCCCGCCGCATCGCCGACATGGGCGTGAAGGAAATTGTGCTGACGGGCGTCAACATCGGCGATTTCGGCAACGGCACGGAAGTCATAGAAGGCACGCGAACCAAAAAAGAGGCGATGTTTATCGACCTTATCCAGGCGCTCGACGAAGTGGAGGGCATCAGCCGTTTTCGCATTTCTTCTATAGAACCCAATTTGTGTACCGACGAGGTCATCAGCTTTGTAGCCCAATCGAAGCGCTTTGCACCGCACTTTCACATGCCGCTGCAATCGGGCAGCAATAAGCTGCTGGCCCTGATGCGCCGCCGTTATCTGCGCGAGTTGTACGCCGAGCGCGTAGCGCAGATCAAATCGCTGATGCCGCATTGCTGCATCGGCGTGGATACCATCGTAGGATTTCCGGGAGAAACTGAGGAAGATTTTCTCGATACCTACGGCTTCCTGCGCGACCTCGACGTGAGCTACCTCCACGTTTTCACCTATTCGGAAAGGCTCAATACGCCTGCCGCGGAGATGGCCGGCATAGTCCCCATCGAAGAGCGCCGCCGTCGCAACGAGATGCTCACTATACTGAGCGAGAAAAAACGACGTTATTTTTACGAACAACACCTGGGCCAAACCCGTTCGGTTTTGTTCGAAAACCACACCGAAAAAGGATTGATGTCGGGTTTTACCGATAATTATATTAAAATAGAAACGCCCTACGACCCACTGATGATCAACGAATTGGCGCCGGTGGAATTGATCCGTTTGAATGCGCGGGGGCATGTAGAGACGCAATGCATTGTGTCTCTACCGAAAATTTGATGCATGAAACAAAAAGGCCTTGTATCATTCCTATTAATTATAGGAATTTCGGGGGCTGCGAATGCGCAATCCGGCCACCGGTATTTGCGGAAAGGCGACAAACAATACGAAGAAAAGGCTTACTCACAGGCTGAGGAAAATTACCGCAAAGCACTCGAAAAAAAGCCTAGCGATAAAGGGGCATACAACCTGGGAAATGCCATTTACCAGCAAAAACGATACGTCGACGCGGCTCGCCAGTACGAAGAAGCGGCTCAAAAGGCCAACACGCCCGAGGTAAAAGCCTACGCCTTCCACAACCAGGGCAATGCCTATTTTGAACAAAAAGATTACGAAAAAAGCGTGGAAGCCTACAAAAATGCCCTGCGCCTGAATCCCACCGATGTGAGTACCAAACTCAATCTGGCGCTGGCCCAAAAACAACTGCAGCAAATGCAACAACAGCAACAGGAGCAGCAGAAAAAAGAACAGCAAAAGCAAGAGCAACAACAACAAAACCAGCAGCAACAGCAACAACCGCAGCAGAATCAACCCCAGCAACAACCGCAAAACAAGCCGCAGCAAGAGGGCGACGACAGCGAAATGGCGGAATCTCCTTCTGAACAACTTCCCCCGGAACAAAAAGAGCTGAGTCGCGAAGAAGCCCAGCGCTTGCTCAAAATCATGGATGCCGAAGAGCAACGCGTACTCGACAAACTTCGGCGCAAAAACACCAAAGTCTGCGCTTCAGAGAAGGATTGGTAAAAGCGTTCAAAAACGAAATTAACATAAAATTATTGCGGAAAAATTGACAATCGTTGCAGAAAAGCAGCAACTTTGCAGCTGCTTTGCCTGGAACATTCTCACTTGCGGGTGTGTTATAAGGCAACAAACAATTAAACTCAATGTGTACCGTAACGTACATCCCTCAAGGTAGGGATAGTTTTATTTTAACCTCCAATCGCGACGAGAAGCCCTCACGATCTCCGCTACAAGTCACACTCACAGAACAGTACGGCCTTCACCTGATTTATCCTCGCGACAACGGCGCGGGGGGCACCTGGATTGCCGCCTCCAGCGACAACCGACTCGTATGCGTACTCAACGGCGCCTTTGAGGCACACGAAAAAAAACCGCCCTATAAGCGCAGCCGCGGATTGGTTGCGCTCGACTTTTTCCGCTACCGCCACGCCTGCAACTTCGTAGACGCCTATGAATTTAAGGGCATCGAACCCTTTACAATGGTCATCTACGATCAGGGGAAACTGGCCGAATTCCGCTGGGACGGCGCTGCCAAGCACCTGCAAATGCTCGACGCCGCAGAACCCCATATCTGGTCGTCGGCCACGCTCTACGATGCGGTTATCCGCCAAAAACGCCAGTACTGGTTTGACGCCTGGCGCCACGACCACCCTGCAGCGGGCATCAACGAAATCCTGGACTTCCACCGAACCGCCGGCGAAGGCGACCCCTGGAACGACGTGGTGATGAACCGCGAAGGCAAGGTACAGACCGTGAGTATCACCACTGTCGTAAAAACGCCCAGCTGCGTGCAGATGCAATACCACGACATGCTTCGCAACAATATGAAAAAAGCGCAGATACAATTGCGCGGAGAATTGGTAGCTTTGTATTAATGTTTCAGCGACTTCGGTTTTGGGAAAAATGGCGGCATTCCCCCTTCTGGATACGGCTACTCCACTGGGAATATTGGCCTTGGTATACCATTCATTATCCCGTATTACCCTACGTGTTATGGCTCATGGCCCGTTCGCGGCAAATAACCTTCTTCACCGGCGCCAACCCTGGCATTTTTACCGGTGGATTTGGGTTTGAATCCAAATTCCAGACCCTGCAAAAAATTCCCGCAGACATAAGGCCCAACTCCATTTTGGTTACAGCCGGCTTGCCTTTTGACGAAGTGCAGTCCATGCTGGCAGTGGCAGGAATCCACTACCCGCTGATCGCCAAACCCGACCTGGGGTTTCGAGGTTTTTTGGTAAAAAAAATACATACGCCGCAGGAATTAGCGCAATACCTTTCGGCTTACCCTATTGATTTTATCGTACAGGAATTGCTTGACTACCCTTGTGAAGTGGGGGTACTGTATTACCGGCTGCCCGGCGAAAACAGAGGTAATATCACCTCGATAACACTCAAGGAATTTCTACAAATCACCGGCGACGGCTCCTCCACCGTGCTCGAGTTGATCAAACGACATCCCCGGGCCTTGTTGCAAATGGAACGCCTGCGCGAAACCCATGCGCATCTTTTCGATGAGATCCCATCAGCGGGGCAGCGCACCTCGCTCGGCATGGTGGGCAACCACGCCAAGGGCACCAAATTTATGGATGGCCGCCACCTGATCAATGCGGAGATGATAGCCGGCTTTGATGCCCTGAGCCACCAGCTCGACGAGATCTATTACGGCCGTTTCGACTTGAAGTGCAACTCGCCCGCCGACTTACTCACCGGCCAGGTAAAGGTCATTGAACTCAACGGCGTTTGTTCGGAACCCACGCATATTTACGATCCTGCTCACCGATATCTGCCTGCCCTTCTCGAAGTGGCGCGGCATTGGAAGATTATCCACCGCATTGCCATGGCCAACCGCAGGCGTGAGAAACGAGGCATGCCCGCCGTTCAACTGGCAAAAACCATGTGGCACGCCCGTAGTTATTTTAAACGGGTAAAAATGTGGGCGGCAGCGTCTACTGCTCCGGCACCCGGTCGCCCTGCACAAATGCCAGGATCTCCTCTACATACTGGCGGTGGTTAGCCAGCCGGGGCACCTTGCTTTGCCAACCCAGTTTACCTTTGCTGCGCAGCCAGTTGCGGAAAGTGCCTATGGGCAAAGGGTGTAGCCGGAGGCGTTCGAGCGCAATGCTTTTATAGCGTTTGGCTTCGTAATCGGAATTGACATGCTGCAGGTTGGCATCCAGCAATTGATTAAATAATTCCAGGTCGGAGGGGACTTTGGTAAACTCTATGAGCCATTCATGGCCGCCTTTGCCGTTTTGTTGAAAATACACCGGCGCCACCGTATAGTCGGCTACAATAGCATCCGTTTGCCGGCAGGTTTGTGCCAGTGCCAAATCGGTATTTTCCACTATTACCTCTTCTCCAAAAGCATTGACAAACTGCTTGGTACGGCCCGTGACCTTTATTTTGTAGGGATAAGTTGAGGTAAACGTCACCGTATCGCCGGGCATATATCGCCACAAGCCGCCGTTGGTGCTGATCACCAGGGCGTACGGCTTGCCTTCTTCCACCTCCCAAAGGGGGATAGCTCTGGGGTCGTCTTTGCCCCATTCTTCCATGGGGAGGAATTCGTAATAGATGCCGTTGTCGAGCAGCAACAGCATATCATTTACCGCAAAATCGTCTTGTACGGCAAAATACCCTTCCGAGGCATTGTAGATCTCCTGGTAGCTCACCTGCAGGGAGGGAAAAAACTCTTCGAACTGCTTGCGGTAGGGCATAAAACTCACCCCGCCGTGAATATACCCCTGAAAATTGGGCCATACCTCCAGCATATGGCGTTTGCCGGTAATCTCGAGGATGCGCCGCAACATCACCACCGTCCAGGTGGGCACCCCGCCAATCATCACCATTTTAGCCTCCCGGCTGCCAATCTGGGCGAGTTTTTCGAGCTTCTGATCCATATCGGGCATCAGCGCAGTTTTGATATCGGGAGTAAAAAATGGCCGCCCTACCAAAGGCATGTGGCTCATCATAATAGCCGACACATCGCCGATCATGGTTCGGGGGTAGGGCTCGAAACGGCTGAGGCTTCCACCCATCAGCATGCTTTTGCATTCAAATTGTCGGGCATCGGGGCGGTTGTGGTAAAACAGGGTCATCGTATCCCAGGTACCGCGCATATGGCATTCCTTGAGATTCTGGCTCGTGACGGGGATAAATTTGCTCTTGTCGCTGGTAGTGCCCGATGATTTGGAAAACCAGCGCACCTGTCCGCTCCACAGCACGTCTTTTTCGCCGTGCATCATCCGTTGGATGTAGGGTTTGATGCTTTCGTAATCGTTGAGCGGCACCCTGCGCGCAAAATCATCAGGGTTGCGCATACTGCGGTAGTCGTACATTTTACCCCACTGCGTATGCATGGCGCCGGCGCGCAGCTGCTGCCACAACGCGCGTTGCACCTCATGGGGGTGATCCATGTAGCGTTTGATCTCCCGGTAGCGTTCTTTGTAATACCACTTAAAAATGTCGTTGATCCATTGTCTCAGCATGGTTCCGGATCTTTTCGGCCCTATAAAGGTCGTAAAATTTTGTGGAATTACTAATGTCAGCACTTAGCACTTAGCACTTAGCAGTTAGCAGTTAGCAGTTAGCAATTAGCAGTTAGCAATTAGGGCTTAGCAGTTAGCGCTATGCCCTAAGCCCTGACTGCTAAGCCCTAATTGCTAATACAACGCCATATCAAACCGCCAGCGATAATTAGTCGTGAGCGGATGCTGAGGGCCCCAGAGGCGGAATAGCGCGATAGCCACGCGACGGGGCAGGTCGGAGTGGTAGGTTCTATCGGTGGCGACGGCCTCGATGACGCGTTCTACGGCGGCATCGTTTTGTCCTTGCGCATAAGCGGCGGCGGCGTCATGAAGCAGGTGGGCCGCGGGAGAGCCGTTGTCGGCGGGCAATTCAAACCATTCGGCCAGCGTGCGGATATCTTCGGCCTGGTCGAATAGCGGGTGGCCCAGTTGGATGGCGGCGACGAGTTCTTTTGCCTGAGCCGGGTTGTGGCCCACTGTGTGTGAAGCCAAAGCCAAAACGGCTTCGGTAATACCGGGATTTTGCTGTACAAATGCTTCCAACTGCGCCAGGGCTGCGGGGTTTTCACCATTTTCGAGCGCTGCCAATATCTGGGACAGGTCGTCTTTTTGGCTATTGGGCAGGTGTTCTTCCAGCCAGCGCTCAATGGCTACTTTGGGAATGGCGCCTACAAACTCGCCGGTCACCTGGCCTTTATAAAACATCTTTACATTGGGTATGCTAAACACATCGTATTGTTCGCCCAATTCAGGGTGTTCTTCCGTATTCACCTTTACCAGTTCCCACTTGCCCTTTTGCG
The DNA here is from genome assembly GCA_013360405.1 of Saprospiraceae bacterium. GTDB lineage: Bacteria > Bacteroidota > Bacteroidia > Chitinophagales > Saprospiraceae > JABWBR01. The sequence goes on from JABWBR010000083.1 coordinate 15,816, forward strand.
CTTCCGCCAATTGTTCGATAATCGGACCCAATATACGGCAGGGGCCGCACCAGGGCGCCCAAAAGTCGACTACAACCGGTATCTCCTGGCTTTTCGCCAATACGTCTTGTTCAAATTGCATAACCTTTATTGGATTTCGGATTTCGGATTTCGGATTTCGGATTTCGGATTTCGGATTTCGGATTTCGGATTGCGGATTGCGGATTGCGGATTGCGGATTGCGGATTGCGGATTTTTCATAGATCAATCCGAAATCCGCAATCCAAAATCCAAAATTACAAATAGGGGGTAAACCTTATTATTTACATCTTCATAAAGGAAAAAGTTTCAATTTCACCAATACTTTCCATCATGAAAAAAATCATTACCTCACTGTTGTTGTGCTTTTCGGCGATTTACCTGTTCGCCCAGGAAGAAACGCTTTTTGGCGACCTCCACGTGGTGGGCGCATTCGGTGCGCCGATCATTGAAGTAGGCGCTATTAACGGCGAAATAGGCGCCGATGTGGGCGGCGGCGGCGCCCTCGTGCTCAATAATATGTTTATCGGCGGCTACGGCATGGGCACCAGCTACCCCGAATACGTGACCGCCTCCGGCGACGAGCGCAATATCCGCTTCAAACACGGCGGTTTCTGGCTGGGTTATACGCCCAAGCCCCACAAAGTGGCTCACCTGTATTCCAGTCTGAAAATCGGATGGGGAAGCGCCCGACTACGTGAAGACGGCGACGATATTGCCAAAGATCGCCTGTTTGCCCTCACACCCGAGTTGGGCATCGAAATCAACCTGACCCGCTTTGTCAAAGTAAGCCTTAGCGGCGGCTACCGCTGGATTAACGGCATCAGCAAACTCGACGGGCTCGACAACGAAAATTTTAGCAGCCCCACAGGCCTGCTTACTTTTCGCATCGGCGGCTGGAGCGATAGCGACGAGTGGGATCGCTGGTAGTTGGGCTATAAAAAATCGCGGTTGTCGTATACCGGCGCCGCCCTGGGGGGCGTATAGGTAAAGCGGTAGTATAATCCTGCGGCCAGGCCGAAGGCAAAACCGCCAATGTGCGCCCACCAGGCTACACCGCTGCTTTCGGCAGTGGGTACATTGAGGGTCGCTGTGCCGCTCAGCCACTGTTGCCATATCCAAAACCCGAGGAATAACAAGGCCGGCACTCGGAAGGTGAAAAAGAAAAACAAGACTTTTATGCGCGACACCGGAAACATCACCAGGTAAGCGCCCATCACCGCCGATATAGCGCCGCTGGCGCCCACGGTGGGTATCTGGCTATTCCAATTAAAATAAATATGCGCAGCATGGGCCATTAGTCCGCCCAGCAGATAAAACGCCAAAAACCGGAAACTACCGATACTCGACTCTATATTGTCGGCAAAAACCCACAAGAAAAGCATATTGCCGATGAGGTGCATCCAGCCGCCATGTAGGAACATGCTGGTAAAAAGCGTCGGCAAATCTTGCCCCCTCACCGTTTCATAAGGAATGGCCCCGTAATCGTATACAAAAGCCTGCAAGGCCGAAGGCGGCATATTGACCTGAAAAAGGAATATAGCCACGTTGAGAGCAATCAAGCTGTAACTGAATAATGGATAATGCCCGCCTTTTACCTGATCATCGCCGATGGGGAATATCATGTAGTAATTTTTTACAAGATAACGCCTGTTGTCGGTTATCAGTTGTCAGTTATCGGTTAACTTGATCAGATAACCGACAACCGACAACCCATAACAGACAACTACCTCCCCCTTTCCGTCACAAAACGAACCAGATCTTCGAGTGACTGGCGGACTTCCGAGTCGGGGAACAGATACAATAATTCAAAAGCCTGGTCCCGGTAGTTATTCATTACCGTAGTGGCGTATTCCATACCGCCGCTATTGCGCACAAATTCGATCACCTTTTTTACGCTGTCGGGTTTGTCGCTGCGCATGCGGATATCGCCGAGAATTTCGCGGCGAACAGATTTGTCGGCGTGCTGGAGGGCATAAATGAGTGGCAGGGTTAGTTTTTTTTCTTTGATATCGATACCCAGGGGTTTACCTACGTCGTCGGTGCCGAAATCGAACAAGTCGTCCTTGATCTGAAATGCCATGCCTATTTTTTCGCCAAAATCGTGCATACGTTGCACCAGTTGTTCGTCTTTGGCGGTAGAAGAGGCGCCGGCGGCGCAGGCGGAGGCGATCAGAGAAGCTGTTTTCTGGCGAATGATTTCGTAGTAAACCGCTTCGTCGATATCGAGACGGCGAGCTTTTTCCATTTGCAGCAACTCGCCTTCGCTCATGGCTTTTACGGCGTCGGAGACGATTTCGAGCTGGCGGTATTCTTTATTTTTTAAAGCTAAAAGCATGCCTTGCGAAAACAGGTAATCGCCCACCAGTACCGCGATTTTGTTTTTCCATAAAGCGTTGATCGAAAAAAAGCCGCGGCGTTCGTAGGCGTCGTCCACTACGTCGTCGTGGACCAGCGTGGCGGTATGCAGCAATTCGATGAGCGAAGCGGCTACGTAGGTGGGGGGGCCTACCTCGCCGCAAAGCTTGGCGGATAGGAATACAAACATAGGCCGCACCTGCTTGCCTTTTCGCTTGACTATATAAAAGGTGATGCGATCCAATAATGGCGCCGAACTCCGCATAGACTGCCGGAAGTGCGTTTCAAAATGCTTGAGTTCTTCGACGATCGGCTGCTGGATCGATCCCAACGATTTGGACATATTCCTACATTTCAGCGTTCAAAGCTACAAAACTTTGGCGAAGTAATGGGCGCTACCCAACCCGGGGGTAATTCACCGCTGTCTAAGCAATTGAACATCAACCTTAATTAACATGAAAAAGACGAGCTGGTTTTACCTCTTCGCGTTTATTATTGCGGCTTCAGCGGGCTGTCAGCATGAAAACGACAACTCGCCGTCGGCGACCCTCGATTATTTCATTTTCGGCCATTTCTTTGGCGAATGCGGCGGCGAGCAGTGTGTGGAAATTTTTGTTATCCAAAATGAAAAACTTTACGAAGACACCCTCGACGACTACCCCGGTATCGCCGATTTTGAAGACCGGCAGCTCGTATTACTCGACAATACCGCTTATGCCATTGCCGCCGGCCTGCCCAACCAGATGCCCGACGAGCTCTGGAATGAAGCCGAAACCACCATCGGCATGCCCGACGCCGGCGACTGGGGCGGCATCTATGTAGAAGTAAAACGCGACGGCGAAACCCGCTACTGGCTGATCGATCACATGGATAATAATATCCCCGAATATCTGCACCCGTTTACGGATGCGATCAAGGCGGTTATACAGGAGATTAATCAATGAGGTTGTTGTAGGTTGTAGGTTGTGGGTTGGTATTTTGAAAAACCGATAACTGACAACCGATAACCGACAACAGAAATTCCTTACCTTACGCGCTGCAAACGTAACATCTCGAACCCAGTATGAAGATTTTACACATCAGCGCAGAGTGTTATCCGGCGGCAAAAACCGGCGGATTGGGCGACGTAGTGGGCGCCCTGCCTAAATACCTGAACAAAGCCGGCGTATCAACGGGCGTTATTATTCCCAAATACCGCCTCAAGTGGATTGAATCGCACCACTTTACCACCGTTTACCGGGGGGCGGTGCGGCTGCACAATCGATACGTACCTTTTTCCATCGAACAGGAATCGGGCAATAGCCTCGAATTTCCGTTTTTTGTAGCCAACATCCCCGGTTTATTCGACCGCCCGGGCATTTACGCCGACCCCAGCGGTTATACCTACAACGACGAAGTGGAGCGCTACCTGTGTTTTCAGCAGGCGGTGCTGCAATGGCTCGTCAATTCGCCCAGCTACCCGATGGTGTTGCATTGCCACGACCACCACACCGGGCTCATTCCTTTTATGATAAAACACTGCCCCGAATATGGGGCGCTGCGCCATATCCCCACGGTGTTCACTATCCACAACGGCGCTTACCACGGGGCGTTTAGCTGGCGCAACATGTACCTCATGCCCTTTTTTGACGGCAACGCCCGCGGCCTGCTCGACTGGGCCGATACGATTTGCCCCCTGGCTGCCGGCGTGAAAAACGCCTGGCGGGTGACTACGGTTTCTCCGAGTTATCTCGAAGAATTGCGCCAGGATTCGCACGGCATGGAGTGGCTTTTCTGGCACGAACAGCACAAATGCGCGGGCATCCTCAACGGTATAGATGCGCAGGTGTGGGATCCTCGTGCCGATCCATTTATCGCTTATCCGCTTCGCGATAGCGTGGAAACCTACAAAGCCGAAAACAAGCGCATCCTGGCCCAGCGATTCAATATAGACCCCAGCATGCCGCTAATTAGCTTTATCGGCCGGCTGGTGAATGAAAAAGGCGTCGACCTGTTGCCCGACGCGTATGCGCGTGTGCTCCAAAGCGGCATGCGCGTAGCGCTCATCCTCGAAGGCACCGGCGAACCCCGCCTGCAGGATGCCTTCCGCCACCTGGCACAGCAATTCCGCGGTCGCTTCGACTGCACCATCGAATACAACGAAGCCCTGGCCCACCAGATCTACGCCGGCTCCGATTTTCTCATTATGCCTTCGCGTATAGAACCCTGCGGCCTCAACCAGATGTACGCCATGCGCTACGGTACCATCCCCATTGTGCGATCAGTGGGCGGGCTTAAAGACACCGTACCCGATATCGGCGAGCCCTCCGGCATTGGCCGTGGCATCCGCTTCAACAATTTTTCACTGGAAGACGCATCGATGGCCATCTATCGCGCCGCCGACCTCTACTACAACCACCGCGACGATTTCGACCTGCTGCGCAGCAAGGTAATGCAGATCGATTTTTCGTGGGAGCGGGCAGCGGGCCATTATATCCATATTTACGAGGAAATGACGAGGTAGAGTATCAGATGGGGGGTAGAGACGCAAAATTATGCGTCTCTACAATCCTATTGTAGAAGAGGGGGTACGAATTTTATAACATAGTTGCATGGTTGCAAAGCCTCCATCAAGGCTTGCTCCCGGCTGCCTTCACGTACTTCTCCAGCCATGCATTTTGCTCGTAGAGCATGTGCAAGATATTTTCGCGGCCCTGATAGCCGTGGCTTTCATGCGGTAATTGCACGTACTTTACCGTGCCCCCATGGCCTTTGATGGCATTAAACAGTCGTTCGCTTTGTATGGGAAAAGTGCCGCTGTTGTTGTCGGCTTCGCCGTGGATCATCAGGATGGGCGTTTTGATCTTATTGGCATAGCTAAAGGGACTCATGCCGTGGTAAACCTCTGGCGCTTCCCAATAGGTGCGGTCTTCGTTCTGGAAGCCGAAAGGCGTAAGCGTGCGGTTGTAGGCGCCGCTGCGGGCTATGCCGGCTTTAAACAAGTCGGTATGCGCCAGCAGGTTGGCCGTCATAAAGGCGCCGTAGCTGTGGCCCCCCACGGCCATGCGGTTTTTGTCGCCCACCCCCATCTCTGCAAGTTTATTGATAGCCGCTTCGGCGTTCATGGTTAGCTGCGCCACAAAATCGTCGTTGGGCTTTTTATCGGCGCTGGTGGCCACGATGGGCATCTCGGCGTTGTTGAGCACGGCGTAGCCCTGGGTAACATAAAACACCGGCGAACCCCAGTTGAGCATCGTAAAGCGGTGTTCGCTGCCGCGAACCTGTGCAGCGTCAGCAGCCGAGTTGTATTCGGCGGGATAAGCCCAAAGCAGCGTGGGCAGCGGCCCGTCGCGCTGGGGGTCGTAGCCTTTCGGCAAATAAAGGTCGCCGGTGAGGTCGACGCCGTCGGCGCGTTTGTAGCTCACTTTTTGTTTGCTCACGCCCTCCAGTTGCGGGTATGGGCTGGCAAAATTCGTCACCTGCCGGTCGGCAATGCGCAGTCTCAGGTTTTTGACCCAGTAATTGGGCATGTCTTTTTCGCTTTCGCGGCGGGTGAGCAGCTGCAGCTTGTCGGCATCCAGCACGCGCGCCACGAATTCGAACGACCCTTCGGGGCAGCGCCACAGGGTTTCCGTTTGTTTCGTAGCGAGATCGAAGGTAGCCAGGTAAGGCAAGTCGCCTTTGGGCGAAGCGCCGGTGGTATTGTTCATCAGTACTTTGGCGCCTTTGTCAATAGGCTTGATCACCCATCGGCCAAATCCGTTTTTTTCCATCACAGGCGTACCGGGATTGCTATACGAGTCGGTGGTATTGCGTTCTACCAGCTTGTCGAGTTGGCCGGTAGAAGGATTATAGCGGTTGGTGCGCATCACTTGCTTGCCGCTAAGGCCTTCTGTGACCAGCGCCACCGTATTATTGCCCCACATGGCGCCCCAGTAACGCATCTGCGTTTTGAAAAGGGTTTTGGGTTCTCCTGTAAACGGCGCACTCAAGGCATAGACGGCGTCGTGAAACTCCATTTCTTTTTTGATCATGCCGCTGTCGAGTGGGGCGCTCCACACTACTGTGGCTGCTTCGTCGTCGCGCCATTCGAAGCCGCGCGGCACGTTTTGCACATTATCGCGACCACTCGGCGCCGTCTCGGAGGAGGGCAATTCGGCCAGCGTTTTGATCACCTTGCCGCTCAGGTCGGCAATGACCACTTTGGAAGGAAAACCACCCGCCGTGACGAGGTAAGAAAACGGATTGCGCAGGGTGCGCAGCATCAGGTAGTTTTTGTCGGGCGACACCGATACGCTACTGTAGATGGCCGGCTCGCCGATTTTCGTTTCTACGCCATTGGTGTTTTTCACCAATTGTGACGTGACATAAAAAGCAAAAAGCTGCTCGTCGTAGGGGCTTTTTATCAAATCCTGGAAGGTGGGCCTCGGCGCCGCCTTGCCGTAATTTTCCTGGATGGTAGGCCCCTGAGGCATCAGCGGTTTGGGTGGCGCTGCAGTAGCGGGTTGCAAGGCCGTACGGTACAAAAGCGTATTATCATCGTACCACTGAAAGCTGCTGCCCATCAATACGTTTAGCGGTGATTTGTTGGCTTTCGTGGCTTTTTGCGTGGCGACCTCAACCACGTACAAGTCCACGCGGTCGCCGGTAGTATGCGTAAAAGCTATTTTTTTGTCGTTGGGGCTCCAGCTCACGCCCCCGGCAAAGAGGGGGGCGGGGAGTCCGCTGATGGACAACTCTTTGCCCGTGGCTATATTTTTAAAATAAATATTGTTAATGAAATTCTGGCGGCTGGGTGCATAATTATTGGGATTAATGCGCAATCCTGCCAAACGCAACTCTGGCCGGGCGAGTTCTTCTACCGAGGGGTAGAGGCTGATTTCGGTGAGTGCCATCCACTCGCCTTTACTATCAATACTGACTCCCGGAGCGGGTTTGGCCAGCAGCAAATCGGCGATATCTTTTGGCGGTAATTTGTAGGAAGCATCTTCCTGGGCCACGGCTATCGTGCCCGCGGCGATAAAATAACAACAGGCAAAAAGGGTGATAATTCGTCGAGTCATGCTGTAAGTGCTTTTGGTGCGATGGGTAAAAGTAAGAAATTTATATCTATATTTGTTTGTTGTCGCTTGTACCGCTCCAATCGGCAACCTATTATATACATTACGGAATAAATTCAATAGTATATGCATAATAATCGTACAAATCTATTATACCTTTTAGTCGGGGGTATTTCTCTCGGATGGATGACCGGAATGACCGTCGACAAGGTTGCGTCTAGCATCATTACGGCATTGCTTACTGCTTTTATTACAATCGTCACGACTTTATCCAGTGTTAAAAAAGAAGGAGGTAATTCAATCTTCTCCGCAAATGTTGATTCAAAGCCTATCTCAACATTAGTTCTCGGCCTCGTAGTCGGAAGTATATTGGGTATATGGACCAGAGCTCATAATTATCTTGGAGGAAGCGATTACCTGAGCAAGCAAGAAATTGAAGAAATCGTAAGCGCCTATAAAGGCTACATTGCTGATACGACTATCTACTCAAGGTTATTCGAAATTGATTTTTCACTAAGCAGTAATGCGGATAAGCAAGAGAAAAATCTAGGAGTTTTATTTTCAGGAAAATCTGCTGATTTTTGCAAAGAAATATGTCGAGCCGATTCTGATGCAAAAAGAAGGATTATCATTGAGCGAAGATTTCCCGGCCTTTCAAATATAGATCAGTATAAACAACCTTACGAACAAATCTTAACATCATTATGCGACTGCAAAATTACATTGTAGCCCTGCTGTGCTTTGTTCACATAGGAGTTAGCGGGCAAGAAAAAGATTACCCCAATTTGATTTTCAGGGTAGATGCAAGCGTTGGGACTAATAATAGTTATGCAAACGCGTTTGCCTATAGGTACGATAATAAGCCGGGATTTCTTCTCACTGCTCATTCTATCTGCGGGTGTAGTACTTTTTCCATTTCAAAATATACAATCAATGATAAGGGCGAAATAGATTACACTAAAGCTAAAATATACAAAGACCTGACAATTTCCAATGTCGACTGGAAGAAGGATGCCGTTTTTGTTGAATCAAAAGAGATAAAACAAGACTTGAAGATTGCTCCTTTTTTAAAGGACAATACATATCGAGTACAAGCTTACGACAACGAGCTTTTAAGAGATATTTCTATATCATTTGATCGAAATACTTCAAATAAAATAACGCTTCTGACTTTTCTAAAAAACTCCGATATTAATAACCTTGAATTACCTTTTAATGATCAGAAAATACTTATATTCAGCGAATTTGGCAATATTAAACCCGGATGGTCCGGCGCTCCTATTATAGATCAAAAAGGAATGGTTGTAAGTATGATACATGGAGGGTTTACCAAATTCGGCATTCCTGCTTATTTTGGAATGGATTTGTCTTCTTTAAAACTAAATCAAATCACACGTCAAGTTTTTATGAATGAGTGTAAAAAAAAGTACAAAGCAAGCGAACTGACTTATAGTGGGTCGGTAACTCAAAGACAAAAGGAAGTAGAAAAGAAATTCAAGGTTCTTAACGAAAAAGAAGAATTTGAACGATATTACAAATACCTTCATGCTCGAATCGATACGACAATTACCCCAGAGTATATCATAATGGATATCAATAATCCAGATACCATAGTTACCTCTTTTGGTAAGACAGAAAAACTTCGAAGCCCCTCTGTTGAATTTTCAGGAAGATTAAAACTTATTGACAAACAAAAATCATCAAGTGAGATTTTGATTAAGATATCTATTAAAAGTATAGACGACGAGTTAAATCTGTATGTGGAAACAGGTACGGATACCATTAAATTAGAGCATTCTAAAAAAGATAATGACGGAATGAAATTTTGGATATTAGAAAATGAGCTACTAAAGGTAATTGACTTTAAGAAATGGTTTAAATTGGTCTTTATCAGCATAAACGCCCAACAAATAAGCGAAGACAAAATAAAAATCACTTTATTTGAGGGAAATGCCCAAAATGGTAGAAAAAGCTTTATTTCATACCCGGAAGCAAGAAAAAAAGACTTGGTATTGGAAGATTAAGGAACGTGTCGTAAATAACTTACCGTTTTGTGCGGTCTCTTTTTGCCGCTGCCTGCGTTGCCGAACGGCTTACATATTCCAATATGCGCGCCTTTCGCCGCCTTGGCAGCGACAAAAGTTGACTCGCCAAAATCGTAAGCACTCTGTAAACCACATCTACCCTACCATTGGGGGATGGGGTATCTTTGCCCCAAAAACAAAGGCAGATGAAACAATCCAAACGGCGGAGTAAACAGGAGATGGCTGTGTACACTTCCCCTAAGCTGCAACCACACTAAAGTATAATTCTTGGTTCAAAATTTCGTAATAATCCGGGATTTTATAGCCCAGATTTTGGTGTGGTCG
>JABWBR010000084.1 GCA_013360405.1 Saprospiraceae bacterium
GCCGCCGGGCGTGGCGCATGCGCGCTTGCAGTTCTGCGACAGCCAGGGCCGTCGTTTATTAGATACCCCTATCATAGAAGGCGCCCCCGCCGGCGATGTAGTATGGGCGCCGGGTAGCCTTGTGCCGGGTATATACATAGCTACGCTTAGCGCGCAGGGGTATGCGCCGGTGTCGGTGAAGGTGGTGGGGAAGTAAAACGATAGGCTATTGTTAATAAACGATTTGTAAACCTATAAACCCTTCCCCCCATTATTATTCGGCTGCATATTCATAAGCACGTCGAAAACCCAGTCTTTGAACTCTTCAGTTTCCTGGCGGGTGTACACAAAATTGCGGGCGGATTTGATAATTTTGGCCTCGCGGAGTTGGTCGAGGGCTTGAATAAATTTGACCGCGTTTTTCAGCCGAACGGCTTGGTAAAAATACGTTCGGGGCGAAAACAACTTGTCGGGGGTATCATTATGGGTGTGAATGCCCTCGTAAATCATGCCCACCATTTGATTGAGGGTCAGTTTTTCATTTTTATATAAAAAAGCATACAGGATTTGCTTGAAATCGCCATAAGTCGATTGCATATACTGATTGCGGTCGAACTTGGGGTTATCTTTAAGGAATAATTCCCGAAAGGGTAAAAAAATCTTGACGTTCAGTTCGTTTTCCAAAGCTTTGCCATACTCTGTGACGACCGGTGAAAAATCATCGAGAGTTTCGTTATTTTCGAGGGCCACGGCAGTCATAAGGTGATTGCGGGATTGGCCGTCGAGCAGGTTCCACAGGCGGCTGCGGCGGAAGTTTTCGAACAGGGGGTTGCGCATCTGGCCCATGAAGTTGAGCAGCAGCTCTACTTTACCGCTCAGTTGCCGGAGTTGATCCAGGATACGGGTTTCGGTATCCTTATCGGTTTCAACAGGCTTCAGCACTCCTGCGAAAGCGATTTCCATTTCGTCGATATAGGTGAACGTAGTACGGATGATGCCGTTGATCTTTGCGCTGTGGTCGTCCAATCCGAGTTTGCTTTCTCGTTGGAGGTTATTGTAGTTGGTCAGGAGCAACAACAGGTCGTTTTGCTTGGCGAATTTGTTTTCTCGACCAATTTTTATCAGTTCTTCGAGCCCTTGCTCTAACTGGCCATGGATAACGAGCTGACGTATGTATTCCATATCAATCGTTTAAGGCGCCGTCCATGATTTCATCTACCACTTCGGGGTTGAGCAGCGTGGACACGTCGCCGAGGTTGGAGGTTTCGCCCGAGGCCACTTTGCGCAGGATGCGGCGCATGATTTTGCCGGATCTGGTTTTGGGTAGACCCGACACAATCTGGATTTTATCGGGTTTGGCGATGGGGCCGATTACTTTAGTCACTGCATCCAGGATTTCGTGGCGGAAAGTTACGTCGTCGGCTACCGGAGCGCCGGTGATCACGTAGGCGTAGATGCCCTGGCCTTTGATATCGTGGGGATAGCCCACTACGGCCGATTCTACCACTTGCGGGTGGGTATTGATAGCGTTTTCGATTTCGGCGGTGCCGAGGCGGTGGCCGCTCACGTTGATCACGTCGTCTACGCGGCCGATGATGCGGTACATGCCGTCGGCGTCGCGGCGGGCGCCGTCGCCGGTGAAGTAGTAATTGTCAAAAGGCGCGAAATAGGTCTGCCGGCAGCGCTCGTGGTCGCCATAGGTAGTGCGCAGGATAGACGGCCAGGGGAATTTTATGCACAGCAGGCCTTCCACGTCGTTGCCTTCGATTTCGCGGCCTTCCTGGTCGAGCAGGCAGGGTTGCACACCGGGCAGAGGGTTGGTGGCATAGCAGGGTTTGAGTTCGGTGATGCCCGGCAGGGGCGTGATCAGGATGCCCCCCGTTTCGGTTTGCCACCAGGTATCGACGATGGGCGCCCGGCCTTTGCCGACTTTATGGTCGTACCAGCGCCAGGCTTCTTCGTTGATGGGTTCGCCCACGCTGCCCAGCACTTTTATCGACGACAGGTCGAAGCCCTCCACGTATTGGTCGCCGTGGGCCATCAGGGCGCGGATGGCAGTGGGAGCGGTGTAAAACTGCGTGACCCGCAACTTTTCGCAAACCTGCCAGAACCGGCTTGCATTGGGATAAGTAGGCACGCCTTCAAACATCACGGTAGTGGCGCCGGCAAGCAAAGGGCCGTACACGATATACGAGTGGCCGGTGACCCAGCCGATATCGGCGGTGCACCAGTAAATATCGCCATCTTCGTATTGAAAAACATTTTGAAAGGTATAGCAAGTAAACACCATATACCCACCGCAGGTATGCACCACGCCTTTGGGTTTGCCGGTAGAGCCGGAGGTGTAGAGGATGAAGAGCATGTCTTCGGCGTCCATCGGTTCTGCCGGGCAAGCGTGGGACTGGTGGTCAACCTCGTCGTGCCACCATTTGTCGCGGCCTTCGCGCCAGTTGATCTTACCTCCGGTATTGCGGTGCACGAGCACGGTTTTTACGCTGTCGCAGTCCATGGCCAGGGCTTCGTCCACTACGTCTTTGACCACGATATGCTTGGCGCCGCGGTCGTTGTAGTCGGAGCAGATCACCATTTTACAGGTAGCGTCTTTGATGCGGTCGGCCAGTGAATTGGCAGAAAAGCCGGCAAAAACCACGGAATGAACCGCGCCGATGCGGGCGCAGGCCAACACGCCGATAGCAAGCTCGGGCACCATCGGCATATAAAAACAGACGCGGTCGCCTTTTTGTATACCATTGGCTTTCAGGGCATTGGCGGCCTTGCACACCGCTTCATGCAATTGGCGGTAAGTATACGATCGGTTAGGCGCTGCGGGGTCGTTGGGTTCAAATAAAATAGCCGTCTGGTCGCCTTTTGTGGCGAGGTGTCTGTCGAGGCAATTTTCGGTGATATTGAGTTTAGCGCCTGAAAACCACTTAATGTCAGGTTTTCTGAAATCCCATTCCAGCACTTTGTCCCAGGGTTTTTGCCAGGTGAAATGGCCGGCGACTTCCGCCCAAAAACCTTCGGGGTCTTCTATGCTGTGAGTATATGCTTGCTGGTATTGTTCGGCGGTTTTGATAGTATAAGACATAAGGCTGTTTTTTAGAACTCCAGCGGAAAAATAGGGCTTTCCGTTCACTCTGAAAAGCCTATTTTGCAGAGATTGACTTAGAGCATACTTCGGCATTCCCCAATTGGCTACAATCGGCAATGTCAGTTGTCAGTTGTCAGTTGTCGGTTGTCAGTTTCAAGGCATAAATAACAGATAACCGACAACGGAATTTGCTCACTATCGCTCAATCACGAAAATCCAAACATGCTCTTATTAAACACCCGGACTAAGCCCGATAATATGGCTGTATTTTACAAATTCACCTGTTGCTGCATTGTTTTTCTCGGCTGTTTATCGCCCGCAAGGGCTCAAAGCCCGGCAACCTCGGATGCCGTCAGCGGAGATTTTCGCGGCGTCACGATTATGGAGATGCTGACCTACCTAAAGAATAAATACCAGGCCACTTTATATTTCGACCCTGCCGAAGTGCCTTCCCTGGAAGTGCAATTGCAATTTAAAGACACGCCTTTTTTTGAAGCGCTGGGCGATATTTTGTCGGGATCGGGATTAGTTTATGCGCAGTTGGCGGTCGACGGCAGTCGGTAAGGCGTCATTTTATGGCGACAGTGCTACTTTCAGAAAACTGCCACAAAAATTCAGCTTTAATGTTAACTTTACGGCTGACAAATCTAACAGAATTGCATGGAAAATAAATACGTAACCTTCATTTCGGACGACCACTTATTGGCCTGCATTAGCGATCTGCACAAGGCGTATCTGAAGGCTAAAAGCAACATAACAAAAAAGAAGTTATACTCAAATAAGGTGGACACTATAAAACTGACCTTTGATGCAAAGTTCAACGACATAGACGAAGAAAATCTAATTCAATCTGAGATCTTGAGGCAGATTGACAAGTCAACAAATAATTCTATCGGGACTTTTCACGAGCAAATATTAGGCGGAATAAAAGGTTTCGAAACAGGCAAATTAAGAGGTTATGACATTAAAGCCAATGATGATACTTTGTTTGCGGACATTAAAAACAAACACAACACAATGAACAGCAGTGCGGCCGAAGCTCTATTTCAGAAATTAGCTCGTTACGCAGACAACTATAAAAAAGCAAAGTGTTACTGGGTTCAGATATTATCAAAAGGTAGTTTCTGTGAGTTATGGAGTAGCGATATCAACGGAAAAGAATATAGCCATAGCAGAGTTTACAAAATTTCGGGTGACAGATTTTATGCTTTGCTTTCTGGACAAAATGATGCAATGTTTCAACTTTATAAAGCATTACCAATAGCGATTACAGACTATTTAGAGTCTGCTGGCCAAAGTAAAGAAGATGCTATTAACTCTGCCTTAGACGAAATAAAATTCCAAACCAACACGAGCAAACGAAGCATTTTAGACCAAATAACTTTTGAGAATTACCGCTATTATCTTGGCTTTAACAAGTTGTAATATTGGTTCAAAAACTTAACAATAGAATAGCCAACTTCTGTTCCTAAATTTACAGGAACTGCATTCCCGATTTGCTTGTATTGTTGTGCCATTGAACCTTCAAATTTCCAATCGTCTGGAAAAGTTTGAATACGCGCGTATTCACGAACGGTGAACGGGCGGGTCTCATCAGGGTGGCACCTCTCCGTTTGTTTTTGTGCGGGGCTACAAGTAAGAGTCAAACAAGGTTCATCCCATCCTATTCGCCTCGCAATTCCAGTTTTCCCTCCACTTAGGTGAAAACTACCGCCCATGAATTCTTTTTGAATTTTAAGTGGCAAGTCACGCCAATAACCTTTGGGGGGAACTAAATCTAAAACTGCCTTTTTGCTTAGTGGATATTTTGCACCAGGGGACTTTGGCACATTACTATCAAACAGTTCTCCATTTTTCAGCGCATCTTTTAAAGTATAAATTTTCTTGTGTGGTTTGGGATATTCAAACTTCAGGTTAATATCCTTTCTAATTCCAACCAAAATCAATCGCTCTCTTTTTTGAGGCACTCTGTAATTTATGGCTTTAAGCACTTGGACTGGGGCAACATTGTAACCAATTTCATCCAAAATTGAAATCATACCTTTCAACGTTTTACCATTATCATGACTTAGCAAGCCGCGAACATTTTCACCAATACAAATCGGTGGATTTACTTCTTTGACAACTCTTGCAAATTCATAAAATAACGTTCCCCTTGCATCGGCAAGACCTAATTTTTTCCCTGCGTAACTAAATGCCTGGCAAGGAAAACCACCAGTAACGACATCAATCTTATTATAATATTCGATAAAATCAAACTCCTTAATATCGCCTTCCAATACTTTCCAACTGGGACGGTTTTTTCGCAGAGTTTGACAAGCCCATTTATCAATTTCATTCAATGCAACACATTTCAAACCAGCTTTTTCAAGCCCGACAGCCAAACCACCAGCACCGGCAAACAATTCTAAGACAGTGTATTCATTGTGCGGTTCAACATAATTGTTTACGGTATCATCAGCATCGTGATTGACAAAGTCTGCAAACAGTGTCTCAACTTGTTCCCGATTATAGACTCGGTAGTTACTCATTGGTTCACGAACAGCAGACAACTTGCCTTCTCTGTCCCAACGCCTGAGAGTTTCTTTACTTTTGCCTATAAGTTCAGAAGCTTCGGAGAGTGTTAAATATTCTTTCATAACCAAATAGTTTAACCTTACACAATGGTTACAAATTTACGACTTAATATGACATAGACAATAGTTGATAAAAAAAAAGAAGGAACGCCTAACAGCGAATTTGCGTCTTGGGGGACGAAGTGCTTTGTTGAACCATTTTTTTGCATATTTGAAGTGCGCCTCTTGAAGTACAGTACTAAAAAGCCTGCCCGAATACATAGCAGCAGTCAGCACTCAGCAGTCAGTTGCCCTGAGTGCTGACTGCTGACTGCTAAATCACCCCATACAAATCCCCGCCTTTAGCAAAAAAGCGATCTACGCGCTGGGCTACCTTGGCATCGGGGATAAGCGGCGGAGCGTGGTGCGGTTTCACGCGAGCGTCGATGATTACCGGGCCGCGGCAGCCCCAGTGTTTGTGCTCCGTAAAACTATCCACGCCGTATATATCGTGAGAAGGGTTGGCGCGGGTAAAGGTGGCCCACATAAAATTATTGAGCGTAGCGGCGGTAAATTCGCTGTCGTCCACCACTACGATCATCGGGATATTGGCCAGGTCGTAGCCTTTCAGGTGGTCGGCGAGGGTTGATATATCGCTTTCGCGAAAAGCGGAAGCCTGGATGGCCAGAATGCCCTGGCAGCGCAAAGCGGGGTTTGTCGAAGCCTGCCGGGAGGTCGAAACGCGGGGGCAACTCTGTGGCGAGTTCGCGCAGCTTAGGCCCGCAGGCGGCGATGACCACCTTAGAGCCCGCATTCCAGCCCGTGCCTGAATAATCGAGCGTATCGATAGTAGTTTTGGTATAAAAATGCAGGTCGCGCGTCCAATCTACTCTTTCCAGCATGTGTGCAAAAAACGCCGGCATATCGTGGAGCGTGAGTTGGGGGTTATCGTTAGAGGCGGCGATAAACAGGAACTTGGCGAGCGAAGTCTGGCCGCTGCCCAAAATCCGGTTGGCCTGGGTGAGGATTTCCTCGGGTTTATTATCGCGGAAGGGCATATAGCGCTCGCTGCCGATGGCCAGCAGCAGGGGGTGAACCCCGGCGGCATCGACGGCGTGGATCTCCTTGACACCCGGAAATTCCTGGGTGGTCAGTTTTTTTACCAATTGATGGATGAGGTAGCCAAAGCTCGAGTCTTCCTGCGGTGGGCGCCCCACCACCGTAAAATGCCAGATGGCGTCTTTGCGGTGGTATACCTTGTGCACATCCATCACCGGAAAATCGTGGCGCAAGCTGTAATAGCCGAGGTGATCGCCGAATGGGCCTTCCGGTTTTTTGTCGTTTTTGCGGATGGTGCCGGTAATCACAAAATCGGCATCGGCGGAAAGGACGTAGCCGTCGCGCCACAGGTACCTGAACCGGCGCCCGCCCAGCAGTCCGGCAAAAGTCAATTCAGAAAGTCCTTCAGGCAGCGGCATAATAGCCGCGAAAGCGTGCGAAGGAGGCCCCCCGACAAAAATAGCGCAGCGAAAATCTTCGTCGCTCTCGTTATACTGCGTATGATGTATGCCGATACCGCGATGGAGCTGGTAGTGCAGGCCTATCTCGCGATTCATCGCATAATCGTTGCCCGAGAGCTGAATGCGGTACATCCCGATATTGCTCTGCATGATCTGCTTGCTGCCGGGAGGCAGGGTAAACACTTGTGGAAGCGTGACAAAAGCGCCGCCGTCGTCGGGCCAGGAAACCACCTGCGGTAGTTGGTCGATCGTAGTTTCTCCGTATAAAATCGGCGCGCCCCAGCGCTGTTGCATGGGCAGGGCCGTCAGCGCCGTAAATGGGGCGCCGGCATAGCGAAGAGGTTTTTTGAGCAAGCTTGTGGGGTCGGCTTTGAGTTCGATGACGCGTTGCACACGCTGAATCGTGTGCCTGAACAGAAAGTCGGTGCGCTCATACGTGCCATAGAGATTGGATGCCGCCCGAAAGGGGCTGCCTTTCACCTTTTCGAAAAGCAAGGCGGGGCCGCCTGCGTCGTATACACGGCGGTGTATTTCGGCCATCTCAAGATGGGGGTCGACTTCTGATTTGATCCTCACGAGAAGCCCGTGGCGCTCGAGGTCGAGGATAGCGGAGTGGAGGCTGGAGTAACTCATGTGCTGATGTGCTGATGTGCTGATTTGCTGATGTGCTGATTGGTCGATATTCATTATTCATTTTTAATTTTTGATTATCAGCAAGTTAGCAAATCAGCATATTAACTTAACCCTTCTTTGTTTTTTTCAAAAACGCCAGATTGGCCTTTTGATACTTCTCCTTTTTCACCAATTCTTTGAGGTTGTGTATAGAGCGAGTGGGGCCCTGGTCGATAGCCAGGTTAACCATCCAGGGTGGCATTGTGCCGGCGGGGTCGGATTTGAGGTGATTGATCACCTTTGTTTTTCCGTTGCCCAGGTCCTTAAATTTCCAGACGGCTTCCATCAGGGGTATGCGTACCACATCGGTTTTTTCGGGGATATAGTGAGGGCGGGCGCTGAGGTGCAGCACCACTTCATGAGCCATGGTATCCTGCCACACCTTTGAATTCACCACATAATCGCGGTCGGACATAGGCCAGGGGAAGTCGATTTTGGCATACACATAATTTTCCGTTTCAGAAACCATGTGCAACCTTTCGGCTTCGATGCAATGGTATACCCAATAAGGTTGCATCGGCACATCGCGTATAGCAGCCACAACCGTAGCCACGGGTGCATTCACCACCGTTTCGATTTTCAGTTCGTTGATTTTGGAGTCGGTAGATTTGCGGAAATACACCTTGAGGTCTTTTATCTCTTTTTTTAGCTTCCATTCGTAACTTTGGGCCCATAACAAAGCGGGACTCAGTACGCCCAATAAAATAGTGACAAGGGTTATAGTCGGGTAATACATATGATTTGGTTTGAGTAGGCTATAACGTTTAACGGCGTATTTTTGATTGCAAAAAAGCATGATAATTTGCAAGATACTGAAAAATGGGCTTTTACTCCTGCTGGCATTGCCGACATTGCCCTTAGTCGGGCAGGAAACTATCTGCCGGCGCTTTATTTTGCCGGAGGAGTTACGGGAAGTATCAGGTTTGTATTACGCAGGCCCTGACAGCTTGTGGTGGCACAATGACGGCGGAGACAGCCCCCGGTTGTTGCTCACTGACAATGGGGGCAAAATGAAGAAAGAAGTAATGTTGCCGGCAGCAATCAACGAAGACTGGGAAGACTTAACAGCCGACAAATCCGGATTTTTATACATCGGCGACTTTGGCAACAACCTCAATACCCGGCGAGACTTGCGCGTGTACCGGTTTCACCCCGCGACCGGCATGTTGGACAGCATTCGATACGTCTATCCTGATCAGCGGGAATTCCCACCACCCGCAGCACGCGCCAATTTTGATGTAGAGGCTTTTTTTTGGCACAATGACAGTCTGCATTTGTTTACCAAAAACCGGCTGGTCAAAGGCGATTATTACGCCAAACACTATGTATTGCCCGCTACTCCTGGTGACTACACGGTACAATTGCGCGACAGCATATACCTAAAAAAAAGAGTAGTCACCGCCGCGGCGATTAGTCCGGACGGTAACACAGTAGCCCTCCTCTCCTATTATTTTCGTTTGCGGTTCGGCTTTTTGCCTACCACGCGCACCACGCTATGGTTACTCAGCGGCTATCAAGACGGCGCTTTTTTGCAAGGTAAGGTCAAGGAAAAAAAAATCAGAAAAGGCCCCGTGCCCAGCCAGTTTGAGACCATAGACTTTTTGGACAATCAGTCTGTGTTGATTGCATCTGAGCGCACGCCGGTATATCGGCAGAAGGCGAGAAAGGTGAGGATAGCTGTTAGCAATTAGCGGTCAGGTCTTAGCAACTAAGAGCTGACCGCCAACTGCTGATTGCTATCACTAATGCGAATGCCCTTCGTGCGAGTGATCGTCGTGTGAATGGCCGTCGGTGGTATGCTCATTGAGCGCCACATAATCCATGCCGCAAACCGGGCAGGTGCCGGCTTTGTCACTACCGCTGCCTTCGCAGTGCATAGGGCATACATAAGCAGAGGTATACTCCGGTCCCTGATTGGCGGAATGCTGCGTTTGGCCGGCAGGGGCCTGCTGCTCGTTAGTTTGTTCGTGTTGGTGGCCACCGCCGCAAGAAGTCAGGGCAAAGGCGCCGAGCGCCAGGCAAATCATAGTTGTTACAAGGATGTTTTTCATAATTATTAAGTTTGATGTGCTGATGTGCTGATGTGCTGATGTGCTGATTTGCTGATTTGCTGATGTGCTGATTTGCTAATTTTTTTTATTAATATATTAATTATCAGCACATTAACCAATCAGCACATCAGCACATTAACTAATCAGCACATCAGCAAATTATTTAAGCCAGATCAGGGCCCCGGTGCGGCCATCGCTGGAAGCGAGGCGCAGGGCGTACCAACCTTTGGGCAAAATAGTAAAATCGTACGAAAAAAGGGAATCTGTTTGTTTTCCTTGCCACACCAGTCGGCCAGAAGCGTCGTACAGCGCCAATTGTACGGGCAAATCCTGCTGATCGACTTCCAGATCAAAACCCGATATGTGGGGGTATAGTTTAGCGTCCAGCGAAGTAAAGGGCGTGTGGGTGTCCGTAATACTACAGATAAAAAAGGGCGTCAAAAATCCGTCCGCGTAGCTCATCGTTGCGGGTTCTGCAATGGCGCCAACGCCGATCTCGCTTTGGAAATCGCTGCTTGTGGCATTTGCCGGGGCTTCGTAGGTACCGGTGTGGCCGTGGCCGCCCTGACAGTTCAACACGCCGTCGGCGGGCACTTTCACCAGATAAGCCTGGGTAGAGTTGTTTTCGAGAATGCGTGTTTTGCCGAAGATAGCGATCATACCGTCTGACAATTCCTTGATATCAGCGGGCAAATCGCGGAAAGGGCTGTTTTGGGGACTAATGCGATATTGGTCGTGCCAGACCAGGTTGCCCTCGCTGTCAATTTTGGTAGAAAAATAATCTTCGCCGCCGCTGGTCACGTAGCCGCCGTCGGCCGTATTTGCGGCGGTAAGAATAAAATCGATATGGATCGTGCCGTAGGCTTTTTGCCAGAGCACATTGCCCGACAGGTCGGTAGTAAACACATAATTGTCGAGGGCGCCGATGCCGAACGAAGAAGAATAACCCAGAAAAGTAATCTGCTCGTCGTCGCGATAATCTACCCCGAACAGCCAGTCGTTGGTGGCGCTGCCGTAAACGCGTTCCCACAGCAGATTGCCGTTGGCGTCGAGGTGGAGGGCATGCGCAAACTGGGTATCGCCATGGCTGTTATTGATGCCGGCCAGGATATAGCCCTGGTCGGTGGTATCGGCGGCAAAGCATCGTTCTTCTTCGGCGCCGCCGAAAGTTTTGCTCCACACCACGTCGCCGTCGGCAGCAATCTCGATGGCGTATGCGTCGTAATGCCCTGCCCCGAAAGAATTGGTGGCCCCTGCCAGCAGGAATCGGCCCTGTTTGCCGGGGATCAGTTGGCTGAGCACATCGGAACCGGGGCCGCCGTAAGTATTTGCCCAAAGAGGGAAGCCGGCGGCGTCAACTTCGATCACCAGGATATCGCCGGTAGAGGAGCCGGGGCTATACGTTTCGCCGCCGAGGAGGTAGTGGCCGTTGGGGAGGCGTAGTATATCGCGGGCGTATTCGTTGCCGCCGGCCAGGTCGAGGCGGCGCTGCCACACGATCGCGCCCAGCACGTCGACTTTATAAAGCAACAGATCTGAAGACAAATTTTCGTCGTAATAATTGCCCAGAAGCAACAATCCGCCGTCGTCGGTCTCTGCCAGGGCAACGCCCTCTACCCTATTGCCTTCGTAGTAGCGGATTTGGAGGGTGGTTTGGGCGCCGGCGAAGGGGCTTTGGCCGCATAGTATGCACATAAAAAGTAAAACATAAAGCCTCATAAGTAGATTTTTGACAAAAGTAAGGTATTTGGCTTTTGCTTTGCGCAAATACAAAAGAGGTAATTAAGCAACTTTCCCTTACTTTGCTTCAAATATCCTCCGCCATGCTGCGCAACGCTGTTGTCTGCTTTTTTTTGCTTTTCGCAAATCTCCATTTGGCGATAAGCCAAACAACCCACTCGATAGCCCACGAATGGATTGAGGCCACCTTACAAGCCATTCGCGAAGACCGGGCCCGCCCGCCCATACAGGCGCGCAACCTTTTTCATACCTCGATAGCCATGTACGATGCCTGGGCGGCCTTTGATGCCGAAGCAGAGACCTACTTTTTGGGCAAAACCGTGGGCGGTTATACTTGCAATTTTTCGGAAATAACAGCGCCTGCCGATATACAAATCGCCCGCGAAACAGCCATCAGCTACGCGGCATACCGCTTGCTCTCGCACCGCTTTGCGGGTTCGTTTAATGCGCCGATTACGCTGGAGCGCTTTGACGAACTGATGGTCGAACTGGGATACGACCCGGCATTTACCTCTACGGACTACTCCACCGGCAATCCTGCAGCACTGGGCAACTATTTGGGCCAGCAACTCATTGCATACGGCTTGCAAGACGGCGCCAACGAGCAAAACGACTACGTCAACCAATTTTATTTACCTGCTAATCCTCCGCTGATCGTTCAATTTCCCGGCAACCCCGATATAATTGACCCCAATCGCTGGCAACCGCTGACGCTTAATGTCTTTATCGACCAAAACGGCAACATATTGGGCAGTACGCCGGCTTTTCAAAGCCCGGAATGGGGCCTGGTAACGCCGTTTGCTATGACCGGCGAAGACCGCACCGAATACGAACGCGACGGTCACCCCTACTGGGTTTACCACGATCCCGGGCCTCCGCCGCAGTGGGATGCTGCCGGTGTCATGTCCGATGAATACAAATGGAATTTTTCGCTGGTCAGCACCTGGTCCTCGCACCTCACCTCAGCCGATACGGCGTTGTGGGATATCTCTCCGGGAGGAATCGGCAATAACCAATCCTATCCGCTAACCTTTGAAGAATACCCGGAATTTTACGACCTATTCGACGGGGGCGATTCCAGTCCCGGCCATGATATCAACCCCTACACCGGGGAGCCTTACGAGCCCCAGTTGGTAAAGCGGGGCGATTATGCCCGGGTATTGGCGGAATTCTGGGCCGACGGTCCGAATTCAGAAACGCCGCCCGGCCATTGGTATTCGATACTCAACCATGTGAACGACCACCCCGCCCTCGAGAAGCGATTTAACGGCAAAGGCCTAGTGCTCGACGACCTGGAGTGGGATGTAAAGGCTTATTTCACACTTGGCGGCGCCGTACACGATGGGGCTATTTCTGCCTGGGGTATCAAAGGGTGGTACGACTATGTGCGCCCGGTCTCTGCCATCCGTTACATGGCCGGCCTGGGTCAGAGCAGCGATCCGGGGCAGTCATCTTATCATCCTGGGGGAATTCCCTTGTACGATGGGTTCGTTGAATTGGTACAAATGGGCGACCCGCTTGCCGGTTTTTTTAATGAAAATGTGGGCAAAATAAAACTCAAAGCCTGGCGGGGTCCCAACTACATATTCGATCCGGGCACCCAAGAAGCAGGTGTCGATTGGATACTGGCGGAAGAGTGGATGCCTTATCAACGCCCCACTTTTGTCACACCGCCCTTTGCCGGATATATCTCCGGGCATTCCACCTATTCGAGGGCGGCAGCCGAGGCGCTCACCCTGATAACCGGCAACGCTTATTTCCCCGGAGGCATGGGCGTATTTGAAGCCCCCGCCGATGAATTTCTGGTATTTGAAGACGGTCCCAGCCAGCACATCACCCTGCAATGGGCCACCTATCGCGACGCATCCGACCAGTGCAGCTTGTCGCGTATCTGGGGCGGTATTCACCCACCCTGCGATGACATCCCGGGGCGACTGATCGGCGCGGAGGTAGGTACCGACGCATTTGAGCTGGCCCGCGCATATTTTTACCGCGACGACGATAACGACGGGTATTTCAGCTATGAAGACTGCGATGACGGCGACCCCGGCATACATCCCGGCGCCGAAGAAATCTGCGACGGAAAAGATAATGACTGCAACGACCTGGTGGATGACGGGCTGCCCTTCTTCACCTATTACCGGGATTTCGACGCAGACGGATATGGCAATGCGGCTATACACCTCGATACCTGCCTGGCCACGCCGCCGGTGGGATACGTGGCCAACGGGGAGGACTGTGATGACACGGACGGTGGGATAAATCCGGCCGCCGAAGAAATTTGTGATGGCATTGATAATGATTGCAATGGCGGGGTGGATGACGGGCTTGCTATTTATACCTACTACCGGGATGCCGATGGCGACGGTTTTGGAAATGCGGCCGCCACACTCGATACCTGCCTGGCTACGCCGCCCATGGGATTCGTGGCCAACGGGGAGGATTGTGATGACATGGACGGTGGGATAAATCCGGCCGCCGAAGAGGTGTGCGATGGCATTGATAACGATTGTAATGGCGGGGTGGATGACGGGTTGCCTCTATTCACCTACTTCCGGGATGCCGACGTGGATGGCTTTGGGAATGCCGCCGATTCTGTGCAAACCTGTTATACGACAGCGCCTTCGGGTTATGTGGCTAATGACGCCGACTGCGACGATGAGCGGGGCAGCATTCGCCCTGATGCCGCAGATACCCCCGACAACGGCATAGACGAAGATTGCTCGGGAAGCGACCTTTATTTACTCACCAAAATATACCCCAATCCTGTGCGCGACGAACTCACTATTCACTTCGCGCATGAGGGTACCAAAGATCTGTTGATTCATAATGCGGCGGGGCAGTCTATCGGCGCCAGGCAGTTACAGTTCATAGCCAATGTAGCTACCGTCAGTCTGGCTGATCTGGCGCCCGGGGTGTATATTTTGCGAATAGTGGGTAGAGACGGAGATGCGGTTGTTCAGAAAATTGTGAAGCTATAATTTGTTGAGCAAATCGGTAGCCTGATGCCGGAAAGGGGAAGTATTCGACAATTGTTGCAGTACTTGCCGGCAGTTTGCCTTGTCGCCTGCTTTTAGAAAAGAAAGTGCCAAGTACCAGTCGGCATAATCCTTGAGATCTGCTTCGCCAGGTGTAAACTCTAGAAAAATGGCTTGGGCTTCCTGCAATTTATCTTCTTCCATCTTGCAGATTCCTAGGTAGAGCAACGCTTGCCTGTCCAATGGATTTTGGGCAACGTATTGGGCCAGTAGCGCTCCGGCTTCTGTATATTTTTTTGAATTAAACGCCGTTTCTGCTAGCGACCAATCTGCGCCGGCTGACTTTTCGGTCAGTGCCAGGGGGGGATATTGTGCATACGTTTCAAAAAGAGAAGGACTAAGCGCCCATCTCACCATAAAAAACAGTGCGATAGCTGCTGCCAGCGAGGCGGCTGCCAGAAATAAGCGCCTTTGGCGGGGCATGGTGATCACTTTAGCGCCCTGTGCCTGCTGGAAATAATCTTTTCCGATAGCGGGCAATTGTTTTTGCAGGGACTCGCGTTGGGTTTTGCGGCGCAGGAACAGCTCCATATCGCGTTGCAGTTCGAGTGCGTTGGCTAGTTCGGCATCCTTGGCCAGTTGGGCTTCAAAGCCTGCCTTTTCATCGGCATCCATGGCGCCTCGCAGGTATTTATCTATTCGTTCGCTATTTTCCATGATCAGTTTTCTTTAAAATGCTCATAAAACAATTGCCTCCAACGAGCCGTGCACCGGTGTTTGCTTTGGTACAAGGCATTGGCGTTGGCAAAACCCAGTTCGGCAGCAATTTGCTCAACAGAATGAGCTCCTGCGGCCACCATCGTCAACATTTTTTGGCATTGTTCGCTGAGCAGTTTGAATACCTGCGACAAGCACTCCTGTCTTTTTTGTTGAAGAATGGCAGCTTCGGCGGCTTCCCATTCCGAATCTTCCTCATTATATCTGTTTTCCTCCCATTTCCTTACGCCTTCTTCCCTCGTTTTTTGGGCCAGCCTGTCAAACCATTTTCTTCGACAAATAGTCATGAGCAATGCCCCCAGCGAACTGGTGAGTACAAACTCGCGGCCGCAGTAGCGATCGTAAACGGCCATCAGGGCATCCTGGAATAAATCCTGGGCGTCGGCCACTTCCCCGTTATTCTGTGTTACCCAGATTTGAACGCCGCGGGCGTACTTGGCATAGATTTCTCTGATCAGCGCTTCGTTACCGGAGCAAAGCGCCGTGATATATTGCTGATCGGGATGCGGTTCGTTAGGCATCGGCCATACTTAATTATTGATAAAAAAATCCAACATCCAACATCAAAAATCCAACATCAATCCAAAGTTACTTTCCTTAACGAAATTTTAACAAATAAGCTGCGTAAGATTCCTGCCAAAGCGGAGATGTATGGTCGTAAGGCGATAAAAAGCCTTTTTTCAGAAAAAAATCAATCACACATTTAAACAACAACGATCATGAACAAGAAGTATTTTCTCGGCCTCGCATTGGCAACTGTAGTAGGTATAAGCTTTACCGCTTGTGTAAAAGACACAGACGGCAACATCCCTTCCCACGCTGACAAATGGATAGTGGTCGGTTTGCTCAGAGAGTTTAATTCTTGTCAAAAATCCGTAGCGATCTGTATCCGTGCAAACAACCTGTCGGAGAGTGTGGCAGGCGCCTATCCCCTTGAAAAAGACGAATCGTTGAGCAAACCGCTTGCCTCGTCAGACGGCAGCTTGACCATGAAACTTGAAATGAATACCGATCAGCTTACAGAAGAAGCTCGTTTCCAGCTATTCCAGGAAAAAGCGCTTGTCGTGACGGAAGATTTTGTAGTAGGTAAAGAGATTATGCAACAAGCCTACGAAAATGCAGGGATTCCATACAGCGGGCAACAATTGGAAGTACTAAAAGGAGCATACCGGGTAGATTTTGAAAGCGATAGCACAGGCGCAGAACCCCAGCGGATTATCATCACGATTACCATTCACGATGGCACAATAACTATAACGATCAAGTGGTAATACGACAATCCCATAATCCCTGAACACGAGCCTCCGGTGCAAGCCGGGGGCTTTTTTGTGCATTATTTGCCCGAATCGGTAAGCAGGTTTTTTACATCTTCGAGTGGAAGGTCAAGAAAATCAGAAATTTTGTCGGGCGACAGTCCGTCTGCCAGCATTTTTCGGGCTACTTGTAATTTCCATGCTTTCGTCTGGCTCATAGCCCTATCAATTCCAATCTCGATACCTTTCTCGATACCTTTCTCGATACCTTTCTCGATACCTTTCTCGATACCTTTCTCGATACCTTTCTCGATGCCTTTTTCGATGCCCTTCTCAATACCTTGATTGTAGAGGTAGTCTGTTTCTATGTTATATGTAATCGGCATATCGTTTATTATTTTTATGGTTAGCTTTTCCAAATTACGCAATCTCGCCAATATTACCAACTGTTTGAGGAACTTTGACAGCCGGCTGGGAGTCTTACAAACTGCTCGCAACTGCTTAACTATATAACGCAATACCAATTCTGTTTGTTCCGCTGGATAATGTGCAAGAATAGCAAGTAATATCACCTCGGGTAGCTGAGATTGAAGTAATTGTCCTGCTTCAAAGCCTTGCATATTGACGAGGTGAAATCCAGTGTAGACCTCCGCTTTTGGCAATTGGGTCAACATGCTTGGTTTTTCAACACCAAGGTATATGACAACGTGCTCAATCGGCATCTTTTTTCGCCGCAGGGCCATACCATGATACTCTGCAGCGCGGTAGATCATCTCACTGTCATTATCGGTCTGAAATTCAATGTGCAGGATCAGTTGGCGGCCGTCTTTGGTTAATATCTGATAAAAAAAATCCATCTCCCGCTCGATCGTCGTCTGCATTTTTTCTTTGAGCGGATGGAATTCCACTATTCGAAGGTCGAGCGTCGCTTCAATTAGCGGTAAGAATATGCGCTCCGCATTTTCTTTAAATATTTTGTCATACAAATTTCCTTCATGAGGCTTGCTATCGTCCATATCGTTTTCATTTGGAGGTTCGCCAGTGGAATCAACGAAAAACAAAAATAAACAATTTTCACACTTATTTAAACACAATTAGTTTATTTTAATAAAAAATCTCCTTACCCCGTAAGATTCTAAATTGTTTCCCGATAAGTAAAAAGCAAGCTGTTTATACAAGAAAACTTAACTTGCTAAATCGTTTACCCAAAACCGATCACCGCTATGCAACACCAGCTCCTTATAATCCTATTGGCTCTGATACATGCCGCAGCTAATATACTCCCAGCGCAAAACGCCCCCGAGCGCCAATCCGATTTTATCTCCAAACCGGAAGCCGCCGGGGTGCGTTTTGCGCCTGTTTTGCCGCCCCTGATCCAAATAGCAGGGGCGCCTTCGGCGTACTACGATTATTACTGGGAATTCGGCGACGGCACGTTCGACTTTGAAAAAGACCCCCTGCACTATTATGCCGACAGCAGCGAACACGAAGTATTTTTTCTCGCTACCGGCAAATACGACAACGGCAAAGCGCCCCGCTCCAGAAAGAAAAAGACGCCCCCACCCCGCGAAAAACCCGGCGGCATAGCATCTGTAGTCAAAGGCCCTAATGCCCTGCCACACGAATCGGCGCCGCTGGGCCTGAAAGCCGTGCGCAACCCCCGCGCCGGCGAAGAATGGGTGGGGATAGTAGCGTATGCCAATCAAAGCCCAATAGTACAATCGGGCGAACTCTACCTCTTTTTCAACCAGCGCGAATACAAAAAAGGACATTTCAACTTCCTCGAAAGCCGCACTCACTATGGCGAAAAAGAACTAAGCGGCAACTTGACCTGGCATGCTCCGCTTACTTTCGACGCCTGGGCAGCGGCCTTGCCCGGCGTGTCCGACTGGTACGCCGCCATGCGCCCTTCTCAATCTCCGGATGAAGCGCTCAGTCAACTGGAGACCGAATACGCTTCCTTCAAATCCTGGCAATTTGCGGGCCTCCAAGCCGGCGACCTGCGCCACCTGTTCGTCTCCTTCGAAGCCACCCCCGAAATGCTGGCCGATACCCACGCCATCATCACGATGTCGGCCCTGCTGGTGAGTGACGACCAGCGCGTGGTAGAGCGCTACGACCTCGAAATGGAAATCGTAGCCTCTCACGACCCCAATTATATCGCCGTATCCAAACGCAGGATGGGGTTCAGGCGCATTCGCAACAAGGATCTGGTTTACAAGGTGCATTTTCAAAATAACGGCGAAGGCCCGGCAAGTACCGTAGAAATTACCTGCGACGCGCCCACCGGCCTCAATGCCGCCCAAATGCAGGTGCTCGACGCCTATCCCCAAAGCCTGCTCTGTCCCTCCCAAACTGTCGAATGGAGTTGCCTGGACACCACATTTCAAGACAACAAACTGGTTTTTACCTTCCGGAATATATACTTACCCGGCACGCGCCAGGAAGGCGTCAGTGATCGCGATTCCACCAAAGGTTTTGTCAAGTTCAGACTGCTACCCGATAAAAAAATCAAAAAGCAGGCTTTTGCTTCAAGAGCCAGTATTGTTTTTGATAAAAATCCGCCGATTCGCACCAATAGCGCCGGCACGGCTTTTAAAGCCGGTTTTTCTCCCGGCGTAATGCTCGGCGGCAACTTCTTCCCCTCAGACAGTGGGCTCAATCAATATTTTGTCGGACTAGTAGCCGCCCCTTTTAAACCGTACCGGCATTTTTTGCAGTGGGAAGCTATGTTCAGGTTTCGAGTAGCAACTATAGAATTTTCAGGCGAAATAGATACATTCCCGCCCCGGCCGTATACGTTGATTGAAAATACTGGAGACGTTCAGTTTCGGATAGTCGATTCTATTAAAACAATCGGTCATATCGATAATAGAAGCACGTTGTTGCTCAGCTTGGTACCGCTGCAATTGCGCAAAAACTGGACTGGTTGGCTGAGTACGGGAGTTGGACTAATGCTCAACATTGAATTTATAAGTACGAAAACAAGAGACAATGAAAACATACGTCGGATTGAATATCGCAGTCCGGAACCCGAATTAAACGCGCCGCGTGAATTCTGGTTTCCACTATTTGAAGACACCCAAGATTTTATCAATACGGAAACGGAAAAGTCGGTGATGGTGCGTCCCGCTCTTTTTGCCGATATACATCTCGGGATGGTTAGGAAAGGCCCTGCACTGGGCATTCGGCCAGTCTTGCGGCTGGCGCAAAAACCGGCGTTTTATGTATCCGTTTTTACGTACTGGAAATTTTAAGTTATTGCGTAAATTGGGTTGATAATGCGATCCCGTAAATGGCGAATAACTATTGGCTAATTATTGTCGTTTTTCTTCATGCAATACATTGCGCAAATGCGCAAAAGTATAATGGCAATTGGGATGCGCAAATAACTCGTTTTGAGTACGAAGGGCAAGCCGATAGCGTCATTTATTATTATCGCCTGAAAGCTGATTATTACAAGCAAGTCGATAGCCTCGAAGCCTGGGCGTACTGCTATTACGAATGTCAGTTTTTATTTGATACTGAAAAGCGCGCGCTTTCGATATTGGATAGCGCTTTGCATAAAAAATGGCGCCAACCCCGCACGGCGGCAGAAGCAGAGGCTTTTTCGCTGATACAAGCCAGCCGCGGATTTTATCTATTCAACCTGGGCAATATTTTGGGCGCTATTCAGGCGCAGGAAGCAGGTTTGTTTTATTATAAAAAATACCAATTCCGGGATTTTGACGCGCTGGAATACTTCTTCAAACCCCTCATCGCCAATTATACCCGTTTGGGCGACAACGAGAAGGCCCGCGTCATTTTTCAGATGGCTATCAAAGGTGACCCATCGCATGGCAAAGGCGCTTCGCTAGCCGGTTTGTACAACAATATCGGGTTAACGTATTGGAATGAAGGCGATAACGAAACAGCCATTTCTTTTTACCGGCAGGGGCTGAATTGTACTGGCGCCGAGCCCGAAAAAATAGCGCTGCTACAGAGTTCGCTGGCGACAAGTCTGATCGAATCGGGCAAACCCAAAGAGGCCGACGCCTGGTTGAATAAAGCCATTTTGACCTTAACGCGCTTACCGCTTCAAAAAGAAAATCGCGAAGCCGTTTGCGATTATCTTTCCGGCGCATATCTGACCAAAGCCAGGCTTCTTCGGCAGAACGATCGCATTGCTGAAGCCTTGAATTATTTACAACGCGCCCTGACAAGCGGTTTAAAAGCACGAGCCTCCAAATCGCACCGCGATATCGCCAAAATCTGGATCGAGTTCGGCGCCATATACCTGCAAACCAACAAACCCGATAAAGCCATTGATGCTTTTAACCGGGCAATAAACGCAGTAATTCCTGCCTTCCAAGCCCAATCACCCGGCGATTTACCTCGTGCAAATCAGCTATACGAAGAAAATGCCATCTACGAAGCGCTCGAAGGCAAAGCCGACGCGCTCTTATTGAAATATTCCGGCAGCAGCGACCGGCAATGGCTGAACACCGCCCTGCAATGCCACCAACTGGCAGCACAATCCGAAATATTGCTGCGTCGCTCGCTGCAATACGAATCGTCAAAGCTGGGGGTTTTATCGCATAGCCGGCAACGTACAGAAAAAGCGATACGCACCGCATGGGAATTATACCGGCTTACGGGGTCGGATGTCTACCTGTACAAAGCCTGGGCTTTCGCCGAACAAGCCAAAGCAGCAATACTACTGGAAGCTATACAGCGGCACCACTTTCAGAACGATCAGGCAAACGGCGACCCCCTGTTTGCCACAGAAAGACGCCTCCGACTACAACTGGCGTTTTTTGAACGCGAATTGTTGTTACAACCCGCTTCTCCCTCGCGCACCGAATGGCAACTCCAATACAATGGGCTATTAGATCAACTGGCCGCTACAGAACGCCAGATAACGCAGCTATATCCCGCCCGGGAGGCTTATCGCCGGCAGACGGATGCTTTTACAGGATCGGACATTGCCCTCACTCGCACCACCATGCCAGGGTATGCTGTGGTTGAGTTTTTTTTGGGTAAAAAAAATCTGCACGTTTTTTGTCAATCCCCAAGCGGAACAACAAACTGGGTGCAATTGGCGTCTCCCGATTCCTTGGGCGCTCAGGTACGATACCTTCTTACTATGATGCAATCGCGCACAGCCATGCAAACGCCAGGTCCGTATTTGGCATTAGCCCATCAAATTTATACCCAAACCTTACAACCCGCCCTTGCACCCTTTGATGACAAATTTGACAAATTGTTGATCATTCCCGATGGGTGGATGGCTTTTCTCCCCTTTGAGTCGCTGTTGTACGAGCCGGCACGCAACGCTGCCTGGAGCCAGGTACCGTTTTTGATCAAAAAATACCCGGTGCAATACGCTTTTTCGCTTGCTGTCATGGAGCGTCAGCAACAATTGATTATCGGCGCAAAGCGCAATATATTGCACCTCGCGCCCCGATTTCGGGATAAACAAAGAGGGTTGCCGCCTTTACTCGGTGGCGACGAGGAAGTGGCTTTTTATGAAAAACAATTACTCGATGATCGCGCCGACTACGAAACCCTGTCACAGCAAGCGCCGCTTTACCGCATCATTCATTTGTCGACACACGCCGGCGTAGATAGCGCCGGACTGCTACCCAGAGTTGAGTTGTACGACCGTGCCGCCTATCTGCCCGACATCTATGCCTTACACCTGCAAGCCGACTTGGTGGTGCTCAGCGCTTGTCAGACAGCCTTGGGGCAATTCAAAGCGGGAGAAGGCGTGATGAGCCTGTCCAGGGCATTCGCCTTTGCCGGCGCCAAAGGACTCGTGGCTTCACTTTGGACTATCAACGAGGCCGCTACGGCCAAAATCCTTCGCCACATGTATGAACACCTGGCAACAGGCGCCCCCAAACCCCTGGCGCTCCACCAGGCCAAACTCGACTATCTAAATGACCCTACAGTCCCCGCTTTCCAAAAATCGCCCTACTACTGGGCGGCGCTCACTTATGCGGGTGATAACGGTACGGTAAAAATAAAAGGCCGACAGGGCGTCAAGTGTGCCCTGTTAGCCTTGTTGTTACTTAGTGGAATAGCAGGGGTTATCTGGTATTGGAAGAGGAGGTAGAGACTGTTGTCAGTTGTCAGTTGTCGGTTGTCAGTTATCAAAAACCGACAACCGATAACCGACAACCGATAACACATTATTCCGCCACAATCACCGCAGGAACATTGCTCTTCCTAAACAACTCGTTATAGGCAGGCACATCCTTTTGGCGTATAGTCTGTAATTCAGTGCGATAGGTGTTCCACTCCGCGTCCAGGTCTTTGTAGCGATCGCGGGCGCCCTGGGTGATGCGGGGGTCGTGTACGTCGATCACTGTGCGAAGGGCCATCACTTCGGCATTGAGTTTGCTGGGCCAGTTGATAACATCCTGGAAATTGGACTGCCTGGTTTCTACTACCTTCGATTCCCAGTTGTCTATTTTGTCCACGAGGGCTTTTCCTGCATCAAGGAGTTCTTTTGCCTGGGTTTTATCGGCCAGGAGTTCGTTGTAGGCGCTTACTTGTTTTTTTACTTTGCGCAAATCGATGATCGATTGGTGGATCTCTTTCACCCGGTCTTCCAGTTTTACGAGCATTTGCTGCTGAGACTCCCAAGCGGCGGGGTCCACTTTTAGCCGGGGATCGCTTACAATTTCGATAGGCGTTTCGGAAGATTGCCCCTTGTAGGTCAGGCGCGCCCGGTAATTGCCCGGAGGAACCTGGCGCCCGCGGTAATCGCCGTATACGTATACGTCTTGTACGCCGGGCATGGGATGCGTGCGGAAATCCCAGGCAAAGCGGTTAAGCCCCGCCTCTGCGGGAATGGTTACAGCCGGCGGTGGCCCGCCCGGATAGCGCTTGAATTTTTCGTCTTTGATATTGGCATAGCTGCGAATCACCTTTCCGGCAGCATCCAGAATTTCCAGCGTCAGCTTATTAGTATCTGCTTTTTCCGACAGGTAATAATCCAGGATTACGCCGCTAAGCGGGTTTTGCCCCAGGCCCGGAGGCATTTCGGTAATCCAGGGAGGCATATTTGCCGAAAAGCGCACGGTGGTTTTGGGTTGGAATACACGCAAGGCCGACTTGCCCCAATCGCCTTTGGACTGTTGCAGGGCGCCCAGGTCGTCGAGTATCCAGAAAGCGCGGCCGGCAGTAGAGGCTACCAGGTCGTTGTCCTGAATGGCCAGGTCGGTCACGGGCACTACCGGCAGGTTGAGTTGAAGCTTGTTCCAATTCGAGCCGCCGTCGAAAGATACATAAAACCCGCGCTCCGATCCGCCGTAAAGCAGGCCGGGCGTTTTGCGGTCTTCGCGCAATACCCGCAGGAAATCGTCGGCATCGATGCCGCTTGTGATCTTCGTCCAGGTGCGGCCGTAATCGGTAGTCTTGTACGACATAGCCGCAAAGTCGTTAAACTTATAGCGGTTGGCGCAGATGTAGGCCGTGCCTTTTTCGTGGGGCGATACTTCGATGCTGTGGATACTGCTTTCGGGCAGTCCGGGAGGCGTAATTTGCTGCCAGGTTTTGCCGGCATCGCGGGTTACATGCACCAATCCGCAGTCGCTGCCCGTATAGATCACACCTTGTTCGAGGCTGGACTCAATCACATAATAAATCGTATTGTAGTTTTCTCCGCCGGCGCCTTCATTGGTGATAGGGCCCCCACCGACGCCTTGCTTGGCGGCTTCGTTGCGCGTAAGGTCAGGACTGATGGGCGTCCAGGTCAAACCTGCATCGGTTGAACGGAGCAGGACATTTGCGGCGTGGTAGATAGTCTTAGGATCGTGCGGAGAGCTCACGATCGGCGCATTCCAGTTGAAGCGGTACTTCATCTCGCTGGGCGGGTTGGCCAGGTTGATAGCGGGGTAGGCCATAATATTTTTGGCTTCCATCGTGCGGGTATCGAGCTGATCGATTTGCCCCTGGTAGCAACCGCCGAAAAGCAATTCGGGGTTGTCGGGGTCGAAGGCGATGTAGGCGCATTCGCAGCCGGGGCCTTCGTACCAGTCTTTGGTAGTGAGGCCAAAGCCGTTATTGCGGCTCGAAATTACCACAGAGGAATTATCCTGTTGTCCGCCGTATACCTTGTAGGGAAAAACGCGATCCACATTCACGCGGTAAAACTGGGAGGTAGGCTGGTTGTTGAGCGTAGACCAGGTGCGGCCGGCGTTAAAAGTGACCTCTCCGCCGCCGTCGTCGCCCAGTATCATATTCTGGTTATTGCGGGGGTTGATCCACAAATCATGGGTATCGCCATGGCCTACGTTGATACGCGTAAAAGTCTTGCCGCCGTCGATAGACACCATCATGGGTGCGTTTAACGCATACACAATATCGGCGTTGACGGGGTCGGCGAAGGCCTCCATATAATACCAGGAGCGGGCGGTAATTTCCTGGTTGTTCGACATCAGGTTCCAGGAGCGGCCCCCGTCGTCGGAGCGGTACATGCCGGCTTTTGCTTTTTCGGCTTCTACGAGCGCGTACACGCGGTTGGAATTGGCGCGGGAAACCGACACGCCGATTTTGCCCATCATAGCGGGCAGGCCTTTATTGATTTTCTCCCAGGTTTCGCCGCCGTCGGTTGATTTCCAGATGCCGCAGCCGGGGCCTCCGCTTTCTACTTTCCAGGGATGGCGGCGGTGTTGCCAGGTAGCGGCGTAGAGGATGCGCGGGTTGTTGTAGTCCATACTCAGTGAAGAAGCGCCGGTATTTTCGTCGACATACAACACCTTGCGCCAACTTTGGCCGCCGTCGGTACTTTTGTAGATGCCGCGTTCTGCGTTGGGGCCGTGCACGGCGCCCTGGGCCGCTACATACACGATATCGGGATTAGAGGGGTGAATAACCACATCAGAAATATGCCTGGTGAGTTCGAGGCCGAGGCGTTTCCAGGTCTTGCCGGCGTCGGTCGATTTGTACACGCCGTCGCCGAAGGTGGTCATTACGCCGCGCACGGCGTGTTCGCCCATGCCTACATAGACGACATTGGGGTCGGACTCCGATACGGCCACATCGCCCACGGAGCTGGTCTGGAAAAATCCATCCGAGATATTACGCCAGGTGAGGCCGGCGTCTTCGGTTTTCCAGAGGCCACCGCCGGTATAGCCGGTGTAGTAAACCTGGTCGTTTTGGATCACGCCGGAGACGGCGCCCGAGCGCCCTCCGCGGAACGGCCCGATATTGCGCCAGCGCAGTCCGGCGTATTTTTTGGCATCAAATGCCGGTGCAGACGCGCCTTCAGGTGTCTTTGCCGCTTTTTTCTGCGCCCAAACGGGGGAAGCCAGGCTCAGCAGCAAGCCCAGACAAAGCAATTGGATTCGAATACTCATGTGTATGCTGTTTTTGCGAAATAAAAGTTGATAGTTTTACACGATCTAAAAATAACAGAATTATCATTTTTATGCCCCAACAGTACCTGTCTATTGTGATTTTAGCGCTACTTTTATACCTCGCGCCGCCAGATTTTGGGCATGACCTGAGCTCGGGCGCGAGGTATAATGCCGCAAAGCCGGAAAAATCATGTACATGATTTGATGGCGTGTGGTATATTACCATTACAAATACGATGACGATGATACCCGACATGGATTCGTTTGCCAACCGCCTGCGCAAAGTGTACCGCCATACCGGCAAATGGGCCAGGCGGCAGGGTATCACCTGCTACCGGGTCTACGACGCCGATATGCCGGAGTTTCCCCTGGTGATCGACCGCTACGAAGATTATGTACATGCCGCAGAATACCACCGCCCACATGCCCTCGATGAAGCCGGCCACCGGCTCTGGCGCTCCGGATGCCGACAAGTGATGCAGGAAGTGTTGGAAGTACCCGCCGAACGAATTTTTTTTAAAGAAAGACAACCCCAGAAAGGCACGCAGCAATACGAGAAAATAGGCGAGAAAAAACGCGAGATCATCGCCCACGAAGGCGGCCTGCAATTTTGGATAAACCTCAGCGATTACCTCGACACAGGGCTGTTTCTCGACCACCGCATCACCCGGCAAATGGTGCGCGAACGCGCCGCCGGAAAACGCGTGCTTAACCTCTTTGCCTATACGGGATCGTTTACGGTGTATGCCGCTGCGGGCGGCGCCTCGCACACCACCACCATCGACTTGTCGAATACTTATCTCGACTGGGCCAGGCGCAATCTCGAACTCAACCAGTTGCAAGGGCCCGCACACGATTTTGTGCGCGCCGATATCATATCCTGGCTACAAATGCCGGCCACCGACCGCTACGACCTGGCTATCCTCGATCCGCCCACGTTTTCCAACAGCAAAGCAATGCGCAATATCCTCGATATACAGCAAGACCACGTGTACCTCATTAACCAAACCTTGCATATGCTCAATCCCGGCGGTCTTATCTTTTTTTCTACCAACTACCGCCGCTTTCACCTGGATACCGAGGCTATTGAAAACGCAAGTGTTAAAAATATCAGCGCACAAACCGTGCCCCCCGATTTTCGCAATAAGAAGATTCATCAATGTTATTTGGTGGAGAAAAGGGGGGATGGCAGTTAGCTATCAGCAGTCAGGTCTTAGTAGCCGATTGCCGACTGCCGACTGCTATTAAAAAAAAATATGTACTTTTGCACACACCTCCGACCATATGATCAAGAGTCTGCATATCCGCAATTATGCCATCATTGAGCTGCTCGAGTTGTCATTCTCCGAGGGCCTCACGATTATTACCGGCGAAACGGGCGCGGGAAAATCCATCCTGCTCGGCGCCCTGGAGTTGATCATGGGCGAACGCGCCGACTCCAAGGCGCTGTACGACGAGTCGGACAAATGCGTGGTGGAAGGATTGTTTGACGTAAGGGCCTACGACCTCAAAGAATTTTTTGAGTCCCACGATATCGACTACGATACCGAAGTGGTTGTACGAAGGGAGATCCTGCCCAGCGGCAAGTCGCGGGCGTTTATCAACGACACCCCCGTCAATCTCAAAGTATTACAAGACCTCAGCAGTTCACTCATCGATTTGCACCAACAATTCGATACCCTCGACATCCACCAGATATCTTTCCAACTGCGCATGATTGACGCGCTGGCCGGCAATAAATTGCTATTACAGCACTACGCCGAGGCCTACCGCAAGTGTCATGCCGACAAGCGCCGCCTGGCCGATTTGATCGCCAAAAGCGATAATGCCACGCGCGAAATGGATTTTCTCCAGTTTCAAATGGAAGAATTCAACCGCGCCGAACTCATCAACGGCGAACAGGAAGCCCTGGAAGAAGAACTCACCCGGCTCACCAATGCCGAAGATATCAAACGCGTCACCGGCTCGGCCTATAATTATCTGGTAGAAAACGAGCAATCGGTAGTGGGCATGTTGCAGGAAATGGGCGTCCAACTGCACCAGATCGGCAAGGTAGACCACCAGATCGCGCTGCTCAACGTGCGTTTTGACAGCATTGTCGTAGAGTTGCAGGAACTGGCCCGCGAGTTAGAAACCATCGCCGAAGAAACCGAATACGACGCCCAGCGCATCAGCGAAATACAGCAACGCCTCGACCTCGTCTACCGCCTGCAGAAAAAACACAGCGTGGCTACCGTGGCCGAATTGCTGGCCATCCAGGAAACCATCCAGTCCCAACTGGGTTCTTTCGGCGATCTCAGCAAAGAAATCACCGACCTGACCGACAGCATCAACCAACAGGAGCAAGCACTTACCGAAAAAGCGATGGAACTGCGCGAACGCCGCCGGGCCGTTATCCCCGATTTTGAAACCAAGGTGACCGACTTGCTGTCCCAACTCGCTATGCCCCACGCGCAAATGCAGGTGCAGTTTGACGAATTGTCGACGCTGGGGCCCACGGGCCTCGACGAGGTCAATTTCCTCTTTGCCGCCAATAAAGGTAGCCGACTGCAACGCATCAAAGAAGTAGCCTCAGGCGGCGAACTCTCCCGCCTTACGCTCGTCACCAAATCACTTGTAGCCAGCGCTATTCCCCTGCCTACGCTTATCTTCGACGAAATCGACAGCGGAATTTCAGGCGACGTAGCCCTCAAGATGGGCAACATCCTGCGCCAATTGTCGAACCAACACCAGGTGGTCACCATTACCCATTCGCCGCAAATCGCGGCAAAAGCCGACGCGCATTATTTTGTGTATAAAAAAGAAAAAGACGACCGAACCGTCACGCACGTGCGTATGCTCACCACCGACGAACGCGTGCGCGCCATCGCCACCATGCTCAGCCAAAATCCGCCCAGCGATTCGGCTATAGAAAATGCCCGGGAATTATTGAGTTTGTAAACCGACGAGTCAAAACGAGGCGCCGAAACGCAGCCCGGCCTGCCATTCGGGCCTGTCCTCCAAGGCTTTGTGATATTGCGCCAAGCCGGATTCCGTAAGGAAAGGCACCAACATGCTGAACATCATTTGGCTATAAAACCGCACGATAGGTTCGCCTTTTTCATCAAAATGCACCTCTGCATTTGGAATCCAGGCATCCGCTACCATCATGGAATGCAAAACCAGGTGATTGTACATATCGGGCGCCCACTCCTTGTGCATGAGCCCTTTGGATACCAGGTTTTCAATACCTTCCCGGAGTTGTTGCTGCCGCAAACGGATAATTTGCCGAAAATGCTCGCGCAATTCCGAAATCCGGCGCGTAATAGCTATGAAGTCAAGCATCAGAAATCTGTACTTGTACATGATGCTAAAGGTGAGTTCCGTTTCTTCTATCATCTGCGCAATATCGGTATCGGGGTGTTGAACCACTTCTACCATCTTGCCCATCTCTTCCGCCAGGTTGAGGTATAACTGAAAGATAATAGCATCCGTGTTTTTGAAGTGGTAGCACAAGTTGCCCGCGCTGATTTGCAGTTCGTTGGCTATGGTGCGTATGCTGACCTGATCTGCGCCCAATTCGTTAAATTGCCGCAAAGCCACTTCGAGAATTTTATCTTTCGTTTTCATGTTCATGGGCAAAGATAGTTTTTTTTGTCGATAAATTTAGTACAAGTGTCCTATTTTTTTGATTTCTTGATATATTCGCTGGAGATTTGGAGGGTGACGAACGCGGACAGGCTTTGTTGGTGACGAACGCGGACAAACTCTGTTGGTGACGAACGCGGACAGGCTTTGTTGGTGACGAACGCGGACAAACTCTGTTGGTGACGAACGCGGACAAACTTAGGGGGTAACGCGTCACTCGTCACCCCCCCAAGCCAATCCCAAGCCGTCACCACCTAAGTCAGTCCGCAGCCGTCACCTAAAAAAAAAAACGACCATGAAAATCCGCAAAGAAGAACTCCATGCCGACGAGCAGCAAGCCCGGCACGAAATGGCCGAATGGACGGCTCAGCGCTACCGCACCTTCAACGATTGGGTGGCTTTTCGCGAAGGCGACCCCATGTGGTTGTTAGTTGCCAAACTGACGGGTCGCTTTTTTGGAATAGCCATTATGGTAATTTTGTCGCCATTCATAGCAATTGGGTTGCTTCTTGCATTCATAGCCGTGTTTTAAACCAATCATGCGCCTTTTTACACATCCGGTTTTTGTCATCAGCGCGCTTGTATTCGTCCTGCACCAGATAACGCAAAAAATCCTGGGGATTTCCATACCTGTTGCCGACGCTCACCTCGACAATGTGCTCTGCCTGCCCATATTGCTCAGCATGCTCCTGGCTGAGCGGCGCTGGTGGTGGCGCCGGGCCGATTACGTAATCCCGGCATCGGAGGTGGCCATTATTACCATTTTTCTCACCTTGCTTTTTGAATTAGCTTTCCCCTATTGGTCTGCTGCATTTACCGCCGATTATTGGGATGCAGCGGCGTATGCAGTGGGGGCGGGGGTGTTTTATTTTACTATTAATAACCAGCCTGACAGCAACAGGCTAGCATAATTGCAGCTTTTATCTTTCAATTAGGCTTATGAACACGGGGCTGATCAAACCGCTTCTCATCTACGCAGCCAATGGGCCGACCAGCGCCGCGCGTTTGAGGAGGGGTTTTTACCCAACGATATGGAGCATGCCCGCCAGGGCATCTACAACATTACGCTGGACTATGTGCATACTTGACTTGTACAGATTCCCTACGGGAATGACAATGAAAGGAATAGAAAAAAG
>JABWBR010000085.1 GCA_013360405.1 Saprospiraceae bacterium
GCCGTAAGGCAAAGGCACTGGTCCCGATAGGACAAAAAATCTGTAAGGATTTTGCGGGCCTATCGGGGTTCGATTCCTGGTGGGGCTACTTTTGAGACTTTAGGACTGTACGACTTTACGATCGTACAGTCCTATAGTCGCACAGTCCGGCCCTCTTTAAGCGCTGGGCATCTTCGAAAAATCCGTAAACATCACTTCCCACTGGTGCCCGTCGATATCGGCAAAGGAATCGTAGTACATCCAGGCGTGGTCGGCGGAATCGCGGTATCTGCTGCCGCCGTTGGCCAGGGCGGCTTGTGTGATGGCATCTACGGCTTCGCGGCTGTCCACTTCTATGGCTAGTAGTACCTGGGTGGAAGAACTATCGGCGATGGGCCTGTTGGTGAAAGTCTGGAAAAACTCGTGGGTGATCAACATGGCGTAAATGGCGCCGTCGTTGAGAACCAGGCAAACGGCCTTATCATCGCTGAATTGTTCGTTGAAGCTAAAACCCAGGCTGGTCCAGAATGCCCTGGTTTTTTGCAGGTCTTTTACGGGCAGGTTGATGTAAATGGCTTTGACAGTCATGGTCGTGGTGATTGAAGGTGTTATGAAATTTATTTAAAACAAAAATGCAATAAAATTTACTTTTTAAAATAATATAAAACAAAAAGCTTTAAATGAATTATTCTTCTACATTAGGCGGTCAGGGGGCGGCGATAGGTTGTTGCTATGATATCATGTAGCAGATGCGCCTATAGCCGCTATCAACGGTATTGCTAATTTTTTATGAAGGTTTCTGTATAATAGTTGCTGCCAAGTTTGATTTTCAAAATATAAAGTCCGGCAGTGAACGCTGAAATGTTAATGGCCTGTGTTTGGGTTGTTTTTAGCATGAGCGTCCCGGTAGAGTTGTAAACTTCAACTTCAAACTTCTCCAGGGGTGATTGGGGCACAATATTTAATTCTGTATTTGCGGGATTCGGATAAACGAGTATTGGGGTGTTGGTGGTCAATTCATTAAGCGAGGTGACAACTTGCTGAATTTCAATGGTATGATTACCTGGTAAAAGTGATAAAGTAGTTGTGAAAATTCCATTAGTATCTGTAGGTGATGCTAAAATAGTAGCGCCGTCAACTTTAACATGATATAAGCCGACGCTTAAATCGGTTGCAAAAATTCCTACCGTCCTGTTTCCGTTAATTTGATTGAATACGTGATAAATCTTTCCTGTGTCCCCATCTGCCGGGAAAAAGTAGAGCGTATTATTCCAGTCGGCGCCAATGGAAATGTTATTTTTCAAGGCAATTCCGCCAGCGATAGCGTGATTTACATTGTCGCCAATATGCATAGTATGTAAATACACGACTGTATCCTCAACAGTAGCAGGCCTCACTTCTATTCTCCATTTGCCAGGCGTATAATAATTGGTGTCGGGTGTAGTTAAGGGAGGGTAATTTATTCCGTCTACCCAATATTCATAACCGGTACCACCGATTAAAGTAGTTGAGGTACTATCGGGCAGTAGTGTACGGATGGCCATATTGCCATTTCCGTTTGATACCGCATATTCTTTACCGTCATATGTTTCTATATGCCCCGCTACTGCTGTATTTGTGATAGCCCCGTTAATAACCGGTTGATTCGCAAAATGCCCGATCCACTTGATATCTCGTTGTTTTGTTTCAATATTTTTTAAATGTACATGGTCTACTACAATGACCTGATCGGGTTTGAGGTACAGTAATCGTCTGCGAAAAAAATCAAGTTTGGCCGGATCATACGACAATTGTGCATCGGAAACATTATAGGTATAATTACTACCTGTTGCATACCGTATCCACCTTCCCCTTTGGTTTTGAGGCAGGAAAATATCGTTATAATTCTG
The DNA here is from genome assembly GCA_013360405.1 of Saprospiraceae bacterium. Classification (GTDB taxonomy): domain Bacteria; phylum Bacteroidota; class Bacteroidia; order Chitinophagales; family Saprospiraceae; genus JABWBR01. The sequence goes on from JABWBR010000085.1 coordinate 1,869, forward strand.
CAGAGCAGCAGATTCAATTTGCCCGCCATCGTTAGATGCTGCATTGCCAAAACAAGTATATTGATCGGTAGAATCGTATACGCATATAGTATTATGCGCTATTGTTCGTTGATAGTAATTTACATAGTGACTTCCTCCGTAGGTGTCATAATATCCTGCATCTATTAGCAATGGTTTATTTTTAAAGATAATAAACGAATTATTCTCACGATGTTCGTGTGCTGATTTTTTGCTTGGCGCATTATAAAAAGTAACCATTGCCGCATCATTATTCCATGAAGAACGGCTTACAGATAAACCTACTTTATCGAACCACCAGTCCAATGGGTTATTGGGTTGGGTTACTACAGGCATATTAAAATCTTTATAAAGTAGCTTTGTATATTTATCCATTGTATTTGGCGTATAAGCCGGTTGAGAATAATATTGGACCATCCATAGACTTCTGGGGTCATTAAATAAACGCGCATGCAAATAAATTACCCTGTCTCCCTTCAAACCCGTTTCGCCGTCGCCTAAATGAATTGTCTTTTCATTTGGCTGGATAAAATAAATATATTGATTAATACTATTTTGTACCCAGGGTAAATCCGTATAGAAATTTTTGTCTGTGCCTACGCGCATATTTTCAAAAAGTTGAAACTGGTCTACCAAGGACCACATGGCATAAGCAGCTCCCCAGTTCCAGCCGCCGTCGTCGTCGCGATAATAAGTCCAACAAGGTATAAAGCCGTTTATTAACTTGTCGTAAACATCTTCATACCATTGGATTACAGTATCCTGTTGCAATGGGGTTAAACCGGAAGCCTGGTGCAAGACTAACGCGTTTTGGTTGCAATAAATGTTATTCCAGGTATTGTGGCTTGATACATAACTAGTGCCTGCATTCGAATAAATGTAAGTATTCATGAATTCCCGGTTCATCGCATAAAGCGATTGCGTTAATTGGTTTCTTAGAGTCAAAGGAAAATCATCGTAACACCAGTCGAGAAGCAACCCGCCGCACGTACTCATTTTTCGCAATACTTCTTCTTTTGGAAACCAGGCCATCGCGCCAAAATCGCTTGTATTAATTTTGTCAATAACTTGTTGTGCAATAAACCGGCAGCGTTTTAATTCAAGTGTATCGTTGGTTAATTTATATATAAGCAGTGATAATTGTACCTGGTCGTCTGCCCATTGGGAATTCCAATCCCAGGTCCAAAGCGTGGAATCAGTGCCGAGCACATATAATTGGGGGTCGTTAACCCACCAATTGTTGTACGCGTATAGTGTCGCATTAAAGGTATTCTGGCAGTCTCCGGGCAGGGTAATATTTTGTTGGAGCCATGTTAGCCTGGCCGAATCCGCGTAAATGCGGGGCCTGTTAATATTTATGGCTGGATATTGCGCGTTTGCGGTAACTGATAACATTATCCAGGCGAAACAGAGTATTGCTTTTTTTGTCATGACTTAAGTACTAAAAGTTATTTTACTCATTTGGGGGCATACTTATTGGTTTACTTCCCGCATTTTCCTCCAATGGTTTCTGATAATCAATATCCCCGTTATTACAAATGGAAGGGCGGAGAGTATAATTCGGTAATTCAGCGAACCTATGCCCGCTGCCAGTATCAGCAGCATAATCGTACTCAGACAGCCCAACCCGATGAAGGTTAACCATATATTTGGTGTTTTTTGAAAAATAGTAAAAAGGATGATTAATTGTCCGAGTAGAGGAAGCAAAATAATGGGATGCGCAAAATTAGAGGCATCGCGGGCAGCGCCGAAGATCAGCTCGTATTCCATCTGAAAGAGGAAACTGTGTTGATCTTTTCCCCATTCGATATAACCTAAGAGGGAAGTTAGTATTAATAATATATTTAATGTTTTTTTCATAATAGTGTGTTTAGGTGTGGATAATTTGCTGTTTTTTTAGCTGGACAAATTAATCAATTCATTTATAGCAAAAAAATGGGACGCCGTACCGCCTAACACAAAAAGATGCCAAATAGCGTGGTAATACTTGCGATGGTCTTTCACAAAAAAGTAAACCCCCGCGGTATAGCTCAAACCACCCAGCAGCACCCACCAAAAGACGGATAGCGGCATGTTGGCGGCTATGGGCCTGGCCACAAACACGACCATCCAGCCCAGCGCCAGATATAATATTAAGGAAAGTACTTCAGACCTGTTAATGAAAAATAGCTTGTAAAAAATACCGAATACCACAATACTCCACATGATCGAAAGAAATAGCGTTGCCGTTGAAGTATCAGTGTATTTAATAATTACAGGGGTATATGTACCGGCAATGAGAAAATAAATGCTGATGTGGTCAAGTTTAAGTAACAGGAACTTTCTCTTTTGGTCGTTAGCTAGGTGGTAGAGGGTTGAAAACGTATAGACGAGCAGCATACCTGCCAGAAAGATACCTACGGAAGCAAACAAAGACAGACTCCCTGCCATGTAAGCTTTGTAAAGGACATAGGGCCCTGCTGCAAGGCTGAACGCAATCCCCAGCATGTGCGTAAGTCCGTTGATGCGCTCTTCATGGGGTGTTTGGTTAGTGTCGAAAACTGCTTTTTCTGGCATCTGTTTTTTGTAAAGATACGTTTGATAGGGGTAAAAAGTTTTTTAAGCCGCTTTATTCCCATTTTTTACCACAAAGGCTCTAAGAACACGAAGTACCACAAAGTGAAAATTATTATTGCATTGATAAGAAATTCATGCTTAGTGGTACTTTGTGTACTTGGTGTCTTAGTGGTAAAAAACCGGGGTATAAGACTATTTTCAATACAAAAGCACCAAGGGCACGAAGTACCACAAAGGTTTGGGTTGCACTGTCGCATCTGCATAACCAAGAAAAAAATTAAATTTGTGAACACGATTTGATCATTCCTCCTGCAAATGAGGATAAAACACCTGATACATGATAACCCGTTACCCCCTTTATGCTTTGCTGGCCGCGCTTATCGTCGCTTTTTCGTCGTGCGACAAGGACGAAGAGCCCAAAGTGGAAGAAAGCCCGTTTTTTAGTTTTTTTGAGGAGCCGGCTATTACCATAGATACTACGCCGGTGGCCGCCACTACCTGGGAATACGGCTTTGTATTTAATCCGCTGGTGGATGGACAAATCACCAGCCTGGGGCTTAAACTGCCTGTTACGGGCACTTTTTCCGTCAAGCTGTGGAATCTGGACGGCGGTACGCCGGTTATTCTGAAGGAGCAGCAAATAACCTCTTCCAGCGAACATGTGCCGGTATTTGTGGATATACCAGCCGTTGCCGTGCAAAAAGAAGCCAAACTGGGCATTACTATCCTCGCTAATTCGTTTTACCGGCTCGAAAAGCAAAACGCCGCTGACTTTTCTTATCCGCGGGTACTCAAAAATATCCGGATTGTGTCTTTTAATGAAGAAACAAATACCTCCGGACTGGCTGTTTTTCCCGAAACGGCCAATTCCACCCGCGTAGCGCCCTGCGTAAATGTGATTTTTATTGCCGACTAAACTAATATCAGCCATGAAAATAGCGGCCGGGCTGATTTGTTTTCTTTTTGTTGCCCTGGGACAGGCACATGCCCAGCAGCGACAACTGGATTCGCTCGCCCGGCTGGAAAAAACGTATGTAAAAGAAGATACCATTCGGGCCAAACTCCTCAACGACCTGGCCAGGGGGTATTATGCCGTTTCGCCGGCCAAGGGCTTGCAATACGCCGATAAAGCCATCGCGCTAGCCGAAAAGCTGCCCGATAAGAAATGGCTGGCAGGCGCCTATAGCGCCAAAGGCACTAATAAAATGGCATTGAGCGATTTCACCGCTGCGCTGGAGTATTATCAAAAAGCATTGACCCTCAACCAGCAACTCGGCAATCAGCAGGGTATCGCCAATAATTACAATAATATCGGGCTGGTGTATTATTCTATTTTTGAATACCCACGGGCGCTGGAATTTTACCAGAAAACACTCACCATTAATGAACAAACCGGCAATAAAAACGGCATCTCTAATGCGCTAGGCAATATCGGCAATATCCACAGCGAATTAAACGATTACGCCAAAGCTATCGAATATTACCAACGCGCATTAGCAATGTGCGAAAGTACGGGCAATATGCAGGCCATGTCGGGTATACTGGTTAATATGGGCAATGTGTATACACAATTAGCCGACTATCCCAAAGCCCTGGAATACAAGCAAAAAGCTTTGGAGCTAAGTCAGAAACAAGGCAATAAATTGAGAATTGCCAACAACCTCAGCAATATAGGCAATGTGTATACCCAAATGGGAAATTACGCGGCTGCTTTGCAACACCACCAAAAAGCGCTGGATATTAATGAAACCATCCAGGATAAAAAAGGTATAGCTTCCAATTTATCGGGAATTTGTACGGTTTATTTGCTGCAACAAGATTATACCACTGCCGGCGTATACGCTCATAAAGCCCTGGCGACCTCGCGCAGTATCGGCTTACTGAGTACGGAAAGCGAGGCATTGCTAAGCCTCAGCAAAATATACGAGAATACCCAGCGCTTCGACAGCGCTTATATCGCTTATGAACAGTTCATAGCCCTTCGTGATAGCATTAATAATGTGGAAATACAAAAACAGGTTACTAAAAAAACCTTACAATTTGAATTCAGCAAAAAAGAGGACTCGTTGCGCCAGCAGCAATTACTCACCGACGTGAAATTAAACCAACAAATACTGCTGGCTACCCGGCAGCGCCAGGAACTGCAACTCAAACAAAACGCCATCGATCTGTCGAAAAAAGAACGCGAACTACAACACCTGGCCTACCTGAAAACCCAGGCCGATTTGCAATTCGCACAAAGCGAAAATAAAGCCAAAGAAGAGCAACTCGTCCTGGCTGAAAACGAGAAAAAATTGCAGGCCACCCAGGTTAATTTGCAGCAAACACAATTACAACTTATTGCCAAAGAATTGGAAGCGCAAAAAACGCAGCGCATCATTTATATTTTCGGTATTTGCCTGCTCGGTTTGCTTTCTTTTCTCATTTTCAGAAACTTTAAAAACCAGCAAAAATCCAATGCCATTATTAGTCTGGAAAAAAAGAAATCCGACGACCTGCTGCTCAATATTCTACCCGGTGAAGTAGCCGAAGAGCTTAAAGAAAAAGGCGAAGCGCCGGCCCGCCACTACGACGAGGTGACGGTGTTGTTTACCGATTTTGTAGATTTTACCAGCTTTGCAGAAAACAGATCGCCCCAGGCTTTGGTGAGCGAATTACACGCCTGTTTTAAAGCTTTCGACGAGATTATTGAACGCCACGGCATGGAGAAGATCAAAACGATCGGCGATGCTTATATGGCTGTATCGGGACTACCTGTTATGGATGCCCGCCACGCCCGCAAAGCGGCCCAGGCTGCGCTGGAGATAAAGTCCTACATCAAACATCGACAACAGACAGAAGGGGATACTTTTGAGATCCGAATAGGCCTCCATAGCGGCCCTGTAGTGGCGGGAATCGTCGGCGCCAAAAAATTTGCCTACGATATCTGGGGCGATACGGTGAATACCGCCGCGCGAATGGAGACCAGCAGCGAACCCGGAAAAATAAATATCAGCGGGGCTACGCATGCATTACTGAATAATGATTTTAATTGCACCTATCGCGGAAAAATTACGGCCAAAAATAAAGGAGAAATTGATATGTACTTTTTGGAGGTCTGATGAGGGCGGTTGTGGGTTATGGGTTTGTTTATTGTTTTACGATTTTTCTGATATACGTTTTTTTGTCGGTTTGGACCAATATAAAATATATTCCTCCTGGTAGGTTTTCAATTGAAAATTCCGTGCTGAAATATTCATTTTCTATTTCACCTATCGTATTGTAAACCCGGACACTTTGAACTTTTTGGTTGGCTAAATGGATATTTACCATGCCATTTGTCGGATTGGGAAATAGGTTTAATTCACCTTCATCTGAGACTTCTTGATTACTGGTGGTAAGTTGCTCGCCATCTTTTATTTTCCAATAGCCTCTGCCATAAGTGCCGACCCGAATAGTGCTATCGGGCTCGTAATAGTGTATATCTCCGATAACCACGTAAGGCAAAGTGGCGTTGTTAAACAGCGCCCAGGTGCTGCCGCCATCTTCGGTTTTCCAAACGCCGAGATCGGCGCCGACGTACAATGTGTTGGAGTTGAAGGGATTTACGCATAGGGTAGTGGCCGGAATGGGTGGGAAATTATTGGAAATATTTACCCAGCTATTTCCCCCGTTGATTGATTTATACCGCACACCGTCAAGTTATAGTCATAACTTTTCCGGCTTTGCGGTATTATAGCTCGCCCCCGAGCTTAGGTCATGCCCAAAACTTGGCGGTGCGAGCTATATTTAATTCTCATGCCCAAAACTTGACGGCGCGAAGTATAACTAAGTACCAATAAAAACGGGCTTGTGAATGGGTTTGAAACTACGCTTAGCGCTAAGGCTGCTGATAAGTTGAATTTTAGAAGTCTGCTCATAATAATAACCAATGGTATCCCAAAACCAAATGTGGGAAACATACTAATAAATGTGCCAATTGCAGCGCCGGTAATGGGTATATCCGCTATCGATCCGTGATGATGATTTTTTTTGCTGCAATAATTTTATCGTCTTGTTGTAGTATCATAAAATACATGCCACCTGGCAAATTGTCCCGGTGAAAAGTGATTGTTTGTCCAGAGAGGTTTTCTATTTTCCTGACTGCGAGCCCGTGTAAATTGTAAACGGTCAAGGTTGCGTTGTTTACCATTTCTTCCAGCTGCAACGTTGTCTGCATAGAAAACGGATTTGGAAAAACAGAGAGGGCGGTTGATTCAGATACTTCGCTTACCGCAGTAGTCATATAGGTACATAAAGAGGACTGCCTGTGTATGTCGTTTTGGAACATAAGCCAGTCGGGGCCGTTTCCTATGCCGGCCGAAATCATATACGCGCGTCCGAAATTATTTTGAAAATCAGGGTAAGTGGCATAGCCGCCGACGATAAATACGTCGAGCGTATCATCATTATCGAAATCAGCGACAAGCGGTGCATGGTCAAGCGCAAAATCGGGGTCGCCATAATGTGCGGCAAGGTCAATAGACCAGATAAGGCTGCCATCGTCTCCGTTAAGGGCCATCACCTTGCCTCCGTCGGTCCCGAAAATGACATCGGGAAAAACATCATTATTAATATCGGCTATTGCAACGCCTCTGAAAGATTGCTCGTATCCGGGAATATTATATTGCCATTTCAGGCTTCCGGTATTCGAAAGCGCAATGACCTGGTAGGCGCTTACGAAAACCACATCGCAACTTTCGTCATTATCAATGTCGGCGATGGTTGCCGGCGAACCTATGTAACCGCCGGTTGCTTTGTACTTCCAACTGGTGGCGCCGTTTTCGCCGTTGATACAGTATAAAGTATCGTTATACGATCCGATCAGCAATTCCGGCTTACCGTCATTATCGAGGTCGGCAACTGCGGTTCCGTGGTACATGTAATCGTGTACGGGATACGACCACAACAGCGCCTGGTTATCGCCCCGGAAAGCATAGATACTATCGAGCCCGTCGAAGTTCCACGTTCCGACCACAAAATCGAGTTGGCCGTTGTTGTCGAGATCAACGATCGTCGGAGCCGTTTGAATCCAGGAATTGAGATCAACGGGTATTTCCCATGCCTGGGAACCATTTTCGGCATTGATGCACTTTACGTAACCGCCAAATTCTCCGTGCAGAATTTCCGGTCTGCCGTCATTATCTACATCAGCAATTACAGGCGGCGAATCGCTCCCTCTTGTATTGCTTTGCCATTTTATCGAACCGGATGACCCGTTAAAACAAAATGTAACGGGATTGCATGAACTCGGCACGATGACTTCGACGAGCGAATCGCTGTCAACATCGAAAATGGCGGGCGCCACATCATTGCATCCCTCCGTATTGGCAGAATGCGTATTATACTTCCAGTGTAAAGTCCCGTTTTCGGCATTGAGGACATACACCGAACTATCATTGCGGTAGCACCCGAAGACGACTTCGAGCAGGCCATCGCCGTCAATGTCACCGGCAGCCGACTGACCAAAAGCGGCATCATTGGTATCGTACCACCATTTGACGGCCGGTGTTTGAGTCTTTGCATTAAATGTTGTCGCAATTAATACGGTCAGTAGTGTTGCAATTTTTTTCATGTTATTTTTCAAGTTTATCGTGCAGACTCCGTACTTATACTTCGCGTCGCCGAGTTTTGGGCATGACCAGGGTTCGGACGCGAAGGATAATACCGCAAAGCCGGAAAAGTTATGACCATAACTTGACGGCGTGCGGTATATTTCATGATGGTCTATCTGGAGATTGCCATAGCGTAATTGAGTAGCAACAATTGGCGTTGTTAGACAGGAAGCTATAGACAAATATAGTTTAACTTTCCTTGTAAAAGAAGAGATATCCAAGAGAAAATGAGATTGTGAATTGTAGCAAAGCGGAGTTTAGGTTATTCCGCAATGACCCGCGTATTTTGTTTTGGCAGCCTTGCGCCAGCGGGGATCGAAATGACTGACTACGGTCCCAAAGCCGCAAATAATCTTTCCAATCCTTCCGTATCAAGCACATCCTAGTTGAAATATCTCCGCCTGCGGATCGGTTTTAATTAGGATTTTGGGGATTGGGAAAGATGGGAAGGATGTTTGGTGTTGGAGCTACTTGTGAATAGTATAATCTGCAACTGTAGCGGCTGCTTTAGTGGCCGCAGGAGCATGGGATTATCCTTGCTTTATTTCTCTTTCTCTTGTTGAAAACGAATAGCTAAAAATTCATTTTCGACGATGAAATCTTTTTGATCAAGGATTTCAACGCGAGAAAATCTTTGCTGTTGGTATTGGCGGGTGTAGCCCGGATGGCACAAGAGCTGAATCTATGGCTTTCCCCGCCATAAGTTATATACGCTGTTATACGCCGGCTTTTATATTCTTATAGCGCAGTCTTAACACGTCATTCTTGCTTTCTGTGTGATAATACCTTTTTATTTGCACGAAACCATATTTTTTATAGAAAGCTCTGCCAATAGCATTTTTCTCAAAAACTTCCACCTCCAAATCACCGTGCAATTCACTAATGAAATTTACTAATTGCGTCCCAATTCCTTTTAAGTGGTTATCTGGTAATACAAATAATCCTCCTATCTCATTTCCAAACATACTGATGAAGCCAATTACGGCATTATTGTCTTCGTAGATCCAAGTCTCTGTATTTGGAATATAACTATCTCTCAAATCTTTTTTTACTTTTTCTACAAAATCAGATTCCAGAAAAGGATGAGCCAGACTTGACGCCTCGTACCATACATGCATTATCTCATCGTTATCTTTTTCCTCTCGCTTTCTAATCATATTGACCTCGTTTTGATGTTTCCTTTTGAATCTATGCAATTTTTTCAGCTTGCATACTACTCGTTTATAAGGATGGTTTCGTTCGGCTCTATGCAAAGTTAATTTTTTTCACCAGTCCAAATCATCGATTTTTTAGGTACTCACGTCCATAAAATCCGCAATCCGTAGCCGGTCATTGAGCGGAGTCGAAATGGCCGACTGCGGTCGCAAAGTCGCAAATAATCCTTCCAATCCTTCCGTATCAAGCGCATCCTAATTGAAATATCTCCGCCCTTAGATCGGTTTCAATCAGGATTTGGGGGATTGGGAAGGATGGGAAGGATGTTTGGTGTTGGAGCTACTTGTGAATAGTATAACCTGCAACCGTAGCGGCTGCTTTAGTGGCCGCAGGAGCATGGGATTATCCTTGCTTTATTTCTCTTTCTCTTGTTGAAAACGAATAGCTAAAAATTCATTTTCGACGAAACGCGAGAAAATCTTTGCTATTGGTGTTGATCAGGCCCTCGCCGAGTCCATTGATACCGCCTGCATTGATATATTGATCCAGATTAATATTTTTTTTCATTGCTTGTCAGATTCGATAACGTTAAGCCGGAAAAGTTATGCAAATAATCTGGTTTAAATCATTTCTAGCAATTCTTCTATCGGCTCTTGAAGGTCGATTTCTTTAATTAACTGATCTACCTCGTCTTTATCAAAACCCTGATAATATTGTTCTTTCTTCAATTGTTCAATATCCAATTTTTCTCTAATTGGTTTCACGATCTCCATTAAAATAAAATTCCCCCGGGAATATTCATCTATTACCAAGTCTAACTTGTTCAAGACCTCTTCATCTTTCAGGCTTGTAATTTTCTCGATTAGCTTATATTTTTTTGTCTCAACTGTCATATTCAAGTTTTTTCGGTTATCCTGAAAGTTCTCGATTGTAAATTTACTGCATTTTCAGGTTCTTTCCAAAAGTATTTTTCAAGGAGGCCAAACCCAACCCACAACCGATTTTCTCAGCTGGTGCGAGGTCCAACGTGCCGCTTATCTTTCGGGTTTTAACCGCTTGTACTGTATACGTCGGGTTGGAACCCGACCGATGGGCGCCACGAGGTTGGAACCTCGCGCCAGCGGGGTAAATTTATTGCTTTAAAGCAGCTGTGCAAAAGTCGTACTAAAGCTGCCGCAGGAGTAAACGTTTTATTTTATTCCTTCAACTTTCCAGTCAGGGCTGTCAGCATTTTTAGCGACATAAATTGTAATGTCTTTGAATTTTTTGTCGCCCTTTACCGTCAGATTGATTATTGCACTGCCATACTCACCGCTGGAATCTGTCGTCTTTTGAATACTACCACTTGGAATTAGTCCAAACCCTGTAATATTTCCTATTTTAGTTTTAAGATTAGCGTCATTAATGAGATATGCTTTGGCAACTGAATAAGCGTCCGTAAGAGGGATTACAGCGATGAAAATTGTCTGAACGAGCAGAATGAAAATGATAATTCCAATTCCTATTTTTTCAAAAAGTGTTTTTTTCTTTTCCCTTTTTTTAATGTTAATTCTGTGGAATAGAAAGCCAATTACCCCTATGAACAAAAGTGCCCAGCCAATTGACTTGCTTTCCCAAAAGAAATAAAGTCCAATTAGTCGGCATAAGTATCCATATAAAATAAATGTCAGCCCTGCGATTAGGATAGTCTTTGTGAATTTGTTAAGTTGTTTGATTGTCTCCATTAAATGTTTGCTAACTTGTTTATAAGTACAATTCCCTCATCCCTATCACCTCATTTTTGGTAGATAAGGATGATTTCGTTCAGCTCTATGCAAAGTTAATATTTTTATCAGTTCAAATTATTGATTTTTTAGGTACTCCCGACTTCACTCTCGTGCCGGCTCCGTTGGTTTCGACTTCGCTCGACCACCGGCGAACGGCTGGGATCGCAAAGTCCCCAAGTCGCAAATAATCCTTCCAATCCTTCCGTATCAAGCGCATCCTAATTGAAATAGCTCCGCCTGCGGATCGGGTTTAATTAGGATTTGGGGGATACGGAAGGATTGGGAAGGATGTTTGGTAGTGGATCCAAAACTCCGCCGTACCTTGCACCCCCACAAACCAGCACAACCATGCCCACCCGAATATCTTTGTTACTCTGCTGCGCCATAGCCGCCATTCACCTCCACGCCCAAAACCCCTTCCCAGCCTCCGGCCCGCTATACCGCGACGACGCCGTGCCCCGCATCGATATCTGGTTGCCGGCAGATTCTCTCGCCATTCTGCTGGCGCCGGGCAATGAGCAGAGCAATTACCACTGGCACGCTACGTTTACGTTTGACGACGGCGATCAGCGCGATACGGTGTATAATGTGGGACTGCGCTTGCGCGGCAATACTTCACGCACGGCTGAAAAGAAGTCGTTTAAGGTGTCGTTTAATACTTACGAACCCGGTAGGCAGTGGAACGGCGTGGAAAAGCTGAACCTCAACGGCGAACACAACGACCCCGCAGTATGCCGCGCTAAGGTGTGCTGGGACCTGCTCCGGCAAATGGGCGTGCCGGCGCCCCGCGCTAACCACGTACGACTGTATATCAACGGCGAATACCGCGGTCTCTATGTGAATGTGGAGCATATCGATGAGGAGTTTGTGGAGACGCGGTTTGGGAATAAAAATGGCAATTTGTATAAATGCCTCTGGCCCGCCGACCTGGCCTACCTGGGCAATAACCCCAATTTGTATAAGTTTGAATCGGGCGGTCGCCGGGCGTACGACCTGCGCACGAATGAGGAGATGGACGATTATACCCACCTGGCTCAGTTTATTGATGTGCTGAATAATACCCCGATTTCTTTCCTGCCCTGCGCGCTGGAGCAGGTGATGAATGTGGAGACGCTGCTGCCGGCTGTGGCTTTTGATGTGCTGGCTGGCAATTGGGACGGGCCGTTTTATAATAAAAATAATTTTTACCTGTACCACAACCAGGCTACGGGTTTGTTTGAGTTTATTCCCTACGACCTCGATAATACGCTGGGCATCGACTGGCTGGGGCAAAACTGGGGTACGCGCAATGTGTATAACTGGGCGCATCCTAATGAACCCCGACCGCTGTTTAAACGCGTGTTGCAAGTGCCGGAGTACCGCGAGCGGTTTACGTATTATTTGCAGCTCTTTTTGGATAATGTTTTTAATGAGGAAGTCCTTTTTCCATATTTGGAAGATATCAAACAACGCATTGCCCCCTACGCCCAGGCCGATCCCTACCGCCCGCTCGACTACGGCTTTACCTATGTCGATTTTGAGACTGCTTTTGTGGACGATTTGCCGTTTTTCCACACTGATTACGGATTGCAGGGGTATATCACTACCCGGCACAACTCGGCCCAGAGCCAACTGGAGAATACGGATGTGGCGCCCATTATTACCTGGGTGACGGATAATAATCCCTCTGCTTACCAGGATATTGCCCTCAGCGCGCAGGTGGCCGATAATGCCGGCGTGACCCAGGTGATGTGGTGTTACCGCCTCAACGGGGCCGGCACAGATATCTGCATACCGATGTACGACAACGGACAGCACCTCGACGGCGCCGCCGGTGACGGGCGCTACGGCGCCGAGTTGCCGGCTTTGAATGCAGTGGGCATGCTGGAATACTACTTGACTGCCGTCGATAACACCGGCCAACAAAGCCGAAAGCCGGTCTGCGGTTTTTATGAACTACAAATCAACGACGCCACGCTGCCCTTGGCGATCAACGAGGTGATGGCCGCCAACTCTTCTACGATCGCCGATAATTTCGGCGAATACGACGACTGGGTGGAGCTCTACAACTATTCCGATGTGCCGGTGTTTCTCGGCGGGCGCTACCTGTCGGATAACCCGACCAACCCCGATAAATGGGCATTCCCCGATATCTGGATACAAGCCCAGGAGCACTTGCTGATCTGGGCCGACGACGATACCAACCAAGGCCCCCTGCACACCGACTTCAAACTCGACGCCGCCGGGGAGTTTATTGGCATTTTTGAAAATGCAGCGAATAATTACGCGTTGATCGACGGTTTTGTCTTTGGGCCGCAATCTTCTAATAGCGCGGTGGGCCGCCTGCCCGATGGATTTGGGGCGGTGCAAGCGGTGAGTCCTACGCCCGGCGGGCCGAATATGGCAATTACAGGTGTTGATGAATTAATTGATAATCAGATAGATATACTTGTTTTTCCCAATCCTTTTTCGGAGGAGTTGTGGGTGAGGTGGCCGACTGCCGGCACGCTGCAGTTGGTGGATGTGTGGGGTAGGGTAGTGGGCGGCGGCTTTCAGCCTGCTTCGGAGGGCTTGTGGCGTTTTTCCGCAGATGGACTGGTCGATGGAGTTTATTTTTTGGTAGCTCACTTGGAGAAGGAGATAATTTTTAGGAAAGTGGTGTTTGTGCGGCCTTGAGGTTTACCGCATACTTCTCACCCCTCCACCGCCTTCCACTCCCTTACGTTCTTCGCCTCTACGTCGAAGGCCACGCCTACCAGCGTCAGCGGCTTGCCGGCCGCGCGGAAGCGCTCCGGGTAGCCCCGTTCATGAATCTGGGCCAGGGCGGCGTCGGCGCTTTCGCGCAATTTGAACTCGAAGATGTACACCCGTTCGCCCGCGTCAAGCACGGCATCCATGCGGCCCTGGTTGGTGGGGATTTCGGAGTGGACGACGTGGCCCGTGAGCGCCAGTACAACGTGCGTGACCGAGTGAAAATAGGACTCCTCGGTGCGGGTGATCTGGTAGGGCACGGAGGCGAAGATGGACGAAAGCAGGGCGAAAAAGTTGGGCAGGTCGCCCTCGGCCAGAAAGCGGCGCATGCGCTGGGTGAGCGTCACGTCGGTGACGTCGACGGGGCGATCGAGGTAGGCGGCCAGGATATTTTGCAAAAAAGAAAGCCGCACTTCCCGGTTGGGATAACCCAGGTGATAAAGGGGCGATAAATCCCGGCTGAGTGTGATTTTTTGTATGGTAAAATAGCCGGTTTGCAACATCAGCGCGTGCAGGCCTATGTGGTGTACGTCGGCGCTTTCGAGCAAAAAATCGTTCGCCCTGAAGTTCTCCAGTTCGTAGGCGGGAATAAGTTGTTGTCGCAGCAGTTTGGTCAAAAAAGTAGGGGTCCCGGTGGCAAACCAGAAATTTCGAAAGGCCTTGTGGTGAAAGAAGTTCAGCAGAGAATACGGGTTATACACGCGGTGCTCGCCGTCCCAGGAATAACCGTTGTAGTAGGCCCGGATGTTTTCGAGCAGATCGGACCGGTCGAGTTTAAAATGGCGAGCCAGATCGGAAAGCCGGTCGTCGAAGTAGCGTTCCATTTCTTCCTGCGTCCAGCCCAGGAGCACGGCAAAATCCGGATGGATAGTAATGTCGTTGAGGTTGTTGAGATCGGAAAAAATAGATACGCGCCCGTATTTCGACACGCCGGTGATAAACACGAAATGAATGTAACGGTCGAGCGATTTGAGCGTGCCGTAGAAGTTTTTGAGCGTACGCACGTTTTCCCTGATGCGTTCTTCGTCTTCGCCGAGAAAATCGGTGATGGCTTTGTCGTATTCGTCGATGAGTACCACGGCTTTTTTGTCGCTGCTGCCGAGCGTCTCCAATAGGTGGCTGAATTTGTCTTTGGAGGTCTGCTCCCCGGGAATTTCCAGGCCGTATTGCGCCGCGATATCATCCATTTGCCTCGACAGGGCATATTCCAGCGGCTGTACGCGGTAGTCTATCTCGTTAAAGTCCACCCGGATGACGGGGTAGGGCGCCCAGTCAATTTTGTCTTCAATCCAAAGGCCTTTGAACAGCGCCTTATTGCCCCGGAATATTTCGTACAATGTGCTGATGAGCAATGACTTGCCAAAGCGGCGCGGGCGGGAGAGGAACAGGTATGGCCCGGCGTCGAGCAATCGGTAGATGTACTCGGTTTTATCCACGTATACGTAGCCGTCGCCGATGAGGGCGGGGAGGTCCTGTTTGCCGATAGGAAGTTTTTTCATGAGTGCAAATATAATAAATAAGAGCTATTCCATTTTCTTGCTATTTTTCAGTCGAAAAAACCCAACAGTTTATGGCTGCAACCCAATTTTTTGACCAAATGCGCGATCTCATCGCCGACGATAAGCTAGAAACCGCCTTGAAGCAACTCCGCCTGTTGCTGGAGAACTCGCCCCAACTCGATGAAGCCATCTTGCAAACCGCGCGTTTCAGCGACATCCGCCGGCAAATCCGGCTCGGACTGGTGAGCCACGAGGAGGCTAACCTGACCCAAAACCAAATCCGCGGCGGGCTGCTCGACCTGCTGCGCGAGATCGAAACCCGGGGCGCCGAGCCGGCGTTGCAAAAAGAAATCGAACAGGCGATTTCGATTGTCAACAGCAAAAACGTGGTGAGCGGATCCCGGATTTCCGCAGGCGGCAACGTACACATCGGCGATATCACGGTCGTACAGGCGCCCACTCCCGCCGCCGCCCCGCCCGAGCGAAAGTACAATAGAACGCTCATCCGCGCCCTTGTAGAAGCCATGCGCCCTTACAACGAGAAGGCGGAAAAACTCTGCGAGGGCTTTTCCTGGCTCGAACACCCGGAAAACCGGCGCAAAGTACAGCAGTTCGTCTTTCAGAACTTCGTGGGCGAAATCGGCAAACAACTGCGCAAACTCGTCAATATCGGCGACGACGAACAGATGGCCCCCGCCCAACAAGAGCGCCACTACGTGGATAAATGCCTCGATATCGCGCGGCGCGCCTTCGACCTGCTGAACTATACCCTGCTATCGGTTTGGTGGGACGCGGTCAAAACCGCCTCGCGCCCGCCCGAACCCGCCGAACAACAAACCCTCGGCGCCTTCTTCGAGTCGCACCTCGAACAGGGCCTCGACGCGCAGTTTCGCCTCCTGCAAACGCTCTGCGCCCTGTTCCGGCGCCATCAACTGGACTTCCCCTTCGGGGATGCCCTGGAGCGCCTGCTGCCGCAATTGACCGAAGACAGCCCGCTGCAACGCGCCTGCGCCCGGCTCGAACGGGCCGTGCAGGCGACCGACGCGGCGGATTCCGAAACCCAATTGGCCGACATCATGCGGCACTTTGCCTTCCTGACCCAATACCGCATGGTGTCGCTCAAAAAAATCTCCTATCGCCAACTCCGCAACGGCCAACCCGAATACCTGCACCGCTACGTGGCGCTCGGCATCGACGTAAAATACAGCGAAGACGCCGAAAAAGGCCGCTGGGTCACCCTCGGCGAACAAACCCCCGCCGTGCTGCTTTACCGGGGTGAGGACTACCAAAACGGCATCAACCTCTTCCCCTTCGTCGTCGACTACAACGCCCTCACCTTCGAGCAGGGGGCCAAAATCTGCTTCTACAGCGCCCGCGACCTGGGCGACGCCGGCGCGCTCGAATACCGCTTTCTCGGCGACAACAGCATTGTGCGCATCGAAAAACAAGGCGTACAGACGCCCCAAACCCGCCTCGACGAACTGATGATGAACCCCGACCTGCTCAAAGCCCTCAACCTCGACTGCGTGGTGGACGGCTTCCACGAAGCCCGCCGCGCCCTGTCCGGCCATCAAAACGACTTCTTCGACAACCTCTGAACCCCCGCACCATGGCACAACAAACGAAATACCCGTTCAAATTTCTCGACGCCTACGCCCGCGAAGACCGCGATATCTTTTTCGGCCGCGACGAAGAAGTGGAAGCCCTCTACCAGATGGTATTCCAGACCGACCTCATCCTCGTGTACGGCGCCTCGGGCACCGGCAAAACCAGCCTGATCCAGTGCGGTTTAGCCTCCAAATTCCAGACCTACGAATGGTTAGCCCTCAGCATCCGCCGGGGCGATAACCTCAACGAATCGCTCGAAAAAGCGCTCGCCGCCTACGACGACCCCGAAACTCCGGCCTCCGACGACCTCGACTGGCTCACCGATAGCAGCGAAACGCCCGCCCAGGCGACAGAATCGCCCGCAGCCCGGCGGCTGAAAAACCTCTATCTGCGGCACTTCAAGCCCGTTTTTCTCATTTTCGACCAGTTTGAGGAATTGTACATCCTCGGCACAAAAGCCGAGCAAAACCGCTTTGTGGACACCGTGCGGGAAATCCTGCGCATCGAACAGCCCGTAAAAGTACTTATCAGCATCCGCGAGGAATATCTCGGCTACCTGTACGAATTCGAGCGAAAAGTGCCCGAGTTGCTGCGCAAAAAACTGCGCATCGAGCCCATGAACCTCGAAAAAGTGCAAACCGTGGTGCAGGGCATCAGCCGGCTGCCATACAGCAACGTACACCTGCAACAAGGCGCGGAAGCCGCTATCGGTGAGGGTATCTTCGAAAAACTGAAAGAGCGCGAAAACGTGCTCAGCATTGAGCTGCCCTACCTACAGGTGTTTCTCGACAAACTGTACCTACAGATCACCGGCGACCGCAGCAGGCAGGCCGCCGCCACGATCACCGTAAGCGAACTCCAAAAAATGGGCGACATCGGCGACGTGCTGCGCAACTTCCTCGACGACCAGGTGCAGGAAAACGCCCGCGCCCTCGGCGTACCGCCCGACACGATAAAAAAACTACTGTCCCCCTTCGTCACCCTTGACGGCACCAAAGAGCCGCTCTCGGCCGACCAACTGCACGCCCGCCTGCCTGAACTCGACACCCCTTTCATCGCCCGCAGCCTGCAAGCCTTCCAAAACAGCCGCATCCTGCGCTTCGACGAAAAAGAACAGCGCTACGAGGTGGCCCACGACTCTTTGGCCCGCCAGATCGCCACCTACCAGGACGCCGAGGACATCGCCCTGCAAAAAGCCGCCCAGATGATCCGCACCCAGATGCTGCTCGACGCCGACCGGCGCGAGGTGTTTTCGGAGAAACAGTTGCTGTTTATGGAGCCGTTTTTTGAAAAATTGCAACTCGCAACGGCGGAAATGGACTGGGTGGAGCAAAGCCGCAGGCACTGGGAAAACATCCGGAGCGAAGAAGAAAGGCGCCGGCGGGCGGAATTGGAAGCTACCAAAAAACGCCTGCGCCTGGTGCGCGGACTACTGCTCGTCGCCGTGTTGGCAGCGGGAGCGGCGGGGTATTTTGGGTGGGATGCGCGGCAACAAACCCGGTTCGCCAACCAAAAAGCCAATGAAGCCCGTGAAAATCTAGAAAAAATGCAAACCGCCGAACGCGCCCGCCTGCAAACCGAAATCAGCAAATACCTCAATTCCGCTGAAAAAATGCGCAAGGCTGGTGATCCGGATATGGCCAAAGAAATACTGCTCGCTGCGCCCATGCCCGATTCCACACACCGCGATATCCGGGTGGACAGCCTGCTCAATCTCCTGAAATAGTTATGCAAAATCAGACTCACAGCTATCCTGACTGGTTCGCCGATTGGAAAAACCGCATCCAGTCCGCTCAAATCAAAGCCGCACTGCACGTCAACCGCGAACTGCTGCTCCTGTATTGGGAACTGGGGCGCGACATCGCCGAAAAACAACAACACGCCGCCTGGGGCGAGGGGCTCATTCCGCGCTTCGCGAAAGACTTGAAAGCAGCCTTCCCGCAGTTGACAGGGTTTTCCCAGCGCAATTTGTTTTATATCAGAAAATTTTACCTGTTTTATCAATCATCGGTCCTCCCGTCACCGACAGTGGCGGCTACATCGCCCGATCAAATTGTGCAGCAACTTGCTGCACAATTACATGTATTTGACAACGAGAAACTTGCATTCTTTGTGTTGGTCCCCTGGGGCCACCATCAAATCATTTTGGACAAATGCAAAACCACTTCGGAAGCCATTTTTTACCTCAAAAAAACCGTGCAAAACAACTGGAGCCGCGATGCCCTGCGCGCCCAAATGCGCCAAAACCTGTATGAACGGGAGGGAAAGGCCATCACGAACTTTCAATGGACGCTGCCCAAACCACAAAGCGATCTGGCCATCGAAACTTTCAAAAATCCGTACCTGTTCGATTTTCTGAACGTCGGCAAAGAAGCGCTCGAACGCGACATCGAGCATGCCATGATGCGTCATGTGGAAAGGGTGCTGCTCGAACTCGGGAGAGGCTTCGCTTTTCTGGGCCGGCAGTTCAAAATCACGGTCGAAGAGGAGGATTACTTCATTGACCTGCTGTTTTACCACACGCGCCTGCACTGTTTCGTGGTGGTAGACCTGAAGGCCGACAAATTCAAGCCGGAATACGCCGGAAAACTGAATTTTTATTGCGCCGCCGCCGACGATCTGTTGCGTTCCTATCTAGACCAACCGACCATCGGGCTACTGCTTTGCCGCGAATCGGGTAAAAAAACCACTGTCGAATACGCCCTGCGCAACATCAATACTCCCCTCGGCGTGGCAGAGTATGTATTGACACAGCACTTACCGGAAGCCCTGCGCGATATGCTCCCTACCGTGGAACAACTCGAAGCCGAACTCGACGAACCGTTGGATAGCTTATAAAACCTCCTGATATGCGAAAATATTTTTACCTCGCCTTCCTCGCCCTCGCTCCCGGCCTCCTGCCTGCTCAAAAAAGCGGCGACCCGGGCTTCTGCGATACCATGCTTAAAAAAGCGAAAGCTGCTCTCAATATAAACGATTACACCCGCGCCCGCGACTACTGCGAGGCAGCCCTGCCGCTCTGCCCTGGCCTTGCCGCGGACTTTGGAGTGGTGCAGGAGGCGGTGAACAAGGGCATCGAAAACGAAAAACGCAGGGCGCGCAATGGAGAGAAGTATGCCAAAGAACTTTTGGCCGAAAGGCAAATGGCTAGTGAAAATTTCGTTCGCAAGTTTCTGAAAAGTGCCCGCGCCGACATGACGGCCCGCCGCTTCGACGACGCCCTGGAAAAAATCAAAACCGCCGCCGAACTGGGCGTATTGAAACCAGATGTGGCTCAGACATACTTAGACAATGCCGACAGCAGCTTGCTGCATCTCAGCCACCGGACGGCACTGGAAAGTGTTCGGGGTGTGGCAGGATTAGGTATTTTGACGCCGGAAACGCTTGGCCGGGCGTATCAGGCCATTGCTGATGCCGGCATTCTCTACTTAGAATATGACGTGGCGCTGGAATGTCTGCAAGCCATTGCCGCGCTGGGCGTTCTGAAACAAGAGGCCGCCAACGCCCTGCTGGAAATCGCCTTCTGGCATGGTGAAGCCGGCGACGCCGAGCGGGCGGCGGGCCTATTGGACACTGTGGCGCAAGTAGCCGGCAAAAAAATCGATACGCGGCAGTTGCATCGAAAAGCCATCGAGGCATTTGACGCCGTTGCGTATAACAGGCTGATGGAACGGTATTACCCGGTAATGGAGCTGATGGTTCCGGTGGAGGGCGGGAAATTTGAAATGGGAAGCGATACGAGCCGGGAAAGCGGCGAATATTTGCACCAGCAGGAAGTCTCTTCTTTCCAAATGGCCCAATACGAGACAACCTGGTGGCAATATGGTCTCTTTTGCAAAGCCACCGGGCGCGATTCCCAAAGCCCGAATTGGGGGAAGGATGGAGATAACCCGGTCGTGAATGCGTCCTGGTTCGATGCGATATTTTACCTCAACTGGGTGAATACACAATTTGGGTTGGATACGTTTTACATCGTGGATATGGAAAGCAAACGCGAGGGCAATTGGGGCGATTACTACGATGTTTCGCCAAATCCCGAGGCCAAAAAAGGTTATCGCCTGCCAACAGAGGCAGAGTGGGAGTACGCCGCCGGCGAAGGCAGCCAAAAACGCACCCGGTACGCCGGAACAGACGACGATGAACAGTTGGAAGACTATGCATGGTATGGTGAAAATAGTGAGGGCCGCACTCGAAGGGTCGGTACCCGAAAGGCCAATGCGCTGGGGCTGCACGACATGAGCGGCAATGTATGGGAATGGTGTTGGGACAGGTACGGCGTTTATCCCGAAAACCCTGATAAAGACTATGCCGGCCCGAAGGAAGAGGGTACGTTCCGCGTTGTCCGCGGCGGGGGTTGGGGCAGCAACCCGGAGTTCTGCCGGGTGGCGGACCGCTTCAGGTTCAACCCCGACTTCCGCTACGACTTCATTGGCTTCCGCCTGGTGTTCGTCCCGTAGTCAGTTGGTATGCCCATTCCGGCTTTACTTATGAGCAAAGCGAGTGGATGAGAAAAAAGGAGCAAAGGAGGAGGAGGGACGACGACTCCTGCGAGTTTTTTTGAAGCCACGAGCGTTATTACCATACCGCCTCTGGCGGTCGAAATTTTTTTTGAAAATCGATTTTTTATGCAAATCAAACTCTTTACCATCCCCATTGGCGACAGCGGGGGCGCCTTGCAGGAGATGAACGCGTTTCTGCGGGGGAACAAGATATTGGAAGTAGAGAACCACTTCGTTGGCAACGACAACGGGGCCTATTGGTGCTTTTCCGTGCGCTACGTCGAGCGGGCTTACCCGGAGGCCGACAAAGACGCCAAAAAGGTAGACTACCGAAAGGTGCTGGATGAAGCTACCTTTGAAAAATTCTCCAGGCTCCGGGAAATCCGCAAAAAAGTGGCGGCGGACGAGGGTATTTCGGCTTTTATCGTTTTCACCGATGAAGAACTGGCCGAATTAGCCAAACTTGACGAGATCACCGAAAAAGCCATGCTCGGCATCAAGGGCATCGGCGAGAAAAAAGTAGAGCGCTTCGCCAAATATTTCATCACCCAACCCAAAACGGATGAAACGCCCGGCATTTCTGATTGAACCCATCGCGGACATGGCCAACCTCGAACTGGCCTACTACAAGGCGCGACGCGGCAAGGCGGCCAAGGCCCAGGTGTATGCCTTCGGCAAAAAACTGCGCGTCAACCTGAAAGCCTTGCAAGCCCAAATCCTGTCGGGCGAGGTGGAGATCGGCGGCTACCGCTACTTTACGGTATTCGACCCCAAAAAGAGGCAGATCTGCGCCGCGCCCTTTCCTCAGCGGGTGCTTCACCATGCGCTCATGAATGTGTGTCACCCGTATTTTGAGCAGCAGCAAATTTTTGACAGCTATGCCAGCCGTATTGGCAAGGGTACTTATGCCGCACTGGAACGCGCCGCCGCATTTAACGGCAAATATGCCTGGTACCTCAAACTCGACGCGCGCAAATATTTCGACAGCATCTGCCATGGCGTGCTGCGCAGCCAGTTGTGCCGCCTGTTCAAAGACCCGCACTTGCTCCGCATTTTCGACGGCCTTATCGACAGTTACGCCGTGCAACCCGGCCGCGGCGTGCCCATTGGAAACCTGACGAGCCAGTACTTTGCCAACCACTACCTCACGCCCGCCGATCACTACGCCCGCGAAACCCTGCGCGTGCCCGCCTACGTCCGCTACATGGACGACATGGTGTTGTGGCACGACGACAAGGCGGCGCTCCAAGAGGCAGGCTGCCGTTTTCAGGATTTTATCCACGAACGGCTGCGGCAGGAATTGAAACCGTTTTGCCTGAACAAAAGCACCGCGGGCCTGCCGTTTCTCGGCTATTTGCTGTACCCCGACACTACCCGGCTGGCCCAACGCAGTCGCCGGCGCTACATCCAAAAGATCAAAACCTGTCAGGCCGCGCTGGACGCCGGCGTGTGGACGCAAAAGCAATTCCAGCGCCATGCCACGCCCCTGACAGCCTTCACCGAGTACGCCGATGCAAAGGCATTCCGGCAGAAAGTGCACGCCTCATTAGGCGTTTAAGAAAAAGGGCATGCATCGAGGGTACGAACCGCGTTGTCCGCGGCGGGAGTTGGAACAACAACCCGGAGAACTGCCGGGTGGCGAACCGCAACAGGAACAACCCCGACAACCGCAACAACAACATTGGCTTCCGCCTGGTGTTCGTCCCGTAGCTCATAAGTAAAGCCGGATGGCTGCCGCTGAACAGATGCACGACCCTGTCCTCCCGTTTTTTCACGGGCGGCAAATATGTTGATTGAACACCCGGCGCCGGTAGGGCGCGCAGGATAGCCGCTTCGAGGGTTCCGGGTGTTTTTTGGAGTTTTACCACAGAGTTAAACGGAGTAAAACGGAGTGACACAGAGCGTGATTTTGACTCCGTGAAACTCTGTGTAAACTCCGTGTAACTCCGTGGTTAAAAAAACTCACATCGAAATCGACCCCTTCCGGAAATCCGACTTATTCAAAATCGCGTTAATCAGCACCGCCTGGCCATTAGCGGCGGCGGCTTGAGCGGCCTGTAGCGTAGCTGTCATCTTATCGGGGTTGTCCAGCAAAAAGCCGGTGCTGCCGAAGCCGGCGGCTACGCGGTCGTAGGCCGTATGCCCGAGCACCGTGCCCACATCGTCGCCGAGCATATCTACTTGCTCGCGGGCGATTTGCGACCAGGCGCCGTCGTTGCCTACCACGGCGATCACCGGCAGCCCATGGCGGGCAAAGGTGTCGAATTCCGTCATGGAATACCCCGCCGCACCGTCGCCGAGGATGAGCCAAACGGTTTTGTCGGGGCGGACCAGCTTTGCCCCCAGCGCAAACCCCGCCCCGACGCCCAGGGTGCCGAAGGCGCCGGGGTCGAGCCAACTCAGCGGGCTCGGCGGACGAAGGATATACGAGGCTGTACCCACGAAGTCTCCGCCGTCGGCCACGATGAGGCTGTCGGGGCCGATTAAGCCGTCTATTTCGCTTAGCAGGTGCAGCGGGTTGATGTGGTCGCCAACTTCCTGCTTTTTTTCATCTATTTCCGCCTGGCGGTTTTTTTCGTTGGCTTGCAGTTTTTGTTCCCATTCGGGCTTCGATACTTTGCCGGTCACGGCATCGGCCAGCCGGCGCAGGAAGAACCCGGGATCGGCCTGTACGGCCACTTGCGGGCGGCGGTTGTGGTAGAGGTCGTGGCGGTCGATATTGACGGAGACGTAGGTAGCGCTTCGACGGATATGGTTGCCGTAGTCGAGGCGGAAGTCGCAGGGCAGGCCGGCGAGTAGCACCAGGTCAGCTTCGCGCAGGGCTTCGCGGCGTTTGTGGCGGTACTGGCAGTCGCTGTCGCGCCCCAGCAATCCCCTGGCCATTCCCGACAGGTAGGTGGGGATGCCCAACCGCTGAATCGCCTCGGCCACCGCGGGCGCTTCGGCAGCCTGCAGGGCCAACTGACTGCCGGCTATCATTACCGGTCGTTGGGCTTTCTCCAGAGCACTGACTACCTTTGATATCGAAGAATCGGAGGGCGCCGTAGGGCTTATCCTTATTTCCGGGCCGGCCTGGCGATCCCAGGCGTGGCTGAACATCCGGTTGACGTGCCATTTGAGGTAGGTCTTCAGCAGCTTGTCGGTCAGCGACTTTCCGCCGCGGTCCATGCCGTACCATTGCTTCACGGTGCCTTCCTCGTAGAGCAGATCTACCGGGCATTCCACAAAAACGGGGCCGGGGGTGCCTTCCTGGGCTATGCGGAATGCCTTTTCCATGGCGGGGACCAGCTCGGCTACTTTTTTTATCCTAACGGCCCATTTCACCAAAGTCCCTACCAGTTTGAGTTGCTCGATATCCTGTAGTGCGCCGCGTCCTTGCAGGGCGGTAGGCGCTGCGCCTCCGATGAGAATGAGTGGCGACTGCGCCATCTGGGCGTTTTTGAGGGCGGTAATGCTGTTGGTCACGCCGGGGCCTGCCGTTACAGCGGCGACACCGGGCCTGCCCGTGAGGCGGGCTACCGCATCGGCGGCGAAAACTGCTGTGGCTTCATGCCGGGTATCGATTATGCGGATGCCCCGCGCCTTGGCTGCTACCAGGATAGGCGAGATATGTCCGCCACAAAGCGTGAACAAAAAAGGCGTTTGTTGGGCGGCCAGCACGGATGCTATGAGATCTCCTCCGTTCATGATATGACAAGTTTTGCACTAAAAAGTAAATCCCTTTCAGCAAATATAGCACGGTATTCGTAAGTTTGAGCCGGATTGAGAAGAGTGTGGGAGTGTGGGAGTGTGGGAGTGTGGGAGTGTGGGAGTGTGGGAGTGTGGGAGTGTGGGAGTGTGGGAGTGTGGGAGTGTGGGAGTGTGGGTACCACCAACTGGAAGACATACACTGGTGGTTCAGAGCTAGGAGGCGTAAAGTATTGGACTACGTGCAGGTATCGCCGAAGGCGAGATACCTCGACATAGGCTGCTCGACGGGTATGTTGCTCAGCGAATTGATATCGCGCGGCGCCGACCCCGATAGCGTCTACGGCGTAGATATCAGCGAAAGCGCCATAGGTACTTGCGTAGAGCGGGGACTCAAACACGCCCACGTGATGGATGCTGCCAGCATTACCTTCGACAAGGAGTCATTTGACTGCATCGTGTCGTCGGATTGCCTGGAGCACCTCGAAGACGACAACAAGGCACTGCAGAACTGGTACACCTTGCTCAAACCCGGCGGCAGACTTGTGGTATTCGTGCCCGCCTTTATGTCGCTGTGGAGCCCTCACGACGTAGTCAACCACCACTACCGCCGTTACGAACGCGGCGAATTGGCTCAAAAAATGGAGGCTGCGGGATTTACCGTACAAGACCAGGGCTATTGGAATTTTACCCTGTTTTTCCCCATTTTTATTTTTAGAATAATAAAAAAAGTGTTTTTCAATATCAGCGAGCAGACGCCTCAGGAAGATCTCAAGCGGCCCAACTTTCTGGTTAACAAACTATTATTCGGATTGCTGTCGCTTGAAAACAGGCTCATGAAAGGCCTGCATTTTCCAATAGGCGTAAGCACGTATTGCATTTGCACTAAAAAATAAAACCGGAAGAAGCCCTAAGCGCAGTTCACAGTTCACTGTTCACACCACAAATCTTATGTCAAAACGGCAACCACAAAAGCCATCCAGGCAGGCGCAAAAACCTGCCGCTGCGCCACCCCGACCGGCGGCCAAAAAGAAGTCCCAGGGAATGACCTGGCCCTTGTATGCGCCCCCGCCCGATGCGTCGACGCAGTCGCCGCGACTGCGCCAATGGTGGCTGGCCGCCGTCGCATTTTCCTTTCTTGTGCTAGGTGTTCTGGCTTTTAACAGCGGTATCAACGAAGACGATAAATTTCAGGAGGACTATGCCGAACGACTGGTGAACTACTATACCACGTTTGGCAAAGATCGCTCCGTCTTTTACGAAGCCGACGCAGATTCGGGTTATAAAAAATACGCCAAATATTATGGCGGCGTTTTCGACCTCACCACCGGGCTTGTCAACCGTGCCTTAGGGTTTCAGCCTGAAGAACGCGCCTATCACCACGTGCGACACTTGTTTAATGCCGGATTGGGGGGATTATTGTTGCTTTTTGCCTCCCTATTGGTGCGGGATATAGCGGGTTATCGTGCCGCCCTGATTGCCTTGTTATTGATGCTGGCTTCTCCCACACTCGTAGGGCATGCCATGATGAACTCCAAAGATATTCCCTTTGCTGCCGGCTACATGATCTCGGTGTATTACTTGTACCGGTGCCTGAAAACACTGCCTGATATCGGTTGGCGCGACGGACTGGGGTTCATCCTGGGCGCCGCCCTCACCATAGGCACGCGCGCCGGGGGTATCCTGGTGTTGGCTTATGCGGCCTTATTTATGGGTTTGAATTTTGTAATGAAACACGGTCTGGGCGGGTTGGTAAAAGAAACGAAAATAGTGGTCAAATACGCCATGTACTTTGCCGGTGGCAGTTTGGCGGCATTTTTACTGGCTATTTTGTTCTGGCCTTCGGCACTAGTCTCGCCGATTGCGCACACGCGTGAGGCCCTGGCGTTATTTACCAAATTCGACGTCAGCATTAAAGTCTTGTTTCAGGGCGACAACATCCCCTCCAGCGGCATACCCAAAAATTACGCCCCGACCTGGATATTCAACACGCTTACCATTCCCTTGTTATTGGGTTGGATAGCGGGTGTTTTTATCGTCATCGCGCGCTGGCGCAAGCTTGGATTTATCACCTCCTCGCTCATCTTATTCGCCTGTTTTTTTCCTCCTATTTATATTATTTATAAAAACAGCCCCCTTTACGACGGCTGGCGGCACCTGATGTTCATCTTCGGGCCCTTGGCGGTGATAGCTGCCTTGTTCTGGGACCGGCTGTTCGACCTGGCGGGCCGCCACAAAATCGCCACATGGGCATTGGCGGGGTTGTTTGCCATCGGCATAGCGGAACCGGCATTTTTTATAATAAAAAACTCCTATGCGCCATACGTCTATTTCAATCCGCTGGCTGGCGGCATGAAAGGCGCTTTCGGGCAATACGAAACCGATTACTGGGGGCTCAGCGTCAGGCCCGCCATCAGTTGGATGGAAAAAGAGGGCATCCTGTCGGCCGACAACCCCGACACCGTCGTCATCGGCACCAACTTCTACTACAACTTTGCCAAGCAGCTCAAGGAGGAATATCGCGGCAAAGTAAAAGTGCGTTACGTGCGTTTCGACAGCCGGTACTCCGAGCCTTGGGATTACGGCGTCTTCGTCTCCCGTTTTATCAAAGGCAGGCATCTGCGGGCCGGCAGTTGGCCCACCTCGAAAACCATACATACCATCAGCGCCAACGGAGTACCGCTGGCGGCCATAGAGCGCGACACCGCCAAGCTGGCCTACAAGGGCAACGAAGCATTGAAAGTCAAAAACTGGGAACAGGCCATCGCTGATTTGAGCGAAGAGACCCGTCGCTACCCCGACAACGAAGTCGCCTGGATGAGCCTTGCCAACGCCTATATCAACGCCGGCAATGCCGCCGCCGCCGTCGCGCCGGCCAACGAAGCCCTCAAGTTATCGCCCGAAAATACCTCCGCATTGTACTACCTGGGATTGGCCCAGCTCAACCTGGGCGACAAAGCAGGCGCCATGAGCACATTTGAGCGGGGTATCAAAGCAGACAAGGATTTTTACCTGGCGCATTATTATATCGCCTATATACACACGCAAAACAATCAGCCGTCGGAGGCGCTACAGGCGCTGCAGAAGGCCATCACCGCCGAACCCTCGTTTAAGGCCGCCTACGAACTGGCTGCCAACATATACCAGCAGCAGGGCGATGAAGCCAACGCGCAGCGTTTCTTTGAGGCAGCCTCTAAATTGAAATAAGGCCTAAGCAGATGAATTACAAGCTGTTATTTCCTACTTACCGCAACCGCTACTTGTTTATCAAGCAGCAACTGGAGCAACTCACCAGACCTGCAAAGGCATTGAACCTGGGCACCGGCGAAGGCGACTACGACGCCATGATCGCCGGATACTGCGATCAACTGGTGGCCTGCGATATCAATGAAGGCGACGTGAACTACGCCCGGCAACTCAACAGCGATGTAGCCAACCTGCAATACTCCGTAGAAAATGCGCTTGCACTATCGTTTCCCGACAATACCTTCGACCTGATTATTTCCGTAGACGTAATCGAACACGTGGGGCAACCGGCGCAGATGGTAGCCGAAATCCAGCGCGTATTAAAACCGGGGGGCGTGGCGCTCATTACCTTTCCTTCGCTCGATTACCCATTTACCTACGACCCCGTTAACCGCATCCTGTCCTTCTTACACAAAGAAAAAATACCGCAGGGCGCCTATGCTTTCGGGCATGAATACCTGATAGACCCCGTCGAATTCAGGTCTTGGCTGGCGCATCACAAGCTTCAAACCATCGAAGAAAAAAAACTGAGCGGTTACCTGATCGCCCTGTTAGAGGCCTACTGGACGGGCTGGATACAACGCATCTTCAAGGCCAACGCCACCAACGTATCGGCGCAAACAGCCAGGAGTATGGTGTTGCGTCCTTCCCGGAAAGAACCCTGGCTCTGCCTGCTCACCGACGGCCTCATTTGGCTCGACCGGCTATTATTCGGCTTTTTTCACGCTTCGGTGGGTAAGGGTTTTGTATTTAAAAAATGACACATCTTTCTAAAGCATAAAGTTATGATGCACGATAAGCTACAATCGCTGACCGAAAAAATGAACGAAGCCTACCTGGGCGGCGGGCTTGAAAGAATAGAAACCCAGCATAAAAAAGGCAAACTCTCCGCCCGCGAGCGCGTTCATTTTTTGTTGGACGAAGGTTCTTTTGAAGAAATCGGCATGCTGGTCACCCATCGGTGCAGCGATTTCGGCATGGAAAAACAAATCGTACTCGGCGACGGTGTAATTACCGGCTACGGCACGATCGGCGGAAGGTTGGTATACGTATTTGCGCAGGACTTCACGGTCTTCGGCGGCTCGCTTTCAGAAACCCACGCCGAAAAAATTTGCAAAATAATGGACATGGCCATGCGCAACGGCGCGCCGGTCATAGGTCTCAACGACTCGGGCGGCGCCCGCATCCAGGAGGGTGTAAACTCTTTGGGCGGCTATGCCGACATTTTCTATCGCAACGTAGTAGCCTCCGGCGTCGTACCGCAGATATCGGCCATCATGGGCCCCTGCGCCGGCGGAGCGGTATATTCGCCGGCTATGACCGATTTCATCATTATGGTAGAAGAAACTTCCTACATGTTTGTCACGGGCCCCAACGTAGTAAAAACCGTGACCAACGAAGAGGTCACCTCCGAAGAACTCGGCGGCGCCATGACACACGCTACCAAATCGGGCGTTACCCATCTCACTGCGGCCAACGACTTCGACTGCATCCAGAAGATCAAGCGAATGTTGACCTACATGCCCCAAAACTGTGAAGAAAAGCCGCCGCAGATACCTTTCACCCCCGGCGACGAATACCGTCCGCAACTGCGCGACATCGTACCGGCCAGCGCCACGCAGCCCTATGATATGCGCGAAGTAATTGCCGGCATAGTAGATGAAGACAGCTTCATGGAAATCCACGAAAACTATGCCGAAAACATCGTAGTAGGTTTTGCCCACCTTGGGGGGTGCAGTATAGGCATAGTAGGCAACCAGCCCATGAGTCTGGCCGGCGTACTCGACGTAAACAGCTCCATCAAGGGCGCCCGGTTTGTGCGCTTCTGCGATTCATTTAATATCCCGCTGCTGGTATTAGTAGACGTGCCCGGTTTTTTGCCCGGCACCGACCAGGAATGGAACGGCATCATCGTCAATGGCGCCAAGTTGCTCTATGCCTTCAGCGAAGCCACCGTGCCACGGGTTACCGTCATTACCCGCAAAGCCTACGGAGGCGCCTACGACGTGATGAACTCCAAGCACATCGGCGCCGACATGAACTTTGCCTGGCCAACCGCCGAAATTGCCGTAATGGGCGCCAAAGGCGCTTCGGAGATCATTTTCCGCAAGGAGATCACCTCGGCGGCAGACCCCCAGCAGATGCTGCTCGAAAAAGAAAAAGAATACCAGGAGATGTTTGCGCATCCCTATCGCGCCGCCGCCCGCGGCTTTATCGACGAGGTAATCGACCCCATCGATACGCGCCGGAAATTAATTAAAGCATTCGCTATGCTGGAAAACAAGGTGGCGCACAGGCCCCGTAAGAAGCATGGGAATATTCCGTTGTGATGAGTTAATGTGCTGATGTGCTAATTTGCTGATTTGCTAATGTGTTAATGTGTTAATTATTAACAATTTAGCTATTAGCAAATTAGCAAATCAGCAAATCAGCAAATCAGCAAATTACCGAGTGATTCAAATCCCTCATAATATTCGTATACGTCCAGGTGATACGTTGTTCGTGGGGGTGTTGGCGCTGTGGGCAGTCCTTTTTGAGGCAGAGGTGGCAGGAGACCGGTTCGCAGGGGTCGACGTGGATAAATAGCTCTACCGGCGACTTACAGTGCGCTTTTACCAGGTTTTCAAAAGCCTTAACTTCCGAGTGACTTTGGCGGGTATCGTAATACCAGGGCAGCGTGAGGTGGCAATCGATATGCAGCGTAGCGCCGTATTTGATCACCCTGAAATTGTGCACATCGATCCAATTATCGGGACGTTTTTCCTCCAGCATTTTCACAATATTATCCACCAGCAGGTGATCGGCTTCGTCCATAATGCCTGCTATAGAGTTGCGCACAAGCCGGAAACCGGTAATCAGGATAAACAGGCCGAAAATGCCGGCGACGAGATTGTCGAGCAACGTAAGTCCGGTGAAATATAACACCGCAAGCCCCAGGAGCAGGCCGAGAGAAGAATAAGCATCGGATTGGAGGTGTTTGCCGCTGGCGATCAGCGTCATCGAATTGGCTTTGCGGCCTTGCTTTTCCAATACTTTGCCCATCAGAAAATTGATGCTTCCTGTAATCAATGTTAGGAGCAGGCCCAGGTCGATTTGGTGTAATTCCTGCGGGTTAAAAATATTGTAACCTGCCTTGCCGAGAATGGTAATTCCGGCCAGAAAAATCATAGCCCCTTCGAAGCCTGCCGAGAGGAATTCAATCTTTCCGTGGCCGTAGGGGTGGTTCTCGTCTCTGGGTTTGGCGGCAAGATACAGGCTATACAGGGCAAAAGAACCGGCCACTACGTTGATAATACTTTCGAGGGCATCAGTCAGGATAGCGTTGGAATTGGTGAGCCACCAGGCCAGGAATTTGAGCGCCATCAGGCCGATTCCCACCACAAGAGCTATGATTTGCAGACGAATGTATTTGCGCAAAGCAATATAAATTTGCTGCAAAGCAACGCAAAAAGGGGCATTCGGGCAAGTGCAAAAGTCATTGAAAAAATTCACTAAGCAGTTAAAGAATATCTCTACTTTTGGCATATGCAGTTGAGAACTTCCTACGGCCAAATAATATCTATATCTCTGCCCATTATGCTGGGTAGCGCAGCCCAGAATGTCATTGCGTTAACTGACAGCGTATTTTTATACCATTTGGGTGAAAACGATTTTGCCGCGATCGGCTTTGTGGGGGTTTTTTACCTCATCGTAGCGGCTATCGGGTATGGATTTTCGAGAGGGGGGCAAATCCTCATTGCCCGCAGGCTCGGCGAGCGCAACCCATCGGGAGTGGGGCATACCTTTTATACTACGTTGTATTTCGAATTGGCACTGGCGCTGGTGATGTTTCTTTTTATGCAATACGGTTGTTACTACTTTTTTCAATTGATAGTCGACTCGCCGATTATTTTTGAAAAAAGCCTTCAGTTCCTCGAATACAGGTCGTGGGGTGTGTTTTTTGCCTATGCGGGGGTGAGTATCGTCGCTTTGTATACCGGTGCTGCGCGCACTACTTTTATCATGATTGATACGGCTATCCTCGCCGGTGTAAATATCGCGCTGGACTATGCGCTCATTTTCGGTCATTGGGGATTTCCCGCAATGGGGATTGCCGGGGCCGGACTGGCCAGTACTATTGCCGAGGTAGTGGCTTTTGTGGCCTTTGCGTTGTATATGCTTTTTGACAAAGGCGCGAAAAGCTGGCATATTTTTTCCTTGCCAAAATTTGACCTTAACAAGATTCTTCAGCTCTACAAACTGTCTTTACCGATAGTAGCCCAGGCTTTTGTGGGCATGGGCAGTTGGTTTATCTTTTTCGGTATTGTCGAAAATCTGGGCGAACGGCAATTGGCTATTACCAATCTGGTGCGCATGGTATACCTGGTTTTGTCGATCCCCACCTGGGGTTTTTCGGCGGGTATCAATACGATGGTCAGCAACTTTATTGGAAATCGCAAGCGGCAGGCGGTGGTGCCAATAGTGGTCAAAACCGCCTGGCTGAGTTGGGTGGCTACCATGCTTATCACGCTGCCCATTGTGCTCTTTCCACACTTCTTTTTATACCCTCTATTGGGCGCCGACGAGGTTTCGTTGATTGACGATGCCAAGCAGGTCTTTTACCTGTTGGTACTTATCCTTTCGGCTTTCTCTATCGGCGCGGTGATGTTTAACGGCCTCATCGGCGCCGGCGCTACCTGGTTCGGCCTCAAACTCCAGTTTTTCTGCGCCATCGGTTATCTCATCTATATATACTTCGTGGTCAATTTTTCGAGCGGCGGGGTACTTTGGGCCTGGGCTTCAGAAATATTTTACTGGCTGGCCATGCTCGGACTTACGATCTGGTACCTGCGTTCGAAAAGGTGGCATGCGTTAAGGTGGTGATTTGATTTGCTAATGTGCTGATTTGCTGATGTGCTGATACCAAAGATATTAGCACATCAGCAAATCAGCACATTGGCATATTAATAAAGATCCACCGTATGCGTATGGCCGTTGACAGTAATGACCACCTCGCCGTTGCCGAGGAACTCCAGCGAACCCTGGTGAGAGAAGCTATTGCCGCCCGTGCCGCTGCCGGTAAGCGTAAAGGAAGCTGTTCCGCTTACGATGTGGCGCGAGGTTTTGTCTACGTTTAGCGCATCGGAAGTGATTACCAGCGTGGAAGTAAACACATTTTGGTCGCGTACCTTCGATGTTTGGCTGCCGTTGCGGGTATAGCTGCCATCGAGGGTGTATGTAGAGCCTGTGGTCAGATTGCCGATGTTCCATGAGCTATTGGCGTTGTCGTCAGACGACATGCGTGGCGTTTCCCATTGCCCTTGGGCCGTACTTGTAAAATCCACGGATTGGGGGATCATCAGGTTGTTGCAGTTGACCATCCAGCTCAGCGTAGCGTTGTAGCTTGCAGAGATGGCCGCTGAATTATATGAACGCACAATGGTAGAATCGTAAGTTTGTCCGCAGGGCCCCAGCGTTTTGACGGTGTATTGGTCGGCGATATACACGGCGTCTGAGGCTTCCTGGGCGAGGCCTTCGGTGTCTTCTATCAAAGCGCCTTCGACGATAGCCGCGATTTCTTCTTCATTGACCGTCTCTTCGGGCGTGTTGTTTTCTTTTTTGCAGGCGCCCATCAACAGTGCTACGGCGATCAGAGTCATCAATGCGCGGTTGTGTTTCAATAGTGAAATTTGAAATAAAGACTTCATGGTGGTGTGGTTGTTTTTTGTTTTTAAATAAAATTAAAATGATGCAGCAAAGAAAAGGCCTCCGCCGCGTTGTTTGCAAATGCTTTCAACAAGAGGGCGGTTTTTCTCAACCAACTGCCGGTAAGGGCGTATTTTGTCATTAAAAGAGGCGTTTTTACCGCTCATTGAACAAAATCGTCCAATCGTTGAATGTCTTATATCATGATGAGTTGTGTTGCGTAGTTTTGGGCATATTCATGCAAATACGAAAAATATGGCAACTGTCACCCTCGATGATACAAATAGAGAAAGCAACCATAGCCGCTTGAAATTGTGGATGCACGTCGGCGTATGGATACTGGTTTTTATTATTCACACCTTGATTTTCAGTCGGTTGTATTCGATTTCGCTGGGATTGGTGCGAGGCGTATTTAATGTGGCGCCCATGGCTTTGCTATTTTACGTCAATTTAGGATTGGTCAACAGCTATTTTGAAAATAAGCGCTACGGCAGGTTTTTGGTGTTGTCAGGGTTGTTGCTGATCCTGTTAACTGCTTTTCGCGTGCGCGTCAATTTGCTGTTTCCGGAGGTAACCCCCGGCATGCTGCCTTCCAGCGACCTCATCGCCTGGCAATTCGGCGCCGTGACTACCAATATCGGCGTTTGGATGCTGAGCGTCCTATATCAGGTAATCCGCAACCGCGACGATAATGAGTTGCGCAACCTAGCTATCATCAGCAGGCAGCAGGAAGCTCAGCTGCAGGCGCTGCGCGCACAAATCAATCCGCATTTTTTGTTTAACACGCTCAATAATATCTATTCGCTGGCAGTAATAAGATCGGAAAAAACCGCCGATATGGTGCTCAAGCTGTCAAATTTGTTGCGCTACGTAACTTATGAAGAGGTAGGCCGGTCGGTGGCTCTGCAACGAGAAGTCGACCACATCCGGCAGTATGTCGACTTGTTTCAGTTGCGCAGCGAAACGCCCCTGGATATTAACTTTGAAGTGCAAGGCAGTTTTGAGGGAATAAAGGTGGAGCCTATGATTTTGATTCCGATTGTGGAAAATTGCTTTAAGCACTGCAATTTTGATACGAATTCAGGCGCGTATGTAAGAATCCAATTGATAGTGAAAGGCAATGATATTTCTTTTTATACTCAAAATACAAAAAACGATGCCGACAGGCAAAAAGACGAAGTGGGTGGCGTGGGGCTCGAAAATATCCGCCGGCGGCTTGAATTGCTTTATCCCGGCCGTTACGAATTGGTTATTTCAAATACCGACACTACTTTTGAAGTGAAGTTAAGTCTTAGCTACCATGAATGAACGCGCGCCCATCCGTACCCTGCTCGTCGACGACGAATACCTTGCCCTCAACCTGTTGGAGGAATTTCTCAAACACCTCCCCGATATGGAAGTGGTGGGCAAGGCCAAATCGGCAGTGACTGCACTTGATATTTTGCACCAAACACCGGTCGACCTGCTTTTTCTCGACATACAGATGCCCACGCTTAGCGGTGTTAATATGCTCAAAACGCTGCAACACCCGCCGGTAGTGATTTTTACTACGGCTTATGCCGACTATGCAGTGCAGGCGTTCGACCTGAACGCCGTCGATTATTTGCTCAAGCCGTTTTCGTTCGAACGCTTCCTGCAGGCTGTCAATAAGGCGAAAGAACATATTCGGCAATCGGCAGTCGGCGGTCGGCAGGTAGAAGACGAACGCGATACGCTGGTGATTAAGGTGGATGGGAAACTGGTGAAGCTTCGGCTGGCAGATATTTTGTTTGTCGAAGGGCTGAAAGAATATGTGCGTTTTGTATGCACCAATGGCAAATACGTGACACTGGAAAGCCTGAAAAACCTGGAAGAGGCACTACCTGCCCACACTTTTGTGAGAGTGCACAAATCCTATATCGTAGCTTCCGACAAAGTGCAATCGCTGCTGGGCAATATGTTGGAAATAGGCTCGCACCGCATTCCCATCAGCCGAGAAAAAAAGGACGAGGTGGTTCAGCTCATTTTTAAGCAATAAGCATAGGGGCATACCCGCCGGCGTATTATCTTTAGGCGCAAATACGCTTGATTATGAAAAAATTCCTGCTTGCGCCACTTTTCCTCACGGCTATGCTTTTTTCCTGCAAACCCACTTCGCCTGTGACAGAACTTACCAGCTTTGAGCAATATCCCGTTTATGAAGGCAAGGACCTTGGGCTTACCTATAGCCCGGGCGGATCAGTTTTTAAATTGTGGTCGCCCACAGCCGATGCCGCCAAGGTGCATGTTTACGAATCGGCATTGAGTGGGCAACCGACGATCTCCGTGGATATGACTCAGGGCAACCAGGGCGTATGGGAGGCTACTATTGGAGAAAATATTAAGGCCCGCTATTATACGTTCCAAATTCAACACAAGGGTCAATGGCTCGAAGAAGCCGTCGACCCTTATGCAAAAGCCGTGGGAGTCAATGGCAAACGCGCTATGGTGATCGAATTGCACAAGACCAACCCCCAAGGCTGGGAAAACGACCGCAAACCCGCACTGGCCGCCTTTAATGATATTATCATCTATGAGTTGCATGTTCGCGACTTGTCGATCCACCCCGATTCGGGTATCAAAAACAAAGGCAAATACCTGGCTTTCACCGAAACCGGCGCCAAAAGCTCTGAGGGCGAAGCCACCGGCATTGATCATATCAAAGACCTGGGCGTCACCCACGTCCACCTGCTGCCGGTTTACGACTTCTTGTCGATAGACGAAACCAAACCTGAGCTCAACAAATACAACTGGGGTTACGACCCGCAAAACTACAACGTGCCCGAAGGCAGCTATTCGACCGACGCCGCCGGCCCCGCCATGCGCATCCGCGAATTCAAGCAGATGGTAAAAGCCATGCACGACAATGGCCTTCGCGTGATTATGGACGTGGTGTACAACCACACAGGCGCCACCGAAAATTCAAATTTCAACCTCCTGGCGCCCGGTTATTACTACCGCCAAAATGCCGACGGCTCGTTTTCAAACGCCTCCGCCTGCGGCAATGAAACGGCCTCCGATCGGCCCATGATGCGCAAGTTTATTATCGAATCGGTGTTGTATTGGGCAAAGGAATACCATATTGACGGCTTCCGCTTCGACCTCATGGGCATCCACGACATCGAAACCATGAACCAGGTCAGCGAGGCCCTGCATGCCGTCGATCCCACGATCTTCATCTACGGCGAAGGCTGGACCGCCGGCTCAAGTCCGCTGCCCGACAGCCTGCGCGCCCTCAAAGCCAACGTGTTGAAGCTCAATAAGGTGGCGGCGTTTAGCGACGACATCCGCGACGCCATCAAAGGCCACGTGTTTACGCCCACCGAAAAAGGATTTATCAGCGGAAAACCGGGATTGGAAGAAAGTATCAAATTCGGAATAGTAGCTTCTACGCAGCACCCGCAAGTCAACTACGATTCGGTGAATTACTCCAAAGCTCCCTGGGCCCCCGAGCCTTATCAGACGATCACTTACGAGTCGTGCCACGACAACCACACCCTTTGGGACCGCATCGCCGTGGCCAACCCCGAGGCCTCAGAAGCCGATCGCATCCGCATGAACAAATTGGCGGCGGCCATCGTACTCACCTCGCAGGGCGTAAGCTTCCTGCACGCCGGCGAAGAGATGCTGCGCACCAAAAACGGTGTAGAAAATTCTTTCGAATCGCCGGATGAGATCAACCGCTTTGACTGGTCGAGGAAGGCCAAATACAAAGACGTCTACAATTATTATAAAAGTCTGATTGCGCTTCGCAAAAGCCACCCGGCTTTCCGCATGTCCTCCACTGCGCTGATCCAGAAACACCTCGAATTCCTCGATACCAAACAAAGCAACCTGGTAGCCTACCGCCTAAAAGACAATGCCAACGGCGATAGCTGGAAGGATATCCTGGTGGCGCTCAACGGCAATGCCACTCCCCAGAAGTTAGCTATCCCTCCCGGCGACTGGACGATTGCCGTCAACGACAAGGCGGTGAGTGAAAAAGGCCTCGGCAAAGCCACCGGCGGCCAAATGACAGTGCCGGGGACGAGTGCAGTGGTGATGTATAAATAATGTGCTGATGTGCTAATTTGCTAATTTGCTAATTTGCTAATTTGCTAATTTGCTAATTTGCTAATTTGCTAATTATTAATATATTATCAGCACATCAGCACATCATTTCACCACTAACTTCTGCGTAGCCACCACCTTGCCCTTTTCCTGTATCTCAAAAATATAGGCGCCGGCTTTCAGGAAATCGATGCCGAAAGACGTACCGGCGAATGGGGTAGCGGGCAGCACTAGTCGGCCGTTGGCGGCATAGATCGTGACTTTGGGCGATACGAGCGGGCGACTGCTTTGCACATTGATCACACTGTCGGCCGGGTTGGGAGATAGGGTGATTTGCAGCGGCTTGCTGGGATCAACCGTGCCTACGGCTACGGCATCGGCATAGAGCCATTCGTAGGCGTCGGGGAATTCGCGGGCCCAATACCATTCGCTGTGTTGTCCGTCGGAGTGGGTGAGATAGTAAATCTCGTTATTTCCAAATCCAGCATTGAGCAGGGTAGTACGCATAACGTTCAGGTCGGCAACTACAGAGCCGTTGCCCTCCAGTTGGCCGGCCAGGAGATAAAACTGCATGTCCTGTTCTTTGCCGGTGGTGCTCACCTGGGTATAACACTCATCGGCAAACCAAAACGCGGGTGAGAAAATGCCCGCCTTGCCGAATACATCCTGGTATTCGATAGCGGCGTACATCGAGATCAGGGCGCCCAGCGAAGAGCCCATGATGCCGGTGTTATTGCGGTCGGCTAAGGTGCGGTAGTGCTCGTCGATATAGGGTTTGAGCGTTTCTACAATAAATTCGGTGTATTCGTCGCCTTGTCCGCCGCCGTATTGGGAGTTTACCCAGGGTGAGTATTCGTTGATACGGTTGGCGCCGCCGTTGTCTATGGCCACCACGATTACGCCGTCGTCGCCGTTGCCGAAGAGTTCGTTGAGCGACTCGTCGACTTCCCACTCGCCCGCAAAACTGGTAGCAGGATCAAACACGTTTTGGCCGTCGTGCATATACAACACCGGGTAGCGCTTGCCCGAATCGTCGTAGTCGGGTGGCAGGTAAAGCCACACGCGGCGGTAGCGGTCGAGTTGGGGCATATAAAAATCGTAGCTCAGGATGCTCACGTTTTCTTCCGTGGTGCCGCCGCCCGTGCCGAGGTCTTCCCAACTTTGGATGGTGAACTGCTCCAATTGTTGACCCCCGTTGTACGTTAGGGTACGGTTGGGCAGGAAACCGCCATTGGCGTTGCCTTCAACAGTGGCCCAACTGCCGCGGGTGAATTTAAATTCAATCGTTCCGGCGGGGATATCCAACACAATTTGGTAAGTGCCGTCGTTATTATTAGTGAGGGTATAGTTGGCATTGCCCGGATCCCAGTTGTTGACCGTGCCGGCGATGTAAATCGAAGCGGCTGCAGGGGTATTGTCGGGTATGTCGGTGACTTTGATGGTAAGCTGTGCCAATGCTGAGGCGATGGGGAGCCAGAGCAGCATAAGCCACATAATCAGGCGATGACTTTTCATGATTGGAATATTAATTTGAAAAATTTACCACAAATTTAGCCTTCCCGGCGTTTATTACCCAACCTTTTTGAGGATATGCGCCGTCTTACCAGACAAAATAAATTAACGCCTATGAAACTGTCTATTACCTCCGGATTAATGCTTGTAGCGCTTGCCGTTTCGCTCAGCTCCTGCCTCAAGGACAAATGCGATTCTACTATGACGTATACGGTTTACAATCCCGTATACATCAAAATGGACGAAGTGCGTCACGATATCCAAACCGAAGCTCCTCGCGCTTTGAAACACCCGGGAAAAATTTACGTCTTCGGTCGTTATTTGTATGTAAATGAATACCACGAAGGCATTCACATCATTGACAATCAAAACCCCGAAAATCCGCAGCCTGTTTCTTTTATCAAAATCCCCGGCAACGTGGATATGGTAGTGAATGGCAACCTGTTGTATGCCGACAACTATGTCGACCTCGTTACGATGAATATCGAAAACCCGCAGGCCCCACAGTTTGTGAGCCGTACGCAAGACGTATTTCCTTCTTACGGCATGTACGCCGACCTGGGGCACCTGATGTATTTCGAGCCCAGCCAGGTCACCACGCAGGTATCGTGCGAATCGCCCAATTGGGGCCGCGGTTGGTGGGTGGAAGATTCGGGGGTGTTGTATGCAGTCAATTCTTTCGATGGCGCAGCTCCGCAAAACGCCAGCGCTGCAACCGGCGGATACGGCGGTTCGATGGCGCGATTTACGCTGGCCTCCGACCATTTGTACGTAGTGGACGATTACAGCCTGAAGGTGTTTAGCCTTGACAATGTGACGCAACCCGCGTTGGCTACTACTATCAACCTGGGCTGGGGTATCGAAACCATCTTCCCCTACGAAAACAAGCTCTTTATCGGCGCCAATGACGGTATGCACATCTACGACAACAGCAACCCGCTGCAACCTCAATTTTTATCGATCTTCCAACATGCCCGCGCCTGTGACCCTGTGTTTGTAGACGGCAACCTGGCTTACGTGACCCTGCGCAACGGTACGACCTGCCAGAATTTTAACAATCAGTTAGACGTGGTAGATGTCACCAATCTCACTAACCCTATTTTGTTGAAAACCTACCCGATGAACCACCCGCACGGCTTGTCTGTAGTAGACAAAACCCTTTTGCTCTGCGAAGGCAGCGATGGGTTGAAGGCATTTGACGTGAGCGAGTGGGATAAAATCGGCGAACGCCAATTGTCGCATATTAATGGATTTAATACCTTTGATGTAATCGGATTGCCCAGCAAAGTTGCTATTGTGACGGGCAAAGACGGAATCTACCAGTTTGACTTCAGCAACCCGGCTCAGATGAAGCAATTAAGCGTGATGCCGGTAGTACAATAAAAGAGGGTGAGAGTGTGAGAGTGTGAGAGTGTGGGAGTGTGAGAGTGTGGGAGTGTGAGAGTGTGGGAGTGTGAGAGTGTGGGAGTGTGAGAGTGTGGGAGTGTGAGAGTGTGGGAGTGTGGGAGTGTGAGAGTGTGGGAGTGTGAGAGTGTGGGAGGTTCTCAAAGATCCCACCCTCTCACGCTCTCACTCTCCCACACTCCAACCCATGTCATCAAAGCTTTTTTTATGAAAATTTGGATAACCGGAGTTTGTGCGTTTTTTTTCCTGGGATTGCAAATTGCCTTTGCTCAGCAGTCCTCGCAGGATGTGATCTACCTCAAAGACGGCACCGCTTATTGGGGTACCATCATCGATGAGGGCGTCAGCAGCCGCGTGATGATCCGCCTTAGCGGGGGTAATGTGGTAGTTGTAGAAGGCAGAGATATCGATCGCATCGAGCGCAAATCGCTGGATAAACCAAAGTCAACGGTTAAAAAGAAAGGCACAACGTCCAGGCAGAAAAAACCGGCCGCTACTAAGCCGCCCAAATCACCCCGGGAATATGCTTTTCAGGAAAAAGGATTGTACCATTCCACCTCGATCGGCGCTTTGATGGGAAAAGATGATAATAGTAATCCGGTCGGTTTGTGCATTCACCATACCACGGGTTATATGTTTAATCGCCGGCTGGGCGCCGGATTGGGGATCGGATTCGACCATTACGCCACCGGCGGTACCGAATCGGTTTTTCCCGTTTTCGCAGAAGTGAGAGGGTATCTTTCTAAAAAGAAAATTGCGCCGTTTTACACCTTCAGCGGCGGTTACGGCTTTGCGCTCAAGCGAATAAAAAAAGACATCGAAGAGGCCGAAGGCGGATGGATGTTCCACCCCGCCTTCGGCCTTCGCATCGGCGCCGATAAACGCAAAAATGCCTTTATCGACATCGGCTACAGATTCCAAAGAGCGAGATACACCACGCTTTTTCCCTTTAGCGGCGATGTGCAAATCAAAGATTATCAGTACCAACGGCTTACGATGAGGTTGGGAATGGTGTTTTAGGGTTGTCGGTTGTCAGTTGTCGGTTATCCGTTATCCGTTCTTTTTTTTTAATAGTTTAAACTTAAACAGAGAACCGAGAACTGAGAACAGAGAACGGAAAACAAAATTTATGTCCTCGCAAAAACAGTACGCAGATAAGGAGCTGGTAGAAGGTTGCACGCGCAACGACCGCTTCTCCCAGGAAATGCTTTACCGCAAGTATTTCCCGGCTATGATGCGTATGTGTATGCGTTATACGAGCGACAAGGAGGTAGCCATGGAAATTATCAACAACGGCTTTTTGCGGGTTTTTCAGAAAATTCACCTGTATGGATTTACAGGCTCGCTGGAAGGCTGGATTCGTCGCCTCGTATTTCACAGTATCTCCGACTATTTTCGCAAAAACGATAACCCGGTGTATTTCATAGATATCGAGGACAGAGATGCACCAACCCGGGAAAACGCGCTCAATAAACTATACCTCGAAGATATTTTACACCTGGTGGATCATCTGCCCGACGCCACCCGCGAAGTGTTTTGGCTGTATGCCGTAGAAGGTTATACGCACGTAGAGATCGCCGATAAAATACAGATCAGCGTGGGTACCTCCAAATGGCATTTGTCGATGGCCCGGCAGAAATTGAAGCAATTAATCCAAACATATTATAACAACGCCAATTATGCAGGATAATTACGAAAACGGTGTGAACCAGCCCCTCGTAGACCGGGGATGGGAAGAGATGCGCCGGCTGCTGGACAAAGAGATGCCGGTGGCGCCTGCAACTACTAAGCCCTCGCGGCGTATACTGCCGATTTGGTGGCTGGCGGCTGCCTGTATTACCGCTATTGCCGTGGGAGGCGCTTTTTATTGGAATGTGGACAGCACCCGGATTTCAAGCGCCCCGGCTATTGCCGATGCCGTTGCCCCGGTGCAAACGCAATCTGTTGCAGAAGAAAAAATATCTACTCCCGATGTCGTCGATATCAATCCATCTTCTCTTGTCGGGAATAACACTCAATCAGATGAACCCGTAAACACACTTCGCACCCCTGTCCAATCTACGGCAATCACTACTGCTCAAGAAAATACTTCGTCTGTCGTGTTTTTAGATAAAAAACAACAGGACTCAGCAGCGGACCCTTCACTCGAAACCACATCTGCTACTTTAAATGAAACATTTGCACCTGCTGCTATTGATGCCTTGCCAGGCATAAGTAATGATTTTCTTGTTTTGCCGAATCCTGCTTTAGACGCTGCGGCTTCTGTCTTAAAGGCATCGCCATCCTGGCTGCCTGATAATTTAGCCGTTTCTGCAGGCATTATTTCGGGTGACTATTCCCCTGTGGAAGGTTTTCAGGTGGGTGTAGATGCGCAATATGCGCTGGGCGGCAAATGGTCGCTGGTGTCGAGCCCGGCATACCGCTTCCAGCGGCAAAACCTTACCTTGGAAGTGGAGGCTACCACAATTGCCAGTGGCCCTGTAATGATCGACGATGAATTGGATATTTTTGCAGAATCGGTTTCCCCTACCAATAATTTCACGCCCACTTCGGCCTATTACACGGCGCTCAAAAACCACTACGTGGATGTGCCTATACAAATAGCCTATCAGGTAGGGACGCGTTTTCGCCTCGAAGCAGGCCCCAGTTTTTCTTATCTGGCGGGCGTTTATGAGGGTTCGCCTTTCGGCAATGGCGCTACAGCTGACTTGCAATCTTCTTCTTTTTATCCCGCCTCCGCCAGCCGCTCCTGGTATAGCGCGGAGGCAGATGATAAATTAAACCCGGTGTATTTCAACCGCCTGGATATTGGCGTGAACCTCGGTGTTACCTACCGCCCCGCCCAATGGCTCGGTTTGCGACTGCAATACCGGCAGGGGTTTGTCGATATGCTGAAAACCCAATCTTACGAATTGAGAAACCGTCAATTGGCGTTGTCGACGTTGGTGTTTTTTTAGCAGTCAGCGGTCAGGTCTTAGCAATCAGCTGCTAAGACCTGACCGCTAAGCCCTAACTGCTAATCAAAACAGCCCCGTAATATTCCCCTCGCTATCTATGTCGATATTCTCTGCGGCGGGCACATTGGGTAGGCCGGGCATGCGCATAATTTCGCCGGTAATGGGCACCACAAAACCTGCACCCGCGGCAATTTCGATTTCCCTCACCGTAAGCGTAAAACCGCTGGGACGGCCTATCAGGTCGGCGTTATCCGACAGCGATTTCTGGGTTTTGGCTATGCACACCGCCACGCCTTGCAATCCCAGCGTAGCGATCCTTTTCAGGTCTGATTTTGCCTTGGGCATATATTCCACTTCGGCGGCGCCGT
Source organism: Saprospiraceae bacterium (assembly GCA_013360405.1). Taxonomy (GTDB): domain Bacteria; phylum Bacteroidota; class Bacteroidia; order Chitinophagales; family Saprospiraceae; genus JABWBR01. The sequence continues at coordinate 46,260 of JABWBR010000085.1, forward strand.
AGATAGACGTAGCAATGCGTTTGATTTTTTCTTCGATAGGCATCGACCAGTCGTAGAGCGGCTGGTAGGGCGATTGGTTGTTGTCGGCAGCGCGGGCCACGGCGTGGGCCAGTTCCTCCGAACCTGCGCCGCCGTGGGTCCATACCTCGGCTACTACGGCTTCTACGCCCATCGCCTTGCATTTATCCTGGATAGCCTTGATCTCTTCATCGGTATCGCTCGTAAAGCGATTGATGGCCACCACCGCCGGCAGTTTGAATAAAGCAGCGTTTTCGAGGTGTTTTTCGAGGTTGCAGCAGCCTTTTTCTACCGCTGCCGCGTTGGGCTGTGATAAGTCGGCCAGTTTCACGCCGCCGTGGTATTTCAGTGCCCTTACGGTGGCCACGAGTACCAGCGCACTGGGTGATAAACCCGCGCTTTGGCATTTAATATCGAGGAATTTTTCGCCGCCCAGGTCGAATCCAAAGCCGGCTTCCGTGACCACATAATCGGCCAGCGAAAGCCCCGTGCGCGTGGCGATTACCGTGTTGGTACCCTGCGCAATGTTGGCAAAGGGGCCGCCATGGATAATTGCGGGATAACCTTCCAGTGTCTGCACCAGGTTGGGCCGGATGGCGTCTTTGAGCAGGGCTGCCATTGCGCCCTGCGCTTTGAGGTCGCGCGCAAAAATGGGTTTTTTATCATAAGTAAAACCCACGAAAATATTTCCCAGGCGGCGTTTCAGGTCGTCGGGGCCATCGGAGAGGCACAGGATGGCCATCACCTCCGAGGCTACCGTGATATCGAAGCCGCTTTCGCGGGGCACGCCGTTGGAGGCGCCGCCGAGGCCGATCACCACCTGCCTGAGGGAGCGGTCGTTCATGTCCATCACCCGTTTCCAGGCGATAGTACGCGGGTCGATGCCCAGCGAATATTGTTTGTTTTGGATGTTATTGTCGATCAGGGCCGAAAGCAGGTTGTGGGCCTTCTCCACCGCCGCAAAGTCGCCGGTGAAGTGCAGGTTGATATCTTCCATCGGCAGCACCTGGCTGTAGCCGCCGCCCGTAGCGCCGCCTTTGATGCCGAAGACCGGCCCCAAGGAGGGTTCACGAAGTACCACGCAAGTCTTTTTGCCGATGCGGTTGAGGCCCTGCGACAAGCCGATGGAGACCGTGGTTTTGCCTTCGCCGGCGGGGGTAGGGGAGATGGCGGAGACGAGTATCAGCTTACTTTTTTTGATGTGCTCGGGATTGATCAGGCTAAGGGGCAATTTGGCCTTGTAGCGGCCGTACAGATCAAGTTGGTCTTCGGTGATGCTCACTTGCGCGGCAATTTCGCGGATGTCTTTTAGTTTAATCGACTGCGCGATTTCAATATCAGTTTTCATGTTCCTGAATTATAATTTTTTAAATGCCATTATGCTAATAATCAGATCGTATAGCCGCCATCGGCGGTAAATACGGCGCCGGTGGTATAAGAGGAGGCGTCTGAAGCCAGGAAAAGCGCCATAGCAGCCACTTCTTCAGGTGAGCCTATACGCCCCAGCGGCGTCTGTGCCATCATCCACTGCGTGAATTGTTCGTTAGTCCAGAGCGCTTCGCTGAATTTGGTTTGGATGAGTCCCGGACAAATAGCATTGGCCCGTATGTGGTAGGGGCCCCATTCGCGAGCCATCACCTTAGTAAGGGAAATCAGGGCAGCTTTGCTCACGCTGTAGATACCCAGGTGGGGCTCGGGAGAAAGTCCGCCGATGCTGCTGATATTGACGATAGCGCCGCCGCCTCGTTTTTTCATCAACGGCAGCGCCAACTTGGCCAGTTCGAAAGGCCCTTTAAGGTTGACGGCCATGATCTTGTCGAAGGCCTTTTGTTCGGTGAGCTCTATCGGCCCGAAGACCGGGTTGGTCGCCGCGTTGTTGATAAGGATATCGACGCCGCCGAAGGCTTCGACCGTTTTTTCTACCAGGAATTGCAGGTCGTCGATTACGCCTGCGTTGGCGGCTTGCGGCAGGCAGTTGATGCCTTCTTCGCGCAATTTGACGGCAAGGGCGTCTACGGCCTCTTGTTTGCGGCTGCTAATGACTACGTTGGCGCCTGCGCGCCCCAGGGCGAAGGCTATCGCCGCACCAATGCCTTTGCTGGCGCCGGTGATAATGGCGGTTTTATTGGTTAAGGTATTTGGCATATTGAACCCGTGTTTATTAGGGGCTCAATATAGAAAAAAATGTATTGCCTACAAATGAAGTCTGTCCTTGCGAGCCAATAGCGCTTCCTGTGATTCGCGGCGATCCGGGTCGGGTACACAGCAGTCTACCGGGCACACCGCCGCGCACTGCGGCTCCTCGTGGAAACCCACACATTCCGTGCATTTGTCGGGTACAATGTAGTACAACTCGTCGGAGACGGGCTTGTGTTTAGCTTTTGCCGGCACAACGGAGCCGTCTTCGAGGGTGTATTCGTCACTCACCGCGGTGCCGTCGGAAATAGCCCATTCTACGCCGCCCTCGTAGATGGCGTTGTTGGGGCATTCGGGCTCGCAAGCGCCGCAGTTGATACAATCTTCTGTTATTATGATAGCCATACGACTGATCTTTGTTTGTTAACAGGGGCAAAAATAGTTTTTTTTTAGCTATTAGCAGTTAGCAATTAGCGGTTAGCGGTTAGCAATTAGCTGTTAGCGGTTAGCGGTTAGTTCAAAACAGCTAAGCCCTAATAGCTAATTGCTGACTGCTGATAGCTAACTGCTAAAAACTACTTACCTTTGTTTGCTACGCTATTTATACCATAAAGATGAATACGACTACCGATGCCGGCAAGACTACGCCGCTGATGGAACAATACTACAAGGTGAAGTCCAAATACCCCGACGCTATCTTGTTGTTCCGCGTAGGCGATTTTTACGAGACTTTCGGCGAAGACGCCGTGAAGACCTCGAAGGTATTGGGAATCGTATTGACAAGCCGCAATAACGGCGGTAGCGATGTAGAATTGGCCGGCTTTCCTTTTCATGCACTCGACATGTACCTGCCCAGACTTGTGCGCGGCGGCTATCGCGTGGCCATTTGCGAACAGCTCGAAAAACCTTCTCCCCAAAAGAAAATCGTCAGGCGAGGCGTCACAGAGGTCGTTACCCCGGGCGTAGCGATGGATGACAAGCTGCTCGACCACAAGACCAACAACTACCTGGCTTCGCTGTATTTTGGCAAAAGAGACGAGTTGGGATTGGCTTTTCTCGATATCTCTACGGGTGAATTCCTGGTCTGCGAGGGCGATTGGGCCTATATCGACAAGCTGCTGCAAAGTTTTAATCCCTCCGAGGTACTGTTTGCCAAAGACAAACGCAAAGAATTCGAAAAACACTTCGGCGACAAATTTTACACCTTCGCGCTCGAAGAATGGGTGTATACCCCCGATTACGCCCGTGAAAAACTCACCGCCCATTTTGAAGTGCAGACCCTCAAAGGGTTTGGCATGGAAGAAATGGAAATGGCACAGATGGCCGCCGGCGCGGTTTTGCACTACCTGGCCACTACTGAAAATAAAAACCTCAAGCATATCACGGCCATCAGCCGCATCCAGTCAGATCGCTACGTATGGCTCGACCGATTTACCATCCGCAACCTCGAATTGCTGTTCAGCCCCCACGAAACCGGCGTGCCGCTCATCCGCATACTCGACCATACCACCTCGCCGATGGGCGCGCGATTGCTGCGCAAATGGGTGGTGTTGCCTCTGCGGCATCAACGCGAAATCGACGCCCGCCTCGATATGGTGGAGTTTTTGCTGCAAGACGACGAGATGAGCCGCCTCATCGAGCAAAATATCCGGCAAATCGGCGACCTCGAACGGTTGATCTCGAAAGTGCCTATGGGCAAGGTCAATCCGCGCGAGGTAGTGCAGCTGGCCCGGGCCTTATCCGCTATTTTACCCATAAAAACCGCCTTTGCGGAAAGTAGCAACGAGCAACTCGTCAAGATGGCCGAAGGACTGAATCCTTGTCCGGTACTGCGCGAACTCATCGAAAAGCAGGTTGTGGCCGATCCGCCCGTAAACCTCTCGAAAGGCGGCATCATGGCCGACGGTATTTCGGAAGAACTGGACGATCTGCGGCATGTGATCCACCACAGCAAAGACCTGCTTCAGAAAATCCAGCAGGATGAAATTCAGCGCACGGGCATCAACAGCCTGAAAATCGGGTTTAACAGCGTATTCGGGTATTATATCGAAGTCACCAACAAATACAAAGACCAGACGCCCGCCGATTGGGTGCGCAAGCAAACCCTCACCAACGGCGAGCGCTTCATTACCGACGAACTCAAAAAACTGGAAGCCAAAATTCTGGGCGCTGAAGAGCGCATCCTGGAGCTCGAGGAGCAATTATTCCAGCAGCTCGTTTTCACGATTGCCGACTACATCCAGCCCATACAGCACAACTCGGCGCTCATCGCACGCATCGACTGTTTGTTGTCGTTTGCCAAAGTCGCCGCCAAAAACCAGTACAGCCGGCCTGTTATCAACGATTCATTGGCCATCGACATCAAAGAAGGCCGCCATCCCGTCATCGAGCAGCAGTTGCCACTGGGAGAAAACTTCGTACCCAACGACGTCTATCTCGACAGCGAAACGCAGCAAGTGCTCATGATCACGGGGCCCAATATGTCGGGTAAATCGGCCCTTTTGCGGCAAACTGCCCTTATCTGCCTCATGGCCCAGATGGGCTCATACGTCCCCGCCCGCAGTGCTGATATTGGCCTGGTTGACAAAGTTTTTACCCGCGTGGGCGCCTCCGACAACATCTCCTCGGGCGAGTCTACGTTTATGGTCGAGATGAACGAGACGGCCAGCATCATGAACAACATCAGCGACCGCAGCCTCATTTTGCTTGACGAGATCGGCCGCGGTACCAGCACCTACGACGGCATCTCTATCGCCTGGGCCATCGCCGAATACCTGCACAACAACGGCTTTGCACGGCCCAAAACCCTGTTTGCCACCCACTACCACGAGCTAAACGAACTGGCCGAGCAGTTTGATCGCATCAAAAACTTCAACGTGGCCGTGCGCGAATCGGGTCAGAAAGTCATCTTCCTGCGAAAATTATCACCCGGTGGCAGCCAGCACAGCTTCGGCATCCATGTGGCCAAGATGGCCGGCATGCCCCGCAGCATTGTGGAGCGCGCCAATCACATCCTGGCGCAACTCGAGCAGCAGCACATCAGCAAAGAAGACAACGGCATCCAATCGCCCCTCCAACTCAGCATCTTCGAAACCGTCGACCCCCTTGCCGGCAAGCTCAAAGAAGCCCTGCTCAACCTCGACCTGAATACGATGACGCCGATAGAGTGTATGTTGAAATTGAATGAGTTGAGGAAGATGATGGAAGAGTAGGGGAGGGATGTTTAATTTTGAATGTTAAATGTTTGATGTTTAATTGATTGAAAATCAGTTGTTTTTACTATAAAGGGTTTTGCTTTCATAACTGAAACAGGTCGGGTTCTGTTATGAGCATGACTACTTCATATAATCATCAAGAGGATCAAAAATTTAATTATTTTCATGACATTGTTTTTTTGTAAAAGATAACAACTGCACTCCCGCCACCCTCCTGAAGTCATCCCCCACAGCTCGGTTTAGGCGACCAGGCGGGTAGTAACCAGCATGAACAGGAAAACCAGTGCGGGCCACAGGTAGCAGGTAAGCAGGCGCGGAAAGAGAAGGATTATTTTTTTCATGATCAAGGTGTTTTAGTGTTGGAATTGGTTGTTGTCGGCACCCGTAATCTCAAGCAGACAATGGCATGTGAGTAGCGCCAGGAAGGAAATAGTCGCTTTATTCATAGTGGAGTTTTGTTTTCAAAATTAGGCTATGTGCAAGGACTGCGCTCCACCTATTGTTGCAAAAATGGATACTTATGATGCAACACTATAATAAAAAGTCCCGAACTATTCTTTCAATGTTCTTTTTTACAGCTTGCCAGGTAGCTGGTTGCAACATGACTGGATCTATTTCTTCTTCAGCGTCTTCAAAATACGTCAAGCTTCTGATCACATGAAAATGCTCGTGTATCCCAAATTTCTTGGTATATAAGTCTAGCATTTCTTGCAATGGAAATATTTGTAATAGGAAAAAGAGGTCGAAAAAATCTTTTTTGGCGCCACGTCCGGAAATCGCTGATAGCTTCATGGCTGCAATATCAGCTGGAGAAATAAGCCGAATTCCATCCTCCTCAATATATTCTTCAATTAGCGGATAGGGATACTTCAGTATATCTACTTTTACACCTTCGAATTTTACACCCAACCAGTTAATGTCTGTGGAAAGTACAGTTGTTTCTCCTAAACCCTGTAAAGTTCGGAGCATCACATTCTCGTCAAAATCAAGATTGGGTGTAAAAAAGTCAAGATCAATGGACTGTCTATGCCCAATTTGTAGCGCCAAAGCCGTACCGCCTACCAACTGAAATTGGGAAAGAGCGGGCAATGCACTAAGCTTTTTTAGTATGGCGAAAGTGAAGGGTTGGACTGCTTTAATTTGAAGCATCGGAATTGTTCTTGAGGTATATCAAACAGGCTTGCAACAAAGCTCAAAGTTTTATTGTCAAGAAATCGTACTTGTAACATTTCATTTTTGATACGCTCTAATCCATACAGCCGCACCAGTTCGTGAAAATCTGGAAGATCTCCACGAGACAAGACCCTCGCAATCACCCAACGGGCATTTTTTTCCCATTCGATATCAGAAAAATTAACATCCCAGAAAAGGCCAGGATCAAATTTGGGTAACATAGATCATTAATATTATGATACAATATACGTATAACATTCTAATTATTCCAGTGTTTGAAGGTATATCATGCCCAGCCCCACTAAATCACCGCCTCCTCACTTCACTCGGCGCCATACCAAATACCTCCTGGAATACCCTGGAAAAATAATTGGGGCTGCTGAAACCCGTGGCGAAACACACTTCCGTTACGTTCATGTCGGTATTCAGCAATAATTCTCTGGCTTTGTTGAGGCGGACGGAGCGAATGAAACCGGTGGCGGATTCGCCGGTCAGGGCTTTGATTTTCCGGAACAGATTCGACCGGCTCATGTTTAGCAGGGCGCAGAGCTTAGGCATATCAAAATCTTCGTCGCTTATATTGGATTCGATGAGTTGCATTGTTTTTTGCAAAAAACGATCATTCAGGCTAAGGGGCGTTATGAAATTTTCCGGTTGTTGTTGCCACGAAGCCTGATAGCGCTCCTGAAGTTGCCGGCGCAATGCAACCAGCTTTTTGAGTTGTAACAGCAACTCCTCCTGGTTGAAGGGTTTGGACAAATAGACATCAGCGCCATAGGTCAAGCCGGCTATTTTAGCTTCGTGATCGGCCTTTGCGGTCAACAGTACAATGGGAATATGGCTGCTGCGGTCGTCAGATTTTAATGCTTTGCACAACTCAAAGCCGGTTTTTACCGGCATCATGACGTCGCTGACAATAATATCAGGTATATATTCCAACGCTTTGTCGAAACCTTCCTGGCCGTTGCGGGCTGTCAATACCTGGTAGGACTCGGCAAGCACAGCCGACAGGTAAGTCATTACGTCGGCGTTGTCTTCTACCAATAAAACGGTATCCCGCTCGCCGGGCAGCGGCACTTGTAATTCAGGCTGGGGCGTGGCAAATGCTTCAACGGGGGAACTCGGCAGGGGCATACTGGCAGGAGATGCCCCCCGGCTTATGGGCAATTGAACACAAAAGCCGGCGCCTTTGCCCGGAGGACTTTCGACGGAAATACTACCTCCCAAAAGTCTGACCAATTCTTTGACCAATGCCAGCCCAATGCCCGATCCATCGTACCTGCTGCCGGTATCCTCCACCTGGTAAAACAGATCAAAAATATGGGGCAGGTGCTCCGGCGGTATGCCCGGACCGGTATCCGTAACCCGGATGACTATTTCAGGGCCTGCTTTATGTACCGCTACTTCAATTTCACCGCCGGCCGGCGTGAATTTGATGGCATTGGAGAGCAGGTTGGAAATAATATGTTGCAGTTTTTCCGGGTCATAGTCGACATCCTCATCTGAAAAATCAGCATGGAAAGTCAACAGTATATCTTTGCTGTCCGTATAGGAATGGAAAGACTCCGTCAGGTAGTGGAGGTAGGCAACGATATCGCTCCTTATCATTTTTACGGGCAGATGGCCGGATTCTAATTTCGACAAATCGAGCATTTGGTTGACGAGCTTGAGTAGCAACAGGGCGTTGCGCTGTATGAGGTTATGATGTAAAGCAAATAAGCCCCCCAGGTACGGCTCCAGTGAGGGCGTATGCGCAAAGCGATGGTTTTTCCATTCCAGTCATAGCCGTCTTCGGAGGTTTCCACGCTTAATTGATAAAGTTTTTTTTCGTCGTTGTGAAATTTCCGGAACCGCCCTGTTCCCGGATTAAAACGGTTGAGGCTGCCGTCGGCGGCAATCCACACAAAACCCTGTCGGTCCCTGGCAAAACTGGTCAATCGGTGGCCTTTTACCGTAAAGGGATCATCGCCTTCGCCGATTTGACTTTTTGCGTAGTGTTTTTTTTGTGTAAAATGCCTGGCATCTAAAATATAAAAACCATTACCTAAAAAGCCCGCATAGATTTCGGCTGTATTTTTATCATAAAAAAGAGCAGTGAAATTTCCAGGCATAATTAATTGAGGAGCCCCCCTGAAAAGATAGCGATAAATGCCTTTTTGGGTAGCGAACCAAAGTGCTTCATCCACTTCCAGAACGGCGTTGATGCCTTCCGCTTCGGTGATCTGACCAAACGATTCCCGGATGGGCTGGAAAACCGGATGGTTGAACTTGCCGGCTGATGTATTCAGTATACTGATACCGTTGTTGGTGCCCAGCCAGATGTTATTTTCCCGGTCTTTAACCACAATATTTACCGGACCTTCTTTTATGGAAAAAGGATTATCCGCATCGTGAAGAAAGCGCTCGCAATCATTATTCTCTACATCATACAGCAACAAGCCGGCGTTGGTGCCCAGCCATAATTTGCCATCTTCGCCTTCCAGCATATCGAGGATGTAATCGTAGTTTTTATTTTTATTGGGAAAACGATTGGAGAAATAGTACTTTACAAAACGTTTTTTGTCGGCTTCCCAGCGGTTGAGACCGTTGGCGGTGCCCAGCCAGATGTCGCCTTTTTTATCCTCATAAATATCCGTGACAAACCCGTCGCTCAGACTTTTATCATGGCCTGCAGCAAACGGAAAATATTCAAAGGATTTTCTTTCGGGATCAAACCGGCAAACGCCTTTGTTGGTACCTATCCAGAGTTGGCCTTGTTTATCGCGTTTCAGTCGCCCGGTAATGGTACTGCCCATCAGCAATCCCGGTTTCCCCTCGTCTTCTTTCCAGGTTTTGAATGTATCTATTAGATCAAAATGATTAAAGCCGCGTCCGGCGGTGGCAATCCAGAGGCCTCCTTTGCCATCGGGTTCGATAGCGAACAACTTATCCATGCTGATGCGATTGGGCCGTTTTTCGTCGGCCCTGAAACGGACGAATTGCTCTTTGTCCCGGTCAAAACAATTGAGTCCTCCGGTATAGGTTGCCACCCACAAATTGCCGTTTGGGTCTTCCCAAAAAAGTGCGGGGACTGATATGGTTGGAGCTGATACTCAGGGTATCCCCGGGCAGGTTGTAGAATTGTACGCATTCGTAACCGTCAAACCGGTTGAGACCATAAGGCGTACCTATCCACACAAAGCCGTAGCGATCCTGATAGATGTCTGTAATTTGGAGGCTGGAAAGTCCTTGTTCTGCTCCGATAGGGATAAAAACAGGTTGTCCACTTATGCTAAGCGGGATAAGGCCTGCAAACAGGTAAAGGGCAAGAACCGCTAGTTTGTGCACACAGGGTAATTTAGCGGAGATAAATGTAAAGAATAGAACAGAGACTTTTCATAAGAATGCACCGGAAAGACCTGGCTTTTCGACCCATCCTGGAGGCCTAATCGACTTAATCAATAATTAGTGCTAAATTTATTGGTTGTTTATTCTAATGGAAGATTAAAGGTGTGTTTGGGTTATGGAAAAAAAACGCAATGAAGTATTACGAGCACCCCGAGGTGGTGACGACGGTGCTCATAGAAAGCGCGAAATTGGGAAATGCGGAGATGGCCCGGTTTTTAATCAAACACGGCGTCGATCCCTATATGAAGGCGGGCTTTGGCGGAAATAATGCTGTTGAAATCGCTCACAATAATAAAGACGCAGCATTGGTCGCTTTGCTCAATGAGATGGGTTTTAGTTTGAAAAAAGCATCTTTTTTTAATAAAATTGGGCGATGGTTGTCGCACTTCATTTCGCCATAACAACGGCCCGACTGCCGACTGCCGACTGCCGATTGCCGATTGCCGATTGCTGACTGCTGACTGCTGACCGCTAATTGCTAACCGCTAAAACCTAACCATGAAAATAGCCCTGCTAGGCTACGGAAAAATGGGCAAAGCCATCGCCGAATTGGCCGAAGCGGCCGGCGATGAAGTCGTACTGCGCATCGGCAGCGGGAATAGGGGAGAATTAACCCTGGAATCCCTGCAAGCCGCCGATGTAGCCATCGAAGTAAGCCGGCCCGAGACGGCCTTCGATCATATCACACTATGTCTCGAAGCCGGCGTGCCGGTGGTTTGCGGCACCACCGGCTGGCTCGACAGGCTTGAAGAGGCGGTGGCGCTTTGTGCATACAAGGAAGGCGCCCTGTTGTACGCTTCCAATTTCAGCATCGGGGTAAATCTGTTTTTTGCGCTGAATAAACGCCTTGCAGAGCTTATGGAGCGCCAACCGCAATACGACCCGGCTATCCTCGAAATCCACCACACCCAAAAACTAGACGCGCCCAGCGGCACGGCGATCAGCCTGGCTCAGGATATCGTCGAGCGACTGCCGGATAAGGAGCCACCCATCACCTCTATCCGCGAAGGACAGGCGCCCGGTACCCACGAGGTTGTCTATCGATCGGACATAGATACCATCAGCATACGCCACGAAGCCCACTCCCGCGAAGGATTTGCCCGCGGGGCGCTCCTGGCAGCGCACTGGATAGTAGGCAAAAAAGGATTTTTTAGCATGTCAGATGTTCTAGAATTATGAAACCCATACTCAAACGCACACTCAAAGTTTTGGGCTTAGTGCTCTCGCTTTTTTCGGCTTACATCGGTGTGATCCTGGTCCACGGCACCTTAGTCGACTACCAGGCTCCGCCGCAGGAAACCCTGCAGGCCGCGCAAACCGCCGCAGCCGGCAAAGTCCCCGATAGCGTCATTTCACTGGCGATCTGGAACCTGGGCTACACCGGACTCGGCGCCGAAGCCGATTTCTTTTTCGACAATGGCAGGCACCTTAGTTCCGGACCCCATATGGTGCGACCGCCCCGGGAGCTGACCGACAAATTCGAAGCCGGCATCGAGCAGTGGATGATGTCTACCCAGGCCGATTTTTTCTTGTTGCAGGAGGTTGACCTGGCCTCCCGCCGCAGTTATTATATCAACCAGTTTGAACGGCTGCAAGCCCAAAAGCCTGGTTTTTCAGCATATTTCGCTGTCAACTACCTCAATCCCCGGGTGCCGCTACCTCTGTTGGAGCCCTGGAACCCCTACGGCGCCGTCCACAGTGGATTGGCCACGTACAGCCGCTTTCAGCCCTCTGAGGCTACGCGCTACCAATTGCCCGGCAGTTTCGGCTGGCCGATGAGCAATTTCCAGCTCGACCGCTGTCTGGCGGTGTTCCGCTATCCGGTGAAAGGCGGCAAAGATCTCGTGGTGATCAACGTGCACAACTCCGCCCACGACCGCGACGGGCGATTGAAAAAGCAGGAGATGGCTTACCTAAAGGATTTGCTATTAAAGGAATACGAAAAAGGCAACTACGTCATAGCCGGCGGCGACTGGAACCAGTGCCCGCCGTTTTTCCGCTTCGATGGGTTTATGCCGGGCCGCACCCAGGGCTATGTACAATTGAATATCCCCGATGATTTTCTCCCCACGGACTGGCGCTGGGTCTACGACCCCACGGTGCCCACTAACCGCAAAGCCCGCAAACCCTATAAACCCGGCGAGACGTTTGTCACGATTATCGATTTTTTCCTGATTTCGCCAAATGTGAAGGTGAAAAGCGTAAAGTGCATGGATCTCCAGTTTCAGTTTTCGGATCACCAGCCGGTGTGGATGGAGGTGGAGTTGGTGACGGCGGGGAACTGACTCGGGGGGTGACGGCAGGGGACGGACTCAGGAGGTGACGGCGGGGGACGGACTCAGGGGGTGACGGCAGGGGACGGACTCAGGAGGTGACGGCAGGGGACGGACTCAGGAGGTGACGGCAGGGGAGAGGCTCCGAGGCCGTCACCCCCCCCCAGGCGCTCCGAGGCCGTCACCCCCCCAGGCGCTCCGAGGCCGTCACCCCCTCAGGCGCTCCGTGGCCGTCACCTTGTCACCTACCAGATTCCGAATCACCGTGCGCAGCACCAGGGAGCCGATGATAATCAACCCGCCTATGAGCGCCATCGTAGATGGTCTTTCGCCGTAACCCAGGAACACCCACACTGGATTGAGGATCGGCTCCAGAAAAGCGATAAGCGCGCTTTCAATGGCGAGGGTTCGTTTGAGACCGTAAGTAAACAGGGCGTAACCCAATCCAATTTGAATAAAGCCGAGGAAAAGCAGCATACCCCATTGGACGAAGGTGGGGGTAGGGGAGTCGAGGTAACTGGGTAGGCCTACCAAAATCACAAGGATATTACCCCAAAAAATGGCGGTTTCGTTGAGTTCGGGTTTGTTAAATCGCTGGCCGAGCATCACCACCGCCAGGAAAACCCCGGTGCCCAGCGCAAGGATATTGCCCGTCATGTTGCCCACTTCGAGGTCGCCAAACATAAAAAACGACATCCCCACGAGACAGGCCACGATGGCAATGATGTTGATGCGCTCTATTTTTAATTTAAACAAAACAGGCTCCAACAACAGAATATAAATTGGCGCGGTATATTGCAGGAAAATGGCGTTGGCAGCAGTGGTGAGTTTGGTGGAAGTCACAAAACACACCAGCAAGGCCGTATAACTAAGGCTGACGATAATACTTGCTTTGGTAAACTGAAAAAGCCTTTTTCGCGCCAAAAAACCGAAGACGATGGCCGCACAAGCCGAGCGGTAACACAAAATCGTAAACGCATCAAACGGCAGCAATTTGATGAACAAGCCCCCCGTGCTCCACAGGATGGCCGCCACGGTGACGGCTATCACGCCGTTGCGGTGTTCTGCCGGGTTGTTGTGCATGGTTTTGATTTTAGCACTCAGCACTCAGCAGTCAGCACTCAGTAGCTAAGTGCTGACTGCTGACTGCTGACTGCTAAATCCTAGTTTTTCCCAGCTTTCTTCTTCACTTCCTCTGCTTTTTTAACCGGCTTCGTCTTCGGATACACCAGTTTCATCTCATTGACCAAATGGCCGGCCCCGGCGAATTTATCGATAATAAACAGCAAGTAACGGGCATCCACCATAATATTGCGGCAGATCGTGGGGGCGTAGTTGAGGTCGCTCATCGTGCCCTCCCAGGTGCGGTCGAAGTTGAGGCCGACGAGGTTGCCCCAGGCGTCGACGGCCGGACTACCCGAGTTGCCCCCGGTAGTGTGATTGGAGCCGATGAAGCACACCGGCATTTCGCCGTTGACGCCGTAAATACCGTAGTCTTTGGTTGCGTGCAACTCGCGCAGTCGCTGTGGCACGTCGTATTCGTAGTCGCCGGGTTTATATTTCTCCATCACGCCGTCGAGCGTGGTCATATAGCTGTAATTCACCGCATCGCGGGCCTCGTAGCCTTCGGCTTTGCCGTAGGTGACGCGCAGGGTGCTGTTGGCGTCGGGATAAAAGCGTTTTTCTGTAAATACATCCATTTGCGCCTGCATATACTTGCGCTCCAGCAGGTCGAGTTCGGTGCGAACGGCGTTGTATTCGGGGAGCACCTTTTGCTCGTTGTTTGTGATAATGCTGCGGCAGAGGGTATAGCCGTAATCCGCTTTTAGTTTGGTAATAAAAGCGTCGGTATTCGCAAGTGCGGCCAACATCGCGTCCTTGTCGTCGAGCATCGACTTGGCGAAAACCGTAGCGGCAAAGATGTCGTAGTCTTTACCGGCAAAACCGATCTGCTCCACGGCATACGGATCGAGATGGTCCACTGCCACTTTGTTGAAATACTCTTCCATCAATGCCGCCATTACTTTTTTGTCTATTTCGGGGCGGTAGTCGGCATAGAAGTTTTCCAGGTAGCTTGTGATCTGGGCTTTGCGGGCGTCAAAACCGGCGGCGCCGTTGTTGTCGTATATCGTTACAAAGCGCGACAGCGTGCTTGCCAACTGGAACAGTTCGATGTTAGCGCCCAGTTCGCCTACATAATCGCGGGTTTTGGCGTAGGGCATAATTTTGTCGGAGAGCTTCTTGTAGTCGGCCAAGAGCATGCCGTAGGATTGTTTCCAGGCGGGATTGCCGTCCACGCGGCGCTGGAAATCCGCTTCCAGTTTTTGTTTTCTGGCAATGCCGCCCGTGCGGTTTACACCCTGGCTTTCGCCGATCCATTTTTTCCAGGCGTTGGCAATACGCGATTGCTTGGAGGTGTATTGAATTTTTACCTCTGTGCTGTTGCGCATCGCCTCGTTGATCACTGCCAGCGACTTGTCGCGCATGCCGATGCGGATGGGGTTTAGCACATTCACCATATTGTCGACGGCTACAGCGGGCAGGTATTCATCGGTACGGCCCGGAAAGCCGAACACCATCGTAAAGTCGCCCGCGGCCACGCCGTCCATAGAGATCGGCAGGAAGTGGCGGGGTTTGAAAGGCACATTATCCGCCGAATACTCGGCCGGTTTGTTATCGGGACTTGCATAGATGCGGAACAGCGAAAAGTCGGCGGAGTGGCGCGGCCACACCCAGTTGTCGGTGTCGTGGCCGAAGCTGCCGATAGAAGAAGGCGGCGCACCCACCAGTCGGATGTCGCGGTATGTTTCGGTTACAAAAAGGAAAAACTGGTTGCCCTTGTAAAAGGGGCGTACCATCACATCCTGGTAAGTTTCCTTGGCAGCGCCCGTGCGGATTGCATTCAGGTTTTTATCGATGGCCGATTGGCGTTCTTTTTCCGACATATCTGCAGTGACCCCTTGCAGCGCCTGGGTCGTCACGTCCTCCATACGCACGATAAACGTCACAAACAATCCGGGATTCGCTATCTCTTCGGCCCGGTTTTTGGCCCAAAAGCCGTTGTCGATATAATTTTTCTCTACCGAGCTATGCGATTGGATATACCCCACGCCGCAGTGGTGGTTGGTGAGCACGAGTCCCTGGTCAGAAATCACCTCGCCGGTACAGCCGCCGCCGAAGCTCACGATGGCGTCTTTGAGGCTGCCTTTATTCACGCTGTAGATGTCCTCGGCATTCATCTTCATGCCCATCGACTTCATCTCGGCTTCGTTGAGCTGCTTGAGGAACAGCGGCAGCCACATGCCTTCGCCGGCCCTGGCTTGTGCCAGTATGGCCAGCAGTAGAAAACTGACTAACAATTTCTTCATCGGATGATAGATTTTATTTGGAAAAAGGATTTTCGCGGCTAAGATAGTAATAAGGTGATAACTGGGAAACTCCAAGGGTGGTGACAAGGTGACGGCTGGGGAACTCCGGGGGTGGTGACGACTGGGGAACTCGTGACGGCCTGGAATAAGAACATCTTCAGCTGTTACCACCCAGGGCGCGTCTCAGCCGTCACCACCTGAGGCGCTCCCGGGCCGTCACCATGTCACCCAAAAAAAAAGCGCCATCTGTCCCCTCGAGGTTGGACGATGGCGCCTCCGCTATTGGAAAAATCTGTTGAAGATTCGCTTCTATGTGTCAGACCCGGTGTGTGGGTGAAATGCTGCCTGGGGCGATGTTTTTTTTTGAAAATATTGAGGTAAATGATTTTTTATTAAATTAAAGGTTGAAATCCAACACAAAGCGCATTAGACTTTTGCATAACTAAACAAGACAATCATGAATCAAATCCAAAAAAACGAATCTGGCACATTTATATGGCGAGTTGCTGCGATCCACACCATTTCCTATTTCATAGCAGGTATTTTTGCGCTTCTTTTTATGAATTACAAAGCGCATTTTGCATCTGAAAGCATGTCAGTTATAATGCGGCCGGTTGATGACCCTGTGGTGGCACTGGGCCCCGGCATGCAGATCATCAGAGGAATAATTATTGCTCTGGTTTTATTGCCGTTCATAGACGTTTTTACTTCAAAAAATGGCTGGCTTAAATTTGCAGGACTAGTGTTGGGGCTCTCGTATGTTTCTACAGTCGGCCCTACCTTCGGTTCCTTTGAGGGGTATATTTATACTAAAATACCTTTGCAGTACCATATATTGGGTATACCCGAAGCCTTATTGTATACTTCCCTTTTTTCGGGGTTATTGTTTTTTTGGTATAAAAAGCCGGGGAGAGCCTGGAATATTATCACGGCTGTAATGGTTGTATTAATCGTGATGATGAGTATCCTTGGTTATTTGTCAGGATTGGGGTTGATAGAACAGTAAGTACCTCCTCAACTAGCAAGCACCCTGTTAAAGTTAATACATCACAGATTTTTAAATAACAGTTGCATATATTCCACTTTTTGCCTAACTATGCACCGTGATAGGATAAACAGTAGCTTTTTAATATAAAAGCTTTAACGATATAATCATAGGGATGACTTTTGAAGCCCTTCCCGCACTATGCAGGGAGGGCTTTTTTAATGCTGCTAACCCATGCGAATAAGTCTTGTTATTGCCATGTTTTTTGGCTTCTCCGGCTTTCTGGCCGCCCAGTCTTCCTCCGATCTCAGACCGCTACACGACGCCGCTACGCCCGAATGGGCCCGGCTGATGTACGCCGACAACCCGAATGTGTGGGAGGTGGATAGCGCTTTTCAAACCTATTACCGGCAACATGCTTTTGAAAAAACTTCGCATACGCAGTACTACAAGCGCTGGCGAAGACAGGTGGACGCCTTCGTGCAGGTCGATGGCCACATCGCCCGGCCGGAGATAGCCACCCTGCAAGCCGCCGAACAGGAATACCTGCAACAACGCCAGGAGGCGGTAGCCAAAAACCTGACGCCGCCCTGGACTTGCATCGGCCCATTTGATACGTACAATACCGAAAGCAACCAGATCAGGGTGTCCTGGCAGGCCAATGTGTACTGCGTCGACCAATCGCCCTCGCATCCCGATATCGTGTATTGCGGTACGGAGAGCGGCGGTATTTTTAAAACTACAGATAAAGGCCTCAACTGGCAGCCCGCCTCGCACCAAACGCTGATGACGACGGTGCGAGCGATTAAGGTACACCCCTCAAACCCCGATATCGTGTTCGCCGGCGACGGCCGAAAGGTGTATAAGACGGTAGACGGCGGGGCCAACTGGGCGGTGCTGCTCGATCAAAGCAGCCTCGATGTGAACGATATCGCCATTCGGCCCGATTCTACCGATGTGATCCTGCTGGCCGGCGGCAAAGGCCTATACCGCAGCGTAGACGGCGGCGCCAACTGGACGCAACTCTATACGCAGGTGTGCTGGGATATTGAAATCAAACCCGACGACCCGCAGACGGTTTATATTTTAAAATCAAACCCCACCGCCAAGCGCAGCGAGTTTTTTAAATCTACCGACGGCGGGGCTACCTTCAGCATCCGCGAAAACGGCTGGTACAGCTCCGACAACGCCGACCGCCGCGAAGACGGCGCCCGCATGACGGTGACGCCCGCCGATCCCAATGTGGTGTACGTGGTACTGATCGGCAACTCTAAACCCGGCGACAACGGCTTTATAGGCATTTACCGCAGCAACGATGCCGGCGAAAGCTGGCTGCTGCCCAATCAGCCGGTGGGCGGGCCTTATACTTCGAGCCACCCCAACCTGATGACCCTCAACAATACCAACACCCTGTACCAGGGCTACTACAACCTCGGCATTGCCGCATCACATACCAACGCCAACCACTTGCTAATCGGCGGACTAAACCTGTGGCGCAGCACCGACGGGGCTCAGACTTTCACTCCGCTGGGCGGCTACCAGGGCAACGTGGGATGGATTCACCCCGACCAGCAAGAAATAGAGATCAACGGCGATGACCAATGGGTGGTCAACGACGGAGGCATCAACTACTCCTCAGACTTGTTCGCCAACCACGAGTCGCGCAAATACGGCCTCACAGCCTCCGATTTCTGGGGTTTCGGCAGCGGCTGGAACGAAGACCTGCTGGTGGGCGGCCGCTACCACAACGGCAATACGGCCTACCGCCCCAGCTTTGAAGAAGGGCGATTTCTGCGACTCGGCGGCGCCGAAGCCGCTACGGGGTATGTCAGTCCGGGTGAGGCGCAGACTTCCTATTTTTCGGATATCAGTTCCAAATTGATTCCATACGAGTTGTCGGGCGACGTGATCAACGCACCTTCGCTGTCGCTGTATCCCAACGAAAGCTACTACGCGGCGCATTCCAGCGAGCTGGAATTCCACCCCAACTGCTACAACACGATATACATCGGCAGGGAAAACAAACTCTGGCGCAGCGACGACGGCGGACAGCGCTACGACCTGGTCAAGGAATTCGGCGGCGACCCCGATGCGCCACTGCTGCATTTTGATATAGCCCGCAGCAATCCGCAGGTGATCTACGTGTACCAGCGCTCCTCGTTTTACGGGGCCATGCTGTGGCGCAGCGCCGACGGCGGCGCAAACTGGGAGGAAAAAACTTTCCCCGCCGCCAACTCACAGCGTGCCGGCACCATGACACTCAGCGCCGAGGACGAAAATACGCTGTGGGTCACCTTCAGCCACCAAAATAACGACGGCGCCAAGATTTTCAAAACCACCGATGGCGGCGATAATTGGGAAAACCTCACTACGCCTGTTCTCAACGGACAAGCCACGCGCTACGTCTTTCACCAGTCGGGCACCGACGGACTCGTCTACCTCGCCACCAATTTCGCCGTGTATTACCGCGACAATACGATGAGCGACTGGGAGCTATACAGCGAGGGATTGCCCTACAAAGCAGAGGCGAATATCATCCGGCCGTTTTATAAAGAAGGAAAGCTGCGAATGGCCACCTACGGCCACGGCGTATGGGAAACCGAGATGGCCGCCGCTTCGCGTCCGTTGGCGCAGCCTACCGTCGACAAATTCATTAGTTACTGTATCCGCGATACGTTTTATTTCGACGATTACTCCGTGTTGCACCACAGCGGGGCTAGCTGGGAGTGGGAATTCCCCGGCGCTTCGTATGTGAGTGATTACAACGCCCGCAATCCCAAAGTCACCTACGACACCCCGGGTAGCTACGACGTCACCCTGCGCATCACCGACAGCAACGGCAACACCAGCGAAAAAAGCATCAGCGGCATGGTGACCGTCACCAACGGCTGCGATCCGGAGACTATTCCCGGTTTTGCCCTCAAATGCGAGTCACCGGGCGACTACGCCCAGACGCCCGTCTTCGGCCAGACTGTCGACGCCCTCACCATCAGCGCCTGGGTCAAACCCGACGGCATACAACCCGAATACACCGGCATCGTGATGAACGAACTGCCTGCGGGTTTTAATTTCAAAACAAATAATCGCCTGGGTTATCACTGGCCCGGCGGCGGACAATGGTGGTGGGACAGCGGCTTGGCAGCCCCTCCCGGTGAATGGTCGCATGTAGCCTTCGTCTACAACGGCCAATCCATCACCATTTACGTCAACGGCATAGCCGCCACACAAAACATTACCCTGCCGCCGGTGCTGCTCAGCGCCTTCAAAATCGGCAGCTACAACGGCTGGAACGACCGCAACTACAAAGGCCTGATAGACGAGGTCTGCATCTGGGACCGGGCGCTATCGCAGGATGAAATCCGTCTGCTGCGCCACCTCACCAAAGTCCCGGCCAACGACCCCAACCTCATCGCCTACTACCAATTCAACGAAATAGACGGTTACGTACTCGACCGCTCGGGCGTGCGCCATGCCTCCCTGCGCAGCGGCGCCATACGCGAGACCTGCACCGCTCCTGTCGGCGGCGGCGTGGCAGCCGGGTTAGACATCGAAGGCGAGGGTAGCTATGAATTTCCGGGTACCGGCATCTCGATCAGCGCCGGCACAGGTTTGACCCCAAACGGACAAGTTATTGCCACGCGCATCAACCTCGCGCCCGACTCCTCGCCTGATTTCGGCGGCCTGAGCCAGGCCTACTGGGTCATCAACAACTACGGAACCAACGACGTCTTTGACGGCATCACCGCCGTGGAATTTGACTCCATCGGAGATATCAGCGCCGCACAGGCGCAACAACCCGAGGCTTTCCTCCTCTTTCAACGGAGTGATAATGCCGACGGGGATACGTGGGAGATCATCGGGCAAGCCCATGATGCTATACAGGGTACGCCCGGCAGCGCTGCCTTCGGCTCCGAAGGCGAGATCTACCGCTTCGGGCAGTTTATCGTAGCCCGGGATACGGCCTTATTTACCTCGGTCCCCTCGTTAGAATACCTGCCTGCGGCGTTTATTGTGTATCCCAATCCGGGTATGGCTGGAGGTAACTTGTTTATCCGCACGGAAAGTGAAGAGGCGTATTTCTTTACGTTGTACGACAGCCAGGGCAAGCAGGTATGGAAAGGAAGTTTGCGGGGGAATGCTGAGGTGACCTTGCCGGAGCTGGCAGCGGGTATTTACGGGTATAGCATAGAGACGCCGACGCGGATGTATCGGGGGAAATGGATAACTGAGTAAGAGTGTGAGAGTGTGAGAAAAGAGATTCTCCCCCGCTGGCGCGAGATTGCCAAAAACAACCACTAAAACCAAAAACAAAACACGCGGGCGCTGGCGCGAGATTCAAATCTCGTGCCGCCTATCAGTCGGGTTCCAACCCGACAGG
>JABWBR010000011.1 GCA_013360405.1 Saprospiraceae bacterium
GAATTGCCCGGTACACTCCGTAACGGTATACTCTCCTGCGCTATTAGTTATTTTAGCGCAATTCTGGCTGCTACTTTCTTCAAATACGTTAATGCGAACGTCATCCATTGGATCGAATTCATAACCGGTAGGTGAGCGCCTTATTCTGGTTACTTTTCCTTTTTGCGCCACATAAAATATATTGGGCTGTGTAATATTGCTGCACTCGGGCAGCACATTATCCAGCAAAAAAGCTCGGTTGGGGTGAGTGAGGAGTGAGGCAAGCAATACATTGAGTTGTATCGGAGTGAAGTGATCGCGAAAAGAATAATTTGACATTAGGTTTGTGCGGTCAGGGTTATATTCATACGGCAGAGGTATGCCATTTTCAATTACAATGCAGGGGTTGGTTCCCGGATCGGGGCACATAATATAGTTATAACCCTGAGTAGTAAATGATTCATTCCCCGGATCAACCGGCGTATCGGCAATGAAATCGCCAGTGCAGGAAGGGCATGTCATTTCAGCACAACCATTGCAATCCTGACACCCTGGGCTCCAGATTGGATGGGGATTGCAACTATTGTCCGGCAAGTATGTGATCTTCAAAAATGAGGTATGTTCCAAACCGAAATTATGCCCTAATTCATGTGCAAGGTTAATAGCAGACCCAACTCCCACTAATGCCACAGCAGCGTATTCTTGTCCAACAACTGACGCCGTGCCAAGCGCCCCCTCATCTAACCGCTTAACAATGTATACATTAACAGTCTCTACGTTATGAGCAGCAGCGTACAAATCAGCAACGCCAGACTCCTCATTTTGCAACGACGTGTTATTTATCGCATTCGTAGAAATGTCGCATACGTAAAATTTCATACCATTATCGTAATACGTATTCGTTTCTTCCACCATTTCAAAAATCTCGTAGATGATATAGTCCAGGGGCGCATCCACGGGGGGATTGCCGCTATCGTCATTAACCAGGTAAAAATGTATAGGTATTTCGTATATCGTATTCAATGAAGATGCAGGTACGTTCAGGCTAATCAAACTTCGCGCAGCGAGTATCTCTTCACTTGTACTTTCAGGCGTTCCGCAGATGTTCAATTGTTGCGCGTGTAACAGTGGTAGGTTCAACAAAAACGACAGTAAGATACTAATGCAAACAACCCGTGTGCATTGTGTGTGTGTGTGTGTCGACGCAAAATGTCAGTAACAATCATCAGATTTTTCATAATACTAAATTTTAATATGATACAATAAAAGATCAACACGACTGAGAGGAAAAACAAAATACTGATTTTTTTATATTCAAGAACAATTTATTTTCAAAAAAAATATTGAATTCAACGCATAATTGGTTAAACAAAATTGGGAGGGATAATCAGATTATTCAGGAGCGCAAAGTCATGCACATAAATTAACGGTGGCGGTACAATAAGAACAGTGTATACAACGGCAAAAAGGTTGTCATTGGTATAGCGACGCCCCGCCTTAAAACGTATCTTTACCCAAATTTATGGAAATGAACACATCCCTTGCCGACAATTTCCTGGAAAGCTCCAGGTACCTGTTCCGTTACTATAAAGGCCTGGCCGACAAAGCGATGGCCCAAATCGACGGTAATGCGTTGATGCATCAACCCGATCCCAACTCCAATAGCATCGCGCTGATTGTCAAACACCTGAGCGGCAATATGTTGTCGCGGTGGACCGACTTTCTCACTTCCGACGGCGAAAAGCCCTGGCGGCAGCGCGACGAGGAGTTTGAAGGCGCCTATCCCAGCAAAGAAGCCCTGCTGGAAGCCTGGGAAAAAGGCTGGCAATGCCTCTTCGACGCCGTGGACCCGCTTACCGCCGCCGATATCGAGCGCATCGTGTATATCCGCAACGAAGGCCACACGGTGATGGAAGCCATCCAGCGGCAGATAGCGCATTACAGTTACCACGTGGGACAGATCGTTTTCCTTGCCAAGCACTTGCGTGGCGCGCAGTGGCAGTCGCTGTCGATCCCCAAGGGCAACTCGCAGGTATTTAATGCCGAAAAATTTGAACAGGATAAACAACGCAAGTTTTTTACCCAATAACCCACCGGCCCCATGATATATACTTCTCTACTGGAAGCCAGGGCCGGCGGGGGCAAAAAACTGGCCGTATTGATCGACCCCGACAAAACCGATCCCGGCAAATTGCCCGCACTGGCGGCATTGGCTAAGCAGACCGGGGTGCATTACTTTCTCATAGGTGGCAGCCTGCTAGTGAACGACCACCTGGGGCAGTGCATCCGCACAATCAAGGATCACTGCGATATTCCTGTGGTGCTTTTTCCCGGCAATACCCTGCAGCTCCATGCCGACGCCGACGCCATCCTGTTGCTTTCGCTCATCTCGGGCCGCAATGCCGAGTTTCTCATCGGAAAACATGTAGTAGCAGCGCCCTGGCTGCGGCAAAGCAAACTCGAAATACTGCCTACCGGTTATATGCTCATCGACGGTGGCGCGCTTACTTCGGTAGGCTATATGAGCAATACTACGCCCATACCTTCCAATAAAAAAGATATCGCCGTGTGTACGGCTATGGCCGGCGAAATGCTCGGGCTGAAACTTCTATACCTCGAAGCGGGCAGCGGCGCCCCGCAACCGGCGCCTCCGGCTATGATAGCAGCAGTACGCCAGGCCGTTGATATTCCGCTTATCGTGGGGGGCGGTATTCGCACGCCCCGTCAGGCACATGACGCCCTGCAAGCCGGCGCCGATATGATTGTGGTGGGCAGCCTGATAGAAGAAAACCCGGATGGGTTGGCGGGGATTGCTGATGTGGTTGTTAGCACTTAGCAGTCAGCAGTCAGCAGTCAGCACTCAGCACTCAGTTGCTAAGACCTGCTGAGTGCTAAGTGCTGTTAGCTGACTGCTATCCTACAGGGTATCCAGGGAAGGCGACAGATAATTGCGCAGCGGCTCGGCGCCGGCTGCGCCGCTGACATAGAGGAGCTCCACATAACATTGCGCGACTTCGTAGGCTATTTCAATCTGATTGATTACTTGCTTTTGCTTAATAAGTCGGAGGCGCAGGATATCAACGGCTTCGAGGTTGGTGAGGGCGACGGGGCTGTCCAGCAAGCGTTGTACGGGGCTTTTTTGGTTATCGGCGAGCAGGCTGCGTTGTTGTTCGATGAGGTTATTGAGTTTGAGGGCTTGTTGCTCCAGTAGTTGGCGTTGAGCTATGGCCGTCCATTGGAGGTCGTTTTCGGCCTGGTGCACGGCGAGTGCCTGTTCGCGTTGATTGACGCGCCTACTGCCGGGGATGGGCACATTGAGGCCGATGCGGGCGGAAAAATCCCTTTGCAATTGGAAAGGTTCTACCGGCCTTTGGTAGTCTATTTGAAAAAAATTAAAAATATCGAATTGTCTGGCTTTTTCCAGTCGCCATTGGGCCTGTTCCAGTTGTACGTCGAGGGTTTTGATAGCTAGTTCCGGCGAAACGGATTGCGTGCCGGCCAAAAGTGAAGCGGCTACCTGGGCCATCTGTTCGGGGCCGATAAAGGCGTCAAACTGCAGGTCGATATCTCCTGATGCATTCATCCAGCGCTTCAACAATTGGAGCGCCTCCGCTTTTTCGCCGCGCAATTCCATCAGTTTATCGTGGGTATCGTAGCCGTCTTCTTCGGCGTCGATGATATCTACCACGTCAACCTTGGCGCCTGCGGCCAGCAGATAACTGTATGCCTGGCGGGTGGTATCGTACATTTGCGCGAGTTGTTCGTGCGCAGTGATGAGTTGCGGCAGAAAATACAAATCGCATAGTGCGGAATAGCGCTCTATCAGGGATTCCTGGAGTAGCGCCCTGCGTTCGGCCTTAGTGATATCTACTTCGAGATTGTGAATAGCTTTCTGTCGTTTAATTTGGCGAAAGCCATTAGCCGAAAATCGGATAGCGGCGCGTTGTTCGTTGAGGTATAAATCGTCGGGGCCGTAGCGAAATTCGAGTTCGTCGAGCCAGGGCAGGTAGAGCGGATTATTTTGTAAAAAAACAGTTTCGCTTTGCTTCAACACCAGGCGTTGATCTTGCAAAGCAGTTGCCAGTACGGTGGCAGCACCCACCACCACGGGGTCGGACGGCTGGATTGATCCGCTCCAGGCCATAACGCCGCATGCCAGCAATATCGTCTTGATCGTCATTTGCCGAGCTCGTTAGTCATGGTAATCATCACCTTTTCGCCGATATAAAAGGGCGTATTGGGGGGTAATTGGATATAAATTTCGCGGCCCCAGGCTCGCACTTCCGGGAACTTGCGCAGCCTGGTAGGTAGTTCTACGAGTTGGGGACTGCTACTTACCAGCGTGCCTTTTACAGCTTGTAATTCGCGTGCGGAAGAGTTCAGCGAGACCGTATCGCCGAGCTTAAAGGCGAGGTCTACCGACTCGTGAATAAAGCCCCTTATCTTGGCGGGTGAAGTAGAATGCAATTTAGTTAGCGTGGTAAAGTTTTGCACCATCTCGCCCAAATTGACCGGCAAGTCGGACACAAACCCGTCGATGGGGGCCAATAGTACCAGGATGCGCTTTTCGTTGCGAAGGGTATTGATTTCGTAGTTGATCTGGTTTATTTGCATTGCGATAGCCGCATCTTCGCCGGCTTGCTTTTGTTTTAATTGCTGGATTTGCTTTTTCAGCGGGTCTTGCAGTTGGCGGATAGATTCTTCGAGCACGGCGATTTCTTGTAGCTGTACCTGGTTGTACGACTGGTTTTCCTTGATAGCTTCATTTTGCTGGCGGCCTATCGCCTGCCGGAGTTGGGACTGTACGGCCGCTTCGGTGCGCAGCACGTTGACTTCCGACTCCAGTTCGCTTTTTTTCGCCTCGTATTGCGATTGCAGCAGGGCTATCTCGTTGCGAAGGGCTACTATATTTTCACTGCGTTGGGATTGCAATTGCTCGATGGCAAACTGTTTTTCCTCGATCTCTTTGTCCAGTTCCGGCTGGGCAAGCAACATCAGTGTATCGCCGGCTTTTACCTTGTCGCCAACGGCTACAAAAAGCGCGGTGACCTGCACGTCGTAATCCACGCTAAGCACCCGCTCATCGGTTTCTGCGGTGCCGAAAAAGACGTTCACATTCTGGTGTTCAAAATTTTCTTTGATCCAGAAGATGCCGAGCAGTGCGATCAACAAAAACAAATAGAGGATATTGAATTTCATAGCATGATACTCGGTTACAGCCTTTACATAAAGGGATTCATATCTACCTGCTTGCTAAAGCGGCGAGGTATAGCCGGTGTGGCTTCCAGGTCTTTGAGCAGGGCGGGCCTGTCTTGCTCGCGGCGCATAATCAGCACGTAGTCGTACTCCCACTGTTTTTCCTGGGTAGCTTCTGTGACCACCCTTATCGACTGCTGGCTCCAGTAGCGGCAGTAGATTTTCAACAATTGCTCCACGGCGGCCACGGCTTCGGGGTCTTCGGGTAGCCGCACCCGGAGTTCCCAGATCACATTATTGCCCACATTAAAAGGCGAAAACCGCAGGATTACCGTCACGAGGCAAAACCCGAAAGCGCCGATTACCGCAATATAAAACCCCGACACGCCGCAGGCTATGCCGGTGCCGAGGGCGGCAAACATAAATACGATATCGCGCGGGTCGCGCAGGGTAGTGCGAAAGCGAATAATGGCCAGGGCGCCCAGCATTCCGAGTCCCGTAGCCACGCTATCGCCAATAGCCTGCATAATAGTAGTAGCTACCAGCGAACTGAGTATCAGCGCCTGCAGGAAATTGGGATTCCGTATGGTATGCGGCGAAGTTTTTTCGTAAGTAATGGCAATAATAGAGGACAATAAAAAAGCCAGGAGGAAGGTAAACAATACCATCTCCAGCGTAGGGTTTTCGATTTTTGAATAAAGCGATAAAAATTCCTGCATCGCCGGTCGCTATGTTAATTGAATATTAAGAGGCCAATGTTAGTGAGGTTTTTCCTTAGAATCAAATATTTCGTTGAGGTTTAATTGTCAGCTATCAGCTATCAGCAGTCAGCACTCAGCACTCAGCACTCAGCAGTCAGCAGTCAGCAGTCAGCACTCAGCAGTCAGCAGTCAGCACTCAGCTTCTCTGACCTGACTGCTGAGTGCTAAGCGCTAAGTGCTGACTGCTAAGTGCTGATCAGAGAAGCCCCTCCCTGATCAAATCGTGGAGATGGATAAATCCGAGATAAAAATTATCCTCTGCCACGATCAGTTGGGTAATACTATGTCGACGCATGAGGTCGAGCGCTTCCACGGCGAGTTCGTCTTTGCCGATTGTTTTGGGGGCGTGCGACATCAGGTCTTGCGCCTGGAGGCTCGAGAAATCGCCGCTGCGTTCCAGCATGCGGCGCAGGTCGCCGTCGGTAATAATGCCGCAGAGGCGGCCTTGGTCGTCGAGTACTGCGGTAGCGCCCAGGCGCTTGGAGGTCATTTCCAGGATAGTGCGTTGCAGCGAATCGTGGAGGTAGACTTGTGGTTTTTCGTTGTGGGTATACAAGTCGCGTACGCGCAGGTAGAGTTGTTTACCCAGGGCGCCGCCGGGGTGAAACTGGGCAAAATCGCTGGGAGTAAAGCCGCGCAGGGCCAGCAGCGAAGTAGCCAGCGCATCGCCCAGGGCCATTTGTGCCGTGGTGCTGGCGGTAGGGGCGAGGTTATTGGGGTCGGCTTCTTTGTCAACGGGCGTCAGCAGCACGAAGTCGGCCTGTTTGCCCAAGTAAGAATCGGGATTGGCCACCATGGCGAAAAGCAGGTTGCCCATATTCTTGAGCAGCGGCACCAGCACCTTGATCTCGGGGGTATCGCCGCTTTTCGACAGGCACATCACGATATCGCCGGGGCGGATCATGCCCAGGTCGCCGTGAATGGCATCGGCGGCGTGCATAAACAAGGCCGGTGTTCCCGTAGAATTAAAGGTGGCCACCATCTTTTGGGCTACGATAGCGCTTTTGCCTATACCGGTCACGACGAGTCGCCCCGTACCCCTGAAAACATGTGTTACACAGGCTGTAAAACTGCTATTAATGCTTGATTTTAAAGCATTTATCGTAAATGCTTCAATGTCCAGCGTTTCCAATGCAGTTTTTATGATGAGTTGTTCGGAAATCACGACAAAATTTTATATTTTTGGCATCCTTTTTCGAAAAAACGATTAGTTGGTGCGGGCTTCGAAAAAAAATACCCAGAAAAACAATATGAATAAGCAAAACTTTTCCTATTTTGTTTTGCAACCCCGCCCATATAGAGAGCAAACACAATGAGGATGTTGTCGTAATAATGGAATTTTATTTCGCAACACCGACCAGTAAACGATTATTGTTCTGCAATTCCTCGGGGCGCATCACAATTCCCAAGGTGTGTCCAACTTTGGATTTGCAAAAATACGCAAAAAGCAATGGGAGCCATGACTGCTACAAAAGAATCCTTGCACGAATCATTGCAGAATTACTTTGGATTCGACAATTTTAAAGGAAATCAGGAAGCGATTATCCGGAGTGTACTCGACGGCAAGGACACTTTCGTGATCATGCCTACGGGCGGGGGCAAATCGCTGTGCTACCAATTGCCGGCGCTTATGCTGGAAGGCACTGCCATTATTATATCGCCGCTGATCGCTTTGATGAAAAACCAGGTGGATTCTATTCGCGGTTATAGCCAAAACGACGAGGTAGCCCACTTTTTAAATTCTTCACTCACCCGGGCGCAGATGAAGCAGGTAAAGCACGATATTGCAGTGGGCAAGACCAAATTGCTTTTTATCGCGCCTGAGACGCTCACCAAAGACGAGAATATCGAGTTTTTCCAACAGGTTAACGTCAGCTTCGTCGCCGTAGACGAGGCGCACTGTATTTCGGAGTGGGGCCACGATTTTCGCCCCGAATACCGCCGTATTAAGGCTATGCTCGACGCGATCAATGCCGACATTCCCGTGATAGCGCTCACCGCTACCGCCACGCCCAAGGTGCAGTCGGATATTATCAAGAACCTGAACATGCAGGAGTACAATACATTCGTCTCCTCGTTTAACCGGGAAAACCTGTATTACGAAATAAGACAAAAAGGTAAAAAGGACTTTACGCTCAAGCAGATCGTGCAAACGATCAAGAATCTGTCGGGCCGCTCGGGCATTATTTACGTGCAAAGCCGCAAGACAGCCGAGGAAATCGCCCAGACCCTGGTGGTCAACGATATCAAAGCCGCCCCTTATCACGCCGGACTCGACGCCAAAACGCGCAGCAAAACCCAGGATGATTTCCTGATGGAGGAAATCGACGTGATTGTGGCTACAATCGCCTTCGGTATGGGGATCGACAAACCCGATGTGCGATTTGTGATCCACTACGACATTCCCAAAAGCATCGAAAACTACTACCAGGAAACCGGCCGCGCCGGCCGCGACGGACTGGAGGGCAAGTGTATTGCGTTTTATTCATACCAGGATATCCTGCGCCTCGAAAAATTCCTTCGCGACAAACCCGTCGCAGAACGCGAAATGAGCGCCCAATTGATGCAGGAAGTGATGGCTTACGCCGAAACTACGGCCTGCCGCCGCCGGTTCCTGCTCCACTATTTCGGTGAGCCTTTTGACGACCAGCGCTGCGAGTGTATGTGCGACAATTGCCGCTACCCCAAAGCGCGCGTGGAGGTGAAAACCGAGATGCAGCAGGCGCTGAGAGCCGTAGCCCAACTCGACGAAAATTACGGCATCAAAACGCTGATCGATTTTGTGCTGGGTCACGAAACGAAAGAACTCAAGGACTTTAAATTTGACAAAAAAGAACTCTTCGCCGTGGGCGCCGGCAAAGAGGAAACGCTCTGGAGCTCGGTATTCCGCCAGGCTATGCTCAACGGACTGCTGCGGAAGGATATTGAAAGCTACGGCTTGCTCAAATTGACCGAAAAAGGGCACGAGTTTATCAAGAAACCCCACTCGTTCCTGATTCCAATGAACAATAATTTCGATGAACCGCCCCAGGATCTCGAAGAACCGCAGGGCAAAACCGCCGTGCTCGACGAAACGCTGATCAAGCTGCTCAAAGACCTGCGCCGGCGCGAAGCCAAGCGCCTCGGACTGCCGCCGTTTGTGATTTTTCAGGACCCCTCTCTCGAAGATATGGCTACCCAATATCCGATTTCGATGGAGGATATGACCAAGGTGAGCGGCGTTAGCATCGGCAAAGCTACCCGCTATGCCAAACCGTTTATCGAGCTGATCAATAAATATGTAGAAGAAAACGAAATAGAGCGGCCCACCGATTTTGTGGTCAAACAAGTGGCCAACAAATCAAAGGTGAAGGTCAGCATCATCCAGGCCATCGACCGCAAAATACCCCTCGATGATATTGCTTCGTCCAACGGACTCAGCATGGACGAACTGGTGGCCGAACTCGACGCGATCGTGGTGTCAGGCACAAAGGTGAATATCGATTATTACCTGGAAGATGCGGTGGATGAATACGCCCGCGAAGACATCTACGATTATTTCATGAACGCCGAAACCGACGACCCCGAAAAGGCTTATACCGAACTAAAAGGCGACGATGTGACGATTGAGGAAATTCAGCTGGTCAGGATCAAATTTTTGTCCGATATAGCCAACTAGCCCGTTAATACGTCGTTATGAAAATGATTATCATCAACGGTCCGAACCTCAACCTGCTGGGGTCGCGGGAGCCGGATATTTACGGCAGACAACCCTTCGAGGAGTATTTCGCCACGCTGCAGCAGGAGTTTCCCGGCATTACGCTGCACTATTTTCAAAGCAACTCCGAAGGCGCCCTGATCGACAAGATCCACGAGGCCGGCTTTACCTACGACGGCATCGTGCTCAATGCCGGCGCCTATTCCCATACGTCTATCGCGATCGCCGACGCCATTGCGGCCATCCGCACCCCCGTGATCGAGGTACATATTTCCAATGTATACGAACGCGAAGAATTTCGCCATCATTCTTACCTGGCGTCTAATTGTGTGGGCAGCATTTCCGGACTCGGGCTGCGAGGGTATGAGTTGGCGATTAGGTATTTTCTGTAGGGCTTAGCGGTTAGGGCTTAGGGCTTAGGTCTTAGCGTTCAGGTCTCAGGTCTTAGCGATTAAATGCTAACTGCTAACTGCTAACTGCTAACTGCTGACTGCTAAGTGCTAAGTGCCAGCTCAAAAGGCATCCACCGCCCTATACGCATCAATCACCGCCCTTTCCCCGTCTTTGCCGGGCTTGGAGTTGCCGTGTTCCATGCCTAATACGCCGGTGAAGCCGCGGCTATGGATGTATTTGAACACATTTTTGTAGTTTATTTCGCCGGTAGTGGGTTCTTTCCTGCCGGGGTTGTCGCCGATCTGGAAATAGGCGATCTCGCTCCAGGCGGCCTCGATATTGGGCAGCAGGTTGCCTTCCTGGATTTGTTGGTGGTAGATATCGAACAAAATCTTGCAGGCTGGGCTATCCACGGCGCGGCAGATTTCGAAAGCTTGTGCGGCTTTGGTAAGGAACAAGCCGGGGTGGTCGCGGAAATTGAGCGGTTCGAGCACCACTGCCAGGTTGTGTGGCTCCAGGATGTCCGCAGCGCGGCGCAGGGCTTCCACCACATTTGCGGTTTGGTAGCCCATATCGAGGCGCAGGTCGAGGTGGCCGGGCACCACGGTCATCCACTTGGCATTTACGCGTTTGGCCACTTCCACCGAATCTTTGATATGTTGCAAAAACTCGTCGCGCAGGTCGGTTTTGCCGCTAGCCAGGTTGGGTTGGTTCCAGTAGATTTTGTGAGCCACAAAAACGCCCATCGTCATGCCGCGTTTGGCCATTGCTTCGCCCATTCGCTTTTGGGTATCCACGTCGCGGTCTTTCATGCCGTTGTCTTCAAAAGCCGTAAAGCCTTCGTCGGCCATAAAATGCAGCTGATCCACGGGGTCTTCTCCCGCATGCGCGTTAAACATGCCGGTATGCGGCGCGTATTTGAGCTTAAAGCCAGGCGCTGGAACAGGCTGTTGGGTCATGCCCTGCAGGCTATTGATGCCGGTAAGGGCGCCGGCGGTGGTAGCCAGTCCGGTGTGGAGGAAGGTTCTTCGTTTCATGGTTGTTCTCTGTTGTCGGTTCTCTGTTGTCGGTTCGTTTTATGGGTTTATAAGTTAATAGGTTTAGGAACAAATGCCAGCGTTCGCACGAGTCGCATAGTCTCGTTTCGACTCCGCTCAACGACCGGCAGAGTTCTCTCCCTCACTCCCTCACTCTCTCACTCTCTCACTCCCCCCCGGAGTGCTCCCAGCTGCACCGGCTTGCCTTTCTCCTGGAAAGTCACAATCGTGGGGATATTCTTATAATTTTTTTGTAGCCAGGCGAAGCCTTTGCGGGGGCCCAGCACGCTCACCGCCGTGGCCAGCGCATCGGCTTGCATAGCGGTGGGGGCTTGCACGCTCACCATAGCGGCGTGGGTAACGCCCATACCTGTGCGTGGGTCGATAATATGCGAATAGCGCTTGCCGTCTGATTCGAGGAAGCGGTAGAGTGCGCCGGAGGTAGCCACGGCGCAGCGCTTCACCTGTAACAGCGTATCGCGAAGTTGGCCCTGTGGCGTCACCCATTTGGCGAAGATCTGCCAGCCGGGTTGGCCGGGAGGGGCGTCGCCGGCTACGAGGTCGCCGCCACCTTGTATGAGTGCCCGGCTCACCTGTTGCTGTTCGATAGCTTTGAGCGCTTCGTCGAGGGCATAACCTTTGGCGATGCCACCCAGGTCGAGTTGCATATTGGGAGCGTTGAGCTTCACCGACTTATCGGCGGCGTTGAGCTGCATTTTTTTATAACCCACGCTTTTGCGGGCCGTGCTGATCTCCGATTTGGCAGGTATGGCCTTTTGGCGGATAGCCTTGCGCCACACCTTGCTCAGTGGCCCCACCGTGACGTCGAAGGCGCCCTTGGTCTGGATTGCCAACTCCTGGGAAGCCGACAGCAGAAGCCAGAGCGGTTCGCTCACGGGCACGGCTTTTTTGCTGCCGGCCGTCATCGACAACTTGCTGAGCTCGCTGGTGGGCATATAATCGCTCATACTGTTGTTGATCTCGTCGATGCGGGCTTTGGCGGCATCGGCGGCTTTGCGGGCCTGGGATGAATCGGCGGCGTACAACGAAATATTAAACAAAGTGCCCATCTGG
This sequence comes from Saprospiraceae bacterium, assembly GCA_013360405.1. Taxonomy (GTDB): domain Bacteria; phylum Bacteroidota; class Bacteroidia; order Chitinophagales; family Saprospiraceae; genus JABWBR01. The sequence continues at coordinate 12,138 of JABWBR010000011.1, forward strand.
GGATGGGAAAACGCAAATCGTTTCAGCGGCGCCTCGGTCTGGGCCCCGGCATAGCGGGGTAGGAGCAGGGCGACAAAGCCGTACAAAGCAATCGTAGTCAGCAAACGGTACATAGTCATCATTTTCAAAAGAACTTACAATACTTTCGTCACGCCGGGAATTGCGCAGGCGTACATGCCGTCTTTGCCGGGCAGCACGGGCGGCTCGGCATTCCAGGCGTATTTATTGGGCATCAGGCTGATTTCTGAATTCAGGGCGCTTTCCCATTCGATCAGCTGCCCCGAATACGTAGCCATGCGGCCCATGATAGCCGTCATCGTACTTTTCGCGGCGTGTTCGGCGTCGGCAAATTTAAACTCACTTTTTGAAATAGCGGCAAACAAAAGGTCGTGTTCTACCTGGTACGGGTTGAGATCCTTGCGGTCGTCGTGGCGCAGGATGGGATATCCGCTGGCGGTGAGGATCACCCCGGGTTCGGGCGCCGAGCCGCTGGTACCCTGGAAGCTTTCCGTGACGCGGTTGACGCAACCCGACATGTGCCGGCATTGGCTGTACATGCGCGAGCCGTCGTCGTATTCAAACTCCACGAAGTGGTGGTCGTAGATCTCGCCGAATTCCTTGCCCACGCGCACCTGGCGGCCACCCATACCGTAAGCTTTTATCGGGTAGGCTTGTTTCACCCAGTTGCTCACGTCCATATTGTGGATATGCTGCTCGTTGATATGGTCGCCGCAGAGCCAGTTGAAATAATACCAGTTGCGCATCTGGTACTCCATCTCCGTTTGTTTTTTCTGGCGGGGGCGCACCCACACGCCTTCGCTGTTCCAGTACACGTGCGAAGTCACGATATCGCCGATCACGCCTTGCTGGAGTAGTTCCACCCAGCGCAGGTACTTCGTTTCGTAGCGGCGTTGGAGGCCCACCACTACATTGAGCTTACGGCGTTTGGCGTCTTCGGCGGCGGCCAGCACCCGGCGCACGCCGGGGGCATCCACGGCCACGGGTTTTTCCATAAACACGTGTTTGCCGGCCTTCACAGCTGCCTCGAAGTGGAGGGGGCGGAAGCCGGGGGGCGTGCAGAGGATCACCACGTCGCAGAGGGGGATCACCTTGGCATAGCCGTCGAAACCGGTGAATTTGTGGTCTTCGGGCACCTGTAGCCGCGATAGTTCGAGACCGTTGGCGGTCAGTTCCTGGCCTATTTGCTTATAACTGTTATCCAGGTTATCGCGGAAAGCATCGGCCATAGCCACCAGTTTCACCGACTTGTGGGCCAGCAGGGCTTGTACGGCGGCGCCGGTGCCGCGGCCTCCGCAGCCGACGAGGCCCACCTTGATCGTCTCTTCGCCGGCGCTGTATACACCGGCGGCAATAGCGGAAGGCGCCAGCACCATCGCGCCGGCTACTACGCCCGCCGTCTTCACGAAATCGCGACGCGACATGGCGGATTTATTTTTCTTCGACATATGCGAAACATTTATTGTGGAAGTAAAAAAGCAAGGGCAAATTAGCTAAATTTGTTTGGAATAGCGAGGATCTTATACCTCCAAATAAAGAGATGCAAAAACCGGACGTTCGCGTCAAAAAACAGCTTCGGGCCAACTTTCCCACCTCGATTATGAACCTGCGTGCGGCGGCGATTCTTTTTGGGATCGACCTGGTTATAGGCATGCTGGGGTACGTATTACTGGAGAATTATAAAATACTCGACGCGCTCTACATGACCGTCATCACCGTTGCCACCGTGGGCTTTACCGAGGTACAGCCCTTGAGTGAAACGGGGCGGTTTTTTACTTCTATTTACATACTGGTCAATATCGGCATTTTTGCGTACATCCTCGCCGTTTTTTCGTATTATATCATCCAGGGAGAAATATTCAAAACCATGCATGCTAACCTCATCAACAGCAAGGTTGACAAGCTGAATAACCATATCATTTTGTGTGGTTTCGGGCGTTTTGGGCAGGAAGTGGCCTCGCAACTCACCGCCCAAAAGATGCCTTTTGTGGTGATTGAGCACGACGCATCCAAGATCGAACTCATCCAGCAGATCGACCCCAATATGCTGTATGTCTATGATGACGCCACCCACGACGAGGCCCTCATCAAAGCGGGACTGGAGCGCGCCCGCGCCGTCATATCGGCCCTGCCCGCCGACTCCGACAACGTGTTTATCGTACTCACCGCCAGGCAGATCAACCCCACCGTGCGTATCATCAGCCGGGTGGCCGAGCTCAAGTCGCAGAAAAAACTCATCAAAGCCGGCGCCGACCACGCCGTGATGCCCGAACAATTGGGCGGCTTTTATATGGCTACCCTCATCACTAAACCCAGCGCGGTAGAGTTTTTTTATTTTATTACAAATGAATACGAATCAGATATCGGCTTCGAAGAAATCGGTTTCAACGACCTGCCTGCCGCCATGCAATCCCTTTCTATCGGCGAAATGCGTATCCGGGAGCGCACGGGGGCCAATGTGATCGGGTTTAAAGACCCCGCCGGCCGCTACAAAGTCAACCCCACTCCCGATGTGCGCCTGTCTCCCGGAGCCAGTTTTATAATCCTGGGCAACCACGAGCAATTGGAGAAGTTGAGCGAGTTTTTTGGGAAAGGGTAGGGGGTTGGGCAGGCGGCAGGGTAAAATATTCCCATAAGGAAATGACTATATCGAATACCAATTATGTATGCCCCAAAGAACTCCGCTTGCGGTATAATCGTTATATTTGCTAAATAAGCGCTTTTATAAGCTAAAGACAAAACCATTGCGCATGGGTGTTCATCAGATATTAGCATTGGTAAAACAACTGCCGTTCGTAGAGCAGTTGACCGTGGCGGAGGCCATTTTACACTCCATCCTTCAACAGCAGCGTGATCACACCTATGCGGATGAAGAAGATGCCAGGCTTTCTATAGCTGCCGAGGCCCTTTTCGCAGATTACGAAAAGGATGAAGAGTTGACTGCTTTTACTCAACTTGATGGAGAGGGTATCTATGAAGAGAAGTGAAATATGGTTAATAAAACCTGGACCCGGCTATCGGCGCAGAAATCAAGAAAACTCGACCTGCTATAATAGTAAGCGCTAACGGACTTGGAAAGTTGCCCCTTCGCGTTATAATTCCCATTACAGATTGGAAAGATCACTATTCAGTTGCTGAGTGGATGGTCAAGTTAATACCAGATAGCGCCAATAATTTATCAAAAGTATCTTCAGCTGACTGTTTCCAGGTCCGGTCTGTATCCACGGATAGATTAGTCAAACTTATAGGTACGCTATCCTCGAATGAAATGGCACTAATTGAACTAGCGCTAACGAAGGTGCTTAAAATTTAAAACTTGTTTACTCGCCCCGCTGTCTCCCAACAAAGTAATCCGGCGAAAAAAAACGCGAAAATTTACGCTACACCGGCAATATTCGCGCAAATATTGCCGCCAGGGTTACAAATGCCATACACCAAAGCAGCGCCGTTTGATTACTTTGGAATTAAATCTTCAGCCCAAAAGGTCTAATATCCTGGGTTTTGGATTTTTCCGCATTAAATTGGTAGAGATAGGAGCCTTTGCGGGACGTGGTCATATCCTTTTCATCCAATTTGTCAATGATATTCAGCGAGTTGATTTTATTGACAAAATTGCGCTTGTCGAATTTGGTATCCCAGATTGCTTCATAAAGTTTTTGCAGTTGCCGCATTGTAAATTTTTCGGGGAGCAGGTCAAATCCGATGGGTTCGGTGGCCGCCCGGTTTCTCAGGCGCCTCAGCGCGTGTTGTATCATCTTGTCGTGGTCGAAAATCAAATGCGGCGCCTTGGAAACGCTGAACCAATTGGCGGAGAATTGTTGGATCAGGTTTTTGCTGTGCTCCTTGATGTCGATCAGCGCGTAATAAGCCGTAGAAATTGTACGCTCCACCGGGTCGCGATCCACTTCGCTGAAGGTATCTACCTGTTCCATATATATGTTGTCGAGCCCGGTGTATAAATTCAAAATACGGGTAGCAGCAGCTTCCAGGGTTTCTTCTTTTTTTAAAAATCCGCCCACCAGCGACCACTTTCCCATTTCAGGCTCAAACCCCCTTTTGATGAGCAGGATTTTCAAATCTTCCTGGTCAAATCCGAAGATGATGCAGTCTACTGCCAACAGTACCTTGTCCTCTGTTTCGTATTGGTAGGTTATTTCATGTCCGTTTATCTGTTCCATCTTGCAATGATAGCATTTTGTGGGCGTAGCTACAAAACTAAGCGCTTTATGCAATACCTGTAATGATAAGTGTGAAAATTACATAAAAAATTATATTTCGTGTATTATCAACACTAAGGCTGTATCAATCATAGGTGTGCTAATAATTCAAAAAAAAATTTGATATTTAGAAATGTAAAATTTACATTTGTACTTACAAGTGTAAAAATTACATTTATTATCCTTAATCATTAACTTATGATGAAATGCCAACTCACCATTATGGCTGGAATGTTGGGCGCCCGATTAAAGAAATGGGGTACTACAACTAGCTTGATTTTGCTGTTTGTTGGGGTTGCGCTAGCCCAAAACGGTAAAACCATTACAGGTAAAGTCACATCGACTGATGGAGGATCCCTCATCGGTGTGAACGTGCTTATCAAAAACAGTAGTGCAGGAACGACAACCGACGCAGACGGTTCTTTTTCAGTAAGAGCAACTCCTGAAGACGTCCTTGTTTTTTCCTACACCGGCTTTACGACCACAGAAGTTGCGGTTGGAAGCCAGACGGTTATTAATGTTACACTGGAAGAAAACGTGGAAATCCTGAGCGAAGTAGTTGTGGTAGGCTACGGTACGCAGCGAAAGGAAGACCTCACGGGGGCTGTCAGCGTGGTGAACACCGAAGAAATGCGCAAGCAGGCTTCTAATGACGTTACCCAAATGATGCAAGGCCGGGTGGCCGGCGTATCGATTACTTCTGATGGACAGCCCGGCGCCGCGCCAAGCGTGCGCGTCAGGGGGGTGAGCACCTTCGGATTGGGCGCCAGCGCCGAACCGCTTTACGTGGTGGATGGATTCCCCCTCGCCGGCGGCATCCGCGACATCAACCCCAACGACATCGAGACCATCCAGGTACTCAAGGATGCTACCTCCGGGGCTATCTACGGCAACCGGGCTGCCAACGGCGTGGTGATCATCACGACGAAGTCGGGCAAGCGAAACGACCGGTTCAGCGTCAATCTGTCGGCTTATACCGGCATCCAGACCGTGCCCGACCGCATTCCCGTGTTAGACCGGGCAGGCTACCAGGCCGTAAATACCGAACTGCTGGCCAATGCCGGCCAGGCGCCTGTGCCGGGCAACGACCCTTCGTCACCGTTTTTTATCGATGATATCGACACCGACTGGCAGAACGAGGGTTACAAGGATGGCTCCATCCAGAACTACAACGTGTCGCTGAGCGGCGGTACGGCCAAGACGGGTTACTTCATTTCACTGGACTACCTTAATAACAAAGGTACTTTGACGGGTGACGGCCCCGATTACAAGCGTTATTCTTTGCGTGTAAACTCCGAAACCGACCTGGGCCGCTTCAAGTTTGGCGAAAACATTTACATCATGCGTTCGGATGAAAATCCGCTGTTCTACACCGGGCCATTTTCGCTATTCCTCCCCGGCGGCAGACCGACGCTCGTAAACGACCTGCTGCAGGCCGCGCCTACTATCCCCGTCTACGACGAAAACCGCGAAGGCGGCTTCGGCGGCGCCGACGCCGTTATCCACCAATCTATTACGTTAAACGTGCCGGGTTTCAACTCATTGGTGCAAAACTCGACCAAGGTCAACAGGCTTCTTGCCAATGTCTACGGCACAGTGGAACTGTTCAAAGGCCTTACCTACAAGTTGAATTTTCAGTACGACAACACCGACATCGCCGACGAATTGTTCGCTCCGTCTTACGACCTGGGTTACTTTTTTCCCAGGCCGGTTGCAGAACTTCAACTGGGCAACAGGTCTTCCGATTCGTATCTCGTAGAGAACACACTGACCTATAAAAATACCTTCGGCAAACACGACATTACCCTTCTGGCGGGGCAGAGTTTCCAGGAATTCAATTTCAGGCAATTTGCGGCCGTGGGGTCGGGCCTTGAAAAGCCCTACGTCATCAGCCTGGGCAGCGCGTCTACATTCAGCGTAGTTGACAACCAACAGCCGGCAGCGCTGTTGTCTTACCTGGGAAGGGTAAATTATGCCTTTGACGACACGTACCTGCTCACCTTTAATATAAGGAACGACGGCTCGTCGAAATTCAGAGAAGAAGACCGCTTTGCTATTTTCCCGTCCATCGGATTGGCCTGGAAATTGCACAACGACCTCAACCTGCCGGAAGCAGTAACCGGCTTGAAACTCCGCGGCGGTTACGGCCAATTGGGCAACCAGGAGATTGGCAACTTCCGCTATCAAAGTACCATCAACCGCGCCATTCCTTATGAATTTTCAACCGGCAGGGTATTGGGCGCGGCTACTACCATCCTCGTCGACCCGGCTATTACCTGGGAAACCAGGATCACCAGAAACGTCGGCCTCGATGTTGAACTATGGGATGGCAAACTGGAATTCACCGCCGAATATTATTCCAATACCTCGGAGGACGTATTGATCGACCTCCCCATTCCGCTTTCTAATGGTTCTTTGGCCGGTCTTACTACCAATGCAGGTTCTATCCAAAACTCCGGTTTTGAATTTTCTGCACACTGGAGGCCCCGTCTTGGCGATCTGAATTTTGATATTGCCCCCAACTTCTACACCGTCAAAAACGAAGTGCTCGAAATCGGCAACCTGGAGTTCATCTCCGGTGCAGGCGCAAGGACGGAAGTAGGCAACTCCGTGGGTGAACACTACGGCTGGGTCTATGACGGCATTTTCCAGAACCAGGCGGAAATTGAAGCGGCCGCATTCCAAAACGACAACACGGCCCCCGGCGACATCCGCTACGTGGACCTCAATGACGACGGCGTGATTGACATAGAAGACCGCCAGTACCTGGGCCAGGGAATGCCCACTTATTACTACGGACTGAACGTGGTGGCCGAATACAAAGGATTCGACTTCACTATCTTTGGTCAGGGCAGCGGCGGCAACCTCATCAACAGCAACCTCTACAGGGGTTTGATGCCCACTTCGGGTTACACCAACTGGCACGAGGACATCCTCGACCGCTGGACGCCGACCAATACCGACACGGACGTTCCAAGGGTAGTATGGAACGACCCGAACAACAACCAGCGCGACTCCAACCGCCCGGGATGGTTGCAGAAAGGCGATTATTTCAGAATTAATACCATTTCGCTGGGCTACACCCTCGGCAGAGATTTGGTGAGCAAGCTGAAAATGCAAAGCGCAAGGGTTTATTTCACTATGCAGAACGTGTATACTTTCGCCGCCTACAAGGGGTACAACCCTGATTTCCAGGCAGGCATCCTGAACCCCGGTTTTGACTTCGGCACCTATCCGAGACCGCGCACGACCATGATTGGTTTACAAATTAAATTTTAACAACATGAAGATTAAATTCATCAAAATATCGCTAAGCGTTTTCTTCCTTTTTATGGGATTATACGCGTGCAAAGACGAGCTCGAGATAGCCGACCCCAACAGGCTGTCTTCGGAGCAGTTCTACGAAAACCAGGATCAAGCGGTAGCCGCCGTTGATGCCATCTACAATGCCCTGATTATCGACGGCATGTACCAGCGCATCACGCCGGTTTACAACGACGGCCGCGGCGACGAACTTTCTTGCCGAAGCCCCTGGCCGTTCCTGACGGGCTTCAGCGCCTTCACCATTCCACCCACCGACGGCGCCCTGGAAATTTTCTGGGCCGGGCACTACATCATGGTATCCCGCGCCAATCAGGTACTCGAACAGGTTCCCGGCGTTCCGGATGTAGAAGCCGGTTTGAGAGAGCGCTTGTTGGGCCAGGCCTATTTCCTGCGCGCACTGGCTTATTTCAACCTCGCCAATGTGCACGACAAAGTGCCGCTCATTCTGGAAACGCCCAAGGGGTCGGAAGCATTCTACCCAAGCAATGCCGATGTGACGCTGGCCACCGTCTACACCCAGATAAAATCCGATTTGGAAAATGCCATTTCGCGGCTTCCGCTCAACTACAATGCCGTAACCGGCCCCGACCAGGGCCAGGAAGGCCGCGCAACCAAAGGCGCTGCGCAATCTTTGCTGGGCACGGTTTATCTGTATGAAGGCAGCCATGCGGCCGCACTGCCACATTTTGAAGCGGTTGTAAACTCCAACCAGTACACCTTGGCGCCCAACTACGCAGACTTGTTTTCGCAAGACCCCGCAGTGGAAAGGAACAACACAGAGCGTATTTTCTGGGCGGAATTCACCACCAGTGCCAACTCCGACTTCAACTGGGGCGGCGACCCCAACGTGAACTGGCGCCAATTCCTGGCACTGACACCGACCTACTCACAGGGCGATTTCTTCGACTTTTACCCGACCGCCTTCCTCTATAATGAAATGCGGGAAGAGCGCACCATCGACAATAAGCTGGATCCGCGTTACCACGCCACCATCTTGTCCTATGAGCCGAGCGAAGGCTACACCACCGCTTACAACCAGGACTGGCTGACGCGATATGGCCCCGGTTCGGAAGGTAATTATTATATTAAAAAGTACACGAATGCCGTGAACGGTACGGATGCCTTTACTGCCGGCTTCAACTACCATGTTATTCGCTATGCCGACGTACTGCTCATGTACGCCGAATGTCTGGCCAATACGGGCAATATCGCCGGTGCTGCTCAATACGTGCAGCAGGTGCGCGACAGAGCCAACCTGCCCGACAGAGAAGCCGAATTTGCCGGGTATTCTCTCGACCAGTTCATGCAGCAATTGGAGCACGAACGCATCATGGAATTGGCGGTGGAAGGCAAGCGCTGGTACGACGTAAAACGCTGGGGCTACCTAAATAACCCGGCCAGGCTGGATGAGCTTAAATCGCACGACTTCGAGTTCAATACTTATTCCAACGGCAAGGATTTTATTCCAATTGCCCAAACGGAATTGGACAGAAACCCGAACCTGGTAGGGAATTCGGCTAACTAGAGTTTTTTATTAACCGCAGAGTAACGCGGAGTTACACAGAGGGCGCGCAGAGGCTTTACCACCTCTGTGATTACTCTGTGATTACTCTGTGTAACTCTGTGTGACTCTGTGGTTAAAAAATAGGCTTAAATTGACAACATCACGCTCAAAATCCCCCGATCGATAACTTAATTTCAGAAAATCATGCCTAAACTCAATCGCCTATATTGGTGGTATCTTCCCTTAGCTATCGCAATGTGCCAGTGCGGTCCTTCCTCTCAGGACCCCGACGCATTGTTCCAGCTATTGGATGCCCGCCAAACAGGGATTGATTTTCAGAACACCATCACGCCAAATGACACGATAAACCTGCTGGATTTTGAATACATGTACAACGGCGGCGGCGTGGGCGTCGGCGATTTTGACAACGACGGCTTCCCCGACCTGATATTCACGGGCAACATGGTAGAAAGCAGGATTTACCGCAACAAAGGAACCCAGGCCGGCCTTGAATTTGAAGACATCACCCAAAAATCCGGCTTCCACACAAAAGGCAAATGGTGTACCGGGGTTTCCATCGTGGACATCAACGGCGACGGCTTCGACGATATCTACGTCTGCGTGGGCGGGCCGGGCAAAAAAAGCGCTTTCCCCAACCTCTTGTTCATCAACCAGGGCGATCTCACCTTTAAGGAATCGGCTACCGCTTATGGATTGGACGACCCCGGCGAATCTAACCAGGCTGTTTTTTTCGACTACGACCTCGACGGCGATCTGGACATGTACCTGCTGAATGGCGGCGGTTTTGAAAAATCACCCCTGACCATCCGACCCATACTAGCCAACGGATCATCGAGGAACACCGACAAATTGTACCAAAACAATTTTAACTCCACACTGGGGCACCCGGTTTTTACAGACGTTTCCGCCCAGGCGGGCATCGCCGTTGAAGGCTTCGGGCTGGGCGCCGGCATCATTGACGCCAACCACGACGGCCGGCCCGACGTGTACGTTTGCAACGACTATTTGTCGAAAGACTTATTGTACATCAACAACCAGGACCGCACATTTCGGGAAGCGGCCGCCGAATACTTCGGCCATACGAGCCATTTTTCGATGGGCAACGACGTCGGCGATATCAACAACGACGGCATCCTCGACCTCGTCACGCTCGATATGCTGCCCGAAAGCCGGCGCCGTCGCATGACGATGTTCGGCCCCCACCTCAGAGACAAATTTGAACAGGCCGTTCGATACGGCTACGGACATCAATACATGCGGAATATGCTCCAATTGGGCAGCAACGGCATGGCGTATAGCGAAGTTGGCCAATTGGCCGGCATCGATCGCACCGACTGGAGCTGGTGCCCGCTGTTGGCAGATTTCGACCACGACGGCCTGCAGGACTTGTTTGTCACCAACGGCTACGGCAAAGACATCACTGACCTCGATTTTGTGAAATTCCGCCAGGACGCCATCGGCCAGTTTGCCAACCCCGAACAAGTGCGCAAGACGCTTATCAAAAGCCTCGACGAGGTGCTTCCCATTATTCTACCCAATTATATTTTTAAAAATAAGGGGAACATCAGCTTTGAAAACAAAACAACACAGTGGGGTTTGACACAGCCTTCCATTTCCAACGGCGCCGCCTACGCCGACCTCGACCTCGATGGCGACCTCGAAATAATCGTGAATAATATTGACCAAAAAGCCTTTATTTATAAAAATACCCTTCGGGAAAGGGATTCCTCCTCTACCCATTTTTTAACAATAAAACTGATAGGCGACAAGGGCAACCCCTCCGGGCATGGCGCTGCCGTAAGCATCTATGCCGGTGGGGAAAAACAACTCCGCTACAAACAGACCGCCCGGGGTTTTCAAAGCTCGGTTACCGATTTGTCGCACTTTGGGCTCGGCGCTAAAACCTCAATTGATAGCGTAGAAGTCGTTTGGCCTGATGGCAAAAGAAACGTAGTCCAAAGCCTAAAAGCCGATCAAACGATCAGCCTACATTACAGCGACGCCCGCCCCGCCATTATTACCAAAAAACAAACATCAGGCCTGCTACAGCGCCACGACCACATAAGTTACGAGCACAAAGAAGCCGTCGCCGCCGACGACTTCAAAAACCAACCCCTGCTGTTGCAAAGTTTCAACAGCCAGGGCCCCGGCATGGCGGTAGGCGACGTGAATGCCGACGGGCTCGACGACTTGTTCATCGGTGGGTCCTACGGAAGTCCGGCAAGCCTGTTTTTGCAAAAGGCAAACGGCACTTTTGCTGAAAAGCAAATCCCCACCGAAAACTGCGAAGACCTGGGCGCCCTGCTGTTGGACACAGACAAAGACGGCGACCTGGATTTGTACGTCGCCGGCGGCGGCGCTGAAAGATATGCCGACCACAAAGACTACCAGGACAGGATCTACCTCAACGACGGAAAGGGGAATTTCACCCTGAACCCGACAGCCCTGCCGGCCATGCTCACCAGCACGGCGACCGTTACAGCGGGCGACCTCGACCAGGACGGCGACCTCGACCTATTCGTAGGCGGCAGGGTGTTACCGGGCAAATACCCCATGGCGCCGCGCAGTTATTTGCTGCAAAACAACGGCGGCAAATTCACGGACGTAACCGATGCCGTTTGCCCGGCGCTGAAATCCATTGGCATGGTCACTTCGGCCATCTGGACCGATTTCAACAACGACAAGCGGCCGGACTTGATAGTCGTAGGCGAAATGATGAAGATTTCCATTTTCCAAAACGATGGAAAAGGGCTGCGAAACATCACCGACCAGTCCGGGCTGGAGCGCTCCACCGGTTTCTGGAACAGCATCTCTGCAGGAGATTTTGACAACGACGGCGACATGGATTTTGTGCTCGGAAATATTGGCCAAAACACGCCTTTTAAACTATCGCCTGCACATCCGCTGCAACTGCATTATGCCGATTTTGATAAAAATGGTTCGGTAGACCCCATTTTTTCGATGTACGAAGAGGGGGCCTACTATCCCTTTGCCTCTCTCGACGTATTGGCGCAGCAGATGCCCATTTTGAAGAAAAAATTCTTGAAATATTCGGCTTACGCCAAAGCTGCCACTGCCGACATATTGCAAACTTTAGATGCTACGCAAAAACAAACCCTGATTTGCGAACAGCAGTTGAGTAGCCTGCTGGAGAATTTGGGCAAGGGCCAATTTTCACTAAAGCCGCTACCTCGCATAGCCCAAATAGCCCCGGTGAAAGGCATCCTGGTAGAAGACCTGAACCTGGACGGGCTGCTGGATATACTGCTGGTCGGCAACGAGTACAACACCGAAGTCGTCAGCGGCAGGTACGACGCCTCACGAGGTTGCGTGTTATTGAACGAAGGCAACCTGACTTTCAGGGCGGTCGGCGGCGAAAACTCCGGCTTTCACGTGGCAGGCGACGCGAGGGCTATTGCAAAACTGGCGCTAGGCAAAGGCCGAATGTTGGTTTTGGTTGGAAAAAATAACGGCCCCCTTGAAAATTACGCTATTGACAATGACGCCGGGGCAAAATTCCTTACATTCCAACCTGGCGAGGCAAGCGCCACTATCGAATACGGAGAGAAAAGCATTTGCAAAATAGAATATCAAATAGGAAGCGGCTACCTCTCGCAGCAGTCGGCAAGCTTCCGCATTTCACCCCAAGCCAAAAACGTAATATTTCTGGATACGGCCGGGCGTCAAACCCGGCGGGTGTCCTTTTAAGTAAAAAAGTGCCTGTCAGCACCCCTAACCCCTAAAGGGGAACCCACCCACGGGCGGGGTTTCCAAGACAGCGGGATGACACCCCTTTAGGGCAATGTCGTTGACTTAAGGATTTTGAGGTGACATCTGACGAGGAACGAGGCTGGTGTCATCTCAAAATCCGGGCTTCGGAACTCAAAAAAATGAAGTGACACCTCCTCCTGCGTCGGAGATGTCACTTCATTTTTTCCTTAAGTCAACGACATTGCCCTTTAGGGGCAGGGGGTGTGCGGAGGGGAATCAACATTAAGCAAAAAAGTAAGCCATGAAAAAAACATCCATCGCCACTTACCTACTTGCATCCCTGGTTTTGACACTGGGATGCCATGAAAAGCTGCTGTCAAACAGCGGTCCCGACACCTTGACCCTGCCATTGAAGGGCAACCAATACGTACTGAACACCGACCAGGTCGTAGCGCCCATTCAGCCCACGATGTATGGGATTTTCTTTGAAGACATCAACTTCGGAGCCGACGGCGGCCTTTATGCAGAGCTGGTGAAAAACAGGTCGTTTGAGTTCGCAGAGCCGATGATGGGCTGGGAACAACCGGCGAGCGACCGCTTCTCGATGAACGACAAATCGGGTTTTGCCGTGCCCGTAAAATACGCAGACCCCGGCGCCAACAAGAACTACTTAAACGTAAAAGTAAACGCCCCAGCCGGCTACAGGCTGGAAAACACCGGCTTCCGGGGTATGGGCTTCAAGCAGGGCGTAGACTACCACCTGTCCCTGTCGGCCAGGCAGTTGGAAGGCGGCACAACGCTATACGTCGAGTTGCTCGACGAGCAGAACAAAGTACTGGCCCTTGCGCCGATAACCCTTAGCGGCAATAGCTGGAAAGAATATACGGCCACCTTAAAGCCATCTGCCCGCGCCATGAAAGGCAAGCTTCACATCCGTTTTGAGGGCAAAGGCGTTGTCGACCTCGATCAGGTGTCGTTGTTCCCCTCCGATACCTGGAAAAACCGGCCCAGGGGGTTGCGCGCCGACCTCGTGCAGTTGCTCGCCGACTTGAAACCGGGCTTCCTTCGCTTTCCCGGCGGCTGTATTGTTGAAGGCAGAACTCTGGCCCAGCGCTACCAATGGAAAAAAACAGTGGGCGACGTGGATGAGCGTGAATTGCTCATCAACCGCTGGAATACCGAATTTGCCCACCGCCCGGCGCCCGATTATTTCCAGACTTTCGGCCTGGGCTTCTTTGAGTATTTCCAGTTGGCCGAAGACATCGGCGCCACCCCGCTGCCCATCCTGAGCTGCGGCATGGCCTGCCAGTTCAACACCGCCGAGCTCGTGCCGATGGAAGAACTACAACCCTACGTACAGGACGCGCTCGACCTCATCGAATTTGCCAACGGCCCTGTAACTTCTCCCTGGGGAAAGCTGCGCAGCGATATGGGGCGCCCGGCGCCTTTTAATATGAAATTCATCGGCATCGGCAACGAACAATGGGGGCCGGAGTACATCAAGCGCTACAAGGTTTTTGAAAAGGCCATCAAAGAAAAATACCCCGACATAGTTATCGTATCCGGCGCAGGTCCCTTCCCCGATGGCGAGATGTTCGAATACGGCATGGAAGAGCTCAAAGCCATGAATGCCGAAATCGTAGACGAGCATTATTACCGCGCTCCGCAATGGTTCCTGGAAAACGCCAACCGCTACGATAGCTACGACCGCAAGGGGCCGAAGATTTTTGCCGGCGAATATGCCGCCCAAAGCGTAGCCATCGCCAGCCCCGACAACAAGAACAACTGGAACTGCGCCCTGGCGGAAGCGGCTTTTATGACCGGCCTGGAACGCAACGCCGACGTGGTGTATCTCACCTCCTACGCTCCGCTACTCGCCCATGCCGAAGGCTGGCAATGGACGCCCGATTTGATTTGGTTTAACAACCTGGAGGCCTACGGCACGCCCAATTACTACGTGCAGAAGCTTTTTGCAAATAACGCAGGCACGCACTTGCTGAAAATAACTGAAGACGGTCAGCCCATCATTGGTCAAAACGGGGTATACGCCACCGCTACAATGGATGAAAAAAACAAGGAACTCGTATTCAAAATAGTGAATGCCACGGGCGCCGAACAGCCCATCAGCATTAAGTTGGACGGCAAGAAAAAGACAACCACCAAAGGAACACTTACTGTATTGGCCGCCAATGACAAGGACGCCGTAAATTCATTTGAAAATCCACAGGGAATTTCCCCGATAAGCAAAGAAGTCGGTTTCAAAGGCAAAACCATCGAAATGTCGGTGGGGGCGATGTCTTTGAATGTGCTGAGAGTGCCTTATAAAAACTAATGCGCGCTCATTGATTTTTTTAACCGTAGAGTTAAAAGGAGTTTATCGCAGAGTTTCGCAGAGTCAACATCGCGCTCTGCGCAACTCCTTTCAACTCCGTTTAACTCTGCGGTAAAATAACCCACATAAAGGGCTAATAAACTTTAACAAACATGCGAACCATCACCTTTATCCTACTATTCACCCTGTCTGCAGTTGGCGCCGGCGCGCAGACCACCATCTACGTGAACGCCGACCAGGGCAGACACACCATCAACAAAAACATCTACGGCCATTTTGCCGAGCACCTCGGCAGGTGTATTTACGGCGGGTTTTACGTAGGTGAAAACAACACCACCATCCCCCACGTCAATGGCGTGAGGAAAGACGTGATAGATGCCTTGAAAGAACTTAAAGTGCCCGTGTTGCGCTGGCCGGGCGGCTGTTTTGCCGATACCTACCACTGGAAAGACGGCATAGGCCCGAAAAAAGACAGGCCGACCATCGTGAACCAATGGTGGGGCGGTGTGACCGAGGACAACAGCTTCGGCACCCACGACTTTCTGAACTTGTGCGAAATGATAGGCGCAGAGCCTTACCTGGCCGGCAACGTGGGGAGCGGTGAAGTGAAAGAACTCGCCGACTGGGTGCAGTACGTCAACCACGACGGCGTGAGCCCGATGTCGAAACTGCGGAAGGAGAACGGCCGGGAAAAACCCTGGAACGTAAAATACTGGGGCGTGGGCAACGAGATGTGGGGCTGCGGCGGCCATATGACGCCCGAGTATTACGCCAATATTTACAAGCAATACGCCACCTTTGTGACCGACTGGAGCAATACCAGCGGACTTTTCAGGATTGCCTCCGGCGCTAACGTAGCCGATTACCACTGGACGGAAGTGCTGATGCGGGAAGTGCCCAAACACCTGGTGGAAGGCCTGGCCCTGCATTCCTACTCTTTCGTGGAATGGAACGACAAAGGAGATGCCGTGGATTTTAACGAACAGCAGTATTTTGCTACGATGCAGACCGCTTTGCGGATGGAGGAATTGGTAACCCGGCATTCGACCATCATGGACAAATACGATCCCGAGAAAAAAATTGCGCTGGCAGTAGACGAATGGGGCGGCTGGTACAACGTAGAAAAAGGCGCCAATCCCGGCTTTTTGTACCAACAAAACACCATGCGCGACGCCATGATTGCCGGCACTTCACTCAATATCTTCAACAACCACGCCGACAGGGTGCGCATGGCTAACATCGCCCAGACTGTCAACGTGCTGCAAGCAGTGATCCTCACTAAAGAAGAAAAGATGATCCTGACCCCGACCTACCACGTCATGAAAATGTACAACGTACACCAGGATGCTACGCTGCTGCCCACTGAGATTTTTGATGAAGTGAAATACAGCCACAATGGCAAGAGCCTGCCCGCCATCTCTTGCTCCGCTTCCCGGAACGCAGCTGGCAAAATTCATGTATCACTCGTGAATATCGACGCCAATAAATCCAATAGCGTCACCCTCAAACTGCGGGGCACGAAGGCCGGCAAGGTGAACGGCACTATACTCAAATCGGGCAAATTGCAAGACTACAACGGCTTCGACGGCCCGGAAGCGGTGAAACCCACCGTTTTTAAGGATTTTGAATTAAAAGGGGAAAATCTCCAGGTCACGCTGCCGCCTTTTTCGGTGGTAGTGCTGAGTGTGGAGTGATTTTTTATTAAAATTAAAATCATGAACCGTCAAATCATAAAGCCGTTTTTGTCGCTCCTGTTGGCAAGCGCCGTTTTCAGTTGCAAAGACGACGACGATGCGCCCTTCACGCCGATCGGCGGCGGAGGCGGTACCCCTGTGGACTCGACCACGCTCGACGACGGCCCGGTGGATTTTTCAAAACTTCAGGATACCTACGGCCACCTGGCCTCGCCCGGTTTGACGGCCCAATGGACGCACTACAACGTACACGACCCTGCCTATTGGGTGGACGAGAATTTTGTGTATTGTTATAATACAGATGTTGCCTTTGGCCACGACATCCGGCCCGGCATCCAAATCCGCAGGAGCATCAACCTGGTGGAATGGGAATTCGTAGGCTGGGCCTTCCCCGGCCTGCCCACCAAGGGCGCTAATTTCATCCGCCAAAACGGGGGCGAACCGTTCAACAGTCTCTGGGCGCCTTACATCATCAAAATTGGATCGGAGTACAGGCTGTACTACTCGCTTTCTTCGCCAACCCCACGCTTGAGCGTCATCGGCTTGGCGGTATCCTCCAGTCCTAAAGGTCCTTTCCTCGAGCGCGACCTGGTGGTCACTTCCCGGGCTAACGGCGCCATCCAGACCAATGCCATCGACCCCACGATTGTCGTAGCCGAAAACGGCTCGCATTGGATGTACTACGGCTCGGCCTGGGATGGTATTTACAAGCTGGAGCTCAACCCCGTTACGGGTTTGGCCCGGCTCAACGAAGACAAGGGCGTGCGGGTTGCGCAGCGGGCGTTTACCGGCGGTACCGTCAACGGCAACATCGAAGGTCCCGAAATCATCTACAATCCGGAATTTGACAAATACTACTTGTTCATCGCTTACGACTGGCTAGAAACCAAGTACAACGTCCGGGTCGGCAGGTCTGACAACGCCAACGGGCCGTTTTACGACATTTTGGGCAACAACATGAACGAGGAAAAAGACGATAAACCCATGATTGTGGCGCCGTACCGGTTTCAGGGGCACGGTGGCTGGCAGGGCGTTTCGCACCCCGGCGTTTTTAAAAAAGACGACCATTTCTACATCGGTCATCAAGGGAGGCCCGGCGTCAACAGGTACTTCATGGTCATGCACGTCAGGCAATTATTCTGGACGCCCGACGGCTGGCCGTTGGTGAGTTGCCAGCGTTTTGCCACCGAAGCGGAAACTCCTGTGGAGAAAGCCGAATTGGTCGGCAACTGGGAGCAGATCACCTTCAGCTACGAGGTTGTGCCGGGATATGCCAATGAGCAGACCTCCCCGGGCTTCAGCGACTCGGAAACCATCGCGCTGGAACCCGGCGGCACGCTGAGCGGCGCCTCAACCGGCGCCTGGACATACGCAAGTCCCTGGCTGACCCTTCAGTACGGCAACGGCACAACGGCAACCCTCCGGGTAGAAAGGGGGCGGGATTGGGAAAACGAAGTAACGAGTACCCTTCTGTTTACGGGTTTGAACAACCAGCAGGTGACGGTTTGGGGTAAAAAAGTGCAATAAAATTTTCAATTATGAAATCGCTTCATACACTATTTATATTGATCTTCGCTCTGGCCCTACACGTCCAGGGCCGGGCGCAGATTTCTGACATACGGGTACACGACCCCGTAGTCATCAAACAGGGTGGCGTTTACCACCTTTACTGTACGGGTAGGGGCATCGGCCATTTCACTTCTACAGATTTGGACAATTGGGAGAAAGCAGACCCTGTTTTTCCGGAAAAACCAACCTGGACGGATGGCGTAGTGCCCGATTTCGGAAACCATATCTGGGCGCCCGACATCATTTTTCACAATGGTCAATACTACCTGTATTATTCTGTTTCGGCTTTTGGCAAAAACACCTCGGCTATCGGCGTAGTTACCAATAAAACGCTCGACCCCAAGGACAAAAACTACAAATGGACCGACCACGGCATCGTCATCCAGTCGCATCCCAACAGGGATTTGTGGAATGCCATTGATCCCAATATCGTTTTTGATGAAAATGGTACCCCCTGGATGACTTTTGGTTCCTTTTGGGAAGGTATGAAGCTGGTTAAACTCGACCCTTCGCTGCTAAAAATTGCCGAACCGCAGGAATGGCATACCGTTGCCCGCCGGGAAAGAAGCTTCGAACTGAGCGACAAAAATCCCGGCGATGCAGCTATAGAAGCGCCTTTTATATTTAAAAAGAACGGATGGTATTACCTGTTTGTTTCGTGGGATTTATGCTGCCGCGGCGAGGAAAGCACCTACAAGGTCGTAGTTGGGCGTTCGAAAAACGTGGAAGGCCCGTATTTCGACACAGAGGGTAAAAACCTGTTTCACGGAGGCGGTAGCCTTGTCATCAAGGGCAACAAAAACTGGTACGGGGCCGGGCATTGCAGCGCCTATACCTTTGACGGCAAAGACTACCTGTTTTTGCATGCTTACGACGCCGCCGACGAGGGCAGATCGAAATTAAAAATCAGGACCATCAATTGGACATCCGACGGGTGGCCGATGGTGGAACCGCTGAAATGATGGGGGTTTATAGGTTTATGAGGGTTTATGAGGGTTTATGAACCATTAAAACTTAAGCATGAAAAGTTTTTTAATTACTATTTTGATGGTAATAGGTGCCTGTTTGGGTTTAAATTGCAAAGCCCAACAGGCACTCAACGCTTACCCAATTGCGCCGGTCAATATCCGCCACGTGAAAATGGCGGACAACCTGTGGCTGCCAACCATCCGGAAAATCCAGGAAAAGACTATAGATTATGCCTTGAAAAAATGCGAAGAAGAAGGCCGTTTTGATAACTTTCTAATTGCCGGAGGCAAAATGAAAGGTGAGACGAAGGGACAAATGCCTTTTGACGATACGGATGTGTATAAAATCATCGAAGGCGCATCGAATTCCCTTATCAGCACGCCTAACCCCAAACTGGAAAAACTGCTCGATTCCCTGATAGCCATCATCGCCATCGGGCAGGAAGAGGACGGCTACCTGACCACCTGGCGCACCATCAACCCTGCCAGGCCGCCCGCGCCTTGGGTGCCCGTCAAAGAAGGCAAACGTTGGGAATCGCTCGGCGCCAGCCACGAATTATATAACTCGGGGCACCTGTTTGAAGCCGCCTACACCCATTATATCGCAACGGGCAAGCGCAACTTTCTCGATATTGCCCTGAAAAACGCGGACATGCTGGTGCGCACTTTCGGCTTTGGAGAAGGGAAAGTACAGGGCGTGCCCGGCCACCAAATCGTGGAAACCGGGCTGGTGAAGCTATACCAGGCTACCGGCAAACAGGATTACCTGCAATTGGCCAAATACTACCTGGATAACAGGGGCAATGCCGCCCACCACGAATTATACGGCCCTTATTCGCAGGACCACATCCCCGTTACGCAACAAAACGAGACGGTAGGCCACGCAGTGCGGGCCGTATACATGTATGCGGCAATGACCGATATTGCCGTGCTGGAAAACAACGCGGCTTACAACGCCGCAGTGCAGCAATTGTGGCACAATATGGTCGATAAAAAAATGTACATCACGGGGGGCATCGGCGCCCGCCGCGACGGGGAAGCTTTCGGTGAAAACTACGAACTGCCCAATCTGACCTCCTACAACGAAACCTGCGCCGCCATCGGCAGCGTGTATTGGAACCATCGCCTCCATTGCCAGACGGGCGACGTGAAATACTTCGACTTAATTGAGCGGACATTATACAACGGACTAATCAGCGGCTTGTCGCTCGATGGCACAAGCTTTTTTTACCCAAATGCACTGGAGTCTGATGGAAAGCACACCTTCAATCAGGGGGCTTGCACCCGCAAGGGCTGGTTCGATTGCTCTTGCTGCCCTACGAACCTGATCCGCTTTCTTCCGGCTATGCCGGGGCTGCTTTATTCCCAATCTCCCAAAACAATTTACGTCAATTTGTATGCATCGAGCGCCGCTATGATGGAAGTAGCAGGCAAAAATTTCGCCATTCAGCAACAAACAAACTACCCATGGGACGGCAACGTCAAGCTGACCGTCCAACCCGAAAAAGCAGTAACGGCAACCATCAAATTCCGCATTCCTTCGTGGGCGAGGAACACGCCTCTGCCGGGCAACCTCTACAGCTACCTGCAACCCTCTACCGCAATGCCCACGATTTCCGTCAATGGCAAGGCTGTCCAGGGCGCTAGTGAAGACGGTTATTTCACCCTCACCCGGAAATGGAAAAAAGGAGACGTCGTAACGCTGAATTTCCCCATGCCCGTGCGCCTGGTTCTATCTGATGAAAAAATCAAGGACAATATAGGCACGGCTGCCATCGAAAGAGGCCCGCTGGTGTACGCCATTGAGGAAATTGATAATAAAACCAGTTTTGACGATATCAGGATTTCACCCTCAGATGAGTTTTTGACTAAAGAAGAGCGAGATTTGCTGGGCGGTATTGTCACTTTAAATAATAAAAAAATGAAAGCCATACCCTATTACGCCTGGTCGAACCGAGGTATCGGCAAGATGAAGGTTTGGATAGGTTTGGAAGGGAAATAATGAGACTATCAGCCTTAGTGGTACTTCGTGCCCTTTGTGCCTTTGTGGTGAAAAATCGGAGTAAATCGCTATTTTTTAAACATAGTTCGGGTAAGCATTGCACTTACAAGCGTGATAACAATTGATCAATAAAATGAAAAACTACGTCATCGGATTGGACTACGGCACGGACTCAGTGCGGGCCGTTTTGATAGATGCCGCCAACGGCGCCGAACTGGCGTCGAACGTCCATTGGTACGCCCGCTGGCGAGAGGGCAAATACTGCAATCCCGCCGCCAACCAGTTTCGCCAGCACCCGCTCGACCATATCGAGGGCTTAGAAAACACTATCAAAGCCGTCGTGAAGGAGTCGGGCGTAAAACCGGAATCCGTGCGGGGCATCTGTGTAGACACCACGGGTAGCTCGCCCATTGCGGTTGCCAAAGACGGCACACCGCTGTGTATGACGCCGGGTTTTGAAGAAAACCCCAACGCCATGATGGTACTCTGGAAAGACCATACGGCTATTGCGGAAGCAGAAGAAATTAATACCCTGGCGAGGAATTGGGGCGGCGAAGACTATACCAAATACGAGGGCGGCATATACTCCTCCGAGTGGTTTTGGGCGAAAATACTGCACATCATCCGCAAAGACCCTGCTGTGCTGAAAGGGGCTTACTCCTGGGTAGAGCACTGCGATTTGATGACCAACATCCTGATTGGCAACAACGATATTGATACCCTGAAGCGGAGTCGCTGCGCCGCCGGCCACAAGGCCATGTGGCACGAAGATTGGGATGGGCTGCCGCCAACGGCATTCCTTGAAAAACTCCACCCCCACCTGGCTGAACTGCGCAGCCGGCTTTACGCAGACACCTACACCTCCGACCTGCCCGCCGGCAAACTGAGCGCCGCCTGGGCCGAAAAACTAGGCCTGACTACCCACACCGTTGTTGCAGTGGGCACCTTCGACGCCCATGCCGGCGCCGTAGGGGTAAAGGTAGAAGAGCATAGCCTCGTGCGGGTAATGGGCACATCCACCTGCGACATGATGGTGGCCTCTAAAGATGTCATCGGCAATAACACGGTGCGGGGCATCTGCGGTCAGGTCAACGGCTCGATAATACCGGGTATGATCGGTCTGGAAGCCGGGCAATCCGCTTTCGGCGACGTGCTGGCCTGGTTCAAAAACGTGCTGATGTGGCCTTTCGAAAACCTCTTGCAAAACAGCGAATCCATTTCAGCGGCGCAAAAGCAACAACTCGCCGCTGAGTACGAGCAAAACCTCATCCGCACCCTGGCGCGGCAGGCAGAGGCTATTCCTCTTTCAGAAAATCTACCCACAGCCCTCGATTGGATAAACGGCCGCCGCACCCCCGATGCCAACCAGGCGTTGAAAAGCGCCATTTCGGGACTGTCGCTGGGCACGCAGGCGCCACATATCTTCAAGGCGCTGGTTCATTCTATTTGTTTCGGTTCTAAAAAAATCGTGGATCGCTTTGAGGAGGAAGGCGTGAAAATCAACAAGGTCATCGGCATCGGCGGCGTGGCCCGCAAGTCGCCCTACATCATGCAAACGCTGGCCAATGTGCTCAACCGACCTATCATCGTAGCGGCTTCCGACTATGCTCCGGCTCTGGGGGCAGCCATCTACGCTGCTGTGGCGGCAGGACTTTATCCCAATGTGCTGGAAGCGAGCCAAAGCCTGGCCGGCAATTTCGAAGCAGAGTATTACCCACAGGCGGAGCAAGTGGTCGTTTTTGAAAAATTAATGGAAAAATACGAAGCCCTCAGCGCTTTTGTGGAAGGAAGGGAGTGAGGTAGTTGTCGGTTATCAGTTAAACCGATAACAGACAACCGAGAACGGATAACTGACAACCCACAACCGACAACTGGTGCAACCGACAACCGACAAACCGACAACCGACAACCGACAACCAATGTCCAAATTCAAAGAACTCAAACAGCAGTGCTACGAGGCCAACATGGAACTCAACGCCCTGAATCTGGTGATATACACCTTCGGCAACGTGAGCGCCGTGGACAGGTCGGCGGCCGTATTTGCCATCAAGCCGAGCGGCGTGCCTTATGAAGTGTTGAAGCCTGAAGACATTGTCATTGTGGACTATGACAACAACATCGTAGAAGGCGACAAACGACCCTCGTCCGATACAAAAACCCATGCCTGGCTGTACAAAAACTGGGAAAATATCGGCGGTATCGCGCATACCCACGCCACTTACTCGGTAGCCTGGGCGCAAGCGCAGCGCGACATCCCCATTTTCGGCACCACCCACGCCGACCACCTCACCCAGGATATTCCTTGTGCCGAACCCATGCGCGACGACCTCATAGCGGGCAATTACGAGCACAATACGGGCATCCAGATCACGGATTGCTTTCGGGAGAGGGGTTTGGACTACGAGGAAGTGCCGATGGTGCTGATCGGCAACCACGGGCCGTTTACCTGGGGCAAAGACGCCGCCAAGGCTGTTTACCACAGCAAAGTGCTGGAAGAGGTGGCGAGGATGGCTTACCTTACCCTCCAAATCAACCCTCAGGCGCCAAGGTTGAAAGAGGCATTGATTAAAAAACATTACGAGCGTAAACACGGCAAAAACGCCTATTACGGGCAGTAAACCAACAAAGCGATTGGAATGAAAAAATTACAGCACCAAGAGATCTGGTTCATCACAGGAAGCCAGCATTTGTACGGGCCGGAGGTTTTAAAGCAAGTCGCCCAACACTCCGAAACCATCGTGAAGGGACTCAACGAGGACGCCGGCCTTTTGGTATCCTTGAAGTACAAAGACGTGGTGAAAACCCCCGACGAAATCCTTCAAACCTGCATCGCCGCCAATGCCGATGAAAAGTGCATCGGCGTAGTGGTTTGGATGCACACTTTTTCCCCCGCAAAGATGTGGATAAGGGGGCTTTCCAACCTGAAAAAGCCGCTCTGTCACCTCCACACGCAGTTTAATGCGGAAATCCCCTGGGAAACCATTGACATGGACTTCATGAACCTGAACCAGGCTGCCCACGGCGACCGGGAGTTCGGCTTCATCATGTCCCGGATGCGAATGAAGCGGAAAATCATCGTAGGGCATTGGCAGAGCCCGTCTGTGCGGCAGAAACTGGCCGTCTGGTCGAGGGTTGCGATGGGCTGGCACGAGCTGCAAACGCTGAAAGTAGCCCGCATCGGCGACAATATGCGCGAAGTAGCCGTCACGGAAGGCGACAAGGTAGAGGCCCAAATCCGCTTCGGTTTTGCAGTCAACGGCTACGACACCTCCGACGTGCTGCGATACCTGCCCGACGTTTCAAGCAGCGAGATCAAGGCTTTGCTGGATGTTTATGAAAGCCAATACGCCCTGACGCCGGCTTTACGGGCCGGCGGACAAAGCCGGGATTCACTGGTAGAAGCCGCCCGTATCGAGTTGGCATTGAGGGCCTTTTTGGAAAACGGCGGCTTCGGGGCCTTTACTGATACCTTCGAAAATCTCGGCGAGTTCAAGCAACTGCCGGGCCTCGCCGTGCAACGCCTGATGATGGACGGCTACGGCTTCGGCGCCGAGGGCGACTGGAAAACGGCGGCTCTGCTTCGCAGCATGAAAGTTATGGCGCAGGGACTGGAGGGCGGCACCTCTTTCATGGAGGACTACACCTACCATTTTACTCCCGAAAAATCCTATGTGCTGGGCTCGCACATGCTCGAAATATGCCCCTCCATTGCTGCGCACCGGCCCTCCTGCGAAATACACCCACTGGGCATCGGCGGCAAGGCCGACCCCGTGCGGCTGGTGTTCAACAGCGCAACCGGCCCTGCGCTCAACGCCTCCCTTATTGACATGGGCAACCGCTTCCGGCTGCTGGTGAACGAAGTAGAAAGCGTAGCGCCAAAGGCGGATCTGCCCAAGCTCCCCGTTGCCCGCGTATTGTGGGATGCCAAACCCAACCTGGAAATCGCCGCCACCGCCTGGATACTGGCCGGCGGCGCCCACCACACGGTTTACACCCAGGCGCTTACGACCGAATACCTGGAGGATTTTGCCGACATAGCGGGCATCGAAATACTCGTTATTGACGAACAGACCCATATCCGTGATTTCAAAAACCAACTCAATGCAAATGAGGTGTATTACCACCTGTTTCAGCATGGGTTGTAATAAAAATAAGAGCAATGAACAAGTCTTTCAACCAACTCGTCCGACTCGCCTTTTTTGCGACAATCGCTTTTATTATGGTACAATGCAAAAATGCCTCCTCTCCGGATCAAGCCGGGGAAACGCCTACCGCTTCTGCATCCATTGCTAAAACCCAATTCGGGATCACCCCCGATGGGGAGGAAGTGGACAAGTACACCCTGAAAAACAAACAGGGCATGCAGGTAGACGTGATAACCTACGGCGGCATCATCACTTCGTGGACGGCGCCGGACAAAAACGGCAACTACGCAAACGTCGTTTTGGGCTACGACAGTCTGGCGCAATACATCAGGAGCAACCCGTATTTCGGGGCGCTCATCGGTCGCTACGGCAACCGGATTGCCAAAGGCAAATTTTCTATCGACGGCAATAACTATACGTTGGAAACCAATGACGGCCAAAACCACCTGCACGGCGGCGTAAAGGGCTTCGACAAGGTGGTGTGGACGGCTGCCGAACAACCTACCGACAAGGGCGTTGCACTGAAACTCACCTATGTAAGCCAGGATGGCGAGGGCGGCTACCCCGGCACGCTGACTTCGACGGTAGTTTATCACCTCACAGACGACAATACGCTTGAAGTAAGCTACGTGGCCACCACCGACAAAAAAACCATCGTGAACCTGACACAGCACGCCTATTTCAACCTGTCGGGTGATTTCACCAAAAACATCCTCGACCACGAACTCACTATTGACGCCGATCAGTACCTGCCCGTGGATGCTACGCTGATCCCGACGGGGGAATTGCGGCCCGTCAACAACACGGCCTTCGATTTCCGACAGGCCAAGTCTATCGGGAAAGACATCGAGCAAAAGGACGAACAGTTGACCAAAGGAAAGGGCTACGATCACTGCTGGGTGCTCAACAAGCAGGGCAGCTTCCGAAAAGTCTCCACGGCTTACCACCCGGCTACAGGCAGATATTTGGAAATATTCACCGACGAGCCGGGCCTCCAGTTCTACTGCGGCAACTTCCTGGATGGTACTTTGCCCGCGCCGGGAGGGGGTACTTACGCCCATCGCACCGGTTTTTGCCTGGAAACGCAACATTATCCCGATTCTCCGAATCAAAAATCATTTCCATCCGTTATCTTAGCCCCTGGCGAGCAATACGCTACGAAAACCACCTTTAAATTCTCAACGAAATAAACCACCTAGCCTATGTCAGTATTAGCGACCATTGATTGGATAGTCATTGCCCTATACTTCGCCATCATCCTGGGCATTGCCTGGTGGGTCATCCGCCAGAAAAACGATACCTCCGACGATTACTTCCTTGCCGGGCGCAACCTGGGCTGGTTCGTCATCGGAGCTTCTATTTTTGCCTCCAACATCGGTTCCGAGCATATCGTAGGCCTTGCGGGCTCCGGCGCCACCGATGGTGTGGCCATGGCCCACTATGAGTTGCACGCCTGGTGCCTACTCATACTGGGTTGGGTTTTGGCGCCATTTTATATGCGTTCCAAGATCTACACGATGCCCGAGTTTTTGGAGAAGAGATTCTCGCCGACCGCTCGCTGGGTATTGTCCGTTATCTCTTTGGTCGCTTACGTGCTCACAAAAGTGGCGGTCGGGATATTTGCCGGAGGAATTGTATTCGGCGTTCTCCTGCCTGAAGTCAACCTAATGGGGATGAACAGCTTTTGGGTAGGATCTATACTCATGATCGTACTGAC
Source organism: Saprospiraceae bacterium (assembly GCA_013360405.1). Lineage (GTDB taxonomy): Bacteria > Bacteroidota > Bacteroidia > Chitinophagales > Saprospiraceae > JABWBR01. Next base: position 39,360 of record JABWBR010000011.1, read on the forward strand.
CGGTATTTACACGATTCTCGGCGGCTTGCGGGCAGTGGCCTATACGGAGGCCATACAAACTATTATCCTCATCCTCGGTTCTCTGTTGGTTACGGTTTATGGGCTCGAAGCCTTAGGCGGCTGGGGCGAACTGCGACGTATTGCCGGTTCTGACATGTTCAACCTTTGGAAACCCCTCGTACCCGCAGGCATAGAGGGCACCTGGGCGCCCGTGAAGACCGAAACCCATATGGCGTGGTACTTCAACAGCAACTACCCCTGGCTGGGTATGTTATTCTGCGCCCCCATCATCGGTTTGTGGTATTGGTGCACTGATCAATACATCGTGCAGCGGATGCTGGGCGCCGCCAATCTGACAGAAGCACGCCGGGGTACGATTGCGGCAGCGTTTTTCAAGTTGCTACCAGTTTTCATATTCATTATTCCGGGCCTCATCTGCTTTGCATTGGCTGCCAGTGGCAAAATGCCGGAGCTTGCGCAATCACTGCTCGGCGAGGATGGAAAGATCATTAATGCCAATGCCCAGCAGGTATTCCCATTGTTAGTGGCCAAGGTGCTTCCCGCCGGTATCCGTGGTATTGTGGTAGCCGGCCTGCTTGCTGCCCTGATGAGTTCGCTCGCAGGGGTGTTTAACGCTTCTTCCACTTTGTTCACGATGGACCTTTACTCCAAGTTCCGCCCCAATGCTTCCGAAGCCCAACTGGTGCGGATGGGCCGCATTGCCACCGCCGTAATGGTTGTTATCGGGCTACTGTGGATTCCGGTAATTCAGGGTAGCCGGGGTTTGTACGACTACCTGCAAAGTGTGCAGGGCTACCTTGCACCGCCCATTTTTGTGGTCTTTTTCTTTGGTATCTTTAACAAGCGCCTTAACGCAAAAGGAGCGCTGGCTGCGCTACTGGTCGGTTTTGCCCTGGGGCTTTTCCGCTTGTCAATCGATACGCCTGTGATGCTACAGGAAGGATTCTCGTACCCGGAAGGATCATTTTTCTGGATTATCAACAACACGTTTTTCCAATATTACAGTCTGTTGATTTTTATCGTGTCTGCCACTGTGATGGTGGTAGTGAGCTACGCGTCAGAGGCTCCATCTGTGGAAAAAATTCAGGGATTGACACTTGGCACCGTTAGCGCCGGGCAAAAGGCTGAAACGAGGGCTACCTACCGCACAGTAGACAAAGTCGTTTCGGCGCTGGTGGTCGTTTTGATTTTGGCGGCATACCTGTATTTCAGAGGGTAATCAATCCTCTTTCTCTAAAGGATTAGTCAGGCGGCGGCAGTTGATCGCCGCCTGACTTTTTAATACTTATGCGAATGTATAAAGGCGTCATCTTCGACATGGACGGCACGATGGTGGACAATATGATGGTTCACCACAGGGCCTGGCAGCATAAACTCAATGAACTTGGGCTTCCCCTGTCCATTCAAGAAGTTAAAGCCCAAATACACGGCATCAACGAAGAAATCCTGGAACGCCTCTTCGGCGACCGATTTACACTTGAACAACGCCGACGGATATCCTGGGAAAAAGAAGCCGCTTATCGCGAAATTTTCCTTCCCGAATTGAGACTCTTGCCTGGTTTATCTGTTTTTTTAGAAAAAATAAAAACCGCCGGCATCCCCATGGCGATAGGCACCGCAGCACCGACAGAAAACGTGGATTTCGTACTCGACAACCTGAACCTGCGACATTACTTCACCGGCATTTTTGATGCCAAAAGCGTCAGCAGAGGCAAACCCGACCCGGAAATCTTTGAAAAGGCCGCCGCCTCGATGGGGCTGTCTACTGCCGAATGCCTGATTTTCGAAGACAGCGTCACCGGCGCGGAGGCAGCCCGAAGAGCTGATGCCCGTGCGGTAATCGTCACCACCACCCACGCCCGGGAAGAGTTTGTTCATTTCAACCACATCATCCGCTTTATCGAGCATTTCGAGGGTTTGGAGTTGGATTTGACTTTGTAGCAGTATATTTTTTTAACCAAGGTTCGCGAAGACTTCGCTAAGTGCGTTATTCGGCGGTCGGCAGTCGGCAGTCGGTTCAAAAAAGTCGTAAAGTCGCAGTTTCGACTCCGATTTTTTACCACAAAGACACAAAGGGCACTAAGTACCACTAAGACTTGGATGACAGATAGTCTGAAAGTCGCCACCTCGCCAAGTCGCCCCCTGACCGGTGACCCTTGTCATTTACAAAGTCCTCACAGTCTCGTAACTTGCGTCTAATAACACCTACCTGAGGCTAACCTCCTATTTTTTTACCAAAACAAGCGGCATGAGACGTGTAATATTTGTCGTATTAGCGCTGCTCACACCCCTCCTGGTTACGGCACAGTCCGAGCAGGAATTGCTCGACCAATTGCTCCAGGAGGAGAAAAACTCGGTAGAAGCCCTCGTGCTGTATCCCGAGCAGACGCGGCGCGACATCCTGGAGGCCTGTCTGCATCCGGAAGCTATCGTTAAGCTGGAAAGCATGCAATCCAAAACCAGCGAAGCATTCAAAAACCTGATGCAGGGCTACGCCCAGGAAACACAGGAATTAATCTGGGATCTGACCAGATACCCCGGGTTGATTACCAAACTGACCATGACAACCGGTCAGTCGGATAGCGAAGTGCGGGTTAAACTCGCCGACTACCCCGCCGAGGTGCACCCCAAAGCCCTCGAAGCCCGCAGATATTACTTCGACATACTACTGCGCGTGGATGAACTCAACGAGCAATGGCGCCGCACTTTCGACAACCTGATCCGCGATTATCCCGCCAAAACACAGGATGCCTTGCAACAACTCGTGGAACTGCCCGAGGTACTCACGCTACTAAGCGACGGCATCCGAATGACGGTGATGGTGGGCGATTTGTACCGCCGCAACCCCGTCTGGCTGATGCAGCAACTCGATAGCCTCAACCTGGTAGTAGCCAGGGCGCATACCAAGGAGATCGAAGACTGGAAGGCCGGCCTCGAAGTCGACCCCGAAGCTAAAGCAGCGTTTGCCCGCTCGGCAGAGGATTTTGCCAGAGAATACAACTACGACGATTCCTACTACCCCTATGATGACGTGTATGAAAGCGGTGAAGTGCGGGAAGTAGTGGTCGAACACCACTATTACCATCACTATCCCTACTGGTTCGGCTACCCCTACTGGTATACCTACCCGCGCTGGCGACCCTACCCGGTATGGTACGACTGGGGGTTCTATTGGGGCTCCGGGCATGTGATTGTGATCATTGACCTGCCTTCGTATTATTTCACGAACTGGTATTTTTACAACCCGTACCACCACTACTACTACCCGCAGTTGTCCAGCCACTTCACCCGGCACTACTACGGCCATCGCCACCACGGCGGCAGCATTACAGCCGGCGTAGACAACTGGCGCCGCAACAACAGGGAAATCATCACAGACGACTGGCTCGATAAGGCGCGCTTCGACAAGGAGAAATTCAGAGAATACGGCAAATTTGAGAGCTCGCGGGAAAAATACAACCAATCGCATCCCAAAAAAGAGATGAGCCCGACTGAGTATCTCGACAAAAACAAGCGGCAATACCCCGTGCTGGCCAAAGAAAGACCCCAGCCGGCTCAGCCTGAAAAAGAAATCAGGAAAGACAAAGACGTAACGCCGCCCATCCAGAAACCCCGCACAGAGCCGACCCCGAGAAAAGACCCCATTGTAATACCACCCAAAACGGAGCCGAAGGAACCCCGCAAGGAGACGCCTACCCCCAAAACCCAGCCCGAGAAAAAGGCGCCCGCCGAAATGCCGAAAGTAGACAAGGCCCGCGATTATCACCGCGATAAGTGGGAACAACCCAAGGCTACGCCTAAAAAGGAAACGACAGCTCCGAGAACGCAACCGCGCAAGGAGACCCCTACTCCCAAGACGCAGCCGAAGAAGGAGACTACGGTGAAACGCAAGGATTGAGCAGTTAGTAGCTCTTAGCGGTTAGCAATCAGCAGTCAGCTGACCGCTGGTTAGGTCTTAGCGATTAGGTCTTAGCAATTAACCGCTAACTGCTAACTGCTGACCGCTAAGAGCTAAGACCTAATTGCTAACTAAATTTTTCCACCATAAAATGCTAAATTCGCCCCATGGAACTGATGAACTACGAACTACCCGACGAGCTGGCGCCCTATGCCGAGGCGCTGGCCGATACCAGGCGCTCTTTTATTGAAATTATTCCCGTTGGAGAGGCTACCACGCCTTGGGGCAGCCGCTTCGGCGGCCATCCTTACCTGCCGGTCGGTACGCCTTACCCCACTACTCCCGGCGGCCATCCGCTGTTTTTCCTTGCGCAGATCAACTTTGAAGAAGTGCCCGCACTGGCGCCTTATCCTTCCAAAGGATTGCTGCAGTTTTACATCGGCGACGACGACCTCTACGGTATGGACCCCGAAGAAGGCGGTACGCAGCATGCCTTTAAGGTCGTCTATTTTTCCGATGTCATCAAGTCGGAAACCGCCCTTGAATCCGATTTCGACTTCTTGCCTGCTTTCGAAAATACGCCCATCTATCCCGATCAATACTACGGCATGTCGTTCGAATTAACCGACGAAATAGCGCCGGTTGAAGACGCTGCTTTTGAAAAAGCCATGGGTGAAAACTTTTTCGACCAGTTTGAAGACGAAGAACAAAAGTGGGATATCATACAGTCATACGGCCATGAAGTCTCCGCAGAAGGACACAAAATAGGCGGCTACGCGCATTTTGCCCAGGAAGACCCACGCGATCCCGACAATCCTATGTTGTTGCTTTTTCAGATGGACTCCGACATAGAAATAGAGTGCAACTGGGGAGATATGGGCACCGCACACTTCTTTATTGCAGAAGAAGATCTAAAAAAATGCGATTTTTCTAAGGTCGTATACCACTGGGACTGCCATTAATTGCATCTATATAGTTAATTGTCGCATCCAAATGCGACTGCTGTGCGTTTATATTATCTAAATAAAGGCAAACCACATGGCTTTTATCAAACTGATTAAATTGCCCAAACACCGGAAGTACGAGTATCATCCGCGATTTTGGAACCCCGAAAAAGAAGAACGCGAAAGGCGCCTGCGCATGCTGGAGAAAGGCAATGTCAATCCGGAAGACGTCAAATCGCGCATCGCCGAAGGCTTTCGCAGGGGCTATATTGCCGACAAAAGCCCTTTGTCTGTACAAACCAGGCGGTCCAACAGGCTTTTGCTCGGCATATTTATCGTGCTGCTATTGGCCTGTTACAAAATACTGACCATGGCCATGCCGGGTTTGGAGCAGTGGTTGAAAAATTAAAGGAGGAGACACATGGCTGATGTCATTCAGCTTTTACCCGATGCCATAGCCAACCAGATTGCCGCGGGAGAGGTAATCCAACGCCCCGCTTCAGTGGTCAAAGAATTGATGGAAAACGCCATCGACGCCGGCAGTAATCAGATCAAACTGATCGTAAAAGACGCCGGCCGAACGCTGATACAGGTAATTGATAATGGCTGCGGCATGTCGGAAACCGACGCCCGCCTGTCTTTTGAACGGCATGCGACGTCGAAAATAAAAAATGCGCAAGATCTCTTTGCTATTCGCACGATGGGGTTCAGGGGCGAGGCACTGGCCTCTATTGCAGCCGTGGCACAAGTAGAAATGCGCACCCGGCGCGCTGCCGACGAACTCGGCGTGCGCCTTGTCGTGGAAGCTACGGAAGTGAAAACCCAGGAGGCCTGCCAGTGCGCGCCGGGCACTAATATTGCCGTTAAAAACTTGTTTTACAACGTACCCGCCCGCCGCAATTTTCTCAAAGCCCCCACGGTAGAGATGCGGCATATTATCGATGAGTTTCAGCGCATTGCAATAGCGCACGAAGATCTTTTCTTTTCCCTCCACCACAACAACGAGGAGATCCTGCACCTGCCGCCGGGCAACCTGCGCCAACGCCTGGTGGGCATTTTCGGCCAGGTATACAACAAACGGCTGGTGCCGGTGAGCGAAGATACCGACGTGATTAATATATCGGGTTTTATCGGCAAACCCGAATTTGCCCGCAAGACCAGGGGCGAGCAGTTGTTTTTTGTGAATAACCGCTTTATTCGCAGCGGCTATCTCAATCACGCGGTGGTGAGCGCCTACGATGACCTGCTGCCTAAGGAGGCTTTTCCTTTTTATGCTATTTTTATTGAAATTGATCCCGCCCGCATCGATATCAACGTACACCCTACCAAGCAGGAAATCAAGTTTGAAGACGAACATCTGATCTATAACTATCTGCGGGTGGCCGTGCGCCACGCCCTCGGGCAATACAGCGTGATGCCCACGCTCGATTTTGAACAAGACCCCACTTTTACGGCGCGCCCGATACCCACGCAATCTACCGATTCAAACATACCCCCTACGATTGAAAGCTCATCCATCAACTGGCGCCAGGGTAGGGGCACGGGTAAGCCTTCGAGTCAGGCTAAACAACAATGGGAGCAACTGTACGAAGGACTGCAAGGCACCCCCGGCGACGACAATACCCCCGGCGGACTCACGATAGAAAGCGAATGGCCGGCTGACAACCCCTCCGATTCGCTACTCAATACCCCGACAGCCCAAAAAGAGCCGTACCAGATTCACGGCGCCTATATCGTGAGCCAGATCAAATCGGGTTTTGTGCTCATCGACCAGCAGGCAGCTCACGAACGCATCTTGTACGAGCAATTCCTGAAAGCACTGTCGCAACGCAGCGTGGTATCGCAACAACAATTGTTTCCCAAACCCCTGATGCTGCCCCCCGCCGACGCCAACCTCCTGCGCGACATATTGCCCGACCTCAACGCATTGGGCTTTAATATCCAGGCACACGGCCCCAATTCCTTTGTCATCAGCGGGTTGCCCGCCGAGATGGCCGGCAAAAAAGACGAAGGGCTGGTAGTGGAAATGCTCATCGAGCAATACAAAGCCAATGTGGGCCTCAAGCTGGATGTGCACGAAAATATCGCCCGCGCTATGGCCAAAAGCGCCGCCCTGCGCCGGGGACAAATACTCGAAGCTCGCGAAATGCAATCGCTTATCGACCAACTGTTCGCCTGCGAATTGCCCTATAAAAGTCCCTCTGGCCGCCTCTGCTTTGTTACCTACGACCTCGATGAACTGAGTCGACGTTTTGAGGCATGATTCAATTGCGGAATTTGGAATTCGGATTGCGGATTTTGTCACCCAACCCTCATAACCCCTCATAACCCCTCAGTCGCATAAACCCTCATAAATGCTGAGAATAACCGACGTCGTCAAACATCTATTATTCATCAACATATTGGTATTTATTATCAGTAAAATGCTGAATGCCGATATGCTGGCGTTGCGTTATCCTGCGGCGCCTGATTTTCAGCCATTACAGCTGGCCACCTACTTTTTCATGCATGCCAGCCTGGGGCATATCTTTTTCAACATGTTCGCCCTGGTGATGTTTGGCAGCGCCCTGGAAACCCTGTGGGGCCCCAAGCGATTTCTGTTTTTTTATTTCTTCAGCGCCATCGGCGCCGCCATCGTGCATTGGTTGTACAATTACTACGATTTCAGCCATATGCAGCAGATCATTGACGCTTTCAAGGCTAATCCGGGATACGAAACCTACTGGGCTTTCTTCGGCGACATACCCAGGGGGAGCCTGACCGAAGAAGGCAAAAAAATGATTGACGAAGTAGGCACCCTCATCGCAAAACCTAACGCCGACCTGGTGGCCGGCGCTACCCAGATGATGGAATCCTATCTGAAAGCCAAAATGAGCGTACCCACCGTGGGCGCCTCGGGGGCTATCTACGGATTGCTTTTGGCCTTCGGCATGTACTTCCCCCGCGCCGAGCTCATGCTCATCTTTTTGCCGATCCCCATCCAGGCCAGGTATTTTATCCCGGTGCTGATGCTCATCGAACTTTTCCTGGGCGTCAACCAGTTCTCGTGGGATAATATCGCGCACTTTGCACATTTGGGGGGTGCTATTTCGGGATTCTTACTAATTTTGTACTGGAGGAAATTCGGCTCACCAATGAGCTAAAATTTGCATCACGCATAGATCTCGTCGACGAATGCTGCGTTCTATTTGGGAAGATATCAAACGGGAGTATACTTACGGCAATATGGTGACCCGCATCGTGCTGGTCAATGTAGCCGTATTTGTAACTATCAGCCTGATATGGGTGATACTGCGGCTGAGTAACAGTTGGGTGGATCCACCGATGTATATCGCTTTGCGCAATTTCTTCGCGCTGTCGTCCAGCCCCTGGTATATCCTTATCCACCCCTGGACGATTATCACCCACATGTTCCTCCACGAAGACTTCTGGCATATTTTCGCCAATATGCTCCTGTTTTATTGGTTTGGGCGTATTGTGGGCGACTTTATAGGCAACCACCGCATCCTGCCTTTGTACTTGCTGGGTGGACTGGTGGGAGGACTGGTATTTTTTCTGTATGCCAACCTGCGCTTTTACGGCGACCCCAACCCTCACTATGCCTGGGGCGCCTCGGCGGCAGTGATGGCCACGGTAGTAGCTGCCGGCGTGATCTCGCCCGATTACATCATGCGACTCATCCTGATAGGGGATGTTAAGCTGAAATATATCGTCGCCGTCCTGATTTTTATCGATATCGTGGGCTTGGGCAGCAATATCAACACCGGCGGGCATTTTGCTCACCTCGGCGGCGTGCTGATGGGCTGGTTTTTTGTGTGGCAACTGCGCCAGGGCAACGACCTGGCAGCGCCGATCAATCGCTTTTTTTTCAAAATTACCGACTTCTTCCGGGCGCTGGCCAAAGGACAAATCAGGCGGCCCGGCCCCCGCGTGGTGTACCGCAATCCGAATAATAAAGGGGCGGCCGCACAGGGCCAAAAACCTCCCGGCGGCCCCGCAAAAGCCGAAAGAGGCTCGCACCAGGAACGCCTCGACGCCATTCTCGACAAAATCAAGTTGTCGGGATACGATAGTCTTACAAAAGAAGAAAAGGATTTTCTTTTTAATGCCAGCAAACAATAAAGCGTGGTAATTACCCACTTTTTGCGATGGTTAAATGTAGGCCTGGTAGCCTTTACGCTGCTGGCATACGCCTCGCCGTACTTTTCGCCCATAGCCTTTTGGCCATTGGCGGTGCCGGGATTGTTTTACCCCTGGCTGTTGCTGCTTAACCTGATTTTTGTGGTGTATTGGCTCCTGAAAAGCAAGCTGCACTTCCTGCTGTCGCTGGGATGTATTTTGTTGGGTTTTTCTTATCTGCAAGGGTTCTACGGTTTTTCTTTCAGCGGCAAAGTTGCCGATACGGAACGCGACTTTGCCGTGATGAGCTTCAATTGCCACGGTTTCTGGCCACAGGGAAAAAACGCCAAACGCGCCACGCCCGATGCACTCGCCGAATTACTCGATACCCACCAACCAGATGTGCTCTGCCTGCAGGAATTTCCACACCCCGACCTGGCCACGCCCTATATCAACTACCTCACCAAACAAGGTGGATTGCCCTATTATTATCGCGACAATAAAGGCGCACTGGCTATCTTTTCGAGGTTTCCCATACAGAAAAAGTCGGTGCACTATTTTACCAATAACGCCAACGGCTATATGTTTGCCGACCTCCTTATAGGCCGACAAACGGTGCGGGTGTACAATGTGCACCTCCAAACCAATGCCGTGTCAAAGATGGCCGACAGAATTGCCGACGAAAAGCAGTTCCAGGAGACGGAAACCTGGCTCCGCATCAAAGGTATGCTGGGCCGCTACGGTCGCTCGGCACGCCGCCGCGCCGAACAAGCCAACGAGATTGCCGCCCATGTAAACCAATGCCCGCACCCCGCCCTGATTTGCGGCGATTTTAACGATGTACCCACTTCGTATACTTATCGCACCTTGTCAGACTCGCGGCAAGATGCCTTCCGGGCTAAAGGCAGGGGTATGGGCACTACCTTTGCAGGAAGCGTCCCCATGCTCCGCATAGATTATATCCTGGCTGACCAGGCCCTGCGCATCCGCTCTTATGCAAGAGCCCACACCGGGTTTTCCGACCATTATCCGATTGTAAGTAAGATAGAGTTGAGATAGTTGTCTGTTATCTGTTGTCAGTTGTCGGTTCTATTCTATATAAAGACAGAGAACAGATAACCGACAACAGAGAACATTACAACAATTGAAACGGCCAATCCAACACCCCGCCGCGGAGGTTGTACAATTCTTTAAACCCGTTTTTGGCCATTACCTGGCAGGCGTTGGCGCTGCGGACGCCGCTGCGGCAGTACACGTAATACGACTTGCCGGGATCCAACTTCGAAATGGCCGTGGCAAACCCCGGATCCATAAAGTTGATCACTTTGGCGCCTTTTATCTTGCCGCCATGCGCTTCCGCCGGTGTGCGCACATCGAGTACAACCGCGTTTTTGTCGTGTTCGATGGCTTTCCGGAAATCATCTGCATTCAGGTTTTTATAATCGCTGCTTGTCCTTTGAAACAATCCAAACATGTGATGGCCAAGTTTTTTATTAAATAATGGCACAAAAATGGGGGTATTGCGAAGGCATTGTCAGTGATGGATGTCACGTTCATCCGTTGTCGGTTATCCGTTGTCGGTTATCCGTTCTCGGTTGTCCGTTGTCGGTTATCCGTTCTCGGTTGTCCGTTCATTAACTTTGCTAATTAAACTTAAACTGGCAAAACATAACTGACAACAGAGAACAGAGAACAGAGAACAGAGAACAGAGAACAGAGAACAGAGAACAGAGAACAGAGAACAGAGAACAGAGAACTGAGAACAGAGAACTGACAACAGACAACCGACAACCACCCTCATCACTTATCCGGGATAAACCCCATCGCCCGCTCCGAGATGGCCGTGATAGACAGCGAGGGATTCACGCCGGGGTTGGCAGAGATCATCGAACCGTCGCAGACCAGCATATTTTCGTAGCCGAATACGCAGTTGAGTTTGTCGATAACGCCTTCTGCGGCTTTAGCGCCCATCACAGCGCCGCCGAGGATGTGTGCGGTAGAGGGAATGCCCATCAGGGGTTCGAGAACAAAAACGGTAGGTTTACCTTCGATGATGCGGGCGTAGCGTTGGGCCAATTCGCCGGCCCGGGGGATGAATGCGCTGGGCGCCGCGCCTTTGTCGACCGTAGAGGTCATCAGCCCCAGGGCATTGCGCGTGAAGCGCAGCGTACTGTCGAGGTGTTGCATAAACAGCAGCGTGGCCGTGCTTTTTGCCCAGTCTTTTACAAAAACAACCTTCAAATTCCGGACAGGGTGCTGCAGCCAGTCTTTGCCGATCCTGAGTAAGCGCAGCAGCGTATTGCTGCCAAATACCTGTGGCGCCAGCAGTAATCGCCAAAAGCCCGAGCCTTTGGAATACCGCACAGGTTCGAGGTGGCTATTGGCGTCGGTATGAAGCAACGCACCAATAGCGATGCCCTGGGAGAAGTCTTTATTGCTATTCAGGCTCGTGACCGGTATCAGACTTTCATTGTTGCTGCGAATATCGTGGCCTACCTTGTCGGACAAGCGGGGCAGCGAGCCGCGTTTGAGCTGTAAAAGCAACTTGACCGTGCCCATTACGCCGCCGGCAAAAACGACGCCTTTGGTTGTTACAGCCTGCGGCCTGGAAAAATAACGGGTAGAAGAGCGAAATGAAACCTCATAGCCGTCGGCGCCATCGGGGCGGCCCAGGGGCCTCACATCAAAAACTTTCTGCTCGGCTCTGATCTCTACACCCAGTTGCTGGGCCAGGTGGAGGTAATTTTTATCCAGCGTGTTTTTGGCGTTGTGGCGGCAGCCCGTCATACAACCGCCGCAATAAATGCAGCCTGTGCGGTCGGGACCTTTGCCGTTAAAATAGGGGTCGTCTACGCGTTCGCCGGGCTTTCCGAAATAAACGGCCACATCGGGGGCTTCAAAATGATCGGCCATGCCGATTTCCCCGGCCAGCTTTTGCATGGCCAACTCGCCCTCGTGAAAAACCGGCGGCGGCGCGGCGCCGAGCATACGCAGAGCCGTCTCGTAATACGGCTTTAGCTCTGCCTGCCAATCGGCGAGGCCTGCCCAACTGCCCGATTGAAAAAAAGCCGGCTTGGGCACCGGCAGGGTATTGGCATATACCAGCGAACCGCCACCCACCCCTGTGCCGGAGAGTATCGTAACATGCCGGAAAAACGTCATTTTCATAATACCAAAAAACCTCAGGCGAGGCATCCAAAGCCACTTCCTGAGGTTCCAGTTGGAACGGGGGAAGTCTTCCGCGCGGAACCATTTCCCCTTTTCCAACACCAATACCTTATATCCTTTTTCGGCCAGCCGCAGGGCGCTCACCGAACCCCCAAAACCGCTGCCGATAACCACATAATCGTACTGTAACTTCATATTACGGATTCAACTTGGCCAATATCAAGCCTACTACAGCCGCTTGAACGATGCCGTATACCCACCAGCTCAGCACCATCATTTCCGATACGTTGATAGCGCTAAAGGTGATCCACATCGTAGGCAGTATCGCAACCAGGCCGTATACGAGGCCCAGTTCCAGCCCCCTAAAGATAAAAGATCCTTTGAAAAGTCCCTTAAACCGCTCCCAAAACCACGACAGCGCCAGGGCGAGAATAAAGGGGTGCACATAATACAGCATAGCCCGGGTACCTCCGCCTCTAAAGACATTGGTGTCGTAGTATTCTTCCATCATCCCCGGAAAAACGCGGATGGACACATACAAAATGCCGACGCTCACAATCAGGAGCACCACACCGGCGATTAATCCGTTGACGATTACTTTTTGCATACGCTTGTTTTTGTTGGTTAATGTGTAATATCGGGAAAGTTAGGCAGATTGCCAAATGGGGGGAATGATAAAAGTCAGCAGTCAGCGGTCGGCGGTCGGTTTTTTGTTTCAAGGCAAACATACCGCAGAAAATGCCGGGCTATTGACATCTGGTGAGGAATAGCGTATTTTTGTTGATTCTGAATCTTTTGAGTAAACATAAAAACGAAATATTTCCTACAATGGATCGAACACCGGATTTTGCAAATATCGCCCGAAGATATTCATGGCAATTTGACGGTTAATTTTGATATTTATTTGAGGGAGAAATAGTGCGATTTGTATTTCATAAAAACTACTCAGCTATTGACATCTGGCCCGGAATGTAGTATTTTTGTTGGAAATAAAATTATCGTCTTAAGATGAAGCAAACCAGAAACAACTTATGAGCGAACTTGAAATACAACAATTCATCATCAAGGCCTTGAACAGGATGTCCTCGGTTCAACAGGTCAAGCTATTGGAGTTTATCGACGCTATGTTGGCCATCTCTAAAGCTGAAAAGCCTAGGGATATTCTGCAATTTGCCGGCGTTTTTGATGCGGAAGATGTTAGGAGTTTGAAGCTTCGCTACTGGATTGCAGGTAAATAGACGAGGATGAAGGGTAGATACTAGTCGTAGCCTAAGCGACGTGTATTTACGCTACATGAAAGAAATATTTGATAGATTGCACTTTGTCCATGTTAAATACTGTATTTTATCTGTCATAGAGTATGAAGCCAATTGTAATTTTATTTCTGGTGTTTTCATCATTTTTCATTGTTGGGGATTTATATTCTCAAATACCACAAAAGGTTGTTGAAAATCTAAAAAATTCAGTAGTTAGAATACTTATTGATAGTATTCCTATGGGGACCGGCTTTTTCGTTTCTTCTGATGGTGATATAGTAACAAACTACCACGTGATAGTTAATAATAACTTGAGGCTATCTCAGGATGGAAATATTACAAGCAAAATATACATAGAGACAAAAGATAAAAAAAGATATGAAGTATATATTCATAATTATTATATAAATAAAGGTAAAAAACAATCAGAATTGTATGATTATTGCTTATTAAAAATTAAAAATAATCGAATAAAATTTCCGTTCCTAAAACTTGGAAAATATGAAGATATGAAAGAAGGGCAATTCATTCTAACTTGTGGTTATCCTTTTGGAATGGAGGAACAATTTGTGTCTGCCGGCTATGTATCAACAAAATGTGTTCAAGAATTATACTACCAAGAGCACGTCAGTTCAGGTGTTCCAGTAATAGCAGACACAATGAAAAGAAACATATCATATTTGGACATCACAACAAATAAAGGAAATTCTGGAGGGCCAATAATAGTATATGATAAAAATGAAAGTATATTAGTTGTAGGAATTTCCTCATTTATAGTAACTCCGATTGGAGAAGGAGCTAAATATATATTAAATAAAATTGAAGAGTCTAAAAAAATAGGACATGCTGAGCTTTTAGGTATTAATATTTTAGAAGAAATACAAAAACTTGCAGAAGCATTGACGTATAATTCTTTCGGAATTAGTGGTTGTATTTCAATCGATTACTTTCGTGAAACTTATCGCGAAAAATAAATATTAAACTGGATAAAATAAATTTAAATGGTACTTAAATACAATCTTATTCGCATAATAGAAAAAAAACCTTTATGCGGAGTTAAAAAAATATGGAAATAGCCTTGTCTAAAACTTGAAGCTTACTTTTTTCTAACTTACTTAGCTTAGATATCTTTTCTAACTTAGATTTCTCTGCTTTGATGTAATCTTTTGTAGTAGAGGGCACTTCCCTTCCATTCAACAAAAAATCCATTACTCTAATTTCATTACCTGCCAAAATTGAATAGTAAACGTTTAGTAAATCTTTTTCTGATAAAGATTTGGGTAAAAACCTAAATGCTGAAATTGCAGCATAAGAAGGATCTAATTCTATGCTTATCCACCTCCTTTTCAGGGTTTCAGCAACAGAACCGGTAGTATTTGAACCACCGAAAATATCTACAACTAAATCATCCTTATCTGTAAGATATTTAATAAAAAATTCTGGAAGCTGTGCGGGAAATCTAGCAGGGTGTCCGTTCAAACCGGCTTTTTTGCAATTGGTTAAGTAGCCCGAATTAGACTCTGAATTAGGGATTTGAAGTAAATTAGGGGGAATTGAACCTCCATTGTCCGTGAAATTTAAGCTGATGTTATGACCAGAGGGCCTTTCTTTAGGGGTATAATAATCTTCAGGACTTTCCAATAATTTTTTCATCCTATCGCTATAGGGTGCCAATACCTTGGTTACATCTGCTTTTGGATAAGGTGTTTTTGAAAACCACCAAACATTATTTACCGCATCTTTAACTCTTATTTTTTTCTTATTTACCCACTCTATTGGACTCGGTAATTTGGAAGGATTATACCAATAAAAATCTTCTGCCAGATAAAATCCGATCTTATCACAAAACTCAATTGGAACCCTAAAGTTATAAAGACTTCGGACTGGTAGGCCACTTTTGTAAGCTCCTCCTAAGTCAAGCACAAAACTACCGGTTGGTTTTAGTTTATCATAAACCAAGCGCCCAAATTGCATTAACCAATCGATATACTCTGATTGATCCTCATTGCCATATTCCTTCTTTCTTATAAGGGCAAACGGAGGACTCGTCATTACCAAATCAATGCTACTATCAGGATAGGTCTTGAGAACTTCTAATGAGTCACCTATAATCTGGGAGCCGTATTGTGTTGTATATGCCTTATTCATAAGTGCAAAAGTACTAAATATTCCGAATATATTCGGAGAAAAACTCCGATTATATTCATCATTTTTGCGAAGTATGGCGCTGTTAAATGAATTAGAGGATTTATTGGTTGTTATTGCTCGAAATGTAGTCAAGTATAGAAGGCAGCTTGGACTAACCCAGGAAAGCTTGGCATTCAGGGCTGAAATTGATAGAACTTATATTGGCTATATTGA
The DNA here is from genome assembly GCA_013360405.1 of Saprospiraceae bacterium. Classification (GTDB taxonomy): domain Bacteria; phylum Bacteroidota; class Bacteroidia; order Chitinophagales; family Saprospiraceae; genus JABWBR01. The sequence goes on from JABWBR010000011.1 coordinate 55,127, forward strand.
GAATGCTAAACAAAATATTTCAATCGAGAAGCTTTGTGCTATAGCCAAAGCCCTCAGAGTAGATGTTTCTGATTTGTTAAAACAAGACATACAAATCGATATTGCGACTGAACCAGAAGTATCCTATGGTGCTATAGAAATTTTTAATTTGATATATCCATCGCTTCAAATGCTACAAGATTTAGCAATGAAAAATGGGATAAATGATATATTCCAGGATAATGGCGGCAAACTTCTGCAGATTCTTTTAATCACAGGGCTCTCGGACTTACCTGGAAGAGAAGGTAATGATGCTGTTGATGCTGATGGCAATGAGTATGAACTTAAGTCATTGAATGTTTCATTAACATCAAGCTTTTCAACACATCATCATATGAATCCGGTCATTATTGATAAATATAGAAAGGTCAATTGGATTTTTGCAGTATATCGAGGAATAGAAATTCTTGAAATTTATAGACTCTCTCCTGAAAATTTGGAGCCTTACTATTCAAAGTGGGAAGCAAAATGGCACAAGGAGGGAGGCAAAGACATAAATAATCCTAAAATTCCGTTAAAATATGTTAGAGATGTGGGTAAATTACTTTACGAAAGTGATGGTACTGGAAAAATTAGAAGAATTAATATAAAGGATTAGTGTTTTTCCTAAAAATACGTCCCCACCGCAAACGCAAACTGCTCCACGAAAATCTTCTTAAAAGCGCTGATATTATTTTGCTCATAAAAAACCAGCATAGCTTTTTTATAATCAATAGAATCAACTGTTCTAAACGAAATAGGGCAATAGCGGTGATCCATTAATATTGCATTGCTGATAATTCTGGCAGTGCGTTTGTTGCCATCAGCAAAAGGCTGGATATAGGAAATCAATACCAATACGAGCAACGCTTTTTCAAATACATTTTCGCGATCATTCACAATATCACACATATCGTGAATGGCCTCTTTAATCTGAAATTCATTGTCCAGGGGGCGATAATTCGTGCCGGTAATGCCTACCCTCCGATTTCGGATATTGCGGGTTACGCCGAGGTCTTTGATTAACAGGCTGTGAATATCTTCGATGCCGGCCGTGGTTAGGGGTTGCGTATACCCGGTGTGCTCAAGGATAAAATCGAGCGCTTCTTTGTGGTTGAGCAGCATAATGGCTTCTTCTTTGGTTTTACCGGCGGCGGTTTCTTTATCCTTGAGTAATTTCTCCGTTTCCAGCAGGGAATACGTATTTCCTTCAATTTGCGATGATTTCCAGCTCAGATCAATGGCTAATCGTTCAAACTCTTTTTTGAATTCCGTTTCTGATAAAGCGGAGATATTTTTGCTGAATGTCTGCTGGAGTGTCGCTAAGTACTCGTATTCTGTTTGGGTAAAAAGTGATGTAAACGCCAGTATGTCCCTGATCAGGGAATGATTAAACTGCTCGTGGATTTCGCGTTCGTCAATTTCTTTTTCAAAATACGTGTCCAGATCGAGAGGGTACAAAAGCTGGTATGCTTTGCTGATTTCGTACCGGGTCGCCTTTCCTTGCCCAACAGCAGAAATCAAATTGGCAGCCAATAAGGCTTGTATTTCCCTTTTGACGGTGGCGTATCCTACCTCATGGCCCAACCCATCATAAATCATCCTGGAGGAACTCCGCGGCTGTTGCCGAATGTATTCCAGGATGAGTTTCCCTATGTCTTTTTTTGATTTTGCCATGATAGGATCATTTGTAGCTCACAAATATACCAAATACGGCTCAAAAACACTAAAATTTGAGCCGTATTCACCACCCTATTGAGCCACAATTAAAATAATCAAACATCCAACATCAAAAATCCAACATCATTTTGCAATGACTTTTCTCACCATAACACTAGTGTAAAAATCACACTAACCTACACCCTTTCTTCTTGCTTCGCATTTCAGTTTGGCGTAACTTACGAGAGTCTTAACAAAGCAATTATGACAACAACGCATCATTCTGAAAAAACGCTACTGCTCAATCTGTTGTGGGCCTGCCAGGACGCCAAGGGGTTTATTTCCAACCAAGACATTTTTGACATTGCTGCCAAACTGGATGTCTCCGCCATTGAAGTGGAAGGGGTTTGTACGTTTTACCACTTCTTCCACCGCAAACCGGCGGGTAAGTACATTATTTATCTCAACAACAGCATCTTGTCGGAACTGAAAGGGTACTCGGCGATCCGAAAAGCGCTCGAACAGGCTACCGGCGGCCATTGGGGCGGCGTAGATTCTACCGGGCAGTTCGGGCTCTTTGATACTTCCTGTATCGGCCTCAGCGACCAGGAGCCCGCTATGCTGATCAATTTTTATCCTTTTGTGAAGGTTACGCCCGAGCGGGTATTCCAACTTATCAGCGCCCTGCGGGCCGGCGCTTCGCTGGCCGAACTGGCCGATACGGTGGAAGACCATCTGCGTTATGTACCGCCTGGCGACCGCGCGATTTTCTTCCGCGATTTTGCGCCGGGACGGGCGCTGCAACGCCTCACCACGCTAAGCCCCCAACAGGTTATCGATGAGATTCGCGAGGCGCACCTGCTGGGCATGGGCGGCGCTTTTTTTCCTACTGCCGACAAGTGGCAGATTTGCCGCAATAACCCCGGCGAACAACACTACCTGGTGTGCAACGCCGACGAGGGCGAGCCGGGCACGTTCAAAGACCGCGTGCTGATGAACCGACTGCCCGAATTGCTTATCGAAGGCATGATTGTCGGCGGCTACGCCATCGGCGCCGCCGAAGGTATCATCTATCTGCGCGCCGAATACCGCTACTTGCTGCCGCGACTGGAAGCGGCCATTGCCACTTATAAGCAGTTGGGATGGCTGGGCCAGCCTACACCGGCAAAAGAGTCCTTCACTTTCGATATACGCATCCAGATGGGCGCCGGCGCATACGTGTGCGGCGAAGAAACCGCTCTGCTCGACTCCCTGATGGGCAAACGCGGCGAACCCTGGCCCAAGGTGTTTTTCCCGGTGGAACGCGGCTACCTCGGCCAGCCTACTTCGGTCAACAACGTAGAAACCCTTTGTGCCGCAGCCCGCATTATCGAATTGGGCGCCAATAAATTCCGCAGCCTGGGTACCCCCGGCTCGCCGGGCACCAAACTGCTCAGCGTGGCGGGCGACTGCAGGTTTCCGGGTATTTACGAAATAGAGTGGGGTATGACTGTCGGCGAACTGCTGGGCTTTTGCGGCGCTGAAGACCCCTATTTCATCCAGGTGAGCGGCCCCTCGGGCATTTGCGTGCCCGCCGCCGAGCAAAGCCGGTGTATCTGTCACGAAGACCTGCTCTGCGGCGGCTCGGTGATGGTGTTTAATACCCAGCGCGACTTGCTGCAGGTGATGATCAATTTTACAGAATTTTTCAAAAAAGAATCCTGCGGCGTATGTACGCCCTGCCGGGCCGGCAACTTCATCCTGGGCCGCAAACTCGACCTGCTGAAGCGCGGCCTGGCCCGTCCCGCCGACCTCGAAGAGATCAGGCAGTGGGGGCAATTGCTGGGCGTGGCCAGTCGCTGCGGACTAGGCAAAGCTTCGGCCCATGCATTGATCAACGCCATGCAGAAATTCCCGGCATACTTCCAGCAGCGCGTGCGCGCCAAAGGCCGCGAAAAAGGCTTTGACCTCGACCGCGCCCTGGGCGATTACCGCGAGGCCGTTGAACAGACTTCCTGATCACCCGGATAACTTTTTTGTTATGAAAAAAATAGTAAATTTTACGATAGACGGCAAACCCTGCCAGGCGCCCGAAGGGGAGAACCTGGTAAAAGCCGCCGCCGCCAACGGCATCAAGATTCCCTCGCTTTGTTATTACGAGCATATCGACCCGCCTCTCGGCACCTGCCGCGTGTGTATGGTGAAAGTGGATAAAAAGGCCTTTGCAGCCTGCACCATCAAGGCCAAAGAAGGCATGCAGGTGGAGTTTAACGTACCCGAACTCAACGACGCTCGCAAGGCCATGGTAGAGATGATGTTTGCCGAAGGCAACCACTTCTGCCCGGCTTGCGAAAAAAGCGGCGACTGCGACCTGCAGGGCCTGGGCTACCGGCTGGGCGTCACCATTAGCCGTTTTCCACACCTTTTCCTCAACCGATTTATCGACTACCGGCCCAAGCGCATCGTGGTGGAACACAACCGCTGCATCCTTTGCCGCCGCTGTGTGGAAGAGGTGAATACCAAAGACGGTTTTCCCGTTTTTAGTTTCCTAAATAGGGGAGCGTCTACCGAAGTGCGTGTAGACTACGACCAGGAAGCCAAACTCGACGAGGAAGAGGCCATCAAGGCCATGCACCTTTGCCCTACCGGCGCTATCCTCGTGCGCGGCAAAACGCAGCCCCGGCCGCGCGGCGAGCGCAAATACGACCTGCAGGACGCCGGCCAGACGGTGTCCACGCCCAAAGCGGGCATGGCCCCGCTGAAAGGCCAGCCCAAAAAGGTAATCGCCACCACTTCGCTGGCGGGCTGCTTCGGCTGCCACATGTCGCTGCTCGACATCGACGAAGAACTCATGGACGTCATCGAAGTCGTGGATATCAGCAAATCGCCGCTCACCGATATTAAAAAATTCAACCGCCGCTGCGACGTAGGCCTCATCGAAGGGGGCTGCTGCAACGACGAAAACGTGGAAGTACTCAAAGCTTTCCGCGCCAACTGCGACATCCTGGTCGCCGTGGGCGAATGCGCCATCTGGGGCGGACTGCCGGCGATGCGCAACTTCGTGCCGCTGGAGGAATGCCTCAACGAAGCCTACGGCCACGCTACCTCCGACCTCGAACAGGGCAAGGTGATTCCCCACCATGAAGACCTGCCCGAACTGCTCGACCGCGTGTACGGCTGCAACGAAATTGTGGAAATTGACTACTATATTCCGGGATGCCCGCCCGATGCCAGCCACATCTGGAAGGTGTTGAAAAACATCCTTTTCGGCGCGGACTACTCTATCATCAAATCGGAATTTAAATACGACTAACCGTGGGAAAGAAAATCATCATAGACCCCGTCACCCGGGTAGAAGGCCACGGCCGCGTAACCGTGCACCTCGACGATCACAACGAGGTGAGCGAGGCCAGGTTCCATATCGTCGAATTTCGCGGATTTGAACGCTTTATACAAGGCCACCCCTACTGGGAAGTGCCCGCGCTGGTACAGCGCCTCTGCGGCATTTGCCCTGTGAGCCACCACCTGGCCGCCGCCAAAGCAGTAGACCGACTGGAAGGCCTCGACCCCGAGGACCTATCGCCCACCGCCGACAAGATCAGGCGGATGTTGCACTACGGCCAGATATTCCAATCGCACGCGCTCCACTTTTTCTACCTGGCGGCGCCCGACCTGCTCTTCGGCCTCGATGCGCCCGTTGAGCAGCGCAACGTGGCAGCTTTAGCTATCGCCAATAAAGAACTGGCCCGCAAGGGTATCCTGATGCGCAAATTCGGCCAGGAGATCATCCGCGTGATCGCCGGCAAGCGCATCCACGGCATCGCCGCAGTGCCCGGCGGCGTGTACAAGTCGATGACCGCCGAAGAACGTGATTACTTCCTGGACGGGCAGGAGTTGCCGTCGGTAGACCAGATGATCGAATGGTCGCTGGAGGTGTTGGCTTTTATTAAAAATTATCACGAAAAAAACGCCGGCTGGCTCGACGTATTTGCCGCCTACACCTCGGGACACATGGGACTGGTGAATGCCGATGGCGCACTCGAACTCTACCACGGCAGGCTGCGGGCCATCGATGCACAGGGTAACATCACCCTCAAAGACGTGCCCGATGAATACTACCGCCGCTACTTCTCAGAAGGCGTAGAGCGCTGGACCTACCTCAAATTCCCCTACCTGACCCACCTGGGGCGCGACAAAGGATGGAACCGCGTAGGCCCGCTGGCCCGCATCAACGTATGCGATTACATCACCACGCCGCTGGCCGAAAAAGAGCGGCAGGACTTTAAAGCATATAGCGGCGTGATGCCCAACAACCGTACCATGTTTTACCACTGGGCCCGCCTCATCGAATTGCTGCACTGTGCGGAGATCATGCGCGACCTGCTCCACGATCCCGACATATTGGGCAGCGACCTGGTGCGCACGGGGCAACGGCGTTCCGAAGGCATCGGCGTGGTAGAAGCGCCGCGGGGTACCCTCATTCACCACTACGAAGCCAACGAGCGGGGCAAGCTCACCCGCTGCAACCTCATCGTATCCACCACGCACAACAACGAAGCTATGAACCGAGCCGTGCGCGAAGTCGCCCGCCAGTCCATGGGCGGACATCCGAGTATCACCGACGCCATGCTCAACCAGGTGGAAGTGGCTATCAGGGCCTACGACCCCTGCCTGAGCTGCGCTACCCACGCCGTGGGGCAGATGCCGCTGCAAGTATCATTATTTGATGCAAATGGAATCCTGATCGATGAACGCCTCCGCTCCTGATCGTCTCCTCATCGCCGTGGGCAACTCCGCCCGCGGCGATGACGGCCTCGGCTGGGCTTTCGCCGACGCCATAGCCGAAGGAGGTCGCTTCGACGGCGAGATCCTCTATCGCTACCAACTCCAGGTAGAAGACGCCGAACTCATCAGCCGTGCCGGGCAGGTGGTATTCGTAGATGCCTGGCAAAACGGAGATACGCCTTTCCAATGGGCGCCCTGCGAGGGCAAACCGCAGCCCACCTATACTTCTCACCGCCTGGAGCCACCCGCCGTGGTGCACCTCTGCAACGAGTTGTTTGACGCTACTCCCAAAACCTATTGTTTGCTCATCAGCGGCGAGCAATGGCAGCTCGGCGACGGGCTTAGCGCACACGCGTTGCACAATTTGGCGCAAGCAATTGATTTTTTTAATTTGCAAATTGCCGATAGAGCTTAGTATCGCAGCCATTAATTCCGAATTTGACAGCCTGGAGGGCATGCCATGCCTGGTTTACTTTTCTTTTTCTTGATAAAAAGAAAAGTAACAAAAGAAAAATCAAGGCTTTATGTATTTTTAGACCGTTCTAAGTGGCAATTTTTTGTCGCGCGCCCAAACTCGCCCGCCAAAGTTCACCTGGTCAAAGCCGGGAAGAACTTTGCCGGGCTCAAACAAGGGCGCTTGGCAACCGGCCTGTGATTCAAATTGCCACTAAGAACGGTAGCCCTAAAAATCCATAAGGCCGGTCATTGTTGATGTAGAATCGCTAAGTGCTGAGCGCTAAGTGCTAAGTGCTGAACAAAATATCAGGCGGGTGAAGCTGAATATTATTTATACAAAAGAGGACAAAGACTTTTTCGAACGGCTGGAAAAACACCTGGCCGTACTGAAACACCTGCATCTCATAGACCAGCTGTGGCACAGCGACCTCGTAGAGCTCGGCGAAAACATACAAGACGTCATCACCGGAAAAATATCGGACTCCGACATCGTCATCCTGCTCATCAGCGCGGATTTTATAGCTTCTGATTTTTATTATAAAGACCAACTCGACCTCATCCTCAAACTGCACAAAGAAAAAGCGCTGCTCGTAGTGCCCGTGCTGACGCGCTATTGCCCCTGGCAGTTCACCAAAATCAGCTGGATGAACATGCTGCCGGATAAAGAGCTTCCGCTAAGCAGTCCGCAATGGGAAACCCCCGACAAGCCCTACAGCGCTATCGCCGAATCGCTTATATCCATCATTCACACCTACAACAGCCCCCAGCCGAAAGCGCCCGAGGCGCCCCCGATGAGCATCGAAAACGCCCCCACCGTGCTCATCAACCCCGACAACCGCACGATAGCATACCCCACGGTATTCGGCCAGGTGCCGGAATACATCAAAAGCAACATTGTCGGACAGGTCGTGCAGGGCTACCGCATCGAACGCTATATTGCCTCGGGGGGATTTGGGGCTGTTTACGAAGCGGCGCACAGCGTCACCGGCCACCGGGTGGCTCTCAAAATATCGCACGGCATCAATTACTTCTCCGACGAATTCCGGAAAATGCTGGTAGAAGGCAACACCATCATCCCGCAATTACAGCATCCGAATATCGTGCGTACCCACAGCTTTAGCAGTGAACAAATCGAAGGCTCCCAGCGGCTCGTCATCGCCATGGACTACATCCAGGGCAGCCGCATTGACGAATTTTCCAAATACAAACTCACCACAGAAAATGTATTGCAGCTGATTGATATTTATAAAAAAATAATCGACGCCATCGATTTTGCCCACCGCCTCGAATTTTACAACGCCGACGGGCAGTTGGTACAAGGCGTCGTACACGGCGACATCAAACCCTCAAATATTATTCTGACCTCGACTTACGAGCCCATTCTCCTCGACTTCCTGTATTTTGATGTGAGTTACCTCAAGGGATTTCAGTTGGAGGCCCAATTCGATAAAAAAACGATGTTGTCGCCCCGCACCATGTATGCCCCGCCGCCGCCTACCGACCCCAATGCCACCATCGTATACCCGAGCCCTCCTGCGCCCGGTCAAACCATGTACGTCTACCAGACCATCATCAAGCAGAATATTTTCGGAACCCGTGGTTATATGGCGCCCGAGCAGGCCGAGCAGGGTATTGTAAATAAACAAACGGATATTTATCAACTAGGGATTTTATTGTTTGAAATGCTGCACCCGCACCGGTTTTCAACCTATACCGGCTTTTCCTCGCCGCGGGATATCTACCAAACCCTTTCCAAGTACACGCCGGGCATTCCGGCAGGATTAAGCGACATCATTTTCCGGGCTACGCAGCCGCAGGCCTGGGCGCGGTATGGGAGTGTGGAGGAGATAATGAGTGATGTGCTGATTTGCTAATTTGCTGATGTGCTGATGCGAACGAAGTGAGTCCCGTACCGACTGGAAGGAGGTCGGGATGCTGATTTGCTGATGCGAACGAAGTCGAACGAAGTGAGTCCCGATTGAAAATCGGGGGAGTCCCGTACCGACTGGAAGGAGGTCGGGATGCTGATTTGCTGATCCCGAAGCGAGTTAGAAGCAAGGTTTGTAGATTTTTTTTATGCAGATCGAAAATTTGATTTTGGATTTGCATAAAATGGTAGAAATACGCTCACTATCAATCGAATAGCACATGTCGAGATGTCGCCTTCCCTCGTGCCTCGGGAAGATTATACCTCTTGGCGTGGTCGCGAGTCGCATAGTCTCAAACTCCCCAAAGCCAGGCTTGTTTTTTTGACCAAAAATGCAGACCTTGGCTTTCATGCAAAGCACAAAATAACCTTCTAAACCGGCATCATTGCTGCTCAGAGATGCTGCCGATCAAAACTACCAATAAACAACCAATGGAAATTCAAAACACTTATCAAACACTACTCTCCGCCATCAAATCCACCTACGTGGATGGACAAGCTGCCGCCATAAAAGCCGCCCGCCGGCAACTGGTATTGACCTATTGGGCGATAGGCCGGCATATTGTGGAGTACGAGCAGGGAGGAACAGAACACGCAGTATATGGTTCCCGGTTATTAGAGAACCTCTCCAAAGATTTGTCACACGAATTCGGTAAAGGGTTTAATCGCAGTAATTTGATATACATGCGTTTAAGCTTTATAATATACCCAGACCTGACGAGTTTGTCGCACGAATTGACGTGGGCGCATATCATAGAACTACTAAAAATCGACAACGACCTCGAACGCAGTTTTTACGAAAAACAAACAATCCTGGAAAAATGGACGGTGCGGGAGCTAAAACGCCAAAAAGACACCGCCCTGTTTCTCCGGCTGGCCGCTTCACAAGATAAAGCAGGTGTGCTGCAATTGGCTGAAAAAGGCAAAATCGTAGCGCAGCCCGGAGACCTGCTCCGCGACCCATATGTATTCGAGTTTTTGAAAATACCCGAACCGCATCACCTCTCGGAAAAAGAACTGGAAACCCGCTTACTGGATAACCTGCAATCTTTTCTGCTCGAATTGGGAAAAGGCTTCACCTTCGTGGGCAGGCAATACCGCATCACGGTTGACAACGAGCACTACCGCGTAGACCTGGTGTTTTACCACCGCTTTCTGCGATGTTTTGTGCTAATCGACCTGAAAATAGAGAAATTGAAGCACCACGATATCGGGCAGATGAATATGTACCTCGGCTATTTTGCCAAAGAGGAGTTTTTTGAAGGCGATAATCCGCCAGTAGGCATTATTCTCACGCGGCATAAAGACGAAGTACTGGTAGAATTCGCCACTTATGGCATGAGCAGCCAGTTGTTTGTGTCCAAATACCAGCTTTACTTGCCCAATGAAGCCGAGTTGAGGGCTAAGTTGGAGGAGGTGCTGTTGGAGAGATAATTTGCAAAGCAAGGAACGAACAACAAAACTCTTGCTATTATTTCAGGGCTTGGAGAAAATAGAAATAAGTAACGCTTTCCTATAGAACCTGAAAATATTTACTCATTGGCAGTGTCTTTTTTTACCGTTTTAACTAGTCTAATTCCAAAAAGCTTCTGTTGTTTCTCTTGATTGTCTTCCAACAACGTGTCAATTAACTCTGCTAGCGTCAAGAGCCGTTGTTTAGGTGGAATAACAACTTCTTCCTTGCTATCCTGAAAACTTCCGCCCATAAGTCGAACATCTCCTAATCGCATATCCTTCAGCGTGTACTTCCCCTGCGCCATCTCCTCGCTCCCCACCACCACCACATACGGCACATTCCGCTTATTGGCGTACTCCATCTGCTTGGCCAGCTTGACCGGTTTGGGGTACAAGTCGGCGTTAATACCCGCAGCGCGAAGTTGGCTGAGCGCCTGGAAGGCATAGCGGTGCGTGGCCTCGTCGAAAGCGACGAAGAGCACTTGCAGTCCGGCAGCGGCGTCATCGGGGAAAAGGCCCAGTTCGAGCATCACGTCGTAGATGCGTTCGGCGCCGAAAGAAACGCCTACGCCCGACACCCCTTTGAGGCCGAAAACGCCGGTGAGGTTGTCGTAGCGCCCCCCGCCGCCGATGCTGCCCATCTGGGCGCCTTTGGCGGCCACTTCAAAGATGCAGCCGGTGTAATAGCTGAGTCCGCGGGCCAGGGTGACGTCGAAGCGCACTTCGTTGTGCACCGGGGCCAGGCTGAGGTAGTCGAATACCGTTTCGAGTTCTTCTACGCCTTTGGCGCCGGTTTCGCTGGCGGCGAGGCGGGTTTTCAGGGCGTCGAGGGTGGTGAGCTGGAGGATGTCTTCTATGATAGCTACTGATGTGGCGTCAATGCCGCGGCCGAGCATCTCGTTGCGCACGCCTTCGATGCCGATTTTATCGAGTTTGTCGATGGCCACGGTCATGTCCACAAAGCGGTCGGCGATGCCGGCCACCTCGGCGATACCGGAGAGGACTTTGCGGTTGTTGAGTTTGATGGCTACTGGCAGTCCCAGTTTGTGGAACACGCTGTCGTAGATCTGCACCAATTCGGCCTCGTAATAGAGGCTATCGCTGCCCACTACGTCCACGTCGCACTGGTAGAATTCCTGGTAGCGCCCTTTCTGGGGCCTGTCGGCTCGCCACACGGGTTGTATCTGGTAGCGTTTGAATGGGAAAGTGATTTCGTGCTGGTACATCACCACAAAACGCGCAAAAGGCACCGTGAGGTCGTAGCGCAAGCCGCGTTTGGCGATGCTGGGCGCGAGGCGGTAGGAGTCGCGGGCGGCCAGGGCGTCTGCGTCGGCCTTGTCGAGGAAGTCGCCGTTGTTGAGTATTTTGAACAGCAGCTTGTCGCCCTCATCGCCGTATTTTCCGGTGAGGGTCGACAGGTTTTCCATGGCGGGCGTTTCAATGGGCTGGTAGCCGAAGGCAACGAAGACCTTGCGGATGGTGTCGAAGATATAGTTGCGCCGGTTGACCTGCTCCGGCGTAAAATCGCGTGTGCCCTTAGGTATGCTGGGTGGCGGCATGGTTTGTTTTTTTTGGAAGGGCAAAGTTCAGAAGTTATGGGGAATTTTTTGCTTGTTTTTTTATGCTTGGCGATGCCGGGGTTCGCTTCCGTTAGCCGACAACCAATTGAGCATCCAATGGCGGCCGTGCTGCATTGGCATTGTGGGAAAAGATTCATAAATTCGCGCATACACTATTTGATGAATAATATGCCGATAAAAATGACGGCCCGCTTATTGCCGGTAGTCCTATTCACATTCTTCGCCATTGAATCTCCTGCGCAGGACTATCGGCGTTGGCAAATGAATGCCGACGGCTCTATCTCGTGGATCATGGGCAATAATATTCCACACAGCGATCATATTGAGATGAGCGGCAAAAGAATTTCCTGCGTGCTCCGCTACAACGTAGCAGATGACGGGTCTTTTCACGCCACCCGGAGTCTGGTATGGCCCATGCTGCGCACCATTCCCAATAATACGCATGCCAGCCTTACCCGCCGCTTCGGCCAGGATGGATTTGAATGGGTAACCGTAAATTACAGACCCATTGAAAATGAGAAGGTTTCATCCATTACGCTCAATGGAACACTGATTGTAAAAAGCACAGCGGGTGGGAATCTCGAACTGACAAGGCAGTATTTCCCCTCGGTAGATAAACCGGGATTTTGTGAAATATATACCATAAAAAACATCACAAACAAAACCTGCATCGTGGAGGCGCCAAAATCGAGCCAGACCTATCTTACCGACCCGGCCAAGGGAGTTGAAGGCAGTTATGCCATCCATGCAGAGGTTATGAATGCGGGGCATTTTAGCTTAGGCGCCAATGATTCTGTCAGCTTTTCTGTTTTTTATTCCGGCGTAAAACAATCCGATCCGGTTCCCTCGGCAAACTGCGAGGAAGAAAAAAACAAGCGGCTGGCATTTGTGCGGGAAATATGGGGCAACCTGGTATTGGAGACCCCCGATAGCGTATTGAACAGGGAGTTTGCCTTTGCCAAAATACGGGCTGCTGAAAGCATTTTTCAAACGAGAGGCGGCCCCATGCACGGCCCCGGTGGCGAATCGTATTATGCCGCTATCTGGGCCAACGACCAGGCAGAATACATCGGCCCATTTTTTCCATTTCTTGGCTACGACTACGGCAATGAAGCAAGCCTGAATGCCTACCTGCATTTTGCAAGATTTATGAACCCGGCGTATAAGCCCATTCCCAGTTCAATAATTGCGGAAGGGACTGATATCTGGAATGGCGCCGGCGACCGCGGCGATGCAGCCATGATTGCGTATGGCGCGGCCCGGTATGCTTTGGCAAGAGGGGATATGAGCGAAGCAAAACAGTTGTGGCCGTTAATCAAATGGTGTCTGGAATATTGCCGCCGAAATTTGAATATTGAGGGTGTGGTAAATTCTGATTCTGACGAGTTGGAAGGACGGTTCCCTTCGGGCGCGGCCAACCTTTGCACGTCCTCATTATATTACGATGCCTTGAATTCCGCAGTATATCTGGGCAACCAGGTAGGAGAAGAAAAAAATCAGATCCATCGGTACCGGCAACAGGCAAAAGAATTGAAGGCCGCCATTGAAAAATATTTTGGCGCCGAGGTGGAAGGCTTTCACACCTACCGCTATTACAAAGGCAATGACACCCTGCGCGCGTGGATATGCATCCCGCTCACAATGGGAATATACGAGCGCAGAACACAAACAATCGCCGCGCTTTTTTCCTCCAGATTATGGACACAGGACGGGCTGGCCAGTCTCGCCGGCGATAGAACATTCTGGGACAGGTCCACGCTTTACGCCCTTCGAGGGGTATTGGCGGCCGGTGAAACCGATAAAGCGCTCCAGTTTTTACATTATTATTCCAACCGCCGTTTATTGGGCGACCATGTGCCTTACCCTGTTGAAGCATATCCGGAAGGCAACCAGCGTCATCTTTCTGCCGAAAGTGGTTTGTATTGCCGCATTTTTACCGAAGGGTTGTTTGGCATCCGCCCGGAGGGATTAAATAGTTTTAGTTTTACCCCTCGACTGCCTTCTGCCTGGCAACGGATGAAACTCCATCATATTCGGGCTTTTCAGAAAGATTTGAGTATTGAGGCACAGCGTATTGATCAACGCATACAGGTGATAGTAAAAGAAGGGGAAAAAACCGTGGTGAGCAAATTGATAAAAGAAGGAGAAGTGGTAAGGGTAATCCTTTAGGGATGCACGGGGTTAATGTTCTATTGCCAAGCTGCCGTACAAAATGGAAAATTATTTTCGACCCGTCCCTGAATCTGCTGGGGAGCCTTGCGTAGCCTGGCGGTCTGTCAAAGGGCTGCGCCCAATGTATCGCAAAGGCGTTCCGTGGCCGTCACCACCAGGTGCGCCCCTGAGCCGTCACCTCGTCACCACCAGAGGCGGTTCGTGGCCGTTACTAACTGAAACGCACCTTACTCACTAGCACCGATTTCAACTAAGATAGAGGGGATGTTGGAAGGATGAGAAGGGTAATTCGTCACCCCCCAAGGCGTTCCTTGGCCGTCACCACCAGAGGCGCTCCTGAGCCGTCACCTCGTCACCACTTGAGGTGGTTTGTGGCCATATTGACTTTGTAAGAAAAAATCCTGGCCTTCGCAGATAAGCGGATGACCGGGAATGAGTAGTTAGCCCCAACCGTAATATCCAAAAAATCAAGCGAATAAACTTCTGGAAAGAAGAAGTGAAATAACTCCAAAGCAAAAGAAACTCCAGGTCAACAGATTCAAAGAAGAAAAACTGGGATTCGATTGGTTTTCTGCCTGAAAACATAAGGGTAAAGATTGGAAGATTGAAAAAGAAGGAATAAATTTGAGAATTGAGAGATGAGCCGCATGGGCACAGCCCTGAATGATCTGAATGGGAGGCATTGTAAGGCGCTATGTGCGCCGAAAGCATGACGTCCAAAGGAGCAAGAAGTTGAATAAATTTGCGCTGCCCTGGCAGTAGTGAGGATTCCCCCTGATAATGAACCAAACCAGGTAAAAAAAATGCTATTGAGTTATCAGAAACAATCGCCTATTAATTATAAATAATTGATAGTAAAACCATTAGCAATAAACCTTCCTGAAGAGGTCGAGATTTACAGGGTCAAGATGATCATAGCCGCATCCCTGTTTGAACAAGGTATCCTGTCGTCTGGCCAAGCGACTGAACTGGTTGGGATATCAAGAAGGCAGTTTTTGGAGGAAGTTGGCAAATACGGAATGTCTATTTTGGGGGAAACGGCGGAAGACCTTGAAAAGATGGCCGGAATTGAACCATAAGCAATAATGAAAGCCATTAGTAGTGAGCAAAAGGAAAAACATGAGCAAGCATCTTAAAGAAATAAAAGAAAAAATTGCCAGAGGAGAATTAAAGTTAGCCCTCGAGCAATTACGAACTATTGCAGAAAACACCCCATTACTTAATGATGTGATTTTACATTCTTCGAGGTTATCTGATTTATCAAAAAAAATCCATAGAGGCATCATTAATCCTGAATACGAAACAATTACAACGAATCAAATTACAATCGGAGTTTTGTCACTAATTGATGAAATTGAAGATGCGATAACAAGCAACCAAACCGTAAAAGAAGAATTTGACAAGTTTACCCTTTCCTATGAAAAACTGATAGAAGATGAAAGTAAGATGACCTTGAAACAAAAAAAAGAAAATTTTAAGTGCCTGATCAACAATAAACTATCCCTTTTACAACAATGCGAGGATGAGTCTGGCCGAGATCCGATCAAAGATCAAATCAAAAATCATATCGATGATTTGCGGCAGATTAATGAAAGTGAAATAGATCATTTCAAATTAAATATAGGGCATGTAACTTTCGTAAATCGGCAAAGAGAGATAGACCAGGTTGAGGGTTCAACCGGAAAAACGGAATACTGGTTGATCAATGCCCCTGCCGGATACGGAAAAACAGAATTAATGAAGGAATTATCCAGACGCATTGACCAGGATAAAACCATCTCTTTTTATATCCAGATCAATGCAGATGACGACCGTTCTATTATTTTTAATAAATTCCTAACAGCCCTCGATTTAATAGATGATAAAACCCCATTGGAAGAAAGAAATTTCGGTCTTATCCTTTATCAGAAACTGCTTCAAAGGTACGGGACGGATCTGCAAACAAAGTGCCTCAGCCTCTTTATTGATTTTGATGGTAAAGCCTCTAAATATTTTTCTTTGTTTCAATCGGAAGTGATTCCGTTTTTCTGGGATTCTTTAAGAGTTAGTCCCCATTTTACCACGAATCCAGAAGCCTTCAAGGTGGTTTATGCAGGGAGAAATCTTTCAAAGCATTTATTAAACCCAGATCACCGGAGAGTGGTAAGGTCAATTCCATTATCAGATTTTGATCTTGAAAATATAAAGTGTACGGTCAAGAATCACCGTAACATGTTAACCCCGACTCTCACAGAAATTTCTGCTTTCATCTTATTTCTTACAGGAGGTCACCCATTAGGAATCGCGAAGGCTTTGAATGTACTTGACAGGTTTGGGCTGTCGCATCTCCGAGATGAGAAAGACAAGGTTTATGATCTCATCAATCTAATTGCAGAAAGTATTGAGTTTGAATCTTTATCCGAGGACTTATCCTTCGAAAAAGGAAATAATTTGGTTAAAGGAGCATGGTTCTTTCCAATGTTGCAAGCCTGTTCTGTATTCAGGCTGATTACTTTGGACATATTAGCCGAAGCCAACTTTAGATCGTTGGTTCACGAAATTGAATTACCGCAAGCAGTTCCCATGGATAAAAGGCTGAGGAACTCTCTTCTGTGGTTGCCTTATGGGTACGCAAATAAATTCAGCCTCACGGACGTTCTTGAAGATGGAATTGCGCGTAGGGTGCTGAATATCAGTTTACGTCAGAAAAACCCGCAAAAGTATAGGAAATGCTGTGAGTTCGCTAAAGAAAATTGTTTAAACAGAATCGCCGAAGGAAAAAAATTACCCCCCAGTAGATGGCTGATCGAATATTTATTTCAATCGATGCAAATACATGCCATTGATATTGATGATAACCAATACAGGTGGCAGATGAGAAGCGCTTTCTACAGTGAATCCGGCGATCTTGACATTGGAATAAACGCTTATATATCTACCCTTTCTACGTACGAGCGACAGAATATTGAATATGAGGTTGAAAAAATTATTGACATGATCGACAGAGACGAAGAATTCCAGTTTATGGTAAAATATTTCTTTCGTGAAGATATGATAATAAGCGAAACTACATGGGAAGAATTCAAAAAAAACCTCATTGATAAATTTCATAACAACACGAGCAAAATCTTTTAGCTATGGAAAACTCCGCCATTCAATTTATTGGTAGAAAAAAGGAGATAAGAACTATTCTAGATTTTATCGGCCATAGTTATGACGGTACTGGAAAGGTCATATTGATTCGTGGGGAGGGAGGCATAGGGAAAACCCGTTTATTGGGTGAGGTTGTCGATCAAATTTCCATAATTGAAAAACTCAAAGATTATGCAGTACATCAAGTAATTGATTTTGACAACCAAGGATTTAATAGTGCCGAACGGGTAGCAAATTTTATGATCAACTGCTTACCTGACCATAGCGGTTTTGAATCCTACTTCAATCAATTGAGTGTTTTTCACATAATTGAAGCCTCAAACGTCAGCAAAGAATCTATCAACACCCAATTGGAAGTATTGATCGCCACCTTTGTCAAAAATTACAACCAGAGTGTTGGCGAGAAGAAAAATATCTGGCTGTTTGATACTATTGAAAAACTCTTAGGGCCGGACGGAAAATTAAGTAAAGATATTGTTAATGATTGGGTAAATAAATTTCCACTATTAAAGAATACCATTTTTATCTTTGCTGGGCGCGTCGAAGCGTCTAGGCTATTGCATGAAAAATTTGAGAAGGAAGGAGGAATACTTGTTCTCTCAGTCGAACTAGGCGGATTTTCGCACGAGGAGAGTCAAACTTATATTGCTGAGAAGCAGCAATTTCTGAAGGTAACCATTAAGCAAGAATGGTCAGATAAACTAATAGTGCTTTCTGAAGGTAAACCGATCTTTCTGGACTTGGCCATAGAATGGTTTGCACAGGAGGCAGACATTGATTGGCTGATGAAACTGAACATCACGGATGAGATCACGTATGAAACCAAACAAGGTTTTGAAGGAAAGATTATCAGCAAGATCCGTGAACTTAAGTACCCCATTGATTGGGTGGTTTTTGTTCTGGCGCATATTTATCCCCTCGATAAAGAGGGATTTGAAATTCTCTTTGCGGAGGACGAGGAGATCAAGTATAAGTTCGAAGATGTAGAAAAAATGGTATTCACCAAATCCTTGCCTGGCGGAGAAATAAAGCTACATGATGAAGTTCAACGGATCGTTTCGGAGCATATAATTGATACAATCGACAACCAATTGTTACGAAGACAATATTATAGCCAGAAGATCATTCACCATTTACAAAATAGGTTAAAGCATAAAGAAAATGAATTTGAGAAAAAGCTGGCAGCATTCAAGGAAAAAGGAGAAAATGATATCGATCTAAAATTAGAAATTGCGGAAAGAGAGACCGTGCTCAATGAACTGACCAATCAACTCATCATCCACTCCTTTTTTGCAAACCCCAGTGAAGGAAAGCATAAGCTACATAACCGGATTCAAGAATTAACGTCCGGTAGATGGACCAAACAGGAGGTGGATACATTATTGCAGGGTCTAGGCGGTTTTTTAAAAGCAAATCCACTCAGTAATGACATTGATTTTGTATTAGATCTAACCAGATTGCAGTTATATGCCGAAAAAAGCCAGGAACTGGAAGAATTCAAGGATAAAGCTAGCAATGAGCAGAAAATAGAGATCTATTTGTTAGAAAGTAATGATTTGGTGCGACGGGGTGAGAACTCTGATAGCATATTATTGCTGCAACAGGCTGAGCAATTGAATAACGAGATTGACAATAATTATAACAAAATCCGATTAGATATTGAACTCGGCTGGAATTACCGGCTAATTGGTGATCTGAAAGCTGCCAAAGATCGGTATGAAAAAGCGATACAAAGTATTATTAGAGAAAAGGGTAAAGATGATTGGGAGCAACACCGGGATTTGGCTATTCACTACGGCTGGACCCAAAATAATCTCGCTTTTGTGCTTTCTGATGCTAATGCGACTAGACGTGAAGCCGTCCACTACGCGCGTTCTGCCATATACCACTGGTCAAAAATCAACCATGTGTTAGGACTGGGCGCCGGACATTCTGTACTGGGGATTACCTTCTACAGGATTGACAAGCCGGAGCAGGCACTGGAGGAATTTGAAAAAGCCCTGAAAATATTCGAGGAACTCGGGCTTTTTCAATGGATCTGTCAGGTATATTCCTGGCGAGGCGCCATTTATCAGGATCGTAATGGTCCAGGCGATTTGAAAAAGGCGAGAGAAGAATTGGATCTGGCGCTAGATCTGGCCAGTAAGCACTATAAGCAGATCATCCCAATGACCCTGAACAGGTTAGGCCGGGTGTACATGAGCTTGCAGAAATGGGATTTGGCCTTAAAGCATATGCTGGAAAGCCTGAAACAGGCTAAGCTATTACCAGATTATGTTTATTGGCTCGGATCAATCGGCCGACTAGGATATGTCATTGCGGAATATCCCAAGTCAAACATCGATCTTGAATTCTTATGGAGGGAGTTTAATGAATTCAGGTCAATTACTAAAGAAAAAGGCATTAGCCCCGAGAAAAACTCTCTAGGCATCACCCAATTGGCATTAGCTCGTCTGGAACTGCGATTATTGAGTAAACATTATACTAGCAAAAAATTCGACCTGGTTATGAATCTGTTGAGGGAAAGTATCCCTTTGATAACAGAGCATGGGTCGTATGCCCGAACGGACATCGAATCCAGATTGACGCATTTCGAAAAAGAATTCCCCAATATCAATTCCGATATCATTCAAAACATCGGAGATGGGCTTTATGATTTTATTGTAAATAAAACTAAGACAGAATACGGTAGCAGCTACTACATTGTCTTGGAGAAGATAAGTGATTGGAAAAATTATTAAAATCAGCAACAACATGGACGTACCTAATCCACCCAAGCCTACGGCTATATATAATTTGGATATTTTAGAACCTGTTGCCAGAGACTGCGATTGTGCGTGCCAGGAGGTTTGCTACCCAAGAGAGGCCAGAGAAATGTATCAATTGAACTACGCACTGAAATATAAATGTAACGATTTTATTATTGAACCTATTGATGATCAATTTTGCGCAGTCATAACTCAAAACACCAATACCTTTGGCGTTTTTGACAGATCGGTAATAGCATTTCTAAAGGCATTCCGATCCGGAGCGACTTTCTGGGAAGCCTCTCGCAGTATTGTGGACAAATTTGGGAAAGAAGATGCTTGTCAGCTTTTTGATGATTTTGTCTATAACTTTTTATTGATCCCGGAACCTTATCGAAAACCAAGTATAGAAAAGGATCTTTCTAGCATTACCGTTTGGCTACACATTTCTAATCAATGTAATATCGCCTGCTCCTATTGCTATCTCGACAAAGACAAAAGACACATGTCGGCCGATACAGGACGGCAGATTATAAAACGCGTTTTCCAAACCGCCCAGCACAATGATTGCCGGATGATCAAATTTAAATATGCTGGCGGGGAACCTCTGTTGAACTTCGCACTTATCCAGGAGCTCCATCAACTGGCAGTCTCCTTTTCCCAAATGACCGGTATCAATATAGACGAAGTAGTACTGACCAACGGGATCAATCTGACAAAGGATAAGATCGAATATATCAAAAACAACGGTTTGAATCTAATGATTTCACTTGATGGCATTGAGCAGTTCAACGACATTCACCGGCACAACATCAATAATAAGGGCACTTTCCCGTCGATTATCAAAAATATTGAAAGAACATTAGCCTACGGAGTCTTACCTCAAATCTCGATCACACTGAGCAGCCTTAACGCAAAAGGATTACCCAACGTCATCGCATGGGTGCTAGAAAGAAAGTTACCATTTAACTTAAACTTTTACCGTACATCCCAATTCTCTAGATTACAGGCCAATCACGAAGATGAATTGTTTATCTTCTCCATCCTGGAATCATTCGAAGTGATCAAGAACTTCTTTCCATTGGACTATTCTTTTCTCTCTATTATTGACCGTTCCAACCTTTCTTTCCCTCATCTTTATCCGTGTGGAGTAGGGTATAATTATCTGGTTTTCGACACCGAAGGCAATTTGTCTTCCTGCCACATGGAAATTAACAATTATATTGCTGGTACTGCCGATGAGGGTGATCTATTAGAACTTCTAAGAAAAAACAATAAAATAGGAAACTTTTCAGTAGAGTTGATTGAAGAATGTAATGCCTGTCGGTGGAAATACTGGTGTGCTTCAGGCTGCCCAGTGAATAAATATAATTCTGAAGATAAGTATGATGTCAAGTCGCCCTATTGTCATGTTTATAAAAGTGTTTACCCCGAATTAATAAAATTAGAGGGGCTTAGGTTATTAAACTTGTTTTGAAATGACCAATTCGATAATTTTTGATGCAGTTACTGCTATATTTTTTATGGGTCAAGCCCTTTGGGCGGATCATTGATAGTAATTGGCCAACCCACAGCAGCTGAGCATAATGGCATTTTCAAAATTTTTGCAGTGATTTCGGAACACAACCCCAATCCGCAAACCCAATTCAGCCGAAAACAGGGCGGAGACACAAACAATGACGAAATTATCGATTCTTCCCTTTGCCCAGACTGCCCTCAGCCCGCAAAAAAGCCCTCGCCTTTTCATCCTGCTCGGCTTTTGATATACCGTATTTTTGGGCCACCGTCCTCCAATTTTGTACGCTGCTTTTGACTTGCGTGATGATGGCAGTTGCTTTTTCGGCGCTCAACCGGAAATAGGCGTGCACTTCCATAGCGAGGTCGAGATCCAGTGTATTATCGCTTTCCGAAATATTCAGGCTGAGGCCGGTGCCGGTTTCTATGGGATTGATATCAAAAGCCGGCGACAATACCCATCCGCTGGGGGTGAGCAGAAAGCCGTGGTTGCGCAGGTGGTCGTCCACATTCGATACACAGATATAAAAGACGATTCGGCGCCATAGTTCTTCCAGATCGGCTGTCACGTTGGCCCCGTTATTCGCGATAAATTCAACCAATTCCAGATAACTGGCGCCGTCTTTGTAGCTGTGGCCGTCGGTGTAGCCCAGCATGGTCATGGCGGAAGCGAAATGCAGGCGCTCTCCCGTTGCCGTACGGTCGAATCGCTTGCTGAGAAAAGTATGGCGCTTACTGGAGAATTTTTGGGCCTGCGATTCCGCCATATTGATGCCCGCTGATTTAGCCAGTACACAGGTTATCATTTCCCAGCCGCCCACATTCGTTTGGTCGCTCCCGCTGGGAAACTTGGCTATCCACAGGTGGTTATGGCGATCCAATACGCTGGCTTTAGGGCGCGCGCCGCCTAGTGACGAACCAGGCGCTATTAATTTGTTCAGCCAATCCAGATATTGCGGATGTTCCGGGGCATTATCCGCTTCAAGTTTCAGGCTGATTTCCTCCAGCTCGCGTATGGAAGTCCAGGGTGGAGCCGCCATTTTTTTATTGTCGTTTAAAAATGGCCCGTTGATATCCAGCTTGAATCGCAGCGCGCCGATCCTGTGTTCATCGAATACGCCCAGCAGATAGTCCGATTCAAATAATGCTTGCTCCTGCCTTTGCTCCGCCTTGGCCAGGGCTGCTTCCCGTCGGCGCATCAATACGCGCCCCCAGCGATCAGGAGAAGAATCGAGAAACAGGCCGAAATTGTACTTTTCGCTATCGTTGAGGTAATGCAATCCTGAAAAAAGCTGCAAATCGGGGTCGAGTACCTGGGCGTATTCCGATTGCAACCAGGCATTGTCGTATTCGAATGAGAAGATCTCTTTTCCCCGCAGGAGTTCGGATCGCAAAGTGCCCATGGCGGTGGGCGTTTTCATACCCTGCCAGTCTGCGTATACGCTTATTTCTCGTCTGGTTGTCTTTTCCATTATGGCTTCGTTTTTCGCTTCGGCGCCCGTTCTTTGGTAACCAACTGTGCGTCCTGCAATTTCCGGCCCAACACGTCGTCTTTGGCAACGAGCAGGAGGTCTTGCTCAAGTCCCAATACGGCCAGCACTTGCAGGTAAGCGCTGATACTCGAACTGCCGGCGCCTTTTTCAATAGCTGTTAGGGTGGGCCTGCTGATGCCTGCCCTTTCCGCTACTTGCGCAGCGCTGAGTTTTCTCCGCAACCGGGCCAGCTTTATATTTTCGCCCAATTCGGCCAGTATTTTCAGCGTTTTTGGTAATATGACCGGTTTGATTCGCGGCATAATAGAATTTATTATTTACAAATATAACGTTATTTGATAAAAGTATTTTACATTATTATTAAAAATACAAAAAAATACCTGAGCCGTCACCACCTGAGACGCTACGTGGCCGTCACCCTCCCAAGGCGCTCCCCTAACGTCACCTCGTCACCCCCCAAGCCGGTTCGTGGCCGTCACCTCGTCACCCACCAGGGGCGCTCCCGAGCCGTCACCTCGTCACCCCCCAAGGCGTTCCGTGGCCATATTGACTTTGTAAGAAAAAATCCAGACCTTCGCAGGTAAGCGAATAAGCGGGAATAAAGCAGCTATTCGCGCTTACTGTGATTATTCGTGGTGGGGTATTGCGGGAAACATTAGTTACAACAAAATAACAACAAAAATGAAACCTCTTCACAAATCAGCAATCGCAGTGGTTATATCCAATAGCATGCAATCACAAAATTATACTTTGCGGTATATTTTCGACACATCCCCGAGCGGATTCCTATTCTTCAAATAACATATCCATTTTCAAATCAGTATGGACCAGCCCCACACTATGTTGATTGTGCTTCAGGCCAAAAGTAGTGATCATGGTGAGAAATACCTGCTTTTGAGTATGTGTAGTTTCCTGAAAAATGCGGATTTTTTCCCGCAGTCTGTGGGCATAATCTTTGGTGATGGTAAATCCAACATTGTGAAATTTGGTTTCTACCAGATTGATGATATGGTCGTTCCGGTCAATGACGAGATCAATTTGAGTCCCGGCTTCCTCTTCTGTCCCTTTTTGATAAAAGGAAGAAACTGAGGTATAAACACCGCTGATGCCCAGGGCTTTTTTAATTTGTAAGACATGCTTCAGACATACATTTTCATAAGCGTACCCGCACCATATTTTATAAGTCTGGGTTTGGCTGAGCGCCATCCAGCTATCCTGATTCAAGATATTGTTTTCAATAAAGCGGAGATAAAAAAGTGAGTATTCATCAGTCAGCCGGTATATTTTTTCTTTTTTTTTCTTTCCAAAAGACGGATAATCCCCAATAAATCCCGACTCATACAACTCCGAAAGCACCTGTGTGACCCTTCCCCCGTTGGGTAAGTTTGTTGATTTAATGAGTTCATTCCGATTGAGGCCATTTGGCTTGGAAGCCAGAGCCCGGATAATCGAAACATGGTAGTCGGCGTGTTGAAAAAGAGAAGGATAAAGACTGAGAAACTCATCCCGGAGAAGGCCATCTTCATCAAAACAAATGCGACTAATATTCTGGGCTGCACTCAGACCATTTTTCACCTCTTTGAGGTAATGCGGAATACCCCCCATTACCATATACAACTGAATCAACTGATAATGATCCGGAAAGACAGAACGGCTTGCCAGGTATGCTTTTGCCTCTGCCAGCGTAAAGGGTTTGAGGCGAATACGCTTGGTCACACGGTTGTGTAGCCCTCCTTTATCGCGCAGCACCTTTTGGATCATCCAGGAGGCCGCTGATCCACATAGTACCACAACAATTTGTTTTCGAACGGCCCAGGAATTCCAAAAGTAGCTAAGTCCTCTTAGAAAACCTGATTTATGGGTAGCCATCCAGGGGACTTCATCAAAAAAGACGACCATTTTCTCTTTTTTGTTCTTTTTGTCCAGGTGGTCTGTTAGTATAAAAAAAGCATCCAGCCAGTCTTTGGGTGCTTGGGTAACAGGGGTATCAGGAAAAAACTCCTTTAATCGTTGAAAAAAATTTCTGAGTTGTTCCTTGTTTTGAGCGTTTTGAATGCCCGATATTTCAAAATCGAGGTGTTTACCGTATACCTGGCGAATCAAAAAGGTTTTTCCAACTCGCCGCCGTCCAATAACCGAAATCATTTCCGGTTCTTCTGAGGCCAAAGCCTCATTTAATATGACGATTTCAGCAGTTCTTCCTGTTAGCATGATTTACAAATCATTATTAGTCGTCTAAATATAGGTAAATATACCACATTTAGACGAGCAATCAAAAATTTCATGACTTGTTTTTCGCGGGCTGTGTTAATACCACCTGGGCGCCCGTTATTTTGCAACCAGTTGCGCACCCCGCAGTTTCCGTCACCTTGTCATTCCCGGGGTGCTCGGTGGCCGTCACCACCTGAGGCGGTTCGTAGTCATTTGACTTTGTGATAAAAAAACCAGACTTTCGCAGGGAAAGGGATGACCGGCAATGAAGCAGCTATTCACGCTTTCTGCGGTTATTTGTGGCTTTGATGTATTGCGGGAAACAGAAGCATGGCATTAGAAAAAAATAGAAATGGCAAAAGCAAAAAAGTATGAAACAGTTAAAGAATTAATCTTTTGGTCATACGCGAATCTTGCAATGGCACATACCGCCGTAGAAAGGAATCAAGAAAAATACGGAACTTTTAATTATGTAATTAGAGCAAAGTTATTCAAAGGATTGAAAGAAGAAACAATGAATATGCGGACAATTTTTGATGACGAAAAGATTAAATTACAAACAGGACAAATTTGCAATTACTGTGGTTCAAGTGAAAAGTTAGCACTTGACCATATTTTTGCTCAAAAAATGGGAGGAAAGGATGCTGCTGAAAATTTAATTTTTGCTTGTCGCTCATGCAATAGTTCAAAAGGAAAAAAAGATTTAATGGAATGGATGAATATCAGAGGAGAATTTTTACCGCTTATGATAATTCGAAGATACCTGAAATTGGTCTTCAAGTATTGCTCAGAGAATGATTTACTTGAAAAATTGGTAGAGGAAGTAAAAGAAATGGACTTGCCATTCAAAATTGAATTCATTCCGACAAATTACCCTAACCCAAGCAAATTGAAACTAAATATTGAAAACGAATAAAAACGCCATGCCCCCGTTGGTGGCTGTTCATTACCTGAGAATAAACATAGAGGATCGTATATTTACTGCAATTCAATCCATATTCCGCTATGAAAATTCTTTATCTCGCTGCGTTGTTGATCGTTTCATTAAATATCCTGGCGCAATCACCCGCCCCGCTTGTCTTCCGTATTGCTTTCGGCTCCTGTGGCCACGAGGACCAGGCGCAACCTATACTCGATACTGCCGCGACGCACCGGCCTGACCTATTCGTATTTCTGGGTGACAATATCTATGGCCTTCCGCATCATCAGCGCTACGCACCCACTTCGGCCTGATCAGCGTGGATTGGAGTATACCGGATCCGATGATCAAAATGGAGATTTTTGACATCCGGAATTACCAGCGGGTGGAGCATAGTGTGCCTTTGAGTGCGATTTCATTTCGGTAACCCAAGCCTCTCTTCCTCTCACACTCCCTCCCTCAATCTCAGTCTATCCCAGGTAAAATGTCTCCTCACTCGGCCTCAACGCCCGTTTCATCCACAGGGGGCGGCGCAGGTTATTGGGGCCGGGGGCCGGGCGCGTCATAGCCAGCCATTCCTTGTACACCTCAAACGACTTATTTGTATCTACCCACACGTCGCCGTAGCGGTCGTCGGCGTAGGCGCGTTCTATGCGCACTTTCTGGTGCCAGCAGTGCATGCCGCTGATGGGGTCGGGGTGTACCGGGAACGTGATATTCTGGTGTACGCCGCCGTCGCTCCAGAAGATGCGCGCCGTATCGGGGTCGGAGGTTTTGGTGGGTTTGATGCCTTCGAGGGTGCGCATGCGCCAGCCGCCGTTGCCGTCGTTTTCGATGCTGACGGTGTTGAGGGCCCAGCGGTTGGCGGTGGCATCCTGTGGACGGCGCCAGCGGCCCAGGTGGTGCGAGCAGGCTACTACACCGGGTTTCATGCCTTCGGTGACCCATACTTTGTCGACAAAGAAGCCGATAGCAGTGTTTACGCGCACCAGGTCGCCGGTTTTGATGTCAAATTTGGCGGCGTCGCTGGGGTGCATCCACACGGGGTTGCGGTTGGAAATTTCGTACAACCACTTGGCATTGCCCGAACGCGAGTGGATGAGCGTGGGTATGCGGAAGGTGGGCACCAGCGGGAAATCGCCTTTCTCGCGGTCCATCTCCGATTCGTGGATATGGCTTTTGATATACGTAGGTATAGTGTATTCCGGCCACTTCCAGTCGGACATCGTCTGCGAGTAAAACTCGTTTTTGCGCGATGGCGTGGGGAAACCCACCACGGCTTTTCCATTGAGCATAATGCCGATGTCTTTGCCGTTTTTGCGGATAATCTGCGTAGCGGGGTCCGTTTCCGAGCCTTCGAGTTGGGCGGCGCTGAGTTCGTCGAGGTGTTTGTTGTAGGCGTGTTCTTCTACCACGAAGGCGCCGTATTTGCGCATGTATTCGAGCGCGTCGAGGCCTTCTTTGGCAGCGGCTTCGGGCAGCCCTTTGGTATGTTCAAAAACAAAGCGGTAGTATTCGTCGATGCTGATCTTTTCGCCTGGGCGATAGGGCGAGATGAAGTGTTTGCGGATGCCGAGGCTGCCGTCGGGGTCCATGCGCCACGACAGCTCGATCCAGAATTCGTCTTCTTCCCACACTTCGCCGGGGTTGGTTTCATAGGTGAAGGTGACTTCTTTGCCGACCCGGCGGGCGGCTTCGCGCAGCACGGGTTGGCGGAAGGCTATCCACACGCCGGCGTGGGTTTCGTAGCTATTGAGGTCGTGGCGTTCGCTGGCCAATCCCATCGGCAGCACGTAGTCGGCGTAATAGGCGGTTTCGTTCCAGGTGGGGGTGAGGGCTACGTGGAGGCCCATCTTGCTCTCATCGGTGAGCATTTCGATCCAGGAGAAGCCATCGGGGTAAGTCCACACCGGGTTGAACACGCGGGTGAAGTATACGTCCATTTTGCCCCGGTTTTCTTTGAGGAAGTGGGGCAGCAGGAAGCTCATTTCGAAATACGCCAGCGGATATTCGTTGGGGAAGTGGAGTTCGTTCCAGAATTTTTGTGCCGGCGGGTGGTCGAAAAACTTGGGGTGGAATTTGTTCCAGGTATTGGGCGAAGTGCCGCCTACGGTGCCCACGCTGCCGGTGAGTACGTTGAGGAAGTGCAGCGTACGAGCTACGGCCCAACCGCCGAGGTTGCCGCTGGAGGCGCTGCGCCAGTTGTGGGTGGCAAAACGCGTGCCTGCCTCGCCGATGAGGCGGGCGACTTCTACGATCATTTCGGCTTTTACGCCGCTTTCCGACTCGGCAAATTCGGGGGTGTATTCGGCGTAGACCTCGCGCATGGCCTCGATGAAGTTTTCGAAAGTGCAGGCGCGGTCGGGGTAAACGGTGGTTAAATATTGCTGCCAGTTGACCCAGTCGTGCAGGTATTCGCGGTTGTAGAGGCCCTCGTCGAGGATTACTTTGGCCATCGCCAGTAGTACGGCTGCTTCGGTGCCGGGGTAGGAGGGCATCCAGTAATCCGACAAGCTGGCGGTATTACTCAGGCGCGGGTCGAGGGTAGCGAGTTTAGCGCCCTTCATTTTTCCTTCGATGATGCGCTGGGCGTGCGGGTTGAAATAGTGGCCGCTTTCGAGGTGAGCGCTCACCAGCAGGATGAATTTGGCGTTGGCGTGGTCGGGACTGGGGCGGTCGTGGCCGTACCATACGGCATAACCGAAGCGGGCGCTGGAAGAGCACACGTTGGTGTGGCTGTTGTGGCCGTCCACGTTCCAGGCTTGCAGTACGCGGTCCATGTAGCCTTCGTGGCCGGGACGGCCTACGTGGTAGGCTACTTCGTTGTTGCGCCCTTCCTTGATAGCTTTATTGATGCGGCCCGCGATATCGTTGAGGGCTTCTTCCCAGCTTACGCGCTCCCACTCGCCGGAGCCACGGGGGCCCTTGCGTTTCAGCGGGTAGAGTATGCGGTCGGTATCGTTGAGTTGGTTGACGGTGGCAGGCCCCTTGGCACAGTTGCGCCCCCGACTGGCGGGGTGATAGGGGTTACCCTCGAATTTGCGCACCCGGTTGGTGCTTTTATCCACATAAGCCAGCATGCCGCAGGCACTCTCGCAGTTGAAGCAAGTAGTGGGCACTATCGTGTAGTGCTTTTTCTCGTGGCGGGGCCAGGCCGTGGCTTCGTATTCGGTCCAGTCGTCCCACTTCTCAGGGGGCGGAAATTTAGTGAGGTCGCCCGGCTCGGTAAGCCTCGGCAGGTCTATTTCTTCCTGATGCAGGTTGGGAATGATGCGCAGTTGCTCGGCGATGCGCTCTATCAGAGAGGGCTTTCTTTTGTTCATAATTCATCCATTAAGTAGCGGATATAAATTTATGAACATTTCTTCATATATTCAAATAATTGTTGTGGGTTGTTATCGGTTATCGGTTGTCAGTTGTCGGTTTCAAGTTTAACTGACAACCCACAACCTCCCTCACGCCTTCCCCGTCAAAAATCCGATTCCAGTACATCCAGGGCAGCACGTTTTTTTTTTAGTAGAAATACGGTGAAAAAACCGAAATGCGTTCCGGAGGAACGATATCGAAAGACCTTAGTTCTACTTTGTCAAATTAAAATATTGCATAATATTTGTGGACATACTGCGCTCCGCTGGAGCTATCATACACTTTGTTCTTGAATCTTCTACCCATATGTGCGCCCCGCTGGGGCTTTTTTGACCTTGAAAAGGCCTGGAGGGCCAAAATATTGGTAGAATTGGCAATAAAAAGATCCCATAAGCTCCAGCGGAGCGTAATATGCCGTATGCCTGATTTAAAGTGACAAAGTAGAATTAGATACCGTTCCTCCGGAACGCATACGCGGGGGCGTGGTGATTCTTGAGGAGAGGGTTTGTGCGATAATTTGGTTTGCGCTCGGGTTGAATACTGCGAAATATTCCAAATTTGGATTAAAACAGCGCAAAAAATCAGTTTTCCATTAGTAAAATAAAAAAGTTATCTAAATTGCAATTATAATTCCTATTCAGGTAGAAACTGGAAATAGCATCTGCACAAATAGGTAGCGAGGCGAATGCGGAAGTAGGTTAACACTGATTTAATCCTTTCAGCTTCATTAGACTTGATAAAAGGCCGGATAGGAGGTCTGTATAAGTATTCAAATAGTGGCAGATTCGGTAGCGTATACAAATAATTAGCTGATAGTCCGGAGCGATAACTTCCTCGTATTTATAATATCAAAGTTTTTTATGGTAGAATCAATCTTTTCTTTTCGGCTGGAAGAGGCTATCGTCGATTTCCTTGACGACCAACTCAAAACGACATCGCAGATAAAGGGATTGAAACCGAAATATCGATCTGACCGGGCGGATTGGACAGGGCGAATCGGTAGGCCGGTACCCTGGAGCATACTTGGCAGATTAGCATAGCTATCATAACCGAACGAAAATCTACACCGAATGTTTAAACATACACCCTGGAACCTGGATGCATATCGGTTCTTTTTCGGCCCTGAGACAGAAGACTATCTGCTATTAAACAAACCCATCAAAGAATTTCTCCAGCGCGACGACAAATTTTTCCTTGTAGGGGCAAAAGGTCTGGGCAAAACGCTTTTCCTGCGATATAAGAGCCTGCAATTTCATGAGAAATACCGAGATTCTATGCGATTTAATGTCAACCAGACCGAGTTGACTGAAAACCTGAATCTTCATCCTGATACCCTTACCAAAGAAGAACTGCTTCGGTTTGAAGCGCCAAACCTGTGGCGACTCATCTGGGAGTTGGGACTTTGGGTTATGATATTCAGGATTTTTGAGCTACCCATATCTCCAAAACTTGAAAAAATTGTTGGTGACGGTCGCCAGATATCTTCCATTTTCACAAGGTTGCTCAATAATCGTGGACTGATAGAAGAATACCGGACATTTCTGAATGAATTTCTCAATCAGAAAAGTAAAATTACGGATGGTGTAGCCATTTTTATAGACGATGTAGATCAAGCATTGCATACCGCTTTAAAGGAACCTCATCTAACTGATGAATATTTCGAAGGCAAAGTGAATCCCTCCGTTGCGGTATGGGTTAATGCCCAGATGGGGTTGGTTGACGCCATTTACAATATCAACAGGCAAAGCGGCCATATTAAAATTTATGCCACCATTCGCCGGGAAGCTTTTGAGGCTTACACGGGCGAGATGCGCTTAAACTACCTGCAACATGCCAGCTTTTTGCACTACGAAAAAGACGACTTAAAGATCATATTTGAAAAAAATATAGACTTACTAGATGAATCGCAATTGTTTAGAAAAGAGAGCCGAACTCTAATCGGCCAGTTTTTGGGTTTTGACCGTTTGCAGCATCGTTTTGCTATAGACCTCAGTGGCAACCCCCGACAGGAAAACAGCTTCGACTTTATCTATCGGCATACCTTCGGCCGCCCCCGCGAAATGATGCTAATGGGTGCTGAAATTGATACCCTGGTTACTAAGCAAGCATATCTTAACGACAGTAATGAAGCCAGGATTGAAAAATTGCGTGTGAAGGTCAATGAAGTGGCAAGCTTCCTGATGAATCAATACGCAGAGGAGACCATCCCTTACCTGAGCGATTCCAAATTATTGGAATTTGTGAAAAAAGTGCGCAGTAATGTTATCACAAAAGAAGATACGCAAAAACTGGACGAAGATTTTTTTAAACAGTTGTTTAATTTCGGCTTGGTAGGCTATGTACGGGCAGTCAATATGCAGGGGCAACTTAAACAGGCTTTTAATCCCCCGGCTACCTATAATTACCGCAAACCTGAACCTTTACCCGATACCGACTATTTCCTGATCCATTCTGCAATGAACGGCCGGTTGATGGAAAGACACACTTACGGCAATTTTTACAATAAATATAACATCATCGGCCACGGATATGATTTTTTCCCAAATACCGACCATCACATACATGATATGGCTTATTACCTACCCATTGACGTATCCGGCAACCGTATGAACGCATCCAATGAAGCGGCCGGTCACGAATTTCCTCTTATTGAGATTTATAACAAGTATTTCGATTTTCAAAATAATCCTCACCGGTATGAATTATTTGATCAAAACTGGGGCACAGCTTCAAAAGTACTGGGGTTATTGGCTCGTATATGTTATTGCAATCGACTTAATAAACAGTTTCTGACTACAGACTACTCGCCGATAATGAAGGAATTATCTAGTGAGCTGGAGCATTTTTATTTCAAAAGGCAGTATAATGCCCGTTTAAGGGATTCCTCTTCCGTCCAGGCATTTTCAATTTTTTCAGATAAACTTATTGGCCGCTTTATCACACTGGGATGCTATTTGGTATTGGATATGCGTATTAATTGGATCTACCAATTATTGCGAAACGGGCTAATTGAATTTAATGACGAAACTAATGATGCCGCATTTCCTTATTTAAGCCGTAGTTTTTTTATTCGCGACCTTCAACGGACCGAACCCCGCGAGCCAGATAATCCAGAGCATCGACAAATCAAACAACGCATATTTAACTACTTATCTGACTGTGAAAAGGAAAGCCTTAAAACGTTCATTAGAGATGCCTCTGACGAGGTACAATTTCTAAACCTGATTAAAACTGAGGAGCATCGAAAATGGGTAGAAGAATCCATTTTGCGCAAACTCTGGCGTCCCGATTAGCCTCATCTCTTTTTCATCTCTTTTTAGTCTTTTTGTTGCCTTTTGGCGGGCGATGGATATGATTTGTAGTCCATCACCGGCTAATAGATCTTTACATGGAGGAATCGATACCGGAGTGCCTCCGGCAAGATTTTCCAAACGCCGATTATTCACGATTTAAAATCAAAAAAGATGAAAAAGAGCTTACAACAAATGCCGCCCCTGGATCTGTCCAATCTGGATGAACATTTCATCATTCGATTTGAATACGATGACAGCGGCAACTTGAAAAGTATCAGAAAAGAACAGCGTAACCGCCTTTCCCTAATAGAGATTTTAGTGCTGGTCGCTATCGTTTTCGTAGGAATATATTTTGCCTGGTAGCTGCGGTATGCGATCCGGATTTAGTGCCTTCGGCAGTTTAGCGATTGGGTTTAGTGCATGCGCAGTTTAGCGATTGGGTTTAGTTAACTAAACATACCGCTAAACCCAACCGCTAAACCCGCTGAAGGCGCTAAACCCACCTCCCTCACGCCTTCCCCGTCAAAATCCGATTCCAGTACATCCAGGGCAGCACGTGTTTTTTGAGAATCCACATAGAGAAGCGTTCTTTGGCCTGATCGAAGGGGAAAGTCTCCATCACCTTGTTGTCGTAGCCAAATTCGGCGAGCACGAGTTTGCCGTAGCCGGTAACCAGCGGGCAGGAGCCGTAGCCCAGATAATGGCCATGCATTTTATGGCCGTGCATAAGCGCCAGCAGATTTTTCACCACCACGGGCGCTTGTTTGCGTACAGCTGCGCCGGTTTTGGCATTGGGCGTATTAGTAGCATCACCAAGGGCGAAAATATTTGGGTAGCGGACGTGTTGCATCGTATGCATATCTACGTCGATCCATCCGAGGGGATTGTCTGGCATAGCCAGCGGACTGTTTTTGATGAAGTCGGGGGCGCTTTGCGGGGGAACGGCATGGATCATATCAAACGCTTGTTCTACGCGAGTCTTATTGCCGTCAGCATCAGTAGCCTCAAAATAGGCTATTTTTTTCTCGCCGTCAATTTCAACGAGTTCGTGTTTGAAGTGGAGTTTGATGCCATAACGGTTGACCACATCTGATAGCGTGGTAGCGTATTTGGGTATACCAAAAATAATAGTACCAGCCGTATATAATTGAACGTTGGTTTGTTTGAGTATCTTTTTTTTGCGCAGATAGTCAGCGGCGAGGTACATGATTTTTTGCGGGGCGCCGCCGCATTTTATCGGTGTGCCCGGACTGGTAAAAATAGCATTGCCGCCTTTCAGATTTTTCAAACATTCAAAAGTGTAAGGAGCGTATTGGAACAAATAATTGCTCGTCACACCATTTTTGCCCAGGTTTTCTTTAAGGCCTTTCACCTTGTGCCAGTCGAGCTGAATGCCGGGGGCTGCTACGAGGTAGTCGTAGGTATATTTTTTGCCGCTGACGCAAGTCACTTGATTTTGCTCGGGTTCGAAGGTAGCCACGGCGTCTTTGATCCAGGTAGCGCCTTTGGGGATGAAATCGGCTTCGTTGCGCACAGTGTCGTTTATGTCAAACGTACCGCCGCCCACGAGTGTCCAGGCAGGTTGATAATAATGCTTTTCCGACGGCTCGATGATACCTATTTTCAGGGATTTGTCTTTGAGCAACAACTGTGCGGCCGTAGAAAGCCCGGCGTTGCCGCCGCCCACAACCAGGATTTGATAATCAGCCATGACCTTTATTGATTTTGAGATGCTTGTGATCGAAAAAAATAGCTTTTGCAAGCATAAAATTAATACCCCTGTTGTGGTCAAATTGTGATGAAAGTCACACGAATCGGTGATATTTACCGGGTTGTGAGGGGGTTAGGGTTTAGCAGTCAGCAATCAGCAATCAGTTTCACAGACCTGACTGCTGACTGCTAAGACCTAACTGCTAACTTAACGGAATCCGCTGCGGCGCTTCTACCCAGATGCGTTCGGTGGCATAAATGCCGGCCAATACGAGTACGCCGGCCAGTGCCAGCATCGTAGGATCGGCGGCGCCGACGAGCAGGAAGGCCAATGGCAGCAGGTTGCCTAATACTACGGCCCCTCCCCAGAACTGGTTGCGGTAACGGCCTTTTACGATGGAGTGTACCGTGCGCCTGGCTTCTTCAGTGGGGTGCGTGGTGCTCAGTTCGAACAACATCGTGAGTAAGTTGAGCGACAGGGCGATCACCAGCAAATTGCGCAGGTAGCCGGGCCAGTCGATGCCGCTGTCGAGCCATAAAGCGGCGATAGCCAGGGCGGCGCCGCCGGCCATAAAGCTGTGGATGAGCATGTGCAGCGCCAGCGAGGGGCTCTGCCAGAAATCGCGGCCGCGGGCCTGTGCAAACAGAAAAGCGGTATAAACAGCCACCAGAATGGCAACTATAACGGCGACCAGGCCGGCAATAATCGTCACCTGCGACCAGCCAAACCAGCCGGCTACGGCCAGCAGTGCCAGCAGGCCGCCATATATTGTAATAGTATAACCGCCGCGTACCAGCCAGGAGCGCCATTGGGGGCGCAGGAGTACGTTGAGGAACCGGTCGGGGCGGTCGAGGTCTTTTACCAACAACAGGCCGGTGGCGAGCAGAAAAACTAACCCCATCGCGATACCTGCCATCCATGTCTCGTAAGTCACCTCCGCCAACCCCGTCAGCAGGGCAATAGCGGCCACGAGGAAAGCCCCTGCCGAAATAGCTTTGGTAAATACATAACCCGAAACTTCCCAGCCCCAGAGAATACCCTTGTCGGGGGCGTCATATACCCGCTGGGTTTTGCCCATCAGCAGTTCTATCGATTTTGAGGCGCCGTTTTGGGCTACCTGGCCTGCAGTGGTGTGCTGGCCGTTTTTCTCCATGGCGGCTTGCACGAGGTCGCCCTCGCTGAAGGCCAGTTTTTCGGTAAACTTGGCATAGTGGCCCACGCCGTGTGCCTGGTAGCTCCAGAAATACTCGCCGCCTTTTTCGGTAGCCATCGGGTTGAGCGAAGCTTCGTCGCCGTCAATGTAATACAGGTTGGGCACGGTGCCTTTGGCGGCCTTGCGCACGCTCACCTGCTCGCGAGCCAGCAGGTGGGCGATCTCCGTATCAGGGTCGTCCATGTCGCCGCTGATGATGGCGTGTTCGGGGCAGACGTTGACGCAGGCGGGCTCCAGTCCTATATCTATGCGGTGTGCGCAATAGTTGCATTTAGCCGCCGTGTGGTTGGCGGGGTCGATATACAGCGCGTCGTAGGGGCAGGCCTGCATGCAGCTTTTGCAGCCGATACAGCGCCGGTTGTCGAAATCGACGATGCCATCAGGGCGGAAATACAAGGCCTCAACAGGGCAAATTTCTACGCAAGGCGCATCGGTACAGTGGTTGCAGCGCATCACGGAAAACAAGCGTCGCGTATTGGGGAATACCCCTTTTTCAACCTGTTTCACCCAGGTGCGGTTGACGCCTACCGGCACGTTGTGCTCCGATTTACAGGCAGTGGTGCAAGCATGACAGCCGATGCACTTTCTGTTATCTATGACAAAACCGAATTTCATACGCTATAAATTGATACCCTTGCCCGTGCAGGGGGATGAATTGTAAAAATATGAAAGAATCTTCATGTTTTCAAATATTTTTTGATGGTTTTATCGAAATATGTTGCACCTATTTTATTGGACAAAGGGATATTTTGCGCCTATTTTTTTGTGAATTTGATTATTTTTTTTATTTTGCGCCTATAAATTTTTTTATATGGCGAATAGCGCCCGTTTTTCTCATTTTGCGCCTGTTTTATACGGCAGACGACTTCCCGAAGAAGGAGCGGTTGTTGGATATAGCGCTATCATTCACGCACTTCAACTAAAGGCGCCATTGCCGGATACTATTTCAATTGTCGGTTTTCATAGTAAGAAATATCGGCGAGCAAGTTGGGCTGTATATCCAAAAGCATATTTGCCCGATGAATCTGTTGGACTGAGTGAAATGGAAGCCTTACACAACCAATTGGTTTTTGCATTAAAATATGAAGGCATTAATTTATTGGTATTTAAAAGGCTGACCCAGCATTATAGCGATGAACGACTCAATGAATTGGTGAACATAGAGCCGACAGGGCAATACACCAGAAAAATTTGGTTTTTAATAGAATGGTTGAGCGGAACGCTTTTGTCTTCAAGAGCTGACCTGTCGAAAAAAAGCTACGTAAAATTAGTCAATGAATCCATTCAATACACCGTCGAAGGCGTAAAATCGCCGCGGCATTTGGTTATTAATAATCTACCCGGCACGGTGGGTTTCTGTCCATTAGTATTTAGAACCTCCAAATTAGAAGCTTACATACAAGCCGATCTGGCAAATCAGCAGCAAAATTATTTAAGAGGTATCACAAAAGATATCTTACAACGGGCTACGGCATTTTTATTACTAAAAGATTCAAAGGCATCTTTCTCCATTGAAGGCGAAAGTCCGCGGAGTATAAGAGCTGCCAGGTGGGGACAAGTCATTGGGCAATCGGGGGGGCAGAAACTAGCTAAAGACGAATTACTCAGATTACAGCAGTTGGTGATTGAAAATTCCCGGTTTGTTAATTTAGGGTATCGCCAAAAAGGCGGCTTTGTAGGAGAGCATGACAGGGATACAGGAGAGCCTATTCCCGTGCATATTTCGGCGAAATGGTCAGATATTGAAACCCTGATGAGCGGTCTGTTGGATACGGAGGAGCTATTGTCCAAAACCGGTATAGATGCGGTTTTAAGCGCTGCTGTAATTGCATTTGGTTTTGTATTCATACATCCTTTTGAAGATGGAAACGGCAGAATACATCGTTATTTGATTCACTATATCCTGTCAAAAAAACAATTTTCAAAACAGGGCATGTTTTTTCCCATTTCTGCGGCGATTTTAAATAATATGAGTGAATACAGTGCAGTATTGGAATCCTATTCATTGCCTTTACTCGACTATATTGAGTGGAAAGCAACACGGGATCATAACGTAGAGGTGTTAAACGATACGATAGATTATTACCGCTATTTTGATGCAACCAGACAAACTGAATTTTTATATGATTGTGTAAATGAAACTATCAAGACTATTGTTCCTAAAGAATTGGAATATTTAATCCGCTACGATACCTTTAACAAAATAATGGAAGATGAATATGAAATGCCGGCAAGGTTAATTGTGATATTAGTAAAAATGTTGGAGCAAAATAACGGAACCTTGTCAAAGGCGGCAAGGAGAAAAGAGTTTACCGCTTTGACAGATGAGGAGGTTCTGCACATTGAAAAAGTTTTCGGTGAAATCTTTCTTGCACAGCATTAAACACTGTTAATCCTCATTCGTCTGCAGCGCACTTGTATCAAATTGCATGTCAAGCCCGTCTTCGCGCATGCGGTGGTAATAATTCAAGGCATCGTCAATAGTCATAAAATGGCTATCGAGACCAATCTTTTGCATCATGCCGCAACGGAACAGCCTGTCGCGAACCGGGCCGATCGTGCCGGCCCAGAAGAACCGAATGTTTTTGGTTTTGAGTTCGTCAACCATCTCGTCGAGCATGTGGTAGGCGGTAGAGTCGAGGTCGTTGATATGGGCTGCATCGAGGATAATGACTTTTAGTTCGGGGCCTTTTTTAGCCACCAACTCTTCCATCGACTCTTTGAAATATTCGCAGTTGCCGAAATACAGCTCGGAGTCAAAGCGCATAATCAGTACGTCGGGTTCCTGGATGGCTTCCGGAAAGCGGTCCACATTGCGAAAATGGCCGCTGAGTGGCAACTTTCCCAATACGGCGAAGTGGGGGCGCGAGTTGCGGTAGATTACAATAGCCAGTGACAGGAGTACGCCCGCCAGTACGCCATCTTGTATACCCATTGTTATTGTGAGTATAAAAGTAACCATCATCGTAATGAAGTCGCGCTTGTCGGTTCGCCAAAGGCGGATAGCCTCTTTGTAGTCCACGAGGCTATACACAGCTACTACGATGATAGAGCCGAACAGCGCGGTGGGCAGGTAGTACAACAGGGGGGTGAAGAACAACAGGGTGAGGGCTACCACCGAGACGGCCACCACAGACGACATATTGCTCTTGGCGCCCAGTTCATCATTGACTGCCGAGCGACTAAAGCTGCCGGTAGTGGGATAGCTCTGGAAAAAAGCGCCCAGGAATTTGCCCAGCCCCAACGCGATTAATTCCTGATTGGGTGAAATTTTATAATCGTTGTGGCGCGCTTCCAACGCTTTAGCTATGGCCAGCGATTCGATAAAGCTGATGAGGAAGATGGTAAATCCCAGCGGCAGCAATGCCCTGAAAGTGGAGAATGTAAGCTGGGGCCATTGTATCGAAGGCAAACCTCGCGGCACGTTGCCCACTACGCCTACTCCCTGGGATATGAGGTCGAACCCCCACACAATGAGCGTGCCGGGTATAATAATCATGAGCCCCGTGGGCAAGTTGCGGTTGATGCGCTTGAGCAATACAATAAGCAATATGCCTGACACCCCGATGGCCAGTGAAATCAGATTGGTTTCGTGAATGTGATGGATTAATGCGTTTACGATCTGCTGTATCAGGTTGGTGCGCGGCATGGATATGCCCAACAGGTTTTTCAACTGGCTCAGCGCTATGATGACCGCCGCCGCAGAGGTAAAGCCCGACAATACCGGGTGAGAAAGGAAGTTGATGAAAAAACCCAGCCGGAAAAAGCCGAACAGCAGTTGCATCAAACCCGCTATCAACGAAACAGATATAGCCAAA
This sequence comes from Saprospiraceae bacterium, assembly GCA_013360405.1. GTDB lineage: Bacteria > Bacteroidota > Bacteroidia > Chitinophagales > Saprospiraceae > JABWBR01. The sequence continues at coordinate 94,576 of JABWBR010000011.1, forward strand.
GTTATAAATTGTGCCGTGCCGGGTTCAGCCAGATGCCCCACGCCGGTAAGCACCAGTAAGGATGCCAAGGCTACCGGTCCCACCGATAATTGCCGGGAAGTACCCATGATGGCGTATACGATTAGCGGTACTATACTGGCGTAAAGCCCGTAAATAGGCGGCAACCCCGCCAGCAACGCATAAGCCATGCCCTGCGGCACTAACATGATACCTACTGTGGCGCCGGCTACTATATCACCCCTCCAGTATTCCTTCCGGTATTGCGGCAACCAGTCCAGTATCGGAAAGTAGGCGCGTATTTTATTCATGATGTTTTAATCAGAAGCACTAAAATATGAAGAATTGTTCATGTTTGCAAATGTTATTTTATGGGTTTATGGGTTTATGATGAGGGATAAACCTATAAACCTATAACCCCATAAACTGAAAACCCTATATTTGTCAAAAAGCCACACAGAAATATGCCTTTTTACAAAGCACTCAACCCAGATACGCCGGTAGGGCGACGCACCATTGAAAAATTGCTTACCCTTCGCCAGGCGCTTGACGGAGCCATTCCCCAGCGCACCTTAGAAGAAACGCTTTTACTGGCCACCTGGAATATTCGCGAATTCGACTCCGGCAAATACGGGTTGCGGACACCTGAATCGTATTACTACCTTGCAGAAATCATTGCCAGATTTGACCTCGTGGCGGTGCAGGAAGTGCGCGAAGAACTGCGCGCCCTCGACCACCTCAGGCAAATACTGGGTTCGAATTGGGATTGTTTTTATACCGACGTCACCGAAGGCACCCAGGGTAACGGCGAGCGCATGGCTTTTTTGTATGACAACCGCAAAATAAGCCCGGGTGGGTTAGCCAGCCAGATGGTTATGCCGCCCATGGAGATCAGGACCAAAAAAGGGCCAGTTGTATTTGAACCTGCTAAACAGCTCGTCCGCACGCCCTTTATCATGGGATTTAAATCGGGTTGGACCAAATTTACCCTCACTACTGTGCATATTTATTACGGCGACAGCACTAAAGACAACCCCATGCGGGTGGAGGAAATCAACAAGGTAGCCCAGTTTTTGCGCAAAAAAAGCGATGATCCTTCGGAGTCAACTAAAAACCTCATCCTGCTGGGCGACTTCAATATCTTCAGTCCCGAAGATGTGACCATGAAAGCCATCCATGATGCGGGTTTTATCGTACCCGAAGAATTGCAAAACCTGCCTTCGAATATTGCCCGCGACAAGTTTTATGACCAAATTGCCTTTCGGGTGCGGGAAGACCGGTTCGGCACTACCGGCAAAGCCGGCGTTTTCGACTTTTTCGACCTCGTCTTCCGGGAAGACGAAGAAGCCCTCTACGCCCTCGAAATGGGCCCGGGTTATGAAACAAATAATAAAGGCGCACCCCGCACCGACAAAGAAAAAACGCGCTATTACCGCGACTGGCGCACCCACCAGATGAGCGACCACCTGCCCATGTGGGTTGAACTACGCATCGACTTCTCCGATGAATATCTGCAGCGGCTGCTGGAGCCGGGGGAGGGCAGTTAGCAGTCAGCACTCAGCACTAAGTAGCTGAGTGCTGACTGCTGAGTGCTAAAAAAAAGCCTCCCCCCCGGTAATGCTTTCCCGTTTTTGGTATTAACCTTTGAAAACAATGCATCACTTTTACCTTATGTGGCGCCGGCGCTCTTTTTGTATTGAGGATTTGAGGATTTGATTTCTTCAAATAGAAAAAACATATAAGTAAAATGATGCAGAGCCGTAGGTTTTGACTACATTTCGTCACTACACCTAACGATTTTATCACAAAAAACCCAGTAAAAGTGAGCGGCAATCAAAACGACCAGAAAGACCACGAATTGATTTCGACAATTCAGAAAAAAAACGAGGCCAAATCGCAGAAATCAAAATTTAATGCAGAAGCGATGGACCTGGCCTGGGAATACTACTTCCCCCAGTTTACCCCCATATTGATGAAGAGAAGCCCTGATTTATCAGAGTGCCTGCTCGAGAAAGTGTTTACCGTTGCGTATTGCAAACTGGAAGAGCAGATAGGGTTGGGTAAAATACAGGCCGCGGTTAACGGCCCTGTAACGGGTATCCATAGCGTACTCGACTTCCTGGCTGAGCACGGCAATATACGCCTCGAAGAATTGTCAAAAACCAAAGCCGGCAATGAAGAAGACTACCGGCACATCGACAATATCAAAAACAACCGCTCGAAGGGGCTGCTCGAATTCGACCGGGAATTGTACAAGTATTTCGACGATTATGCGCGCAAGCAATACAGCGCGATAAGCAGGATGGACCGCGAAGATATTTACCAGGATAGCATGCTGAGCCTGGTGAAAAGCATCCTCGACGATTGCATCAAGATAACAGAGTCGGCCATATTCGGTCTTACGAAAGCGGCCAAGCTGAAGACTTATTTCATGTCGATTACCATCAACTTGCTCAACAAATGGGGCAAGCGCAAACAAACGACCGACCTGGACAGCATCAAAGAACTCGACGACGACCCCGACGGCAACTGGGGGTTTACTGAAGACGACTTTGAAAAACTGGGACGCGCTTTCGCCAAACTCGACGACAAGTGCGCGCAAATCCTGGACTTGTGGAGCAGAGGCTTCAGCATGCGCGAAATTGCGGAAATAATGGGCCTGCCCGACGAAAACAACGCCCGCGTGCTGGCTTTTCGCTGCCGCGAAAAATTGAGAAAGATTTTTAAGCAACTACCATAACAATCTCCATTTAATTAACCTTAAACCACACCCCTGGTGAAAAAGAAATGTTACCATGAAAAGGCTCAATGATGTACACGAAGATATGCTGGAACGGCTATTTGCCGACGAACTCCAGCCCGATGACCGGCAGCGACTACGCCGGGAACTCGACGACCCCGACTTCAAGTCGGAACTGGCCTTCCGCAATGCGCTAAAAAAGGTGGCCGAACAAAAGCGGATGGAAGATCCGCTGCGGAAAGAGTTGCAACGCATCCGGCAAGCGAACAAAGGAGGCGGTGGGTCGTTGCGGTGGTTATATAGTGCGGCGGCGGCTGTGATTGCAATAATTGCGATTATCTGGATTATCAACCCTCCTGGCAAACAACCGGCTGTAGACAATACTATTGCCACCCTCATCAAACCGCCCACCGACCTTAGCCAAGCCAGTCAGACACAAGATCCCGGCGAAGACAATTACAAAAGCGGCAAAATCCAGTTTAAGAAACAGCAATACGCACCGGCTATCGAATCGCTCGAGCAAGTGCCCGCCGAAAGCAAATATTACCACGTGTCCCGTTTCCTCCTGGCGCACTGTTACTTGTATGAGGGTATAAAACCCCAAGAAGCCGTATCGATTTTCGAATCCTTTCGGAAAGAGATGACCCCCCCGTCAAAACTCGCCGGCGAATACGACTACGACCCCGACAAAGTCGAGTGGAATTTGATGCTGGCCTACAAAGCAGCCGGCTTGCAAGACAAATACAGCAAGTTGCTACAATTTTTATCTAATAATCCCGACTATGGCTTCAAGGAGGATGCCATTGAACTGCGTATGAAAGAATTGGGAAAATAAGTCCTCCAGCAGACGCCACACAAATACATTGAATAAAGGTTTGTGTGGCGTTTTCTTATGCCGTTTGCCGCCTCCGCCTTCTTGCCCGCAGGGCGGCGAGCAGGACGATCAAAGCGGGCGCCGCCCACAGCCAGTACATGGTTCGCCCCCCGTCTTTAAGCGGCGCCATATCGCCAATCGGGATAAAGCAGGCCCAATAGTAGGGCGCCGCATCCTTATTGCTAGCACTTTTTAAATATGCTTCTTTTGCTTTAAAAAGCGCCTGGTCTTTGCTCGTCTTTTTATCGGCCAGCAGCGATTTGTAAAAAGATTTCACCAATACGTTGGCCTTCTGCTGGTTTATTTTCCACAAAGTCGTCACAATACTGCCGGCGCCCGCATACGAAAAACCCCGCGCCAGGCTCATGATGCCCTCTCCGCGGTAGAGTTGGCCGATGCCGGCTTCGCAGGCGCTGGTGAAGACGAGGTCGGCGTTGAGGGATATGCCGTACAATTCATACAGATACAGGCAGCTATCCTGTTGTTTCAGTTTGGGATCGTTCATGAGCAAATACGATAGGTCGGGGTCGCGGTCATTTACACTGCCGTGGGTTGCGAAGTGGACAAAGCGGTAGCGGCGGCCTTCTGCGGCTACAAATTTTTCGGCATTCTTATCTTGTTTGATATCGATACGATCTTCTCCCCATACCACTTTCAAATCATTCACCTGAGCGGTAAAATGATCCAATTCGTTGGGATAGGCGAATGCGAGCACTTTGTTTAGCTCGTGTCTGTGTCGCGGCTTTTGCATTTCTTTGAGCAGGGCGGCGGAGTAGGAATAGCTGATGGGGTGATCCAGTCCCAAAAATGCGTATTTCTTGTACAATGGATCGGGTGAAATGGGTGGTGGCGTAGCAGTAAGCAGGGCGTCAAAAGGCAGGTAGCCCAATACGTCGTCGGGGACAATTAACAAGCGGTGGGACAATTGCCCCCGGATAGCTCTGGGGAATAGCAGATCGTAAAGCGCGGCGCCATTTTGGGCGTACAAAGCGGTATAATCGGCGGGTGCGGCAGAGGGGGCTAGTGCCCGGGCCCTCAGCGTATCATAATTGCCGTAAATACCTGCCAGGCAGGATTGTACCTTATCTGTGAGTTCACTTTGTCCGATTGCAATTTCGAAAACTTGCGGCTCGCCCTTTTTGGGTACGGTGAAAAGGTACGTTTTTTCTTCGCCCACAAAATATTCCAGCATCATCTGGTCGCTGTCCAGCAATTTGCGGCGTATTTCGGCCACCGACGGCGCTTCGATGCCTTCGTAGAGCTGCCGGTAGCGTTTGTTGGCGTTGAGTTTTTTCAATAAACCCTCTAATTCATTTTGGCGATTTTTTAATTGTTCTACCAGCACCAGTCTGTTATTCGTATTGGTATCGTTGGCTAATTGCCGTTCCAAATCGAGGATGGCTCTGCGCAGATTTTTTTCCGATTCCAGTAAGTCCACATCAATTCCGGCTATAACCTGTTGTTTTTTTATAGATTCGAGCAGGATAAAAGCTTTGCTTTGCTCTGAATAAGACAGCAGTTGCTCGATGCCGGCGCCTGCTTGTAACCCGGTGGCAATAGCGCCTTCGAATACCTTTTTGGTGATCTCTGCCAGCCGGGCTTTCGACCCGGCGTCGTCGTAGCTTTGTTTGAAGCGGTTGATCAGATCGATGGCTGCGTTGTAAGCTTGCATGGCCTCGTCGAAGCGCTTAAGCCCTTTCAGTGATTTGGCTTTGCCTTCGTAGGCTTCTACCAGGCCGGGTTTGTCGTAGACAAGTGCCTTGGTGGAATCGGCATAATAATACGGGATAGATGCTTCATATAGAGAACATGCTTGTGCATAATTTGACTGATCGATATAGATATCCGCTTTATTACTCAAGCTGCCGGCCACGTTGTTATTATTGGAAGCGGTGGTATCTTGTCCTTGCCAGTGTTGGATAGTGAGATCGACGGTTTTGTGCGCTTCATCAAAATTTCCCATCAATCGGAGGGCCATTGCTTTATTGTGGAGCGCCGCCATTTGAGCATCGGTTTGGGATGCTTTATCCAGGTATTTGACGGCCTGCAAGTAATCTTTTTTTAGAATGTAGGCATATCCCAGATTGTTATACGTAGAGCCAAGTTGGAAGTCTGTATTATCCGGGTGCGAGGCGGCATAAGCTATAGCTTCTTGTGCATGGCTAATCACCTTATCGGCGTCTCTTCTGTCCACGTATAGCGCGGATAGATCGGACAGCCAATTGAACACGCCCTCTTGTTTGTCTACATTATCATCTGGCAGTTGATCCCAATATATTTTTTCTTCTGTGTATAGGCGCAATGCTTCCTGTGTGCGACCTTCCTCTCCTTCAATTTTACCCAATTCGTGGTAAGCGCGTGCATTCCTTTTGGGCTCGTTGTAGCCTTCTTTTTCAAATACGCGTATTTGCTCGAGGCTTTTATTGATATAAGCTCTGGCCGGCGCGTATTGGTTGGTGTGATCTTTATAGCACAGTGCGATGTTAAAATAGCCTTTTACAATGCCGTCTTGCACTGCAAAACGCTTATCTGGAGATAGCTTCTGTTCTACTGGTATACTATTACGAATGGCAATACTTTTTTTATAATTTTCCATAGCCATTAAAGGGTTATTATCCATGGAATCCCCCCCCAAGCTGTTGAAAGCATCGGCTGCTGCAATCGCCTCATCAACAGTAGGATAAGTCTCTACTTCGGGCAACTCATCGACGGTGTTTAGCGCAGATGGCTCGGGCTCGGAGGAAGGAGTATTACACGAATAATAAAGCAAAAACATTGCCCAGCCGGCGTAATAAAAAAGACGAGCGGAGGGTGTAACACGCATGGCGAAAGATATTGGAATGAATAATATGACTTGCCGAAAACCGGCTTATAGCCAATGAAAGCCGGTTTTCGACAAGCAATACATTTATGATAGGAGCGGTTGAAAAACGCTATTCGGGGGTTAAGGGCATAGCAGGGCTCATAAAAGCGTTATTCACATATACATTTACAAAATATTGCCGCACATTAGAGGGAATAGGATTTGGCAGCGTCCAGTCTATCATGTCGGTAGCGCAGTAATATTTCCGGTATACTTCTTTCACTCCGCCGCTATCGGTGAAATCAGCCGTAACGACAAGTAATACATTTTTGAAAGTAGTCTGTTTGCCGCTATTGAAAAGTAGCCCGTTCACTGTTGCGCCGGGCACAGGTCTTTGTTCTGCCGGCCATTTGGGCTGAAGCTTCATGGTATTGGTGTTTGCGATGCCGGCATTTATGTTGATGGGCGTATTAAATTGTGTAAATAAGCCTGCAGGGTTCAATACGCCGCCCATTGCAACCGTATTCTTGAGCCCTGCAACAGGTTTTGCCGTAAGCCGGATTTCATTAAATAGTCTACTTACGCTGATAGATGGTAAGTGAGCTTTAATAGCGCCTATTACCGAACTTGCATAGGCGGCTGCCTGTGAGGTGCCTTTAAAAGACATGGTGGTATCTCGTATGTAAGTGCCGCTGGCGTTAAAGTAACTGAATGTGCTCCTGAAATTGCCTGTAGTTGCAATGTCAACCAATGTATCGCCGTAATTGGCGTATGAGTCCCGTCTCAACCCGGCATCGTCTATTGAAGTGATCACTAGCATATTGCAGAGCTTTTTAAACTCGCCGTTTCCGTGGTTATTCTTAAAATAAATGGGCCAGCGCAAATTCTTTGTTAAGGTGTCCAGATCGAGGCTGTCGTTACCCGCTGAAACTACAACAGGTATATCTGCTTTTTCCGCTCGCTTAAGCGCATTGTAGAGCGGTACGGAGGGAATGGAACTGGTATACCCCAGGCTGAGGTTAATCACCTGCGCGCCGCTGTCAACCGCATAGTGTATGGCACATACTAAGTCAAAAATGCTATTGCTGTATAATGTATCGTGGCTGCATACTTTCAGATTCATGAGCTTGTAATTCACGTTCTCAGGCATATTGTTTTTGAAAATGCCCGCCAGGTGTGTGCCGTGGCCTATGCTGTCAATTACCTCCCCATCTTGTACTACGAAGTCATAACCTTCATAATCGTTATTTGGGCAACCCTTTTCGCTGCCGCCATTTGATGTGCGGTTATTAGTCCAATACATGTCGGTAAGCTGACTGTGCCCGTTTGGTCTTTGCGGTGAGCGCAGGTCAAGGCCCGAATCTATAATGGCTACGTTTACGCTTTGGGCAACCGTGCTAGTGGCTTGGCCTTCACAAGGAGTTCGCCCAGTAGTGCTTTCCTTGTCTTTTATCAGCAGGGATTGGCTCAGGCCCGAAGTATCGGGTCTTGTTTTTGTGGTAGAAGATTCACCAGATGTCAAAAGGTCTAGTGTTTCCCACAATTGCACATAATTAATTCCATCCTTCCCGCAACGGCATTTTTTGAGTAACCTGGCATTCTGTGTTTCGAGCTTAGAGATCTCTTCAAAATATTCCGCAGGAGTGATATCCTCCGAAAATTCCACTATGAATAATCCCGGTGGTATTTCACGTTTATAACCGATATTGACTGTAGTCGCGCCGTCGCAGCCGGCGGCATCTTTTATTACAACCGTATAGTCGCCGGCAGCCAATTCCCCTACGGAAAATTCGATGTTGGAAATATTATTGATCGTTTTGTCGTATCCCAATGCGGCACTCGTGATGTGCGCACTTAGCGGCAGCTCACCCCCATCAGTACCCATCTCAAAACCACCGGTACGGGGTAGTGCAAAAGAGGAATCGGGGTATTGCGCTATGACAAAAGGAAATACGCCTCCATCGTCGGGATATAGTGTGTAACTCCCGACAGCCTGGCAGCTATCTTGATCAGTGACGGTAACGGAATAAGCTCCGGCAGCCAGCCCTGTTCGTTGGGGGCCTTCCGTATTGCCATCGTTCCATAAAAAGGTAACACTTCCTTCGGCGTTGACTACTTCAAGGGTTATGCGACCGTTGTTCGCGCCATAACAGGTGGGTAAACTAAGATCTGCATCTTTTATCCCGAGTTGGCAGCCGGCGCCCTGTATCACTGTCGTTCCACAACTGCTGGAACATTGATTGCCGGTAGTAACAGTGATAGCATAGCTACCTACCTCCAAACCGGCAATTACTTCGGTATGCATTATGCTATCCGGTATATTGTCGATGGTCATTTCGCCTGAAACAGGCCCCGACCAGGAGATATTGATTGGGGCTACAAGTAGGCAGGCTATCGCCTCCATCTCTATGGTAATGGACCCATTGCCTGGTGTACAGGTTAATTCCATTGCAGGTTGAGAAAAAAGGGAAGATAAAATAGTAAGATGGGTGGCCGTTATGACCACTAGCCGTCGCAGGTTCTTCATAGGTTCGTGTTTTTGAGGCTATACAGCCCGGTTTTTCGTGATGATGTTCAAAATGTTTCGGTAACCGGCTAATTATCAGTAGAATTAACGTCAATTACCATTTGTACAAATGTAATATTTTTTGTTTTTTGTTAACAAAAATACTTTACATTAATTTTTATACATCAGGCGCTTGTGTGATATAGTTCATTGTGCGTATGCCCGTACTAGCGTAACTTGCACCAAATATCAGAATCAGAAGTAATGAAAACAATAGATCCAAAGTCTATCCCAACCCCGCAATTGCACCAATTGCTGGTGAGCGCCGTGTCGCCTCGCCCTATCGCTTTTGTGAGCACGGTAGACGAAGCCGGCAATCCCAATCTGGCGCCGTATAGCTTTTTCAACTGCTTCAGCTCTAACCCGCCTATCCTCGTTTTTTCGTCCAACCGAAAAGTGCGTGATAATACGACGAAAGATACGCTGCACAACGTGGAAGCTACCCGCGAAGTGGTGATCAATATGGTGAATTACGAGATCGTGCGGCAAGCCGCTGTGGCCAGCGTGGAATATCCGCCGCAGGTCAACGAATTTGAGAAGGCAGGGCTTACTCCCCTGGCATCCGACCTGGTGAGGCCTTTTCGTGTAAAAGAATCACCTGTGCAGATGGAGTGCAAGGTGCAGCAAATATTACCCCTGGGCGAAGGCGGCGGCGCAGGCCACCTCATTATCTGCGAGGTGGTGCGCATTCATATCTCGGAGGCAGCCTATGATGCCGAGGGCCGCCTCGATCCTCACAAACTAGACCTCATGGGCCGCATGGGCCGCGCCTTTTATGTGCGCGCAAGCGGCGAAGCAGTACACACGATTTTCCAGGATATGGAGAAGGTGGTGATCGGCTTCGACCAGTTGCCGCGCAGCGCCCGCGAAAGCCGCATACTCACGGGCAACGACCTGGGCGCCCTGGCAGGTATGGCTGCCCCCCCCGCTGCCGAGGCTGTTGAAGCGCTTCGCCACGAAGATTTTGTGGCGCCCCTGCTGGCCGAAGAAAACCCCGTGGAAGCGCTACACCGACGCGCGCAACAAGAATTGGAAGGAAATAATGTGGTATTGGCAGCACAGTTGGTATGGCTGGCCGCTACGCTACCCAGCACTATCCCACTTCACTCGTAAAGTAAAACGGTTCGGATTTCGGATTTGGGATTTCGGATTTCGGATTGATCGAGGAAAAATCCGAAATCGAAAATCCGCAATCCGAAATCACTTACCCCACTTCACTCGTAAAATGAAACTGCACTTGGGGGTGATTCTCCTGGGCCAGCTTTAAAGTCCAGGCCGATTCAGCCAGGAAAACCAGCTGCCCGTCTTTATCCTTGGCGATATCGCGCTTGCGGCGGTCGAGGAATTCTTTGAGGGCCTTGGGGTCGGCGCTGCTCACCCAGCAGGCTTTGTGGAGGTTGACCGGCTCGTAGGTACACGAGGCGCCGTATTCGTTTTGCAGGCGGTATTGGATGACGTCAAACTGCAGGGCGCCCACCGTACCGATGATCTTGCGCCCGTCTACATCGCGAGTAAAAAGCTGCGCTACGCCTTCGTCCATCAATTCTTCGAGGCCCTTGTTCAATTGCTTGGTTTTGAGCGGGTCGGCGTTGTTGACGTAGCGGAAGAGTTCGGGTGAGAAGCTGGGAATGCCTTTGAAATGCAACACTTCGCCTTCTGTGAGCGTATCGCCGATCTTGAAGTTGCCCGAGTCGTAAAGGCCTACCACGTCGCCCGGAAAGGCTTCGTCGATCACCGTTTTTTTCTCGGCCATAAACGAAGTGGGGTTCGAAAATTTCAGTTTGCGGTTTTGCCGCACATGCAGGTAATTGGTATTACGCTCAAAACGGCCGCTGCAGATGCGCACGAAGGCGATACGGTCGCGGTGTTTGGGGTCCATGTTGGCGTGGATCTTAAAGACAAAACCGGTAAATTGCGGTTCTTCGGGGTGTATGTCGCGTTCTTCGGTATGGCGGGGTAGGGGTATGGGGGCTATCTCGACGAAGCAGTCGAGCATTTCTTTTACGCCGAAGTTGTTGACCGCGCTGCCGAAAAAGACGGGCGCAATGTCGCCCGACAAGTAGGCCTCGCGGGTGAAGGTGGGGTAAACGCCCTCTACCGTAGTCACGTCGCTCTGCAGTTCTTCGGCAGCCATGCGGCCCACCTGCTTTTCGAGTTGGGGGTCTTTCAGGTCTTTTATTTCAATTACGTTTTCTTCTTCCTGTTTGCCGTGTGGGTTAAAAAGCACCAGTTTGTGCTCGTAGAGGTTGTACACGCCGCGAAAGCGCTGTCCCATGCCTATGGGCCAGCTCAGGGGGCGCACGCGGAGGCCCAGTTTTTGTTCCACTTCGTCGAGCAGGTCGAAGGCGTCTTTGCCCTCGCGGTCGAGTTTGTTGATAAACACGATCACGGGCGTATTGCGCATGCGGCACACGCTCACCAGCTTTTCGGTTTGGGGTTCTACGCCTTTGGCTACGTCGATTACTACGATAACACTATCCACGGCAGCGAGTGTGCGGTAGGTGTCTTCGGCAAAGTCCTGGTGGCCGGGCGTGTCGAGGATGTTTATCTTGAGGCCCCGGTATTCGAAGGCCATTACCGAGGTGGCTACCGAAATACCGCGCTGGCGCTCGATCTCCATGAAGTCGGAGGTGGCCGGTCGGTTTATTTTGTTCGATTTTACAGCGCCGGCTACCTGGATGGCGCCGCCGAATAAAAGCAGTTTTTCGGTGAGCGTGGTCTTACCGGCGTCGGGGTGACTGATAATGCCGAAAGTCTTGCGCCGCTTGATTTCTTCTATTAATTCCATGCCGGATTTTATTTGCGCCCGCAAAGGTAGACATACCGGGCATATATTCCGAAAGTGCAGCCCTGCATTTGAGTAATCAATTTTTCACAAACAATTTTCAAATCGCGCTGTTATCATTTTAAAAGTAAAACTATTACCTTTAAGAGTAGTATTTTTAAATTAGCAAATATTGTATCTACAATAAAAAAAGCTGCCGGTAAGGCGTGTTATCATGCCTGCCGGCTCGCATGGTGACTGAGGCTTAGTAGGAGGGGCTGTAAAAAGCTCCTCCCTTTTCAAGTTTTTTTTCCAAATTTGCAATATCATGGCAGTCACAATTCAGATCAAACTTAACGAAAAGCTGTATTTGCGCGATCCGCAGGATACCGAATTGGGCCGTAGGATCATTTGCGACAGCATCTTATTGATAGATGAGATAGGTTTTGAACAATTTACCTTCAAAAAGCTGGCTGAGCGTATTCACTCTACAGAGGCATCCGTATACCGCTATTTTGAAAACAAACACTTGCTGCTCGTCTATTTGCTTTGCTGGTATTGGGAATGGGTAAAATATCAAATCGATTTTGCCACCAACGGCATTAGCGATCCGCGCGAGAAGCTGCGTGCCGCCATGCGTATTATCGTAAATATCAATAAGCGCGATGCCTCGGTTGAATTTGTGGATGAAGATATTCTGCATCGCATCGTGGTGGCGGAAGGCAGCAAGACTTACCTCACCAAGCAGGTTGATATGGAAAACCAAAACGGTTTTTTTATCACTTACAAAGCGCTGGCCAAATCTATTGCCAGGATGATCACGGACATCAACCCTCATTTCCAATATCCCCATGCTTTAGCCAGCACTTTGCTCGAAATGGCCAATAGGCATATCTATTTTGCGGAACACTTGCCTTCTCTTACTGATGTGCGAATTGTGGATGGCGATCTGACGCCTGTAGAGCAATTATTGGAAAACTTTGCTTTTGGGCTGATTAACCACACCTGAGCCTATGCTACGATTTCACTCCGCCAGTAACGGTATCGTCAATTCTCGAAAAGCAATCGAAGAATGTATCGAAAAAGCCCTGGGCGGAGAAGATTTGCAGCGTTGCCGCTTAATCCTCTTCCATTCAAGTATTGCACATGATTTTTCGCAAATATTGTCGCGCGCAGCCGAATTGTGCCCCCAGGCGGTATTGGCGGGCTGTACCTGCGCAGGGGTGATAGGCGTGGAGGGCGCCAATGAAAGCATGAAAGCGCTCGGCATCATGGCGGCATTGAGCGACGACCCCGAGGAAATTGTCGTCTCTTATTGCGATAATATCAGGGGAGACAATTCTTTTGAGGCCTCCAGGGCGATGGCGCAAGAGTTGAAGGCGTTGAACCCAAAGGTAAATATGGTTCACATTCTCGCCTCTGGCATCGATATTGCCGCCGACAGAGCGATTGAGGGTATCGAAAGCGTTTTTGGCCCCGAGGTGACGATTTTTGGAGGTACTTCTTCCGATAATATGAAAGCGCTCACCAGCTTTCAATTTTATAATCAAAAGATACTGGAACGCGGCGCCGTACTCGTCGGTTTTGCCGATCCTACGCTGTCGGCTTACACGGGGGTGCACCACGGCAATACGCCGATAGGTATTCCGTTTGTAGTTACCCAATCGGAAAAAAACAGGGTGGTGGAAATCGACGGCCGGCCCGCCTGGCCCTATCTGATGCAAATGCTCGGTCTGCCCGTATCCACGCACCCCGGCCAGACAATCCCGATTGCAGGGCTGGCAGAGCTGCTGCCCGACGAGTTGCACGCCGCTTACGACAACCAGCACGTGCTGCGCGTGATTGTAAAAGTGGACGATGAGCACCAGAGTTTCTATATGCCTGTGGATTGCCCCGCCGGTACCCGCCTATGGCTCACCAAACGCGACGAACAACTCATCTTTGACGGCCTTTCCCGGATGTTGGGCAAGCTGACCCGGCAAATTGAAGACAAAGAGGTGGTGGGCGTGTTTCATACCGACTGCGGCGCGCGCGGTCGAACTCTTTTTAATAAAATTCTGAAAGAGGAAATTATTCACCTCATGCAATACCCCATCATCGGCGATAAAAATACGGCATGGCTCGGGATGTACGGCTTTGGCGAATTTACCCCCCTCGATGGGCGCAACTTTTTTCACAACTACACCACCTGTATCTGCGCGTTATGCCGGAACAAAGAGCGTAGCTAAACGATAGCGAGATATGGAGTATCACAATCCGCTCACGCCGAATATTGACCAGGTAGACTACGAAACCCTCAAAGCGATTTGCCTCGACCTGCAGGACAAAGTCAGCAAGAGTATCAAGGTGGAGCAAACGCTTATCCAAACGCGCAACGAGCTGGATGCCGAGCTGAACCGATTCCGCTTGATGCAGGAGTTTGGCGATATGGCCCTTCGAACTACCAGCATCGATGCGTTTGGTGAAATCACGGCTGAGTATTTCAGTGCGATCTTTAACCTGCCCAAAATTGCCATCTACCGGTTTTTTCCCCACCAACGCGAAGGAAAACTACTCTATGCATTCGGGTTTACAAATGATATCTCTACCCACAAGCTGGTGATACCTCCCGAAAAACTGCCTGCCGGCGCTATGATTTTTCCCCCGATTCGCGCTTGCGGCAGTTATCTCGAATTTTTACAACTCTCAACTTTCTTGGTTAGCCCCTTGCACAACCCTGGCGAACAATGCATCGGGTTGATTGTGGCAGGCGCTACCACCGAAGATGCCAAATATTTTGATCCCATTGATGATAAGGTGCTGTCGTCTTTTAATGTAATGACTCGCAACGCCGGCCTGATCCTGCAGCATATCCTCACTACTTTCCAACTCGAACAGGAAATCGAAGAACGAAAGGGCGTGGAAACCCAGCTCAGGCAATCCCAGCAGGCTTTGGAAAATAGCAACGAAGAACTGGAATCAAAGGTGAAGCTGCGCACCCTTGAGCTGATGAATGCCAATGCCGAGCTACAAAAAGAAATCGAGGACCGCAAACATATCGAAAGTCAACTGGCAGATCGCGCCGCAGAACTCATGCGCTCTAACGCCGACCTCGAGCAATTTGCCTACGTAGCCTCGCACGACCTCAAAGCTCCTATACGCAATATCTCCAGCTTTGTGCAACTGCTCCAACTAAAATTGCAAGGCCTGCTCGACGAAGAAACGCAGGAGTATATGCAGTTTACCGTGAGCGCCGTACACCAGATCAATAATCTGATCGAAGACTTGTTGCACTATGCCCGTGTGGGACAAAACGACGCCGCTATTGATCTCGTTGATCTCAATACGACGGTCAACGTTGTGAAGGAGCACCTCTTAACAATGATCGAGGAACAAAAAGCGGAGATTCACTGCCAGGACTTACCTCGCATAAAAGCCAACTCGGGCCAGATGTTGCAGCTCTTCCAAAACCTGGTGGAAAACGCGATTAAATTCCGTAAAGCAGACCAACCGCCCGTGGTGCGCATCCAAACCACGCAGGAGGGTGATTATTATCGAATAGTATTGCAGGATAACGGCATCGGTATCGCACCCGAATACCGCGACAAGATATTTGCCATTTTTCAACGCCTCTCGCTTTCCAACCCTTATGGCGGAACAGGCGTAGGACTCGCCATTTGCAAACGCATTATGGAACGACACCACGGCAGGATATGGGTGGAGTCGGAAGAAGGGCAGGGGAGTCGCTTTTTCCTTGAATTCCCTTGTTAGCGGTCAGACCGCTTGCTGGGTCTGACCGCTGGCTAAGCTTACCTCAACCCCTCAGCTCCCATTGTCCACACTTTGGCGGTATTATCCCACCAGGAAGGCGCATCAGGATGTTGTTGCATATGATCGATCATTTCGAGCAGGTCGTCGCTGATTACTACTGATTTGCCTTCGGGTACTTTGAGGCGCCAGGTAATCGACTGGGCGCGGAAAAGCTGCCCTTGCGCTATCTTCACGTAAGGATCAAAGCTGAGCGTGTGCTGTTCTAATACGGCTGAGCCGCTCACTACCTCCGTCATCGATTTTGCATGCTGCAGATCGCGCCCTTTGGCATGGATTTGTTGTACGAGCTCAAACTGGTTGCCCTCAGCTTGCTCGATAACCAAATCGACGGCTTTGTATACCAGCGCGTCATCCATCAGAAAAACATCGTTTTCGATGGCCATACGCGAATTGTCGTAGTTGAATACGGCTTCCTGCAGGTGCAGCGTATCGCTGTCGGGTTGCAAGATCTGGGAAGGCTGCGTGATTTCGGTAGTCGACTTGAACTCAGTAGCCGAACGCCCGCCGACGATAGCCAGGCAGGAGAGGTTGAGCCACCAGAAAACGCCCAGGCCGATGTTCCAGTAATGGCTGACATACGTGCCGAAGAGCAGTCGCGATACAAATAAAATGACGGAAATAAGCGGGATGGCGATCAGGAAAAGGACGTTGAGCAAGGCAACGCCGGCAGTGAAGGTCTGCCCCGGAAAGAGGTATTGTACAAAAGGCTGGGCAAAATACAGGCCGGCGATAGCGCCTACCCAGGCGGCGGCCAGGCTTAATGCCACGATGAGGCCGATAATGAAGAGAATGGGTTTCCAGATTTTTTGGAGCGCATCAAACAGCGCGTGCGCGATCTGTCCTACAAAAGAAAATCCTCGGCTGAGCGCTTCACCGGGATCAAACCCCGTCGCTGACGCGAAACTTTTTTTTTTGCGCCTTCTTCGCCGGCGCCTAACTCGTCACCGAGTTTCGACATCTCTTTCGAGAATTTCTGGAATTCCTGCTGGATGATATTGCCAATGGTCGTGAAATTGATCGGCTCGCCGCGCATCGACAGGCGGTCGCTGGCCGACTCCGCTTTGGGTAAAATGATCCAGAGGACGATGTACAAAGGCACGCCAAAACCGCCCGAAAGGGTGAATATGACGAAAAACAAGCGCACCCACACGGCATCCTGAATGCCGAAGTATGCAGCAATCCCCGAACATACGCCGCCGATGACTTCGTCGTCGGTGTTGCGGAACAAGCGCTTGCCGGTTTTGTATTTGCCCCGTTCGCCGCCGGCAGCAGGTTCCTGCATGGGCTCGGCGCCAAATTCTTCGGGCGTGCCCATCACCGAGATGACTTCTCTGACATCTTTGTTAGACACGATCTGGCGGCTAGTCAGGCGCTCCTGCAAAAGCTCGGCCATGCGGGTCTCTATGTCGTTCAGTATCTCCTCCCGCCCCTCTGTGTGGCGAAAGTGCTTTTTGATGGCTTCCAGGTAGCGGGTAAGGTGGTCAAAGGCATCCTCGTCGATCGTAAAAGGATAACCGCCGAGGTTGATGTTGAATACTTTATTCATTGTGGGCTACGTTTTTTGTAGTGTGATCAACTGCTTGTACAAGCTGGTTCCAATTGTCGTGTAATTCCTTCAGAAACATTCGTCCTTTGTCGGTTAGTGCATAGTATTTTCGAGGCGGCCCCGATTTTGATTCCCTCCAACTGTATTGGAGCAAATCGGCGTTTTTCAACCGGGTGAGCAACGGATACAAGGTGCCCTCCACTATGATGAGCTCCGCTTCCTTCAATCTCGATATGATATCTGACGGGTAAACCTCCCCTTCGGATATGATCGAGAGAATGCACAGCTCCAGCACGCCTCTTCTCATCTGTGTTCTCGTCGTTTCCAAATTATCCGTTTTCATACCACAAATATAATACGATTTAGAGTACCATGCAACACAAGGTAGTGGCTTTTGCATAGTATTTTCCCTGAACAGGTATATGGCGACGACGAAAAGCACGGATTTTTAGATCAATGGATACCGGGGGAAATTCTCTGTTCTCTGTTCTCTGTTCTCTGTTCTCTGTTCTCTGTTCTCTGTTCTCTGTTTGGTTAGGTAGAGACAAATCATGATTTGCCTCTACTAGCAAAGATAATGAATGGATAACCGACAACGGATAACCGACAACCGACAACCGACAACCGACAACCGACTACCCCCACTTCACACACACATTTTTCGGCTCCGTAAAAAAGCGCAGCGCTTCCACGCCGCCTTCGCGGCCTACGCCCGAGTGTTTCACGCCGCCGAAAGGCGTGCGCAGGTCGCGCAGCATCCAGCAGTTGATCCATACGATGCCGAATTGGAGGTGCTCGGCCAGTCGCTGGGCGCGGCTCAGATGTTGTGTCCACACTGTGGCGGCGAGGCCGTAATCGGTGCCGTTGGCGAGGGCCAGGGCTTCTTCGTCGGTATCGAAAGGCTGGAGGGTAATCACAGGGCCGAAAATTTCTTCCTGGTTGGTGCGGCATTGTAGCGGGAGGCCTTCTACGATTGCCGGACGGATATAATAACCGCCCTCCAGTCGCCCGGGCAATAATACGCGTTCGCCGCCCGTCAGGATCTTGCCGCCTTCTTCGCGGGCGAGTTGCAGGTAGCCGCTCACCTTGTCGAGATGCGCCGCCGATACCAGTGCGCCCTGGTTGGTTTCGGGTTGCGCCGGATCGCCCACCACCAGCTGCGAGGTGCGGCGCACGAGTTCGTCGCGGAATTCTGTATAAATCGAGCGCTCTACGTACACGCGCGAGCCGCACAGGCAAATCTGGCCGTTGTTGGAAAACGACGAGCGCAGGGTGGTCTGCAGGGCTTGCTCCATATCGCAATCGGCAAAAACCAGCACCGGATTTTTACCGCCAAGTTCAAGTGATAGTTTTTTGAACATGGGCGCAGCGGTAGCAGCCAGTTGACGCCCCGTGGCCGTGCCGCCGGTAAAAGAAATGGCTTTTGTCAGCGGATGCGCCACGATGGCTTGTCCGGCCTTGGCGCCCAGGCCGTGTACGATGTTGAGTACACCCGGCGGCAAACCGGCGTCTATGCAGATTTGGCCCAGCAGGTAGGCCGTCATAGGCGTTAGTTCAGAGGGTTTGGCCACTACGCAGTTGCCGGCGGCCAAGGCGGGGGCTATTTTCCAGGTAAACAGGTACAAGGGCAGGTTCCAGGGCGAGATGCAGCCTACCACGCCGATGGGTTGGCGCAGGGTGTAGTTGATCGCCTGGCCTTCCATGCGGTGCGATTCGGAACTGAAATGCAGGATGGCGGTGGCAAAAAAGCGAAAGTTGGCCTCCGCGCGATAAATATCTACGTCATAAGCCAGTTTTTCGGGTTTGCCGGTATCGATGCTTTCTGCCCGCGCCAATTCTTCGCGGCGCTCGGCGATGAGCTCAGCCACGCGCATCAGGCATTCATAGCGGCGTTGCTCCCCCCAGGTCGACCACTCCGGGAAAGCCCGCGCAGTTGCCGCTACAGCCGCCGCCACGTCGCGCTCGTCGCTGTCGGGTATGCGGCTGTATACCTGGCCTGTGGCCGGTTCGTAGTTGTCGAGGTAATCACCGCTAACCGGCGCTACCATGGCGCCGTCGATGTAGTTTTGGATGGTGGTCATGAAGAGGATTGGTATGAGTATTATTTTATTAAATCAATATCAGTAAAATATGGAAAAAGTGAAACTATTTTTTCTGAAATCCGTATCATGTACTTTGTTTGCAGATAAGTAAAGTCTATTTTTTTTGTATTGAAGTTAGGGGTGTTAAGAGAAATAAAAATCATGTTATTTTTACAGAAGAGGCTCTCAAATATGACCTCTCCGAGGTCGGGTTGATTAAAGTTTATTTACAAATCTCGGGCATAAAATTTCTCTTAACACGCCTATATTGAAGTCTCAAATATTATTAATAATTTTTTTAACCTAAAATCCTGGAAATGATGCTCTCAAAAAAGAAACTTCAGTTTATTCTTTTGAACCTGATCTTGTTAGCTGGGTTAGCGTTGCCGGTTGAGGCGCAGAAACCCCTTCACCAGCAACAGGCTCATGAAGCCCAAGTGCAGGGCAAACCGGCCAAACAGGTCGAATTGTTTAGCCCCGGCTGGACTTCGGCAACCGAAAATTATTCCAATATTGTTCGGGCCGGCGTTGTTCTGAATTTTGATGCAAAAAAAGCGGGTGAATTTCTCAAAAACAACACCCGGGAATTTTCCCTGACCCTGCCCACCGGCGAGGGTGATCAATCCATTACGCTGCAAATGCGCCGCTCCCAAATTTTTGCGGAGGGCTTTAAGGTTTTCGCCAGCAGCAACCCCCGCAAGCCTTATGATTACCAGGGGGGACTGCACTTTCACGGGGTGGTGAAAGGCGACCCGCAGTCGAAAGTGGCTATTAGCGTTTTTGACAATGAGGTGATGGGGTTGATTATTACCCACAACGGCAATTACAACCTCGGCAAACTCGAGAACAGCGAAAAAGGCCATATTCTTTACCTGGATCGCGATTTGCTACAAAAACCCGACTTCGACTGCAGTATGGAAGACGACCATCGCGGTTATTCGGATGCCGAAATCAGCGCTACGGAAAAAAACGCCGGCGATTGTATCACAGTTTATGTAGAAGTGGACAAATCGGTGACAGATAACAAGGGTAGCGTAGCCGCCGCTACCAACTACGTTACTGGCGCCTTTAACCAGAACGTGCTGCTGTACAATGCCGAAAGCATTAACATGGCTATTTCTGAAATGTTAGTCTGGGATACGCCCGATCCTTATTCCGGGCCAAGTTCAAGCAACTACTTGTCGCAGTTTAAAGCCAACACCGGCGCTTATAACGGCGACCTGGGGCACTTGGTGGCAATGGTCAACAACGGCGGTATCGCTGCGGGATTTAGTGGGATCTGCAACCCTAATACGGATGAAAGCCTCTGCTATAGCGGTATTCTCTCTACGTATGAAAATGTGCCGGTATTTTCGTTTACGGTGATGATCCTCGCCCACGAAATGGGCCACCTGATCGGCTCGCGCCATACGCACGCTTGCGTGTGGAACGGCAACAATACGGCTATTGACGGCTGCGCAGGTTATGTGGAAACAGACGTGGCCAACTGCCCCCTCCCGGGTAGCCCTGCCGGCGGCGGTACGATCATGAGCTATTGCCATAACGACCCCGTAGGCGTTAATTTTAACCTCGGCTTCGGACCCCAACCCGGCAATGTTATCCGCAATACAGTGGCAAATGCTACTTGCCTGGGCGCTTCCTGTACCTGCGATTTGGCGATAACGAATGTAAGTTCTACCAACGAAACCTGCCCAAATGCCAATAACGGCAGTATCACCATAACGGCAACTACCAGCAACGGCCCGCTTACCTACTCAATCAGCGGCCCGGTCAACCAAAGCAACGGCACAGGCGTCTTTACCAACCTGCCCGATGGCAACTACAATATTTTGGTGACGGATAACGGCACAAGCAACTGTACGGATACCGATACCAGAAGTATTGCCGCCGGCGTTGACAACACCAACCCCAACCCCGTTTGCCGCACTGCTACGGTTACGCTAAATGCAACAGGTACTTATACTTTATTGGCAGCCGACGTATTCAACCAGGCCGCCTCTACCGACAACTGCGGCACGGTCAACTTTGTAAGCGCTTCGCCGGCCTCGGTCAACTGTGCTCATGTTGGCCAAACGGTTGCCGTAACGGTAACCGTCAACGACGGCAATGGCAATACCGCCACCTGTACGGCGCAGATCACGGTTCAAGAAGGAACAGCTCTGCCCGCCGGTTGGACCAATGCCAATATCGGCAATGCCCTGGGCAGCGCTACTTATAAGCCTTGTACGGGCGGCGGACAATTTACGCTCACCTCTACAGGTTTTTCCAACAACCCCGACCTGCAGCATTCCGCCTGGCGCAGCCTTTGCGGCAACGGCAGTATCACCGCCCGCGTATCCAGTGTAAGCAACCTGGGATGGGCCGGCGTGGAAATGCGCGAATCATCGATGCCGGGTAGCCGCAAAATAGCCCTCAAAACCCAATTGTCCACTATCGTTCGCCGGGTTTTGCGCACTTCACCCAATACCCTGGCTCAAAACCAGAATTTTACCGTGCAGGGCGGCCAGAATTGGCTGCGCATCACCCGTACCGGCAATAGCTTCGCATTATATGTCTCTACCAATGGCGTCAACTGGCAACAAGTTGGTGCAGCTACCAACCTGCTTCTTCCCACTTGTATTCAGGTCGGCCTTTTCGCAGAAAGTATCAATGTAAATACGACTACAACGGCAGTGTTCGATAATGTGCAGGTTGTAGGCGCCATCTTGCCTTTGGCAGCTCCCAATACGAATCCTGTGGGTATCTCCCAACTCGATATAGACATGGAAGTTTATCCCAACCCGACAGAAGGTGAAGTTATGGTTAACCTGGGCGCTTATGTGAACCGCGCGATTCGACTCGAAATTTTTGACAATCATGGCAAAGCCCTTCAAACAATTGAATTGGACGCTACCGAATCGACTATCGAACGCCTCGATATGTCTAATTACCAAAACGGCGTTTACCTCATTCGCGTTCAGTCGGAAGGCATTCCGGATGTGACTAAGCGAGTGGTGTTGAATACCCGTAAATAGTTTTTTAGTACTATTACTACGAGACCCACGGCCCGGTATCGAAATTAATCGGTACCGGGCTGTATTTTATGGCTTGCTCCCCCCCCTTTTCAGATATGTTGTATATAATTATAGCTCGCACTGCTGTAATTAAGGCATGTTTGGACTTCCGTCAATTGGCTGTGTTGTCGGTTGTTTATCGATAACCGATAATTTGACGGCGTAAGGTATAATCTGTGTAAATTATGGCACGGCGGCCTTAAATTTGCAAAAAAAATTCAGTGCATTCTTCGCTGATCAGCATCCTCCTTCCGGTATACAACGCGGGCGACTACCTGGCGCCCTGCCTCGATAGTATATTGGCGCAAACGGAAATCCACTGGGAACTGGTCGCCGTCGATGATTTCTCTACCGACCAAAGCTGGGAAGTGTTGCAGTGCTATGCAGCCGCCGACACCCGTATTCGCTGCTACCCCAATACGACGAAGGGACTGATTCCGGCTTTGCGGCTGGCTTTTCAACAAAGCAAGGGCGATCTGATTACCCGCATGGACGATGACGACCTGATGCCGCAGGCTAAATTGGCTATTTTAAAAAAAACACTATTAGACGATGACCCCGGCTGTGTGGCCACGGGATTGGTGTTGTATTTTTCTGATAACGAACTGGGCGAAGGCTACAGGCGTTATGAGCAATGGATCAACTATTTAGCCCTAAATCAAAGCCACTTTTCAGCGATTTACAAAGAATGCCCCCTCCCGTCGCCCTGCTGGATGATGCGCCGCGAAGATTTGCTGTCTGTCGGCGCTTTCGATAGCGATACCTACCCCGAAGATTACGATCTTTGTTTTCGGCTTTATCAACACGGCAAGCGCATCGTAGCAGCCCACGAAGTTTTACATCTCTGGCGCGACCATCCTCACCGCGCCTCCCGCACGGCGCCTCCCTACGGCGATAATACTTTTCTTGAGCTTAAGCTGAACTATTTTTTTAAAATAGACTACCAGCCTCAGCGCCCTCTGGTCATATGGGGCGCCGGCCGAAAAGGCAAAGCCGCCGCCGGTTATCTTTCTGAAAGAGGGATTTCTTTCTATTGGGTTTGCGACAATCCGCGCAAATGGGGAAAAAGTATGTACGGCGCCGTTTGGCAGGATTACCGGGTGCTTTCCTCGCTCAAAGATCCCCAGGTTATCATCCTGGTCGCCGCGCCTGATGAACAACCAGTAATTGCAAAGTATTTGTCAGAGATTGGAGAACAGGGGTATTGGTTTTGTTGAACATAGTTCACTTGAGCAACCCCATTCCATACTACCGAAAGTTGTCCAATATTCTCTGTCTATCCTCATTTTCTTTTTCATTCTTGTGATATAGTTCGACCAGGACAATTCGCTGTTCAGCTTGAAAATAGGCATATACCAGCCTAAGTCCCGAATTGTTACCCTTGCCTTTAAAACTGTCACTTGCGATTTTTTTTACTTTAATTACACAGGTAATGATACCCAATCCCTCTATTCTAAAGCTAAAAGGTGGATAGGCATCCGGCCTGATTTGCAGCACCTTTTTTACGGCTTTTAGATCATCTACCAATGTGCGGTATTTCTTAAGCAGCCGTTTCAAATCCTTATCGTATTCAGGCAATGTCTCAAACTCCATACTCCCTTAGTTATCATCGTCATACACCCTAACGGAATAAGGCAATTCTCGATAAAAGGCCAAATTATAGCTAATATCATCGCCTTCATCTGTAGCCAACCAGGGCATATCTTTGTGAGCATAATCGCTAATCTTTTTTGCATTCCAATCGCCCATTTGCTGAACCACATGATCAACTACCGTTTTTTCTGCAGCGGATAATTTCGTTAAGTCTGCTTTTTCAAGTGGCAGATAGCGCGTCAGGGGAATGCTTTGATAAGTCGTCTTAATCCGCTTCAACTGGCCATCACTCATCATTTGGTTGATGACGCCTTCCATCTCTTGGGGCATGGGGCCGTATGGCAGCTTTTTGTATCTCGCACCGGTAAGATGTTCTTCGTAAAGCTCATAATAATTGAAATCACAGAAGTAGAGCAACTTGTTCAACGCGGTTTCTCCAATATTGGGTTTGCCCGCACAGTGCTCCAACAAATAGAGCAGCACATTTTTCAGTTTGGCCACATTCAGTTTGGGCTCAGAAACCCTGACCGTGTATGCGACAGCCGGCGCTTCATTCGCGTATCGGACTTCTTCAGCCGATTTGTATTCAGGCGACAATAATTCATCGAGGGAAAAAGCCAATGTCAGCGATAGCTTGCGCAATTCGAGCGCATCCACACTTCTGTTGCCCAGTTCAATTTGCGCCAGCGAAGGCCGCGATATCCCAATGCTTTTTGCCAGTTCTTCCTGAGACAACCCCTTTGCCTTGCGTCGCTGCATAATACGCAGGCCAATTTGTTTTTGAGTTAACTCTGAGCTTGGCATGATGGTAGGTTTGCTGTGAAAGCAAAAATACGAAACGCCTATTAATAAAACAAAAAAATGTTTTATTAACGAACATTGCAGCTGGTATATGTAGTTCAAATCCCTCTCACCCTCCGCCACAACTCCCGCCAGGCCTTTTTCATATCAGGCGGTGCTTCCCGGCTTTCGTGGGCATCCCAGGCGCCTTCTTTTTCTTCTACTATAAATTTGAAGACATAATCCGACTCGTCAAGGAGTTTGTCGGAAATGCCACCGAAGCGGAGATCGTTGATTTGCAGGGCGCCGTCTTTGCGCCGCAACACGTTGTAATAGCCGTCTGAAAACCAGGAGATGATACGCATGACCCGGTCGCCCTCGTGGCCGGCAAGCAGGTTGTGGCCCTTGGGGATAATGTCGAATTCCAGCACGCGGGGCTGTTTATCCAATAGCGAATACATGCCGCGGTAATACGCCGTATCGCCTTCGGCTACGCCTTGCCATAATATGTTATTCAAAATGGTAGGCATAGTCATCATGCGATTGTAAGTGATGCCGTGTTCGTGTAGCGATTTTTCGAAAATCTGGTCCACCCGCCATTTATTGTAAAAAGTAAATAACATATACACGCTGCTGAGCCCAATGCCCAGCCAGTTAATGATACGCCGGCGGGAAGACTTGCGCGTCATAAACAAAGCTGCGAGTACGAACAGCAAAAAGGGTAGGGTATACAAAGGATCCGCCACCGAGATGTTGTTGAGCGATACGCGGGTAGATGCGAAGGGCTGAAAGAGCTGGGTGCCGTAAGTGGTGCAGGCGTCCAGCAGGGGATGGGTGAGAATAGCCCAGAAAAAAAGCCAGGTCCAGCCTTTCCAGGTAGTATTGCCATTGGTACTGGGCCGATTGCGCCATTGCTCGCGCAATCCCGCCGCCAGTGGGAAAAATAGCATGGCCCCTCCTACGATAAGGGCGATCTTTAAAGCAGTGGCAGCAGGCATCGGCATCACCAGGGTGCCTATTGCCAATAAAGTCAGCAAGCCGGCGCCGGCTAAACCGAAATCGCGCCACCAATACTTTCGCATGGCAGGGTCGTACAAACGCGACAATAACCAGCCCAGCAAAAAGGGCGTAACGATTGCATAGGTGAACGAGTGGGTAATAGCGCGGTGAAACGCCAACCCGCTCATAGGATCGGATACGAAGTGAGAAAAAACGTCGAGATCGGGTAAAGTTCCGCCAATAGCGCCCCACAACATGGCTCTGTTGCCTACTTTTCTTCCCAGCACAGCCTCGCCCACAGCAGCGCCCAGCGTCAATTGGGTAATGGAATCCATTTTAGGTTTGTTGATACCGTAGATAAACGGATCAAAGGTAGAAACTGTTCTTGATGTTGAATGTTGGATGTTTAATGTTTGATGAAATTATGAAATTTATCAAACAAACATCAAACATCAAACATCAAACATCAAACATCAAACATCAAACATCAAACATCAAAACTTAAACCCCAGCGTAAGCAAAAATCGATTATTCGCGATGTCGCGGTCCACGATTTGCTGCTCGGAAACTGAAGTGAGGTAGGGAGTGTAAGATTCTTTGTAGTTATAGCGGCGGTATCCCAAATCGATAAAGAAATTCTCTTCGCGGATGCCCACGCCGAGGCTATAGCTGCTATTGATCGTGTTTTCGTCGATAAAGGGCGATTGAAGCAGCCCTATGCCCGCCCGAAAGCGGAAGATATCAAGCGCCAATTCGCCGCCCACGCGCATATTAGTGGCCGTAGTGAGCGTTTTGGCGATCTCGTTGTTGGTTTCGCGTTCCTGGCTGTCGAAGCCGTCAAATCGCAGTTCTGCGCCGGCATAATCTACCGCTTCTACTTCAGCAGTGATAAAGCCGTGTTTTTTGACCACCACACCCAGGCTACCGATGAGTCGCCAAGGGCTGCGCAATTTGTATGCAAACAAGCCGTCGGGCGATTCTGCGCTGCCTTCGTAGGGCGTGCCGTTGTCGGAGTATACGTAGGTCATATCGGTGCGATAGCTGTCTTCGAGGCTTAAAGCCGTCGGCGTATGCGCAGCTACGCCCAGGCGAACCCACTGGTTGACGCGAAATAACACGCCCAGCTTGAGGTTAACACCTGCACCGGTAGTGGTCAGCGTTTCGTTATATTCCAGGTTGTCGAAGAAGGGCACGTTGCCCTGTACGCCGTCGCCGGGGTCTTCTTCGTGGTACGACTTCTCTTCGCGGAAGCTCAGGAAGGGCACGCCGATAGTAGCGCCAACAAGTACCTTGTCTTTGTAGTTGCCCGCCATGGCAAAGGTCAGTTCATTGATCGACCCACGCCAGGAGACGGTCTGGTCGCGTTGTATAAACGCGTTGGGCGCATTTTCGAAGTCGCTGTAGTAAAATCCGTCGCTATCGGGACCGATAAGCGCTTCGGCGTCGTAGGCCACCTGCGACTCGAACTCCTCGAGCCCGGTAGAGCTGTTGGCCTGCTCCAGAAAGCGGTCTACGATAGACCCTACCGAGGCGCCTTCAAAATAAAAGCGCTGGTTGAAATCGGCTATGCGGTTGATACCCAGGCCGAAATTGAAGGTTTTCCAGTTGGCGGAAGAGGGCTGCGAAGCTACCACTACGCCGAAGTTGCTCAATACGAAGTTGCTGCGCGATGATTTCGCGGGCTCATTGTCGTCGAGGTTCGACAATTTGGTGGTAATGCCCGAAGTGAAAATAGCAGGGGTAATGGTAAATTCCGAGTTACGGTACCAGGCTAGTCCGGCAGGGTTAGTGCTCAACACCGAAAAGTCGGCGCCCAGGGCGCCCATCGCACCGCCCGAGCCCAGCGAACGTGCGGTGCCGCTGATCTCCAGCGAGGAGTAGCGGATGACATCGGTGACGCTCTGGGCTACTAGCACCTGGCAACTCAAGCTGAGTATTATTATGGCAATATAGGATTTCATGGCAGGTTGGTTATGATAGCCATCAAGAAAGGAGGGTGAGAGGGTGGGAGGGGGAGAGGGGGAGAGGGGGGAGCATTGGAAATTTCTCACCCTCTCCCCCTCCCACCCTCTCACCCTCTCAATTTCCGCCGCGGTTATTGCCGCGCGACGAGCCTCCGCTGTTGTTGGAGCGGCTGCTATTACTGTTTCCGCTTGAGTTGCTGCGGGAAGAGCCTCCGCTGTCATTGCTGCGCGATGGCGCGTTGTATGACGGACGACTTCCGGAATCATTGGAGCGGCTACGGCTGCTATCATTGTAACGCGGAGCCGGGTCGTTATCGCGCTGACGCGGCGTGGGACGTGCAGCGGGCGAATCGTTGTTGTTTCTTTGGCGCGGCTCCTGAATGCGGGGGCTTTCACGGCGAGGCTCGCTGGTACGCGGGCGCTGCTCGGGCATCGGCCTTTCGATACGAGGCTGCGGACGAGTTTCGGTACGCGGGCGATCGTTGCGGGGTTCCGTGCGGGGTTGTTCCACGCGTGTGCGCTCGCGGGGTTTTTCGTCGCCAAATATGCGGATGAGTTCTTCGTCGCGCTTGGGCTCGTTATTGTCGCGAATAACGGGTTGTTTTACTTCTTCCCTTGAGGGTTTGCCTTGCACGGGGTTGCCGGTGCGCGGGGTAACCTCGTCGGTATTGCGGCGCACGGGGTCTTTTACGGCGTTGCGGTTCTGCACGGGCTTTTCGCGATCGGTATCGCGAATTACAGGCGTGTCGCCTTGCGTACGGTCGATGGGCTTCGAGATCGCATCAGCCGGCCTGTTGTTGGTCACGTCTTTGGGCGCCTCGTTGCGAATCGTGCGGTCGTTCAGACGCGGTACGCGCGTTGAACCGCTGCTGCGCGGGCCGTAATACGTGTTGTTGACCACGTTCACCGTATTGTAGTTGTAATCGTTGCCCCAGGAAGGCGGGCAGTAGAAATTGGAATAAAAACCGCCGCCATAGAAGTTGTTGGGACCATACCAGTTGTTCCAGCCGCCACCGTACCAGCTGTTCCAGCCGCCACCCCAGCCGCCGCCGTACCAGCTGTTCCAGCCGCCGCCCCAGCCGCCGCCATACCAGCTATTCCAGCCGCCCCAGGCATTCCAGCGATTCCACCTGTTCCAGCGGCGCCAGCTGTTCCACGTATTATAAGAATAAAAATCGTCGTAGATCAGGACGGTCAACCCCGGCGTGAAAAATGGATCGTAATAAACCATGTCCACATAGACGGGGTCGAAATAATTAAACCCGTAATACGAGCGGTGGAAACGGCGAATACGCGACGAATAGCTATAGTCGTAGTCGTCTTCGTAGTAATCGTAGTTATCATCGTCGTAGTATCCATCGTCGCCGCCATAAGCATAAGCGTCGTTGGAACTATTGGAGTAGTTGTCGCTGTTGTTGTAGTATCCAGCGTCCGTATCCGGATCGTAGTATACGTCATCGTACTGAGCAGATACCACTCCTGAAATAAGCAGAGCCATCAACAGGGCAGACAATTTATTAATTTTCATAGTTCTGATTTTTTAATCGCAATTAGCAATCGCTCTTTCAGCTTACAACCCCGAAATTATTACATTTGTGCCGAATTTTTAGTTAAGGCAAATTTAAATAGCGGCAGCAGGCTGTTAAATTCGTTAAGCATAAGGCTTTAACACTTGTTAAGACGCCCCTTTTAACCAGTAGTCACTTGTTTGACTGATTTGGTTATCAATAGTTTAACGCTTTTTAATAACTACTTGTTCGATCGCTTTTCAATAGAAATTGACGTATGGCAAAAGAAATTACCGGTAGAAGCGAAGACTATTCGCAGTGGTATATCGACATTGTAAAGAAGGCAGAACTGGCCGACAACTCCGCCGTGCGCGGCTGTATGGTCATTAAACCCCACGGATTTGCCATCTGGGAAAATATGCGCGACCAACTCGACCGCATGTTTAAGGACACCGGGCATGTGAATGCGTATTTTCCGCTATTTATACCCAAAAGCTTCCTCAGCCGCGAAGCCGAACACGTGGAAGGCTTCGCCAAGGAATGCGCCGTGGTGACGCACCACCGCCTCATGAATGCCCCCGATGGCAGCGGCGTAGTCGTTGACCCCGACTCCAAACTCGAAGAAGAACTCATCGTGCGTCCCACTTCGGAAACGATTATCTGGAATACGTATCGCGACTGGATTTCTTCGTATCGCGACCTGCCCCTGCTCATCAACCAATGGGCCAATGTGGTGCGCTGGGAAATGCGCACCCGCTTGTTCCTGCGCACGGCCGAGTTCCTCTGGCAGGAAGGCCACACGGCCCACGCTACCGCCCAGGAAGCTATTGATGAAACCCGCCTTATGCTCGACGTCTATGCCGAATTCGCCGAAAAGTGGATGGCTATGCCGGTTATTAAAGGCGTAAAAACACCCAACGAACGCTTCGCCGGCGCCGTAGATACGTATTGTATCGAAGCGCTTATGCAAGACGGCAAAGCCCTCCAGGCAGGCACCTCGCACTTTCTCGGCCAGAATTTTGCCAAGGCTTTCGACGTGAAGTTCCTTAGCGATAATAATGTGGAAGACTATGTATGGGCTACTTCCTGGGGCGTGTCTACCCGACTGATCGGCGGCCTCATTATGACCCACTCCGACGACGACGGCCTCGTGCTGCCGCCCAAACTTGCCCCTACGCAAGTGGTGATCGTGCCGATACCGAAACCCAGTCCCGAAATCGGCGAAGCCGCCGACAAGATTATGCGCGAACTGCGCGCCAAGGGCATTACGGTGAAATACGACACCGATATGAAAAAACGCCCGGGCTTTAAATTTGCCGAATACGAGATGCGCGGTATCCCCGTGCGCCTGGCTATCGGCGAACGCGACCTGGCCAACAATCAGGTGGAGGTGGCCCGCCGCGATACCAAGGAAAAAACGTCGCAGCCCCTCGAAGGCATCGCCGATTATGTAGCCCAACTGCTCGAAGATATCCAGCAAAACCTCTTTCAGCGCGCCTACGACTATCGCGCCGAGCATATTACGAAAGTGGACAATTTTGACGACTTCCAGTCCGTGCTCGATGAAAAAGGCGGCTTTGTGAGCGCCCACTGGGACGGCACGACGGAAACGGAACTCAAAATCAAGGAGCTCACAAAAGCGACGATCCGCTGTATCCCCCTGGATAATCCGCTGGAAGACGGCTCTTGCGTGCTCACGGGCAAACCCTCTACCCAGCGCGTGCTTTTCGCTCGCGCGTATTAATCCGGTACCGCCTACCGCGCTATCACCGCCTTTTTCTTCCACTGCTGCATGCCATCGCTCCAGCGCAGCGTATAAACGCCTGCCGGCCAGGCTTGCAGCGATACGTGGTAAGCCTCCGCTTTAGCCGGTAAATTGCGGGCCAGGCGCCAGCTGCGCCCATCCACCGACACCAGATACAAGTCGACGCGCTTGTCGGTGGGCAGTTCCCATGCCAGCGTAATCGGACCGCTGGTGGGGTTGGGCATTATATCCAGCAGGCAATTGATCCCTTTGTTGTTGGTGGAGGTGATGTTATCTATCGTAAACGGTCCAAAGATGTAGGTACAGCCATTGCCGTCGGTGACCTGCAGGCTGTAATCGCCGGCCAGGGCGCCAGGCAGAACGGGTTCATCGGTAGAAGCTACTAAATCCTGGCCTACGTACCATTCATACACAAAAGGCGCCACGCCACCCGATAAGGCGAGCTGAATCGACCCGTTGGCTTCGCCTCCCACCGAAGGACTGATATCTATACCCGTAATTGCTAACCCTTCCGGATCAGCCAACGTGAAAGACAACGCAATGTCGCAGCCGTCCTCTTCACTGATCGTCACGGCATATTGGCCCGCTCCCAATTGCTCGATGCTGCCGCCGGTGGCGCCGGTAGACCAGCCGATGCCGTAACTGCCGTTGCCGCCTTCTATACTCTGAATGCCGGCAGAACCGCCGGTATCGCCAGGACAGACGGGGTTGTTGAGCGCAAGAACAGCGCTTAGTGTACAGGTGGTATCAACTTCGCAACTAATCTCACCGCCTACCGACCGTTCGCAGCCGTTGGCATCGGTGACTACTACGAGGTAGCTGCTGCCCGGCGCCAATACATCGTTTTCGGTGTGCCCCTGAAAGACGTAGTTGCCCATCCCGCCTTCGGCTTCTATATCGAGCGAAGCTACGCCGTTGCCGAAGCAATGTACATTTACATCAAGCGTCAGCGGTGTGAATTCGGGCGTGGTGGCGGCATCTTTTACCGAAAAACAAACCCCGCCGCGCTCCGCATATCCCGCCGTATTGGCCGAGGAACTGATGCGTACGTAGTAGGTCTGCCCAGGCGATAAGCTGCCCAACGTGAGGTATCCGTCACAGGCCAGTGGATTTCTGGCGCAAAATATTTCTTCAAGATCGTTGCAGGTACCCTGATATACCGACAGGGCATACATGAAATTGGCGTCGGGCCAAAGTCGCACCGTGCCGGAGGCCGGCGCAACAAACGAAAACCAGATGCTGCCGCTCAACAAGGGCTCGCATGACACCAGCGGCCCGTCAAAATCTGCGCCGTAGTTTTCAGCATAAGCGCAGGCGCCGTTAATAGTTACCGGCAGCGCCTGCACGCACAGGTCGTTGGCCGGAGACGCGATGGTGGTGCGCTCTACCTGCGCGCAAAGGTTGCCTTCTACCGTAGCAAAAGCGCCACTTACTTTTAGCCAATAAGGCTGCCCTGCCACAGGCGCTTCAATAAGCAGCTTGCCCCCGTATTCGTTCACAGCCGCTTCGGTCAGGTTGTCGCAGCCCCCGCTGTATAACGTAATCACGTCGGCAAAGTCGGCTTGCGTGCGAATGATCAGCGGATCGTCGTCAGCCGGCGTAAAGCGATACCAGATATCAGCCCTCGACAGGGTATTTCGACTGGGTAGCGGCAACCCGGCCAGTCCGTTGTAGTTATTCCCTGGTACGCAGTCGCCATCGACCACGAGGTTAGCAGCCTGCTGGCAATTATCGTTTGCGGGAGCAGGCGGCAGCCCGGCGGCAGGTTCGAGGTAGAGACAGAAATTGCCCCGCGGGCGCCCAAAGCCGATTTTCTGGCCGCTAACCCGCAGCAGGTATTCCTGACCGGCTGTTACATTTACATAATGGATCTCGCCGGTAAAGCCATGCTCGTCGCGGTTGCCGCAAGAGACGGGCACAAGGCTCGGGCACTCGCCGGAGAAAAGCGTAATAACTTCGTTGAAATCGGAGGACGTTTCTATTTGTAATAAACCACTTTCTTCAGGCGTAAAGCGATACCAGAGCGAACCGCCGTTTTCGTTGCTGCAGGCCGGTTGTGGGCCGTCAAAAAGCGCCAGGCGGTTATTACCCGGCAGGCAGGGATCGCCCACGGCTATGGGAAGCGCTTTTTCGCAAATCTCGTTTAATTCGCCTTCGCCGGTCAGTTTTACGTTGTCTATGCCCACCCACCAGTTCCACGCGCCGCCGTCTTCGTATTGGAAGAAAAAGCGCATGCGCCTGGCCCGAAAAGCCGAGAGGTCGACTACTTCGTGCACATAGTTGCTCAATTGCGGGCCGCCCAGGTCGGTAAAGTATTCCACGGCGGTGCGCGACTCGCCGGTTTCTACATCGAGCACGCCAACAGAAAAATATTCATTATCGCTATATCGTCTGAAAATAGCGTCGAAATAGAGTTTCATGTCGGAGGCGACGGTGCCGTCGATTTCGGGGCCGTACAGCCTTACTGCTGAGGCTGCCGCAGCCTGCCCGATACCGTCGTCGTCAAAATAGGCGAAACAAGTACCGTTCATCGAAGTAGCCGCGGGGGCGCTATCATTGATCAAATACCCCATCTGCCAGTCAAAATCACCGGTTAGTGTCTGTATCTGCCAACCTTCGGGCAAGACGCAGTCGTTAAAGGTGGCTAATACCAGATTGGAAGCGGCGCCTTCTCCTTTCACTACAATATTGTCCACGCCGGCCCACCACGCAAAGGTGCCGCCGTCGGCATAGCGAATCATCAGGTGCATATTGGCATTGGCGTAAAAAGTAAGGTCGGCGGTAAACGTGGCGTATTGCGATAATTGGGTACCCGTTTGGCTGGCGGCGCCCTGGTATTCGGCCAGTAATACGTACTCCTGTCCGTCAAAGACCAATAGTTGCAAGCTATCCTTGCCATCGTAGTTCCGGTAGTTTACGTCTATCGATAAGGTGACGGTGGTATAGCCGGTGGCGTCAAACGAAGGCGTGGTGAGCTCCAGCGTCCAGGGCGGGGTTTGATCGCCGGTTTGGTCGTCGTCCACAATAAACATACAAGTGCCGTCAATAGTAGAGCCGTCGCTGTCGTTGTTGACGGGAAAGCCGATCGTCCAGAAAGCATTGGGGTTGCCTGTCAAGTTCGCATTCCAGCCCGCAGGCAAGGCGCAACCGTTGAAATCTTCCGCAAATAATACGGTTTGCGCACTACTCGTATTCAACATGGCGAATAGCGCAAAAAAAATCAGGCTGTACAACTTCACGGCTTTCATGTTTTTTATATAAAATTTGGTAACAGATTGGGAGGGTTTAGCGATTGGGTTTAGCTGTATGTTTAGTTAACTAATACTACTTTGGCACTTTAAAATTTTGCATAAAATTCGTGTACATATTTCGCTCCGCTGGAGCTATAATGCACTTTGTTCTTGAATCTTCTACCAATATTTGCGCCCCGCTGGGGCTTTTTTGACCTTGAAAAGGCCCGGAGGGCCGAAATATTGGTAGAACTGGCAATAAAAAGATCCC
>JABWBR010000136.1 GCA_013360405.1 Saprospiraceae bacterium
CTATCCTCCCCCGCCCAGGGGCAGCCCGGATTGGCTTCCAGCACCGTCAGGGTGAGCGTGGAGGGGCTGCCCAGGCCGGCATTAAAGCTGCCGGTGGGGTTTTGCAGCGTCAGCGTATAAGTATAGTTATCGTCTTCGCCGCCGGTAGGCTGGGCGGTTTGCAGTGTAAAGCAACTTTGCAGCGTTTGGGCGCCGCCGCTGAAACTCAGCGTTTGGGTAGTAAACCCGCTGAGGTGCGGCGCGGCATCCGTGGCTAAGGCCACTTCTACAAAAGCCTGGCCGTCTGGGTCGGGGTTTGAGGCGTTGACGCACACCTCTAAGCTGCCGCCTTCGGCCACCGTCAGGGCGCTTTGGGCAAAGCTGATCACGGTGCGCTCGCGGCGCTCCAGGCGGAAATCGTCGAATTCCACTTTGGCGTTAACATTGCCGGTGTTTAGGAGGCCTGGCCGGATACCGATATAATACTCGCCGCTTTGTGGCACATCAAAGGCCTCGCTGCCTATATCGGTAAAAATGGAGGAACTGAAGTTGATCGCCGTCGTTGCGCCGATGTCCGTGCCGCCAATACCAGCCTGGGTATGATAGAAAAACTGCACATTTCTGCCCGGCGCATTGCTTCGCGCCGACCAGGTCATGCGGTATTCGTAGGCTGCATCCAGATTCAGTTTGAAAAGCACAAAGCAATATTCCACCGCCCAGGAGTTGCGCAGGTATTTGTTGCCGCCTGAGCCGGAGATCGCGAAGCTACACCCGTAATACATATTGGGCACAGCATCCGGCGACGATACATTGTTAAAGTTCTCTGTGTATACCGTATTCCAGGCAGGCTGGCTATAGGCTTTTACAAAAGGCAGTAGGGAGAGCAGGCAGGCGAACAAGCTGGTTTTTAGCGGTGTTTTCATACGATTCTTTATTATTAGAATATACCTGGCACTCATCATCCGGACACAGGTTGTACTTACAACCAGGCTGAACGAGAAATGCAATTACGGCTTAAGCGCAGGCGCTTACACAATCAAATAAAAAATGGCATTAGTGTGTGATGACAAACATCAATAGTACATCCTGTCGCTAAAATACGATGATTTATTTTAAATAACAAATAAAATGAAAAAATTATTTTTCTCCCTGTATATCGCCCTGCAATTCCACGGGCGCGCAGGCCGGCACGCTGCTTTGGTGGGGTTTTGATTGTATGAAATATATCCACCTGGACCGCTCCAAACAAACCGAAAAGGCCCGGCTGTGCCCTGCGCGCTTAGGCTGACCCTGCCCGGAGTGCCGGGGGAACAAATACAGGTCACCTCCGTAATGGCTATTTGGCCATAACAGGCCACTATTGCTATGTGTATTAACAGTTGCGCTATCGCTATCTTTTTTGTCATGGCTGTTTTCATTTTGGGTTATTTGATTCCATGCCGGGCTTTAAAGCGAAGCAGAATGTCTTTGTATTTCTCGTGCATCAGGAGGTAATACATATACAATGGTTCGTACTTTTTCAAATGCTTGTAGTAGTTCAGGTGCGTCACTATCGCCTCCAGTTTTTGGGCTGCCTCCGCCGGGGATAGTTTGGATTCTTCGGCGTTTCTTTCGTAATTTTTCCGAAGGTTTTCCCCTACTTTGCAATGAATCATAGGCACCAACGACGATTCAGGAAAAAGCCTTAAAAACTCCTCTCCCTGGGCTATTATTTCGTCCATTGCTCTATATGCATAATAGGATCTAAAAAGAATACACTTATATTTTTGTTTTTTTATCCACTCATACGCAGCCTGATCCGGCCCAAGATAATGGTCAAGTACAACTACCGGGACTTCTTTTATTACACAATCTGTGCACTTTTCTATCACATTATTACCATCCCATGCGTGCCTAATCAGCATGTCGGGCGAGTAAATCACCCTTAGAGCGTACTTTCCCGGCATTAAAGAATAAGGACAAATAGTATCTTGACGGGCCAATGCCGGATCAGGGCTGTATTCCATTGTAAAGGAATGGGAAAAAAGGAAATCTGGCGAAATCATAATTTTTGCCTCTGAATCATCATCTATGAACCCGCCAAAATCGCCTTCCATGCCTTCGTAAAAATACCACTTGCTCTGGCTTGGTTCTTCCATTCTTATCTGCAATTTTGAGTTTTTGTTATAGGCCCGAGCATTTACAGGTTGTATCGCTTTAAGATAAACAGTAAACACAAGCATATCAAAAGGATATAGCGTATCTTTTGCCAGTTTGATATCTGCAAAAAATAGATCCTTTTGGCTGTGCGCGCTAGAACTCATAAGCGCGAAGGCTATAAGGCTGACGAAGATTTGTTTTTTCATGTCGCATATTTATTGTTTACCTGGTGATACTTTTCGACAACGTACTAAATTTCGATGGATGTCTAACATACTTTGAGTGTTTTGGGATAAAACAGGGTACATTAACGTATTAACCTGAGTTGTATGACCTAAACCAAACTGATGCCCTAATTCATGTATAATACTGATGCCTAAATCCTGTAAATTCCCAACTCTATCCATGAAGTTTTCTAAAGGAAAAACGGAAGTATCTCCACCTGGCTCAACGATACTATTACTTAAAGAACTAAGGGTAAGCCCTAAATTTGTAGTATCTTGTTGAGTTCCTTGTGGGTCATTGTCTCTCTCTCTGAACTTTCCTGATTGCCAAACAGTACATACCAAACACTGCCATACTCCTACACGGTCTCCTCCCGAACTGCCATCTGCATTCTTATAAGTTGAAGCCGTAAATATCCAATCACGAACACTTTTATTATCGTATATTGTGTGTTTGAAATCGAATAATTGTTCTGAATAAACAGCAATGGATTCCAGATATACCTTGTGATAAGTTGGGTTAATGGGCCCTTTCAGATTAAGAGGGTCAGCAGCAAAATCATAGGGCAATAGTTGATGAACAGCCGTTCTGTCATCGTCTCGTAGTTTTACAAATTTTCTAAATTTGGCAATCGTCAGGGTTTTATTTAAGGTGTCTATTGCTAGTATGGGCCCCAGGGTATCTCCTCTAATGGTTGTATCCGGGTCGGTGAGTACAAAAAGGCTGCTGTCCGGTACGCCGGCCAATGACTGGCTGGTTTGCAAAGTATAAACAAAATTGCTATCGGCTGTTTTTTCGATTTCGGAAACAGTGCCTGTTATCACAGGACTCCCTGGAGGAGTTAGTTTAAAAACAAGGTGAGTACCCACTAAAGCGCCTTTTTTTTTCATTTGCACGTAGTTTTTGCCGTTGCCAATTACTTCAAAAACTGCTGAATTAACGCTTAATTCTCCATTTTCAAACCGTCCATTACTGCCGCTATCGAGATCTAATGATGGAGGATTTGATCCACTATTTGGAAAGTGTTCTTCCAATCCTTGCAGGTCAACAATTGCAGGATCGCTATCTCTTAGGTGAAGGTCATACACAGCCTCCTTGATAACCAATTCTTTGGCTTTGGATGCTTTGCCGCCCCCATCTCTAAAATCACTAACCCAGGCTCTTACCTTGTTGTCGTCGCCCGACAGCCCCTTCATACTGGCAAACTCTATATTGAGCAGGCGCCATACCGTCAGTACCCCCGATACCATTTTACCGGATTCGAAATATTGCTTATTGTTAACGGTGTCAATAAGGTGTATCTTGTGTTTTTTGTCGTTATTGCCTAAGCGCATCAACATCTCCGGCCCAAAAGCTGCGGCAACGCGATAATTGTCGCCCGGATGCAGCGATACTTTAAACCCGTTACAAAACATAGTACTATCGGGCTGAATATCTATTTGCACCAGGCCGTCGCCGTCGTCATCGCCCAGCAAATGCCCGGATTTTTTGCCCATGACCTCGCCCCTGTTGTCTTCTTCTGCAGTGTATGTGAGAGGGGCGTAAAATCCGGGCGCTCCATTCGTACCGTCGTAGTTGCCCGAAGTATTGCTGTCATTAGGATCTACCTGGGAGTTTTTCTCCGAAGGATCATCTACATCAAAAGCCCTCAAATACAAGCTAAACGGTTCAGTGGGCGGCGCTGAAAACATGATGCAGATATTTACTGTGTCGCGAAGGGGAGTAAGAATGGGTTTTTCGGTAGTAGGATCATTTGGATCAATAATCCTCTTATCCGGAAAAACCCTGAAGCTATTAATTGGCGAGTTATCTGCATTGTTCCAGTTTACGAAATTAGGATCCGCCGTATCCAGAGTATTACTTGCATTTGCCGCGCCGTCGTAACCGTTGAATCGCCCCTGCCAGCTCAGGTTTTTGATGCCGACGACGGTCAGCGACGCCTCATCCTGTAAGGAGCACAAGCTCTCATCACCTGTTACGAGCCTGAATACAGTTTGTTTTTGTTGCGTATGGGCCTGTATGCCTTCCACCCACAGATCGGCTACGAGGTAATCTCCATCCTGCTGGGCGAGGGTGAGCAGGGTACCTGCCTCGTATAGACCATCTGTTTTGTCTTCCGACTTCCATATTTGTACATACTGGCTTCCTTGCGTCACCTCCAGTTTCGCCGTATTCAGGCCGCTGTCTCCGGGGGCAAGTTTCAGACGAAGCCTCATCAGATCGTTATCTCCGCCTGGTATTTGGTTATCTTTATCGTCTTTTTTATTATCCATATCATCATCGTCAATATTGACAAATATCATTCCCCCCGGGTCATCTTCGTTGCTTACCAAACTGTTGGTATTATTGCCGATGGCTCCTGGTTTATACATTTCCAAATCCAGTATGCAGCCTGTGCATGCTTCAAATATCAGGTATTCTTTTTGTGCGGAGCAGCCGCTTTCATCGGTAACCGTTACCGAATAGGTACCGGGTTGGTGGACAACCAGGGTATCCTGGATACTGTCGTCTGACCACAGATAAGCGGCAAAACCGGCTCCCGGACTCAACCTGACTCCGTTTATGGTATCGCAGATTTGGTACAATCCGGGGATAGGAGAGAAGGCCGGTACGGTACAGGCAAAAACCCAGGCTTCGCGGTAAGCGTCCGTACAGCCGTAGAAGTCCGTTACGGTAACTGTATAATGCCCCGGGGTGGATATCTCATTAAAACGACTTTGTACGCCATTCGACCAGGCATAAGTCGCAAAACCTTCGCCGGCATCCAATTGCACCGTAGGCTGACTACATTGGGTCTTCTCAGGCGCTCCTTCGTTTTGACTTCTTATGCCCGGATCCTGTACGCAAATATAGGATTTAACCGGCGTAATAGGACCTACCCTCCAGGCAGGGCTAAAATCCACAGTTACCTCCTTTTCAGCTATGCAACCGTTTGCATCAATGCCCCTCAAAATAAAATCGCCTATTTTATTGATGGTAAGCGTAGGTCCCTGGCTGATAAGGCTGCCTGAATAATAATATCGCCATTCGTAGCTGACAAAACCAGGTAGGGCTGTAAAAGTCACTGACGATTCGTAACTGCACAGGTAAGCCGTATCGGGAACAGCCATTACTTCCGGCGCAGCCTGCGGTACCTCAAAGCTGAGCGTATCGGAGCAGCCATAATCGCCGTAAACTATCATTTGCACCGGACCGGGTTCGTACAATGTTACAGAATCCCCCAGCAGGTACACATCGTCGGGTAACAGCCATGTAAACCGGTCTTCAGGCAGATCGGAGTCGATAGATAGTATCAACGTTTTTTGACATAATACGGGATTGGCAGGCAGCAGGGTGTAGTTCAGGTTTACCTCTTCCACCCTGACCGCGGCCAAACTGCTGCAGCCGTTTGCGGCGGTGACCGTCACTTCATACATACCTGGAGATGAAACGGTTATTTCTCTTCCAATATCTCCATTTGACCAATGATAAGATGCAAATCCATCAGTGGCGCTAACAGTAGTACTTGCGCCGTTGCAAACGACAGGTTGGTAGGGGGTGAACAATATGGGAGGGTTTTCGAGTACCGTTACGGTAACTGAATCAGCGCCAATTAAGTCCCCTTGGTCATCGGTTATGTAGATGTAATAAGTAGTCGTCTCGTCGGGAAATACCAGGGGATTGAGTAAATACGGGTTATCAAGCCCTGTATCGCCATACCATCGAAAGCAATATTCAGGGGGATAATCAACAGGAGGGCAGCCTATTTGCACCGTGTCCCCCATACAAATCGTACTATCCTCCCCCGCCCAGGGGCAGCCCGGATTGGCTTCCAGCACCGTCAGGGTGAGCGTGGAGGGGCTGCCCAGGCCGGCATTAAAGCTGCCGGTGGGG
>JABWBR010000086.1 GCA_013360405.1 Saprospiraceae bacterium
CTATACAATAAACAAATCGTTGGATAACCCCTGCCAGCTTGAATTTAAGTTTGATTAATAATTTACTCACTTAGGTCAAGCTATTTTAGGCAAACACAATAAACAAACCTACAACCTAGAACTGACAACCGACTTTCAATTCGTTGAACAATAGAAAATGGATGATACAGGACGAAATAGCGGAGATAGACAAGTTGAGTGAGTTGCTGCGGATAGAAAAAGCCGAAGACTTTGAGCAACACAGGCGACTGGTACAGCAACTGCCGTTGGACCAGCGGGTGGCGAAAGGCTACGCCTGGTACCCGGTAGTGGTGGTAAAATCGGGATATGCCATCGGTGACCGGGCGTTTGTTATTGTTGAAAAATCGGGAACTGCGGAAAACGATCACTTCCGGGCGGGCAAAACAGTCAATTTATTTACCCAGCAGGCGGGGGTATTAGCGCCTGAGCAATCGGGCATCATCCAGTTTGTAGACAAAAACCGGATGAAAATTATCTTAAACAGCAAAGACCTGCCCGATTGGCTGGGGGTGGGCATGATCGGCGTAGATATTATTTTTGATGAGCGCACCTATCTAGAAATGGAGAAAGCGTTACAAACCGTAAAAAAGGCCAAACAAGACCGGCTGGCAGAGTTGCGCGGCATCTTGTTGGGCCGGCGGCAGGCGCTTTTTCAGGAAATCACCAATCGAGTCGAAGTGCCGGGGCTCAACCCCAGTCAGAACGATGCCGTCAACGACATCCTGGCTGCGCGCGACGTGGCTATCATACACGGTCCGCCGGGCACCGGCAAAACTACCACGCTGGTACAGGCCATCCGGTTGTTGTGCGAGACCGAAAACACCGTACTGGTCACCGCGCCCAGCAATGCGGCGGTAGACCTGCTCACCGAAAGGCTGGCAGCGGAAGGTTTGAATGTAGTGCGGATAGGCAACATATCGAGGGTAGACGAGTCGATTGTAAGGCATACGTTGGAAGAGCGCATTGCGCAGCATCCGGAGAGCAAAAACATCAAAAAAGTCAAGATACAAGCTGCAGAATGCCGGCGACTGGCGCGACGTTACCGGCGCAATTACGGCAGAGAAGAGCACGAACAGCGCCGTCGATTGCAGGAAGAAGCCCGGGAGCTGAGCGCCTGGGCCAACCAGTTGGAAGACCGGCTGATTGAGATGATTCTTGACAGTGCGCAAGTCATCACCGCCACGCTGGTGGGTACGGCGCATCCGGTATTGGAAGGCCGCAAATTCCGCACCGTAGTAATCGACGAAGCCGCGCAGGCCCTGGAGCCGGCTACCTGGATACCGATTACACGGGCTTCCAAGGTAGTATTGGCCGGCGACCCCTTTCAGCTGCCTCCCACCGTTAAGTCGATAGAGGCCCAGCGGCAGGGCTTATCAGTGACCCTTATCGAGCGTTGCCTTGAGCAAGCCGTTTACGCCAATTTGCTCAACGTGCAATACCGCATGCACGAGGCCATCATGGGATTTTCCAACCAGCAATTTTACAAAGGCGCTTTACAAGCTGCGCCCGAGGTACGGCATCACCGTTTGCCCATCGATTTGAACACCCCGGTGGTATATATCGATACAGCCGGATGCGGTTTTGAAGAAAAAATCCAGCCCAGTTTCCAGAGCCGGTACAATCCCGAAGAGTTCCAGATCTTGTGCGAGCACCTGTATTTGCTGGTAGACGCCTTTGCCGACCTGCCGCTACCTTCAATAGCAATCATTTCGCCTTATCGCGAGCAGGTGATCTACATGAAAGAACAATTAGCTGAAGATAGCCTGCTTAGCAGCATGCCCATCACCGTAAATACCATCGATGGGTTTCAGGGGCAGGAGCGCGATGTGGTATATATTTCGCTGGTGCGATCGAATACTAAAAACGAGATTGGTTTTCTAAGCGACTACCGCCGGATGAACGTGGCCATGACGAGGGCGAGGAAGCAGTTGGTAGTTATTGGCGACAGTGCGACGATTGGGAATCATCGATTTTACGAAGCCTTTATTGCCTATTGCGAGCAGAATGGGCAGTATCAGACGGCGTGGGAGTATTTGATGTGAGGGAGAGAGGGGGCGATTTGTTGTAGAGACGTAAAAATTTTGCGTCTCTACAACGATCATCGCGAATTAATACGACCAGAGGTCGTGTTCGAAGTTAAAGATCGTTTGTTTGATCTTATCGGCTTCGAGGAGGAGGTCGACGCCGGTCACATATTCTTGCAGGCGGCGGTCGAACACGTTAGATTCTTTGTATAC
Organism: Saprospiraceae bacterium; assembly: GCA_013360405.1. Classification (GTDB taxonomy): domain Bacteria; phylum Bacteroidota; class Bacteroidia; order Chitinophagales; family Saprospiraceae; genus JABWBR01. The sequence goes on from JABWBR010000086.1 coordinate 2,259, forward strand.
GTAGCTTGAGAAGAAGCGGATTTCGAAGAGGTCTTCCCAGCTCATAGGCGCCGAGTCGTTGCCGACGTTAAACACGCGTTCGCGGGCCATTAGTTGGCGTGCGTCGGGGTAGTACACCCAGAACATCGGTTTTTCGTATTTGAAATTGCCGTTTTCGTCCTTCACGTCGATCAGCGGAGCGATACCGAGGATGCGGACCTGAAGCGTAGACGTTTCTTCATCGAAGAACCACACCTCTTTGAGGCGGAAGCGTTTTACGTCTTCCGGGTTAATTTCGTTGCGTACGATCTGGATTTGTTCCTGATAGGTTTCAGGGTCAAACGTAATAACCGTGTCGATCGTAGCGCCCATCGAGGCTACTTCGTCGGGTGTGAGGCGGCTGGTAAACTTGTCGTCTTCGGTGCTGAAAACGGTCATTTCGCCAGACGTAGCGGCTTCCATCAATATCTTAAACAGCGGCCTTTCGGGATAAGCAAAAGGCAGGTTCATCTTTTCGCGGATATCGATAACCCTCCAGATGCGTTTTTCCCAGAAAATATCGGCTTCGCGGATGTGGTCGTAAGGTAGTACGCGGCGGTCGCTGATAGCTCTATAATCTACGATGTCGTCGAGGGGCGATTTGGTAGAATCGTCCATAATTTGAGTATCATCAGACATCATAATGTCGTCGGGGATTTGGGCGGCCAATGGCCCGGCGACAAAGAGCAGACACGAAACAATACTAAGTAGTTTCAAAGCAATCTTCATGACTTTTCCTGATTTTAATATGTAAAAGTGCACTCATTAAACGGATTAACCAAGCGCGCTATTATACTTTAACAAAAAAACCGGCTTGGAAATACGGTTTGTTAAAATTGCAAGGAGGATTGTGTCTTAATGACACAATCCTTCCGCAGCATATGTTAGCAAAAGTTTGCTATTATTACTTAATCTTGAACACCATCGAGTTGATGGGTCGGCCGGCGGCGTCGCCGGGGCACTTTGCCTTAACGCTTTCGAAGTAATAGATATCGCCGGGTTTAGCCCGGTTTACCAGTTCGCGAGCGCGGTCGTTATAGCGGGCGCCTGCGTTGACTACTTCTACGGGGTCCTGGCGTTTGGGTACAAATACCAGCGTATAGCCCTGAATAGCGCAAGTAGCGTCGAAGTCGAAATTATCGAGGAACGCGCCAACGCCGCCCTGGGCTTTGAATTCGCCGGTTCCCATTTCGCCGCCCTGGCTCTTAGAGAGGCGGGCAACGGGGTCGGGGATACGCTTCACGCGGAACGTCTTACTTGCGTTAAGCGCTTTGCCGTCGCTAACAGAAACACGGCACTCATTAGTAGGTTGGGTCACGTTCACCATAAAGTTAGCGCTGCCCACTTTTTTGATCGAGCCGCCGCCGCCGTTGATGCTTACGCGGAGGTCGTTGCTGTTGATACCTGCGGCAGAGACCGACACGGGGTTATCCACGCCGATATAAAACACGTTCATCTTGTCGGCAGAAACCGTAACCGAGCGTTCGCCCACTTCGTATTCGAACTCCTTCTCGTAAGGTTCGGTTTTGTTCGTGAGCGGGTTAGTCACTTCAATGCGGACTTTGTAGCGCTGGGTTCCCAGCGAGCTGGCGCTGGCGGTGTACATCGCCTTGCCATCTTCGATGGGCAGGCTGTTGCCATTGACATAGATTTTGGTCTTATCGCCTGCGGACGTGCTATACGCGCTCAGGAAAACCTCGGCTTCGTACTTATCGCCACGGATCACATAACCTTTGCTGGCAGAGATAACAGGCTGAAACTTGTCGAACTTGATGTCTTCGCCTGCAACTTTATTGAGCAAATGGTTGAGGGCGGTAGTGGCTGAGGCTTTGGCGTCGTTTTGCAGTTTCGTCAAAATCGGGAAGACGGCGGCGACGGGCATTTGCAGGAAGTTATACTGCACCCAGTCCTTCTTGTCTGATTTTTTAACCGCTTCCTCGTCGATTTTGAGCGGCATAGAGCTGACCACGTTTTCGTCGTTGCCGACCAGTTTGGCCAGATCGTCGTGCGTGGAGATCACTTTTTGCATCAACTCATAACCCTGGCCTTTTTGGCCCTCGATACCGACCAAATAGCGGGTAGTGACATCCTTGTCCTTCTCGCGTTTGGGTTTTTCCGGATCTTTATCGGAGGGGCCGCCGGCCTTTTCAAAGAGATCCTTCTTCATGTCTTCGACATACTTCACAAACTCGTCGGACACTCTTTTCACATCGGCGGCATCCTTGCGATACTTCTCGTTCGTTTCGTTGCGATAAGCGTCGGCTTGTTTGTTAATATTAGAGAGGATCGTCTGGTTGGTTTGTTCGACGATATTGTTACTATTGGTGATACCCTTGTTTATTGTAAAAAAGGCATTCATGACCTCGGCAGAGATGTTGAGGGCCAACAGGGCCGTCAGCACCAGGTACATCAAGTTGATCATCAACTGCCGCGGTTCCTTTGGAATAGACATACGTTTTCGGATTTAGCAGTTAGCAATGGTTTGTCTTCGAAACGTCAGGATAGTTTCAATTAGCGGTTGACACTGGCCATCGCCGAAATCACATTACCGTAAACGTTATTCAGCGAGCTGTAGACGTTATTCAGCGAGCCGATATTCTTGTTCAATACAGCGAGATTTTCTTTGTACACCTTGGTGTCTTCCAATGAATCGCTGAGGTCGGCCATAGCTTCGTTCAGCTTAGTGTAGAAATTGCTCATCGCCTTGATCTGATCGCTGGTGCCGGAGAAGTCTACTTCTTGCAATGCTTTGAGCGAAGACAAGCTTTTAGACATGTTCTGCAATTCAGCGAGCATACCGCCCAGTTGGCGCTCCACCACTTCACCGTTGAGTGCGGGCGTTTGCGTTTTTTGCATCACATCTACCGGGCCGGCCGCCAAGGGAGCGATAGTGGCATGGTAGTCATCCAATCCGGGATAGAGTTTATTCCAGTAGTAGTCGGGTTCAGGACCGATAATACCCAGGAAAAGGAAGATAATAGCTTCCATAGTTAGGCCGATAACCAGCATCTGGCTAGCGCCTTCCCAGCTTTCGAGCTTAAACAAAGCGCCCATCAAAACGATTGCAGCGCCTACGCCAATCAGCAGGTTCTTGAAGTATTTGAATCCCTTAGTCTTAACGAAACTCATTGTTCGACGTTATTTGAATGGTTAATAAATCAATTGAAAATACCTTTCTATAATGCAGCAATTGAAAAAAGTAACAGGTTGTTAAAAAAAAATTAAAAAAACCTGGAGTTTGCTGCGTAGCGGTTATGGGGTGGGATGAAAACGACAGAGGGCGTCTGACAAGTCGGTTGTGAAATTTCCGTGATCGACTTGTGAGACACCCTCTGATTATTATTCATTATCCTTAGAAGTCGTTAGCTGAGCGACCCAGGAAGGTCAACACGCCGCGGAAACCGATATAGGATTTGGTAGTATCCTGGAATTCCCAGTTGCGTGTACTCGTTTGCATAAAGTGCATGATATCTTTCCAGGAGCCGCCGCGGATTACTTTGCGCTTCCAGGAGTCGGGATCGTCGTCCTTGGCGTCATAGCGGATATCCGGGTTCAGGTCGTGGATAAACGAGTAGGAGTTTTCGTAGAAAGCCGAGCTTGTCCATTCCGACACGTTGCCTGCCATATTATAGAGGCCGAAGTCGTTGGGGAAGTAGGCATCAGCGCGCACGGTATACTGGCCGCCGTCTTCGGGGTAGTTGCCCCGGCCGGGTTTGAAGTTAGCCAGCAGACAGCCTTTTGCGTTGCGGGTATAATAACCGCCCCATGGGAATGGTGCGCTATCGTGGCCGCCGCGGGCTGCGTATTCCCATTCGTGTTCGGTGGGCAGACGGAAGTCTTCCGTATTCACCCCATCGCCACGGGTTTGCTGGTACGTATTCCAGAGCTTGGTTCTCCAGTAGCAGAAGGCATTGGAAGTGTGCCAGTCGATACCCACTACGGGGTAATCGTCGAAGGCAGGGTGCCAGAAATAGTTGCGGGTAAGCGGTTCATTATAAGAGTAGGAGAAATCGCGAACCCATACCAGCGTATCGGGATAAATATTTACCTTTTTACGCTTGATAAAAGAGTTTCTGGGCGATTTGCCGCGGTCGTGAGCGGCTTTTTGCCAGTCGTACCATTCGTACTCGTACACGAGTTTGCTCACGTCGAGTTCTTTTTTGCCGGCAAAGCGGTCATCGCCCTGGTAATACAGATCGGCCAGGGCTTCGTCGGCCCAATCGATGTCGTATTCCCAGTCGATGCGTTGTTCGCCCGACTCTTCGTCTTCGATGTAGTGATCCAGGTAAGAGTGTGCGATCGAGTCGCGTACCCAATAAACGAACTGGCGGTATTCGTTGTTCGTAACCTCTGTGTCATCCATGTAGAAACCCTGGATAGAGATTGATTTGGTACGCTGTACGAATGTGTTGGTGATGTCCTGGTCACTGGGACCGATGTGCAGCGTGCCGGAAGGTATGTAAACCATACCATAAGGATTGATACCTTTCCATGCCGGACGATCGAGTACGCCTACCAATTCGCCGTTCTCGCGTCTGCCACAAGAAGAAACCACCAGCACCAGCAGTACTAGTGCAAATTTGAGTACATTTTTCATAAGTAACACCCGAGTTTTCCTTCAGATAAAAAAAGTAAAAATATGGTCTTCTAAAGCGACCGTAAATATAGACCGTTTGAAAAATTTACCAAAAATTATCTTAGCGATTTGCAAAAGTAATGCCAAAGTTTAACATATAGGCCGATAAAAAGGCATATAGCCGGCATAAACAACAAATAAAAATAGCCTTAGGGGGCTTAATTGGATCTGGGGTTGTAGATGACTCTAGGAGGGCGGCCGGCGCCCAGTAATTTGCCAAGATTATAATTCAGTGCAATTTCATGCGAGCCGTTATTTACCGTGCTCAGCCCCGATAGTGTAAGGTCGAAGGCATATCCAAGCGATAATTTTTCACTCAACTTAACGCCTGCCATAATTACGGCAGCATCGAGTGAATTACTGCTATAACCTCTGAACGCCAGCCCTGCGGAGATATTGTCGTTATAACTAAATAATATTGAAGCGAAGCCCTGGGTTTGCACCACATCGGATTGAATCATCACCGAGGGGTGTAGAGAAAGGCTGCTGCTGAGCTCAAAATGCAAGCCCAGGTGAAAGAAATACGCCCGGCTGAGTTCGAGTTGCAATTCGCCGAGGGGTGTTTTGGGGGCGGTAAGGTGCCTGACGGCGATACCGGCATCCAGTTTTTCAGATTGGAAGTACACGCCGGCATTGAAGGTGGGGGTAGAACCGCTTTCCACGCCCAGGGGCAGCCTGTCGTCTTCGTGGTTGATACCGCCGGGTTCCGTATAAATACCGCCGGGTGTGCGCAACTTGGCGCCGTCGAGGCTGCGTTGCACGAGCCCCCCTCCTACTCCCAGCGACCATACGCCGCGGGTTGCTTCCAACTGGTAGTTGAAGGCCACAGAGGCCGAAGTAAGCCGTTCTGCGCCCAATTCGTCGTTTTCTACTATAAAACCAACCCCTCCGCCCGCTATATATAGAGGCATATGCGCGGTGAGATATTGGGTAGAGGGACTTCCTTCGAGGCCGGTCCATTGCTTTCGCAAACCTGCGCTCAGGCTCAGCGATTGTTCTAAACCGGCGTATGCGGGATTAAAATTGAGTTGATTAAAATTATACATACTGTATTGTGCGGCTTGCTGGGCGAATCCCGTGGCCGCGGTCAATACCAGTACGATCAGTTGAAATACTACCTTCATAGCCTTTCCGGTTTGAGTAATTGTAAGGCTTGCGCTAAATTAGAAACGGGCAAGCGGCATGCATAGTCTTTGCAAATAAAAATATTTGTGTCGGCGCCGACAATTTTTCCGGCCAGCAGCGGGTAATTGTCGTTAGTTTCAGTCGTTGACATCAGCACTTTCTGAGGCAAATAGGCAGCAAGAAGTGCCTGTGCTTCCGTATGGGCATGGGCGCCGGTGATGGCTATTTCGCGCATGCCGTAGGCCAGTGCCGACATACCGATAGCCCAGCGGGAAAAAGAAGAGGGATATTTAGTAACGCTATCGGCAAGTTGGCGGCACATGGCAGCTGCCTGCTCCCGGTAAGCCGGTTTGTCGAGCAATATACCCAATTTGAGCAGGTTGGTTACCATCGTAGAATTGCCGGAAGGGGTTGCAGAATCGTACAGTTCTTTTTTCCGCATGAGAATATCCTGCCGGCTTTCGGCGGTAAAATAAAACAACCGGGTTTCCTCATCCAGGAAGTGGCGGATCACAAAATCCGCATAGCTATCGGCGGCATCCAGCCAGGCCGTATCGAAAGTAATGTGATAAGCCTCCAGCAGCGCCTCTATATAAAAGGCGTAATCGTCAAGGAAGGCATCGTATTGGGCGACGCCGTCTTTATACGTGTGGAACAAATCGAGTTTACCCGGTTGGGTCATTTTTTGTTGCAGGAAGCGCAGATTGCGCAGCGCCGCTTCGCGGTAGGCATCCAGGCCCAGTGCCTGATAGGCTTGCGCGTAAGCGGTACATTGCAGGGCATTCCAGTTCAGCAATATTTTGTCATCGAGGCCGGGGCGGATGCGTTGATCGCGCAGCGCCATCAGTTTGCGGCGGCCGGCGTCGAGGCGGTCCGACAATTCGGGAGGCGAAATTCCGCGTTCGGCGGCAAAAGTCTCGAGCTTATGCGGCTGCCATAATATATTGGTGTGTTCCCAGTTGCCATCGGGAGTAACGCCATAAAAATCGCAAAACTCAGCAGCGTCATTTCCCAGGGCGGCGGTGATTTCGTTGTAAGTCCACACATAAAATTTACCCTCCACGCCTTCCGAATCGGCGTCGAGCGCACTGTAGAAGGCGCCTTCGGGGCTGGTCATCTCCCGTTCGATAAAATCAAGCGTATCCGTGATCGTTTTTTTATAGTATGCCGATTGCGACAAGCTATACGCTTCCGACAAGAGGCTAACCAGTAAGGCATTGTCGTACAACATCTTTTCAAAGTGGGGAATACGCCAGGCTCTGTCGGTAGCATAGCGGGCGAATCCTCCGCCGAGATGATCGTAAATCCCACCGCCGATCATCTTATCGAGCGAAAAAAAGACGTGATCGGCGGCAGCTTGCGCGCCGGTAAAATAATAATATTGGAGCAACCATTGCAGGGACATCACGCCGGGAAACTTGGGAGCGCTGCCGAAGCCGCCGTCGAGTTTATCAAAACTTTTGGCCAGGCCGGCATAGATATCGTCCATCATGGCCGGCGTAAAAAGGGCGGAATCAGCCAGATCGGGCAATTGGTTGGGGAGGAACGTGCGGTCGGTGCGCGCAATCATTTCGGTGAGCTTGTCGGCCTGGTCTTCCACCACCTCGCGACGTTGCTGGAAATTCCGGGAAATATTCCCCAGCACCTGTAACCAGGAGGGTCTGTTGTAGGCAGGTTTTGGAGGAAAATACGTGCCGGCGTAAAAAGGGCGGCCGTCGGGCGTAAGAAAACAATTGAGGGGCCAACCGCCGCCGCCGCTGATAATCTGGCAGGCTTCCATATAGATTTGATCCACGTCGGGGCGTTCTTCTCTGTCTACTTTAATATTTATAAAATGGTCGTTCATAAACTCCGCCACTTCGCGGTCCTCGAATGATTCCCGTTCCATCACGTGGCACCAATGGCAGGTAGAATAGCCGATACTGACCAAAATAGGTTTGTTGTCTTTTTTGGCTTTTTCAAATGCTTCGGGCTTCCAGGCGAACCAATCTACCGGATTGTGCATGTGCTGGCGCAGGTAGGGGCTGGTTTCAAATTGTAATCGATTCATATTAAGAGATCGTGTTAGGGCTGTTTTTCACTGCGGGTATCAATTGTCAATAATAGAACAAATTCGATAGAGTTTTGTAGAGACGCCAAATTTTGCGTCTCCACAAAAAAATAATACACAAAAAGAAGGGTTAGTATTGACATAATAAACAAAGTGTTTTATATTTGTTGTCGATAACGATATATCAAACAAAAAGTGCATAACGTATTAAGCACATCAAAAGCTTTGCTGCGTATGAAAAACGATCAATACACCGATTATTCGACCTCCGGGAAGAAGGGGCCGGTTACGAGCCGCCAGCAAGGCGTAAGCCGGGACTACGATTATATTGCCTTGCAGGATATTACCCTTAGCATGATACTCAAACACATCTGGTTGGGTATACTAAAAATATGGGTGGCATTGAAATACTATTTTCACCGGTTTACGGCCGGCGCCTTCCAGGGCATTCGCATATCCTGGTATAAAGTCGGGTTGGCTGCCTTTCTGTTATTCATCATTTTAAAAAAGGACATCCAATTTTCGATCAATATGCGCGCGCCGGGGGCTGCTTCGGAGGTAAGCAATGAGCAAGGGGATGTAAGGCCCGTCAAGCTGGATGCCAACCGGTTTAGCGTCGGCGATTTTTTTCGGCTGGGCAACAAAAAAGAAGTTAGCGCCCCTGTTGTTATTGAGGCCGGCCAGGCCAGGTCCTATATCCGCAGGTTTTCGAGGGTAGCGCAGGTAGAAATGCAAAAATACGGCATCCCGGCCAGCATTAAAATGGCGCAGGGATTACTCGAGAGCCAGGCCGGACAATGCAAGGAGGCCAAAAATAGCAACAATCACTTTCCGGCCCAACTGGGCGAGCACAACTATGAAAGCGCCTGGGAAAGCTGGCGGGCCCACAGCCAGTATTTGAGGACGGCGCATCCCGATTTGTTCGACCTCGAAGGCAGCTACAAAAAATGGGCGAAAGGATTGGAAAAAGAAGGATACGCCGACAGTGATGACTATGCAGCCCAGCTCGTCTCTTTAATTGAGCAATACCAATTATACCTGTTGGACGAGCAATAAACCGGATTCTTGCCTATTTACTCCATAAGTGGTTTTCTCATGAATGTCAGAAGGGCCGCCGCTCAAGGGCGGTTCTTTTTTTATATGGAATCGCGTACGTCCATATAACCGAAAGGCAAGATCAGGCGTTAATTAAAAGAACCACCTGATAATAAAAATAAACGACCATGATTAAACAACTCGCCTCGTATGTTGCAGTGGCGTTTTTGAGCGCCTTTTTTGCTTTTATGTTATTCCAATACACCTTGCCAAGTGCTGCTCCGGCGCTGCAATCGCAAGATGCTGACGTACAGTTTACCAATTACCAAACGGGAGGCCAAAACCCGGCGTTAAACGTGAGTCCGAAGTTGCTCAACGGCGAAATAGCGCCCGATTTCAGGGTAATTTCCCGGCAGGCTACTGCAAGTGTGGTCAACATCACCAGCAAGGGTGTAAATGGATACAGGACTTCTTCGGGGTCGGGGGTTATCATGTCATCCGATGGATTTATCATCACCAACAACCATGTATTAGAAGACGGCAATGATTACGAAATAACCTTACACGACAAGCGCAAACTAACGGCCACTGTAATAGGCGTAGATCCCACTACCGACCTGGCGCTGATTAAAGTCAATGCTTCCAGGCTGCAGCCCGTTGTTTTCGGCAACTCCGACCAGGTAGAAGTTGGCGAGTGGGTATTGGCGGTAGGCAATCCGTTTAATCTAAATTCAACCGTCACGGCGGGCATCGTAAGTGCCAAGGCACGCAATATCAGCATATTGCGAGAATCTTACGCTATAGAATCCTTTATCCAGACCGACGCCGTTGTTAATCCCGGCAACAGTGGCGGCGCGCTCATTAACGCCATGGGTGAACTCATAGGCATCAATACCGCCATCATGAGCGAATCGGGCGCCTACGAGGGATATTCTTTTGCGATACCTTCCAATCTGGTTAGAAAAGTATTTGCAGATCTACGGGAATTCGGCAGCGTAAAACGAGCCATTCTGGGCGTGCGAATTGACGATGTCACCGACGCTATGGCCCGGGAGATGAGACTCCCCTCCCCTACCGGTGTGTTTATCAGCGATGTCACAGCGGGCAGCAGCGCACAACAAGCTGGATTGAAAGCCGGCGATGTGATCATCAGCATTAATAGTGTGCGTACGGGGTCGGTGCCTGAGCTTCAGGAGCAGATCGCCCTGTATCGCCCTGGCGACCGCATCAGCCTGGAATACTTTCGCGACGGCAAAAAAATCACCAAAGAGAACCTCGAATTAAAGGGGCTTGACCGCACGGCGTCAACTTATAGGAGGTAATCAAAAATGAAGAATGGGCTTTAGGTTTCTTTTCAACTTACAAGCGGTAGGGGGTTAGGGCTTCTGCGATAATTCGGTCGTTGGAGAGACGGGGTACCTTGTTTTGTCCGCCAAGTTTGCCCTGGGTTTTCATATAATCGCGGAAGGCATCCCTTTTTAATGGACGTATCACCAATGGGCGCAAGATATTTCCTTCGATGAGATCCTTATAGTAGATATTTTGCCCCATCATATTGGTATCAACGCTTGCTTCCAGGGCGGGAAGATCGGGGGGGAGATTATCAAACTCCACAAACCATTCGTGGTAGGGTTTTCCTCCTTCGGGGGGATTAACCTGGGGGGCCACCGTAAATTCGACGATTCGGATGCCTTGTTGGTTGGCCACTTGAAGCAGGGCTTCCTCTACTTCTTTGCCGATCACGTGTTCGCCGAAAGCCGAGATATAGTGTTTGACCCTTCCTGTTACTTTTAGGCGCGGGGGATTCAGGGAGACGAACTCTACCGTATCGCCGATATCGTAACCCCAAAGTCCGGCATTGTTATTGATGATGATCGCATAATTTACGCCGGTTTCCACCTCTTTCAGAGAAAACCTGACGGGATTTTCATTGAATATCTCGTCGGCGGGGATAAACTCAAAAAAGATGCCCGATGCCGCGTTGAGTAATAGTCCTTTGGAAACGGGTTCGTCCTGAAAAGCGATAAAGCCCTCTGAAGCGGGATAGGTCTCGATGCTATCGATGCGTTTTCCTACCAGCGCTTCCAATTGCGCGCGGTAGGGTTCATAGTTTACGCCTCCGTAGGCAAAAACGCTGTAATTGGGGAAGAGATCTTTGATAAAAGCCTTGCCGCTGCGCTCCAGGAGGCGCTCGTAGTACATCTGCACCCAGGGCGGGATACCGCTGATGAGGCGCATATCGGCCCTCAGCGTTTCCTCCACGATCTTGTCGAGTTTATCTTCCCATTCTTCGATACAATTGGTAGCATAACTGGGCATCTGGTTGGTGCGAAGCCAGGAAGGCACCAGGTGGTTGACAATACCCGAAAGCCTGCCGGTGGGAATGCCACCTATGTCTTCGAGTTGGGGACTTCCTGAAAGGAAAATCATTTTGCCGTCGAGCCAGTCGCCTTTGCCTGACCGGGCGTAATAATTAAACAGTGCATTGCGGGCGGTACCGAAATGATTGGGGATACTGTCTCTGGTAAGCGGGATATACTTCACCCCGGAGGTAGTGCCGGAGGTTTTGGCAAAATACGCGGGCCGGCCCGGCCACAACACAGAATTTTCCCCATTTTTGATACGCTCGACATAGGTTTTGATCCCTTCATAATCGCGGATAGGCACCCGGGCTTTAAAATCTTCGTACGTCCGGATCTTATCAAAGTCGTGATCTTGGCCAAACGCCGTTTGGGCGCCTTTTGCGATCAGTTGGCGAAACACCTTCTCCTGAGCGGCAACGGCATTTGCGGACCAGCGGTTGATATCAGCGGCGATTTTCCGGGCTACAGGCCGGATAATAAAAGAGCGAAAACCCATAATAGCGTATTTAGATAAAGCAGGCAGACTATCAATACGGGACAAAGTTAGGGAATAGAGGGGAATTGATTAATTTTAGCCTCGCAAAACCAGAAAGCATGCCGTCTGTACGTCGACTAGCAGCCATAATGTTTTCAGATATCATGGGTTACACGGCCATGATGCAGAAAGACGAAGCAGATGCGGTAGCGCGTGTCAAGCGCTACCGGCACGTACTCAGTGATCGCGTGGCGGCGCATCAGGGTGAAATTCTGCAACACTACGGCGACGGTAGCCTCAGCATTTTTGATAGTGCGGTAGAGGCTATGAAGTGTGCGCGTGAAATTCAAATTGCGCTGAGGGAAGCGCCCCAGGTACCCTTGCGGATAGGCATCCACATCGGCGACGTAGTGAGGGAGGGCGATGAATTATACGGGGATGGAGTAAATCTGGCTTCCCGGGTTCAGTCGCTGGCGCCTCCCGGCGCTGTGTTGTTTACTGCCCGGGTATGGGAAGACATCCGAAGCCACCCCGAATTTCGCACCGTAGAGATCGGCAATTTTTCGCTAAAAAACGTAGAACGCCCAATAGCCATCTACGGGTTGGCAGGTGACGGATTCCCCTCGCTCAAACGGGGCGAGTTCAACATGCCCAAAGGAGATGCAAAAGGAGCGCGGATTCCCTCGTCAGCCTGTATGTACTATATTTTAGCAGGAGCTGTGATCCTGTCTATCGCCACTTTTGCGGCCTTGCGATATGGCGGTTTTTATACACCGGATAAACCGCTGACCGCTGCCCATTCGGAAAGTCCTTCCATTGCCGTATTGCCATTCAAAGATATGAGTCCGGAGCGCGACCAGGCCTATTTTGGCGACGGCATCGCCGAAGAAATACTCAACGCGCTCACCCATGTAGAAGGGTTGAGAGTGGCGGGGCGAACTTCTTCGTTTTCCTTTAGAGATGAAAAAACCGACGTAAGGGAAATCGGCACACAGCTGGGTGTTTCCACCGTTTTAGAAGGTAGCGTGCGCAAAGCAGGCGACCAATTGCGCATCACGGCGCAACTCATCAACACCAAAGACGGCTTTCACCTTTGGTCGTCTACTTACGACAGGCAGCTCAGCGACATCTTCACCATACAGGAAGAAATCGCCCAGGCCGTTGTCGATCAACTGGCGGGTATTCTTATTCAGAAAAAAGAACAGTCGCTAGTCAAGCCGAGCACTCAGAACCAGGCCGCCTACGAATCGTATCTGCGCGGTAAATACATGCTGAGTCAGCGGGCGGAAGGCGTAACCGAGGCACTGGCTTTTTTCAGCGAAGCCATCGCCCTCGATTCCCAGTTTGCCCTGGCGTATGCCGGATTGGGAAACACCTATTTGTGGCAGGCATGGAGTAATATGCTTCCTTCCGACCAGGCTTTTCCGAAAGCTCGGTTGTATGCCCAGCAAGCCCTGCGTTATGACAGCACCCTGGCATACGCCCATGCCGTATTAGGCGCTGTGAACCTATGGTACGACTGGAAATGGGAGGAAGCGCGTTCTTCGCTTGAACTGGCCATACGTCACAATCCATCTGAAGCGCGGGCCTATCTCGACCTGGGCTGGTATCACGCCATTTCCGGCAATTTTGACGAGGCGATAGTGGAAATAGAAAAAGCCGTTTCATTAGATCCTTTCAACCTGGAGTACAACGTAGACCTCGCCGATATTCACCGCATGGCGAAGCGATACGACCGGGCAGAAAAAGTTGGCAAAGAAATGTTGGCGCTTTATCCGTCGAATAGCGAGACCTACTGGATTTTGGGATTAATTGCCTATACCCGCGGGCAATACGCCGAGGCTGAACGTTATTTCCAGCAATGTGCAGATGCTTCCGGTGGAGAAGATTGGGCCCAATTACACCTGGCTATGGCAAAAGCCAAGACGGGGAATAGCAAGGCTGCGCAGATGATCATTGACAACTTATTGAAAGCCGGCCCCTTAACCGAAACGGCGCCGGTAGAACTGGCCATGGCTTATTTGAGCCTCAACCAGCAAGACAAAGCGCTGGCCATGCTTGAGGATTCTTACAATCGCCATGCCAATTGGTTGATTTCCATTCCAATAGATCCATTTTGGGACAAGCTTCGGAGCCACCCCCGCTTTAAGGCATTGGTCCGAAAGATGAACTTTCCGGGTAGTTGATTTTACTGAAAAGGCAAATACCTGGTGTCAAATCCATTTTTGGACACTTCCTTCAATTGTTGACAGACCTGGGCTATAGTCTCCTGCAATGGCGTATACGTGAAAGAAGACACCACCTCGAGCGATTTTTTGTTGCTAAAGCGGCTGATACTTGACGAATGGCGAACCACCTCCGGCGTCAGCAGCGGTTCGCTGCGGGTAAGCGCAGCTAACAGGTTGCCAAACAGGGCGGCTACGTGCATGCCGGCAGTAGGCGCCGCCAGCCAGGGCGCGCGCTTTCCGAGCGACTGAGCCATCATCGTCTGCACCTCCTTAAAAGCATAATTGCCGCTACTGAGAATAAAGCGCTCCTGTGACACATCGCTTTCCATAATGGCCACCATAAACCGGGCCACGTCGCGCACGTCGACAAATCCGTTGACGCCATTTACATAAAAAGGATTTTGCCAAAGGGCGGTCTTAAACAATTTCAGGGGGCCTTCCTTCCAGCGCCCGCTGCCTAAGACCACCGAGGGATTTACCACCACGGCATTGAGTCCTTCGGCTACGCCTCGCCACACTTCCTGTTCTGCCTGGTATTTGCTGAGTGCGTAATAAGAAAGCTTAGCGGAGCGTTCCCAATGGCAATTTTCGTCAATAAATTCCGCGTGTTTATTATGGCCTAAGGCGGCAATGCTGCTGACGTGCAAAAATTTTTCCACCCCCTTTTCCAACGACCAGTTGACCATATTGGCGGTTCCTTCGCGGTTTACTTCGATCAGTCGCCGGGCGTCGCGCCGGTTCATCGACACCAGTGCGGCACAGTGGTATACATAGCGGATACCCTCCATAGCTTCTTCGAGGCCGAGTACGTCGAGCAGGTCGCATTCCACCCATTCAATTTTATCCTGTATTTCGGCTACCATGTCCATTTTACTGTTGGGACGCCGTAGTGCGCGAATGCGGGAATGGCCGTTGTGCACCAAATACCGGAGCAGATAAGAGCCGATAAACCCGGTTCCGCCGGTAACGAGTATGTGTGGAGTAGCGTTACGCAAGAGTAAGTGTATTATTTTATTAAAAAAACTAAGGCAGATATACTGCTCCGCCGATAGCATCACGCGAAGCGCCGGTAACCGTAGCCATACAATTGGGCGTATTTTCGAGGCGTAGCAAACCGGCCAATGCCATCAGCAAAGCTTCTTTATACGAAATAGTCTTAGCATCGGGGATGACCGGTTCCAGTGTAATAACCTCCTTACAGGTCATTTTGATGCAATCCAGTAGAAAATTATTGTAAGCGCCGCCGCCGGTGACGAGCATGCTGAAGTTGTCTTTTACCAGTCCTTCGCGATCGATCAACCCGCGCAGGTGGGCGGCAATTTGCCGGGCGATATGCAGGCAGACCGTATGGAGCTTATCGGCTACATCGCCTTCAAAAGCCAGACAATTTTTGACCGTATGGGTTTGCACCCAATGATTGCCCAAGGATTTGGGGTAGGGTTCGCTAAAATAAGCTTCGGCGTCGAGTAGCTGGGAAAGCGCGGGCAATTCGCGGCCGGCGGTGGCGATTTTGCCCTGGTCGTCGAAAGGTTTGCCGAGTAGCGATGCCAGTGCATTGAGGGCCTGGTTGGCGCCGCAGATATCGAAGGCGACGTATTTTTCGCCCAGGTGGCACGATATATTGGCAATACCGCCCAGGTTGAGGCAAAAATCGTAGGCTGTGAGCAGCAGTTTATCCGCGATAGGCGCCAGCGGAGCGCCCTGTCCGCCGAGTGCGATATCGGAAGTCCGAAAGTCGCACACCACCGGCAGGCCGCAATTGACGGCGAGGGCAGCGCCGTCGCCCAACTGAAACGTAAAATGCCGGTCGGGGTAATGAAACACCGTATGGCCGTGAGAGGCCACCAAGTCGGCTTCAAGTTGCCGGCGTTGTAAAAAATGACGGGTTTGCCTGCCCATCCAGGCGCCGAAATCGGCATGGGCCTTAGCCAATTCGAGTGCGCCGGCGTTTGGCAATTGCTTCAGTCGCGACACCAAATCATCGGGAAATGGGGCGGTTTCCGCAGCTTCGATAGCCCAGCTGTCTATCTCGTTTGAAGCGTTGAGCGCAAAAGTACAGAGCGCCATATCGAGTCCGTCCAGCGAACTTCCCGACATCAGCCCTACGACTCGATACGTTTTCATCATTTTTTAAATGAAAACGTGTGTTTGGCTACCGCTTTGATCTTTTCCTCGCTAAGCAACGTTTTAAAACCCACCATCGTATTGCGTCCGTTGGTGATTACTTCGATGCGTTGCTTTTCGGTAAGTATAGACTTAGAGAGGTCGAAAGCGCCGCTGGCGCCCATATTGCCGTACAAGCCGTGGCAGGCGATACAATATTGCTTATAAATTTTAGCGCCATCCTCGGCTTCGGTAGTTTGGACGGCAGCGGTATCGATTTCTGAGTCGGTTGTACTGCCACAGGCCCAGATCAGTGAGAATATAGCAATTACAATCAGGCTTTTACGCATAGTCGTATGATTTTGAATACAAAACTAAAACAGACAAAAAAAGTTGAAGGGCAAATGTAAGGAAAAACCGCTTGCCGTTCAAAGCATGCATTTGCGTATCAAATTTTGGGTGGTAATCGAAATAATTGGGCTTATACGCTGAGCGGCCTTATATTTATGGAATAAACAACCCTAATTGATATTGGGTGTTATTATTGACATACAAAACCAACCATAAATTATGAAACAAGGCAAATTGCTTTCCACAGGTATTGTCATCTTCATCGTGCTCATCCTCGTGATTATTTTCTCGAATGCGACCTTCATCACCATCGAGGCCAGCGAGCGGGGCGTGTTATTCAGGCGGTTTACGGGCGGTTTGGACAAAGCCAACATCTACAATCCCGGATTCCATATGCTGGCGCCCTGGAACACGATATACGTATACGATGTAAGAGAGCAGCAAATTGAAGAGTCGATGGAAGTGCTATCGCGCAACGGCTTGACCATCACGGTAGACGTTACCGTGCGTATCAACCCCATGCACAACAAAATCGGAGATTTGCACGAAAAATTCGGCACAGGTTTTATTGAGTCGCTCGTGCGGCCCGAAGTGCGCTCGTCGGTTCGTAAAATTATCGGCCGTTTTGCACCGGAGGAGTTGTATTCTACCAAAAGGGACGAAGTACAGCAGCTCATTCACGAA
Organism: Saprospiraceae bacterium; assembly: GCA_013360405.1. Taxonomy (GTDB): domain Bacteria; phylum Bacteroidota; class Bacteroidia; order Chitinophagales; family Saprospiraceae; genus JABWBR01. The sequence continues at coordinate 19,327 of JABWBR010000086.1, forward strand.
GAGCTCGAAAAAGTACTTACCAACAACTTCATAGAGCTACGCGCTACGCTGATTCGCGGTATCGAATTGCCTGAAAAGGTGCGTTCGGCCATCGAAAGCAAAATCGAAGCCGAGCAGTCGGCACTCAAATACGTGTATGTGCTTCAGCAAGAGCGCCAGGAAGCCGAGCGCAAGATCATCGAGGCCCGCGCCAAAGCGGAATCGAACCAGATCCTCAATGCCAGCCTTAGCGATAACATTCTGAAAGACAAAGGTATCGAGGCCACCCTCAAGCTGGCCAATTCTTCCAATTCGAAGGTGATTATCGTGGGTGGCAACGGCGACGGATTGCCTTTGATTTTGGGGGGGAATTAATAGTCGAATAAGCCCAGGCTCACGGGGTTGAATCACGGATTACGCGGATTTGACGGATTACACGGAATAGCATAAGCGCTTCTCATCCGGGAAATCCGTGATTCTTGCATACCGATCCATTCCAGGCAGTCGGCACGCTGCATTGGAGGCACAGTATACGCGCCTTCGGCGCGCGCCGCGGAGGCCCCCGCCCCCGTCACGCTTCGCGTGCCACCCCCGCGAGCGGGGGAAAGGGGCTCGGGGTCGTTTCACTCCCCTTGTTGCGCTCATTACACTAACTACTTCACAGTACACGCCCCAATAGCCCCCCCCCCCGCAAGCGCCCAAAGGGCGCCCTCTTTTCCCCCGCTTGCGGGGGTGCACGCGAAGCGTGACGGGGGTGTGGCCTCCCCCGCGCCGCGCCGCAGGCGCGGCATCCCGAGCCTCCGGTGAGTGCACTGCAGTTCCCCGCCCGGAATTTTTGAACTAGGATATGGGGGATATAGAAGGATGTGAAAGGATGCTGGATTTTTGATGTTGGATGTTGGAATGTTTTTCAAACCGACAACCGACAACAATCCGTGAAATCCCAATAATCCGCGGAATCCGTGATTCTGACAACCAGGCACAGGGGTTTGAATCACGGATTACACAGATTGGACGGATTACGCGGAATAGTATAAGCGCTTCTTATCCGTGAAAAAGAACGGAGAACCGACAACTGACAACCTCACCCTCCCCACTCCTGGAAAAAGCGCTGGAGAAAATCCTCCATAAAAGCGTGGCGTTGTTCGGCCATTCGGCGGGCGGCGGGGGTATTCATGCGGTCTTTGAGCAGGAGCAATTTTTCGTAGAAGTGGTTGACGGTAGTGCCTTTCGCGGATTTGTAGGCCTCAAAGGAAGCGTGGAGGACGGGCGGCGCATCGGGGTTGTAGAGCTCGCGGTTTTTGTGGCCGCCGTAGGCAAACGCGCGGGCGATGCCGATGGCGCCGATAGCGTCGAGGCGGTCGGCGTCTTGTACTACCTGGCCTTCGAGGGAAGACATCGGCGTGGGCACGCCGGCGCCTTTAAACGATAGTTCTTTGATAATCGTACACACGTGGGCGATGACGGGTTCTGTCACTTCCAGTCCCTCCAGCCATTGGCGTGCCTGGCGGGGCCCGGCGTCGTCATCGCCGTCGTGGAACTTCCAATCGGCGATATCGTGGAGCAGTGCGGCCAGTTGTACGACGAAGTCATCCGCGCCTTCCATCTCGCCGATGCGGGCAGCCGTTTTCCACACCCGGTGGATATGCCACCAATCATGGCCGCTGCCTTCGCCTGCAAATTTTTGGCGGATGTGGTCGGCGGTGGTGGTGATGATTCGGTTGTTATCCATAGCGGTCGGCACTCGGCAGTGGAGAGGGATTAGGCCACTAATCGCAGCACTTCCAATTCAGTGCCTTTCTGTACAGCTTCTTCTGCTCGTCGCATAACCTGGCGGGTTATATCAGAATCATAATATTTTTCGCCGCAATTTTCGCAAATATAAGCGGGTACATTCTTAATAATAATAATAGATGCTCCCCGCTCTAAAAGAACGGTAGTCTCTCCCACTTTCATTTCTCCAATTTTACATACAGGGCAATTCATTACTTTTTTGTTTTGAAGTCTTCCTGCCAAATAACTGGGTCAGGTTCATAAACGGTTATTATAAAACATGTTTCTCCATTTTTTGAAACAAGCACATGAAAAGGGCGATTTTCAAAATAACCTAAAAACAAGTATGAAGCAAATGGCTTATCATCGGGGTATTCTTTAATTATATCGCCATTTTCGATAACTGCTTCCACCGCATCAACGTTGATACTACGCTCAAACATTCGCTTGAGTGCGTGCTCGCGGTAGATAATTTGCGGACATTGCATACCCTACAAATATAACAGTTTTTAGCATGAAAACATTCAAACTTCAAACGGGAATATACATTTGTAATCCGTTGTAGGTTGTAAGTTGTAAGTTAAATTGAACCTACAACCTAGAACTTACAACCTACAACCGAAAATCACCGATTAATCACATTCTTAAACCGCGGCCTTTTCGGCGTCACATCGCCGAGGCGTTTTTTCTTGGCGGCTTCGTAGTCGGTATAATTGCCTTCAAAAAACACCACTTGCGAGTCGCCTTCGAAAGCCAGGATATGGGTAGCCAGGCGGTCGATAAACCAGCGGTCGTGGCTGATCACCAGGATACAGCCGGCGAAATCGTCGAGGGCGTCTTCGAGGGCGCGCAGGGTATTGATATCGATATCGTTGGTAGGTTCGTCGAGTAGCAGTACGTTGCCGCCTTCTCGCAGGGTCATGGCCAGGTGGAGGCGGTTGCGTTCGCCGCCGGAGAGCACGCCCAGTTTCTTTTGCTGGTCGGCGCCCGAGAAGTTGAAGCGGCTGAGGTAGGCGCGGGCGTTGACGCTGGCCGTGCCCACCGTGATGAGGTCGTTGCCGCCGGAGACGGCGTCGTAAACGGTTTTATCCGGGAATTGCAGTTCAGAGTGGCTTTGATCCACATAGGCCAGTTTCACCGTACTGCCTATTTCGACATGTCCGACATCGGGCGTTTCCTGTCCCATAATCATGCGGAACAGCGTACTCTTGCCCACGCCGTTGGGGCCGATGATGCCCACGATAGCGTTTTTGGGTATAGAAAAACTGAGGTTTTCAAACAACACGCGGTCGCCGAAGCTTTTGCTAAGTTCGTTGGCGTCGATCACCGTATCGCCGAGGCGTGGGCCGGGCGGGATATAGAGTTCGAGTTTGGCTTCTTTTTCCTTGATTTCTTCGTCGGCGAGGCGTTCGTAGGCGTTCAGACGGGCTTTGCCCTTAGCCTGGCGAGCCTTCGGGGCCATGCGGATCCACTCCAATTCTCGCTGGAGTGTTTTGCGGTGTTTGGTTTCCGTTCTTTCCTCCTGTTCGAGGCGGATAGATTTCTGTTCCAGCCAGGAAGAATAGTTGCCTTCCCAGGGAATACCTTCGCCGCGGTCGAGTTCGAGAATCCAGCCGGCCACATTATCGAGGAAATAGCGGTCGTGGGTCACGGCGATCACCGTGCCGGGGAACGACTGCAGGTATTGTTCGAGCCAGTCCACGCTTTCGGCGTCGAGGTGGTTGGTAGGTTCGTCGAGCAGCAGGATATCGGGATTGCTGAGCAGCAGGCGGCAGAGGGCCACGCGGCGGCGTTCGCCTCCCGAGAGCACCTTGATCGGCATATTTTCTTCGGGGCAGCGCAGGGCTTCCATGGCCGTATTGAGGCGGTGGTCGAGTTCCCAGGCGTTGTGGTGGTCGAGCTGCTCCATGAGTTCGCCCTGGCGTTCTACGAGTTTCATCATCTCGTCGTCGTTGAGCGGTTCGGAGAGTTTGAGGTTGATCTCGTCGTAAGCGGCCACCAGGTCGACGATGTGTTGCACGCCTTCTTCCACAATCTGGCGCACGGTTTTGGTATCGTCGAGTTCGGGATCCTGGGCGAGGTGGCCGATTTTGTAGGAGCCGTCGAAAGTTACTTTGCCCTCGAAGTTGGTGTCGAGGCCGGCGATGATCTTGAGCAGGGTAGATTTACCCGAGCCGTTGAGACCCAATACGCCGATTTTGGCGCCGTAGAAAAACGACAGCCAAATATTTTTGAGGACTTGCTTGCTGGGGGGGAAGGTTTTGGAAACCCCCTCCATGGAAAAGATGATTTTATTATCTGCCATAGTTTATGGTGCGGTTTTTTTAATTAGGGCGCAAATATCGGGAAAAAGGTTGGAAAGTTTATGAGGGTTTATGATGGGTAGTATTCAATTTAACAGTACTATTTCGTCGGCATATTGCATTTTTCTTGTTAAACATTTATATTGCCAAATACTTTCCTATCCTGAGTCGATATTACCAAACCAAAATACTTTATTTATGAAAACAGTGAAATTATTTACGAAAAAACCAGCAATTTTATTAAACTTTTTGTTTAAATCACGGGGGGGGGGGTAAAACACCCGACGTTTTCTCCTGATCCTGGTTATTCCTCTTACTTATTGTGTTTATTGATGATTTTTATCGCAACAATGACGAACGGCCAAAGGCCGGATAGACCGGACTTAAACGACCTTTCATTTTCGGATCAACTTGCATTTGCCAATTGCATCACGATGTG
>JABWBR010000087.1 GCA_013360405.1 Saprospiraceae bacterium
CGCCCTGTAAATGTGTTCGATTTTTTATGCTGGATTCGAACCTGCGACCCTCCCGACCTGTGGGTCGGGATGCTCTAAACCAGCTGAGCTATGCGCCCTTTGCGCTAAAGCGAGGCAAATATAGGGTATTGCATTTTTCCAGGCAAATTTTTTGAATGTATATTTTTAGTATTTCAATAATTCATTCATTGTCAATGTGTTTAAGTAGTTAATATTGCTCAAACTCTTCTTCGGCATCCTTTTCATCCAGCCATTGTTGTTTCTTTTTCTTGGAGAGGAACATCCATTTCAGCCAACCCGGGCGCTTTTGGGGCTTGGTTTTTTGTTCATCTGCTTCGGGTAGTTCTTTCTTTTTGCCAGAAACCCGGGAGGTTTGACGGGGCGTTTGCTTGGGTGGTTTATTATAGATTTCAACAGGCTGATTGCTGCTTCCCGTAGCAGCATTGTTTTTTCTGGAAATATTTTTCAAGACATCATCAGGTACGTCAAATCTGACTTCTACACGGCGGTTGCAGCGCCTGCCATCTGCGGTGGCATTAGTGCATTTGGGTTCGGAGGCGCCGCGCCCCTCGGCAGTCAGGCGTTTTTCGTCTATTTTGAAGGTGTCTCTCATGTAGTGCATAACGGTAGTAGCGCGTTCCAACGACAATTGCTGATTGCGCTCAACTGTGCCTGTGTTGTCTGTGTGACCGATAAATTTGAGTTTTGCCCTCATTTTTGTGGCAAAGCGGTTGAGCAACTCCAGCTCTTTGTACACCAGTTTGTTATTAAATTTATTGTCGTTTTCGTCAAAAGTGGCATATTTCAACTGAAAGTTTTTGCGAATCTCTGCCAATGAGCGCAAACGGAAGGTATCACGTAGGGTATAGCCCGGAGTTAGTTGTCCAATTTGGAAGGTGGTATCCCTGTCATTGTAATAACCTGGCACATCCGCATAGATGCCAATAGCAGCAGTATTTTCCGGGATAACGAAATGGTATTTACCTGTTGGGCTGACGGGTATAGATTGACGGTTGTTGTTAATCATCAGGTCTACTTTACCCCCGTCGATCGGTTTATTGTTGCTATCCAAGATAATACCACGCAAGTGGTTCCGCAGTTGAGGCCGGGCGTGTACAGGTAAATCGCTTTGCCAAATAGTCACCTGGCGGTTGCATTTATTGATTTTAGCAAAAAGTGCCGCCTTGCCGTCTTCAGGAATCCAGGTAAAGCCGTAGTCGTCTGTCAGGTTATTGACCATACAATCGAGGTTATCGGGCTCAGTCCACGAATTCCAGGAGTCACCTGTGCGGCGCGCCACAAAAACGTCTAAGCCGCCGTATCCTTCATGGCCGTCGCTGCAAAACAGGAGTGTTTGCCCGTCGGCGCACAAGTAGGGGTTCATTTCATTTCCGGCAGTATTGATAACATAGCCTAAGTTTTGGGGCTTGTCGTATTTACCGTCCGGCAGTCGCCGACTGTAATACAAGTCTGATTTGGGCTTGCCGGCTACGCCTGCCTTTTCGGAAGGGGCGTCAAAAATGATGGCGCTGCCGTCGGGGGCGAAGGTGGCCCGACTCATTACCCGGCTATTAAAAGGCAGTACTATCGGTTGGCTCCATGGCGCCGCTTCATTAAGGCGCTTACTGATATATAATCGCCTGCCCACTTTTAACAGCATTTGAAGACCATCCTCCGTCATAGACATAGGCGTGGCATTGCCCGACGCCGACAAGGCAGGCTCCGGCTCTGGGGCCGTCCACCTTCCATTTTCACGTACGGAACGCATGATCTGGATTTTTCTTTCGGATTTAACCGCAAAATAAACCGTGTGGCCTTCATCCCAGGATATAGCGGAATATTCCTGCTTTCCGGGAATGTCCCATTCATGAACCGGCCGCTCCGACAAGGTTTCGCTGCGCGCACTTAAACAAGCAATGTATTTGTCTATTATCTCTCGTTTGGCAGTATAATATCCCGAGTTGTTTTCACAGGCAACGGAATCAGGGAAGTAATGCTGCATTTCCTCCAGTAGTTGGAGTGCCTGCCCGCTTTGATCTAATTCCATGTAGTAATCGGCGGCTTGCTGCAATAACAAAAATGCCGAGAGGCGGGGGGAATATTGGGATATAAAATAACGTACATCGCTTTGAAAATCTTCGTTGTCGGAAGTTGGCCTGCACCAAATATTATTGACCGTCCTGTTGAATAAGCGCAAATCCTGCACCCGTCTGCGTGAGGCAGAATCAAGTTGCTCAACAGCTTGACTATTGTCGGCGAGAATGAAATCGATAACTTCGAGCTCTAGCATGGTATGCAATTGCCGGGAATGAAGCGCAATTGCACTATCTAAGGACTGGTGACAAAACATTTGCTGTACCTCGTCGTGCCAACAGTCCCTGGAATAATAATGCCAGGGGTGATCAGCTTTGAACTGTTGCATGTTGCAAAGTGAGGGATATTTTTTTTCAAATAACAACCAAATACTGTCTTTGATAGCCCATACGTATTTAAAGTGGTTGGGATATACCAAGTGCTGGTAGTTGTTGTAAATTGAAGTAGCAATATCGTAGTCATGTGCAGGCAGGTTGCGGTTAACGATGCGGGCGCAGGTACTGTCCCACTCCGATTTTAGCTTGGGCATCCATTCCGGAAAATAATCGGCAATCGTATCCAGCATGAGCACTTTTCCTGTTTTGGCTGCATATTGGATTGCCCTGCGCTGAAAGCGCAGGCGTCCATTTTCGACATTTCTTTTTCCCGCCCTCACTTTTTTTAGTGCAGCGGCTTTTTCTTTAGTAATAAAATCGTACTGCGCCCGAAGCGCAGTAAAAGAACTATCTGCTTTTGCCCAGTCACGTATAGAACGCGCCTTTTTAGTTTTGATGCGGAGTAGGTAATAATGCGCGCCCAGGTCGTAAGTGGGGTCATTTCTATAGGCATTAAAAATTTTCTCGGAGCGGTTAAGCTTGTCTTTTTTAAATAAGCGGACGCCTTTTCTAAAAGATTGGCCTTCGAGCGTGGAAGCGACCATGAGCAGGGCGCAACAAGTCAACGTAGCATTACGCATAAATCTGACAAGACGCTTTTCGATTCGGAGGGGTGGCATTTTTTTTGGTTATATTGTTGGGTAATATTGTTTGTTGGGTATGAATTTCAAAAATAATCTAGTTTTAACAATAAAAAAGCATACTGCGAAAAAATACTTTGCGATGTTATTGATTTCCGATATTTATGGTTGTTATTTAATCGCTTGTTTATGAAAAACATCATCATCTGCTGCGACGGCACGAGCAATGATTTTGGAGAAAGAAATTCCAACGTCGTGAAGCTGTTTTCGGTGCTGGCAAAAGACTCCGCCCGGCAAGTCGTGTATTACGACCCTGGCGTGGGTACGCCCAGCACGTACGACGCCTTTAACCCGGTTACCAAAAAGCTGATGTATGCCTTCGGGCAGGGTTTTGGGTATGGACTCAGCGACAATATCATGGATGCCTACCGCTTTCTTATGCAGTGCTACGAGGATGGCGACCGGGTGTACCTCTTCGGCTTCAGCCGGGGCGCTTATACTGTCAGGGCTGTCGCCGGATTACTGCATACCTGCGGACTGCTCTACGACCATAACGAAAACCTGGTGTCGGAGGCCACGCGCATATATCACGATAGGGGAACCAAAATTGCAGATAGGTTTAAGAAAACGTTCTGCCGGCCCTGTCCGGTATATTTTCTGGGGTTGTGGGATACGGTGACTTCCGTGGGCTGGTTATACAACCCATTGCTTCTACAGGCTACAACCAATAACCCCGATGTAAAGATCATCAGGCATGCTATCTCCATTGACGAACGGCGGGCCTTTTTTCGCCAGAATCTATGGGGCAACAAGCATGAAGATATTCAAGATATTAAACAGGTGTGGTTCTCCGGGTCGCATTCCGACGTGGGCGGATCATACCCGCTTGATCAATGTGGGCTCGGCAATATCGCACTGGAATGGATGATCGCCGAGGCGATGGATAAAGGAATATTGATTGATGATTTGGCGGAAGCCCGTCAAGTCGTGGGCCATATTTCCAATCCGGAGCTCCAAGACATGAATGAAGAACTGAAGGGCGGGTGGTACGCGGCAGAGATCCTCCCCAAACTGGTGTGGGTAAAGCGTCTCCAAAAAGGTGGCAAGTCGAAATGGAAGTCAAAACCTTATCTCAATCTGGGCCGGCCACGATTTATTCCCAGCGATGCTACGCTCCACGAATCGGTGCTGTTGCGCCTGCAACAACGCCCGGATTACCGGCCGAAAAATTTGCTGAGAAAAATTGATGTGGCTGAGGTAACCAAGCGCCACCCAGTGGAGCCGTGGAAGAGGCTGTAGGGAGGACTTTTGGGCTTTTAGACGCGATTGGGCGAGAAATTCCGACTGCCGATTGCCGACTGCCGTGTAACTAATATATTCGCATTATTTTGCAACATGATATATCTCAAACTACTAGCCGTGGCCTGCGTGTGGGGCGGCACTTTCATTGCCACACGCATGGCGGCGCTGGTCGTTGGGCCCTTTGAAGGCGCTTTCTGGCGATTTTCGTTTGCCACGATAGGATTGTTGGGGGTAGTAGCGCTCACTAATACCAAGCTGCCCAAGCTGACGCCGGTGCAGTGGCGGTATCATATTTTGTTGGCGCTATCGGGTATTGTGGTGTATAATTTTTTCTTTTTCAGCGCATTAAAGCTAATTCCTGCCAGTCGGGCTTCGCTGCTGGTATCGCTGAATCCCACCATTATCCTTTTTTCTTCGGCTTTTTTATTTGGCGAGCCTTTAAAATTTACAAAAATTCTTGGGGGATTGTTGTCGCTGTTTGGGGCGGTGGTGGTAATTGCGCGCGGCGATTTGGCGCATATTTTTGATCATTTCGGGCAAGGCGAATTGCTGGCGCTGGGGTGCCCAACTTCCTGGGCGGTATATACTATTTTACAACGAAAAATGTCTTTTTCCATATCGCCGTTGGCGTCTACCACCTACACTTGTTTGCTGGCTATGGCGGGCTTATTGCCGCTGGCTTTATATGAAGGATTTCATGCCTCCGCTATTCCCCTTAATGTATGGGCTGCCCTGGCCTTCCTGGGATTGCTGGGCACCGTGCTGGGATTTGTCTGGTATGCCGAGGGCATTCAAACCATAGGAGCTACGCGGACCTCCATTTTCAACAACCTCGTGCCTGTATTCGGCGTGCTTTTTTCGGTGTTGTTACTTCACGAGAGCATTAACGGCGCTGTGATTGTGGGGGGGGCTTTGGTAGTGGCGGGGGTAGCGCTAATTCAAATTTCGAATTTTGGATTTCGGATTGCGGATTGATCTTAGATAAATCCGACATCCGAAATCCGCAATCCGAAATCGCTAAAAGTCGTCGTCGTACATGCCGCCGCCGCCGGGCATACCGGGTGCGCCGCCAGGTGCGGTTTTCTTTTTCGGCTTCTCGTTGATGGCGCAATCGGTAGTGAGCACCATACCGGCGATAGAAGCGGCATTTTCGAGGGCGATGCGGGTTACCTTCGTGGGATCTATCACGCCGGCTTTTTTCAGATCCTCGTATTTGTCGGTGCGGGCGTTGTAGCCATAGGCGCCCGTGCCGTTGAGTACTTTTTGGAGTACCACCGAGCCTTCTGCGCCCGCATTATCGGCGATAGTGCGCAGGGGGGATTCGAGGGCTTTGCGGACGATCTGGATGCCTATCGTTTCGTCTTCGTTGGCGCCTTTCATATTGCGGATCACGCTGATGGTGCGGGCCAGGGCCACGCCACCGCCGGCTACGATACCTTCTTCGATAGCGGCACGGGTAGCGTGCAGGGCGTCATTCACGCGATCTTTTTTCTCTTTCATCTCCATTTCGGTAGCTGCGCCGACATAGAGTACGGCCACGCCGCCGGCGAGTTTAGCCATGCGTTCCTGGAGTTTTTCGCGGTCGTAGTCGGAAGTCGTGTTTTCGATCTGTTGTTTGATCTGATTCACGCGGGCTTTCACTTGTTCCGCGTCGCCTTTGCCGTTTACGATCGTCGTGTTGTCTTTGTCGATCGATATCTTTTCGGCTTGTCCCAACTCCTGTATCGTGGTGTTTTCGATTTTGTAACCTTTTTCTTCGCTGATCACCGTACCGCCGGTAAGGATGGCGATATCTTCGAGCATAGCTTTGCGGCGGTCGCCGAAGCCCGGGGCTTTCACGGCTACGATCTTGAGGCTGCCGCGCAGGCGGTTCACAACCAGGGTACCTAGTGCCTGGCTTTCCACGTCTTCAGCAATAATCAGCAGGGGGCGGTTCATGCCCACTACTTGTTCCAGCAGAGGCAGAATATCCTTCATATTCGACAACTTCTGGTCGGTGAGGAAGATGAAGGGATTTTCGTATTCGGCCACCATATGCTCGGGGTCGGTCACGAAGTAGGGCGAAAGATAACCGCGATCGAATTGCATACCGCTCACTTCTTCCACATAGGTTTCGGTGCCTTTGGCTTCTTCCACCGTGATTACGCCGTCAATTGTGACGCGTTTCATAGCGTCGGCGATGAGCGAGCCGATTTCGTCGTCGTTGTTGGCGGAGATAGCGGCAACTTGTTTGATCTTTTCGAAATCGTTTTTGATTTCCTCCGATTGCTTTTTGAGGTCGGCGACTACCTTATTCACTGCTTTGTCGATACCGCGTTTGATATCCATAGCGCCCGCGCCGGAAGTCACATTTTTGAGGCCGTCAGCCACGATAGCCTGTGCGAGCACGGTGGCGGTAGTGGTGCCGTCGCCGGCGATGTCGGCGGTTTTCGAAGCCACTTGCTTGATCATTTGGGCGCCCATATTTTCGGTGGGGTCGTCCAATTCGATTTCTTTGGCTACGGTAACGCCGTCTTTAGTGACTTGCGGTGCGCCGAAGCTTTTTTGGATGACCACATTGCGACCTTTGGGCCCCAGCGTAACTTTAACGGCATTGGCGAGTTTGTCGATGCCGGCTTTGAGTTTTTCCTGGGCGGAAATATTAAAAGTAATGTCTTTGGCTGCCATTTGTGGTTTAAATTTTAAAGTAAAATAACGAGTATGTCTTCTTCGCGCATGATGAGGTATTCCTCTCCTTCAAGCTCCACGCGTTGGCCGGCGTATTTGCCGTACAAAACGGTATTGCCCACTTTTACAGTAAGGGCGTTGCCCTCTTTGCCGGGGCCTACGGCCACCACTTCCCCTTTGTGCGGCGTTTCTTTGGCTGTATCGGGTATAATGATGCCGCCTTTGGTCTTTTCTTCGGCAGGAGCGGGTTTGACAACCACCCTGTCGCCAATCGGTTTCATCGCAATAGCACTCATCTCAATATGGTTTATCATGTTAATAAATCGCAAGGGGAACGTTCACCGTTCCCCACAGACATAGGGGGAACGGTGAACGTTCCCCCAACGAGCGCGCAATACTTGTGCCAAAGGGGAAATAGCCCGAATTAGCTGTCATATTGACAGCAAAGGCGCCTTATTGCATGACTAACGATGACATAGGGGCAGGGCGACCCGGAATAAACCGGAAATGCGTACCTTTGCCTTCGCTTAATAAGTTATCACAGGTAAGCCATTTTTATGAAAATTATATGGTTAGCGGCAATAGTCGCCTTGCTCTCTCTGGGCGCCTGCAAGGAAAATCCGGAAGAATACGAGATGACCGCCGGCGAGCGCGCTCATATTGATACCCTTTATATGAAAGAAACCCTTGTGCTCCGACCCAAGTTGGATAGCTTGTGTGTGCAGCGCACGGACAGCCTGGTCAGCACCGCCTTAGACTCTATTCTGAAAGTGCGCCGAGAGGAAGAAATAGCCTTGCGCAAGCGCATACGCGAGCAAGGCAGGCAAAGCGGCGTGATACAATAACTCAAGACCTATGCATACCCGATATCTGCGTTTATTTGCTTTTGCGGCCATCCTGCTGGCGGGCTGTCAGTCCGAGGAAGAAAAAGCGGCATTGCGGGAAGCCTATTTACAACAACAATTAGACAACCGAATAATTGAATTCCGGCAATTGCTGGAAAGCCAATGCCGCGAAAGCGCCCTGACCGAGGCGAGTCGCCTGGCTGATTCTATCCTCATTCTCGAAGCCCGGCTTTCGCTGGATACAACCGGTAGACCGTTCAGGCCCGACAAACCGGAGCGCCCCGAATTAAAAACCTTGCTGGACTCCACCGCCGTCAAGCCTTTTTTCAAGGATAGCATCCTACGCCGGAAGTAACTGTTTTCATTATTAATTTTTCATTTTTCATTTAACCCAGCCGTTGCAGTTGAAAATTTATCCATCCAAGCTCTTGCTATTTGGCGAATACGCGGTGATCAAAGGCGCCGACGCCTTGGCCATGCCTTTTGCACACATGGGCGGTCAGTGGCGCTGGGCATCGGTAAATGAAGCCGGCGAGCGGCAGGTCAGGTTACCCCAGTGGTGTGACTACCTGAAACTTTTGGATAGCAAAGGACAATTGCTTTGCCCACTCAACCTGGATGCTTTTGCCCGCGATTTGTTCGATGGTTTGTATTTTGATTCCAATATTCCCACAGGTTATGGTTTGGGCAGTTCGGGAGCCTTGTGCGCGGGCGTGTACGACCGTTACGCCATAGATCCCATAAAACCGGATGATTCTGGTGCATTTGGGGAATTAAAAAAAGCGCTGGCACAGTTGGAAAGTTTTTTTCATGGCAATAGTTCGGGAGTAGACCCGCTTGTAAGCTACCTCAACCGCCCCTTACACTTGGGGACGGGCGGGAGGATTGAAGCCGTAACCATGCCCGATCTGTCGCCGGGTGCTCCTGTGATGTTCTTACTCGATTCGGGCGTGAGCCGGCAGACGGGGCCGCTGGTGCAGTGGTTCCTGTCGCAGTGCGAAAACCCCGCTTATCTCGAACAGATTGAAACGCAACTCATACCCGCCACCAACGCCGCCGTGGCTGCCTTTTTGGGCGGGCAATGGGAGACTCTTTACGATTGTTACGACCAGATCAGCCGTTTTCAATTGACCCATTTCGAAGCAATGATTTTGCCTACTCAGCGCGAATCGTGGGCGCAGCTGCTTGCTTCGGGCGATTGCCTTTTCAAATTGTGTGGAGCGGGTGGCGGCGGATTCTTAATGGGCATCACCCGCGATTGGGAAAAATGCCGGTTGCTCCTGCCCGATTCACACTTGCAGCGCTTATTTTGATCTCGCGCACTTCGTTATGCCTATTCGGGAATAATTAAATTAACAATAGATAATCACTTATAAATTAGAATTATGTAAATTCTTTTTGAAAGTTAAATTGAAGTTAAAATGAAGTGTCGCGTAGCGAAATGCCTAATTTTGTGAACAGTACACAGTTCACGAAAATAGCATGAACAAAAAAGCAATTTGGGCTATCATTGGCGTCATGAGTGCGGCGGTCATCGGGGTGGTATGGCTGCAGATGGACCTCATACGCACCTCGATGAAAGTCAACGAGCGCAAATTCGACAAAGACGTCTACAGTGCGCTCAACAACGTAGCGCTGCGCCTCGAATACGAAGAAAAGCGCGAGGCTTTCAACCGCAACATGAACGGTTTTGTGGCCAATTATTTTGAGCGGGAGATTGACGGACTCGAACCCGAGGCGCCCGCTGCGCCAGTGCCACCGCCCAAACCCGACGGATTTATCGGCGGAGAGCTTATCGACCAACTTATGTCCGAATTTTCGGATACCTGTACCTGCTACCACTGCCTGAAATCGCGCGACGACAAATTCCGGCGCGTGATGGTTTACAACATGCGCAGCGACTACATTCCCCTCGACGAGCGCGTCAACGTGCGGCAATTGGGCGAAATGCTAAAACAAGAACTCAACAACCGCGGTATCGATGCCAGCTATAATTTCGGCGTTTTTTCGAATGAAAAGCAGAGTTTCGTCATGGTCGACGACCATTACGTGATCGACGACCCCACCTCGGGCGGCGCCGTCATACCCGTTTTCAAAGCCATATTGGATTCGCCCTACAAAGTTACCCTATTCAACCAGGACATGCCCTCGCCTGGTACGCTGATGATCCACTTCCCTTACCGAAGCAGCGTTTTGTGGAGCTCTTTGTGGAAAAACTTCCTGGGCACCATCGTATTTACTTCCATCATCCTGTTGTGTTTCGGTTATACCATCCACGTCATCATCATGCAAAAAAAGCTGTCGGAGATGAAAACCGATTTCATCAACAACATGACCCACGAATTCAAAACCCCTATTGCGACCATCTCTCTGGCTGCCGATTCCATTACAAATCCCATCATTTCGGGCAACCCGGATAAAGTTAGCCGCTTCGCCAACATAATAAAACAAGAAAATAAACGTATGAATAGTCAGGTGGAGAAAGTATTGCAAATGGCTCTCCTCGATAAACGCGAGTTTTCGTTGAAGACCTCGGCAGTCAACCTCCACGAAGTAATCTATGCGGCAATCGAAAATATCGGTTTGCAGGTTGAAAAACGCGATGGCACAGCCAAAGCGGTACTCGAAGCCACCGAGCCGGTAGTAGAAGGCGACATGACGCATATTTCCAACATTATCAACAACTTGCTGGACAACGCCAACAAGTATTCACCTGACAAACCGGAGATTACGGTGCATACCCGCAACGTCGCCAACGGCGTTCAAGTAGTAGTTGAAGACAAGGGCATCGGGCTCAGCAAAGAAGCCCGCAAGCAAATTTTCGACAAATTCTACCGGGTGCATACCGGCAATCTCCACGATGTGAAAGGCTTCGGCCTCGGCCTCAGTTACGTGAAAGCGATGATGACCGCTCACAAAGGCCAGGTTGACGTGAAAAGCGAACCGGGAAAAGGCAGTAGCTTTATTTTGTTTTTCCCCTTTCACCTCAATTAATAACAAAAAAAGCAACCCGATTAGAAAAATCATCGCTATGGCAAACAACAGAATCCTGCTGGTGGAAGACGATCAAAATTTTGGCGACGTATTGCGTTCTTACCTCGACATGCACGACTTCGAGGTCACACTGGCTACCGACGGCGTGCAAGGCCTCGAAAGTTATAAAAAAGGGCAATACGATCTTTGCATCTTCGATGTGATGATGCCCAAAAAAGACGGCTTCACGCTAGCCCGGGAAATCCGCGAA
Organism: Saprospiraceae bacterium; assembly: GCA_013360405.1. Lineage (GTDB taxonomy): Bacteria > Bacteroidota > Bacteroidia > Chitinophagales > Saprospiraceae > JABWBR01. The sequence goes on from JABWBR010000087.1 coordinate 11,108, forward strand.
AAGGACGCCGAGATGCCCATCATTTTCCTCACTGCCAAGGCGATGAAGGATGATGTACTGCAAGGCTTCAAACTAGGCGCAGACGATTATATTACCAAACCTTTTAACTCCGAAGAATTGCTCTATCGCATTCAGGCCATCCTGAAACGAAGCAATACGAAGCCGGAAGGAAAAGACGAAGTGAAGGAATTCTATATCGGAAAATATCACTTCAACTATCCTTTGCGCATCCTGACATACAATGTAGCGGGAACAGATGAAGAAAAATCTAAACTTTCTCCCAAAGAAGCGCAACTTTTGCGTATGTTTGCAGTACATATCAACGATATTCTGCCCCGTTCAGAAGCGTTGACCAAGATCTGGGGGGAAGACAACTATTTTACCGCGCGCAGTATGGACGTATTTGTGACCAAGTTGCGCAAATACCTGCGTCGCGATGAAAATATCGAAATCGTGAATATTCACGGCAATGGCTTCCAACTGCTGGTCAGAGAAGCCGAACAAGCATGACCATTGTGCGCCGCCCCGGCAGCGCGCCATATAAGAGTAGTTTTTGGGATTATGATTTCGGCTGGGCGGCTTTATTGTCGCCCGGCTTTTTTTGTGCCTTAACCAAAACCAACTGCGATGATACTCCGTCTCGAACATCTGGGTATAGCTGTAAAAGACCTGGCCGCCTCCAACTCCCTCTTTGAACAAATGCTGGGCGCCGCCCCCTACAAATCGGAAGAAGTAGCCAGCGAACACGTGATTACGTCGTTTTTTCACGCCGGCGAAGCCAAGGTAGAACTCCTGGAAGCTACCGCCCCCGAAAGCGCCATCGCCAAATACATTGAAAAACACGGTGAAGGCCTCCACCACGTCGCCTTCGAGGTAGACGACATCCACGCCGAAATGCAGCGCCTCACCGATGCAGGTTTCCAACTGCTCAACGCCGAACCCAAACGCGGCGCCGACAATAAGCTGGTGTGCTTTGTACACCCCAAGTCAGCTAACGGGGTGCTGTTGGAGCTTTGCCAGACGATAAGGGAATAGTATACTGCTTCTGGATACTTTCGCGCAGTTAAAGGTTTTTCTTCCGAGAATCGCTGCAAAAAAATTGTGAATACAGTAATTTGTTAAGAGGACTCGTTCTGGGTTTTGTTATGAAAAGTTAGAAAAATCAATATATTTTGTCCCAAATATTTACTAAATTTGGGACAAAACTATAATGCAAATGATTGAGGATTCTAAGCAAAAGCAGATAGAGATCCGAATAAGAGAGAGAGGCCAAGGCACCATTTTGTTTCCATCAGATTTTGTCGATATAGGTAGTTCAGAATTAGTAAAAAAGGGGTTATTGAGATTGGAAAAGAAAGGAATGCTTACCCGGCTTGCTTTTGGAATTTACCTATACCCTAAGAAAAGTAAGCTGTTGGGCGACCTTACGCCCTCCTTAGAAGAGATAGCCAAAGCCATTGCCGAAAGAGACAAAGCCCGCATTGTGCCTACGGGTATTTATGCTCTAAATGCCTTGGGGCTTTCTACCCAAGTACCATTGAACGCAGTGTATCTTACCGATGGGGCGCCACGCAAAGTGAAGGTGGGAAAACGAACCATACTTTTCAAAAAAGCAAGTCCAAAAAACCTGGCAGCTACTGGGCCCATTAGTGGCTTGATCATTCAGGCATTAAAAGCTATTGGAGAAGGCAATTTAGAACCCGATGAAGAAACAAGGATATTGGAAATACTGAAGAAGGAAAATCAGGAGAACATAAGACATGATATTGCTATGGCACCTGATTGGGTCAGAGAAATTATGAGAAAATCAATAGAAGTACAACCATGAATAGTGAAGTAATGAAAGTGTGGCTACAACTGTCTGATAGGGATAGACGGGATATTTTCACAGAAGTTTCTGCTACGAAAAACTTGCCTTCAGCAGCTATAGAAAAAGATTGGTGGGTAGTTCGTACCCTTGAGTTGGTATTTGCATCTTCAATTGCCGCACATGTTGTATTTAAAGGTGGTACTTCATTAAGTAAAGCTTGGGGACTAATTGACCGATTTTCAGAAGACATAGATCTCGCGCTTGACCGAAAACTCCTGGGGTTTGACAAAGCAGATAGAGATATGACCGGTTCGCAGGTAAGCAAATTGCGCAGGCGTTCCTTTCAATTCATATCCGAGACTTTTTTCCCGGAAATAAGAGAAAAGTTTCAGGCTTTAGGCTTTACTAACGTTAATGTACAACTAGGTGATATTAAGAACACCGATCAAGATCCGCTGATTATCGAAATTTATTATCCAACAGTGACGGATGCTGTTCCTTACTTGCGACCAAGAGTAATAATTGAGCTTGGAAGCCGCTCATTGATGGAACCACATGACCATCGTAGGTTTACCTCATTAGTAGGGGAACAATATAGTGGCCGTCCGTTTGCTGATACCCCTATCACGGTTCCTACTGTTACTCCTGAAAGAACATTTTTGGAAAAGATTTTTTTGCTGCACGAAGAATTTCAATTGCCAGGTGACCGGATTAGAGTGGAGCGTAAGAGCCGCCACTTGTACGATCTGGAGAAGTTAATGGATACACCCCATGCCACAGCAGCGCTTGCAAATAAAGAGCTATATCAAACGATAGTAGAACACCGAAAAGCACTGACACCGTTGAGAGGCATTGATTATGCCAACCATATACCGGCCTTTATTAACCCTGTACCTCCTGATACCGTTATACGCGCCTGGGAAGAGGATTATAAGGCTATGCAGGAAAGCATGCTGTACAACCCCTCGCGGAAATTTACTGATTTAATAGCTCGTATACAGGAGCTAAAAGATAGGATAAATGCACTACCGTATATTTTATAACGAAAAAGGCGCACTCTCTCCCTCACCTCCCAAACCTCCCCGGCTCCGCTTCAATCATAAGTTTGAACACTGCATCATACACATCCTCCGCATTAGGCTTGGAGAAATAATCGCCATCGGTGCCGTAGGCCGGGCGGTGGGGCTGAGCGGTCACTGTCACAGGCGGCGAGTCGAGGTAGCGGTAGCCGTTTTGCACTTCCAGCACTTGTTGCATCATATAAGCTGATGCCCCGCCGGGCACGTCTTCATCGAGGAAAACGATGCGGTTGGTTTTTTGTAGCGAGGCTACGATGGTATGCGGCAGGTCGAAGGGTACAAGGGTTTGTATGTCGATGAGCTCTACGTCGATGCCGTCGTTTTCCAGCATTTCGATGGCTGACTGGGCTATGCGCACGCAGGAGGCGTAGGTGACTATGGTGACGTCGGCGCCGTGGCGCAGTATTTCGGGTGTGCCGAGCGGCACGGTGTATTCGCCGATATTGTCGGGCAGGCGTTCTTTGAGGCGGTAGGCGTTGAGGCATTCGATGAGCAGGGCCGGGTCGTCAGATTGCAGCATGGTGTTATACAAGCCGGCGGCCTGCACAAAGTTGCGCGGGGTGAGGATGTAGATGCCCCGCAATCCCCCCAGCAAAACGCTCATGGGCGAACCGGAGTGCCAGATGCCCTCCAGTCGGTGCCCCCGCGTGCGTATCAAAACCGGGGCAGCCTGGATGCCGTTGGTGCGGTAGCGCAGGCTGGCCAGGTCGTCGGATAGCGGCGAAAAGGCGTAGATGAGGTAGTCGAGGTATTGGATCTCTGCCAGGGGCCGCAGGCCGCGCATGGCCATGCCGATGGCCTGGCCGATGATGGTCCACTCCCGGATGCCGGTGTCGAATACGCGGGTTTCGCCGAATTTGTCCTGCAAGCCCGCAAAACCCTGGTTGACGCCGCCGATTTTGCCGAGGTCTTCGCCAAAGGCGTAGAAAGCGGGGTTTTTCGCCAGCATTTTGTCAAAAAAGGCATTAATGACCTCAAAGCCGTTTTTCGTGGGCGAGGCATCCGAATAAACCGGCGCCACCACGGGCACTTTGAGGGCGGAGCGGGGCGTTTCGCTGTATAGGTTGGCGTGGAAGCGGCGCTGGGCTTCATGGTGCGAGGCTTCCACGAATTGGCGCAGTTGTTCGATTTCGGGGCCGGACTGGCCTCTCAGGGCGTACAGCATTTGCCGGGACGCCCTTACCAGTTCGGCATAAAATGGATTGACGAGGCCCTTGACTTCATCGCGAAGGCGGCCAATACGCAAATTACCCTCGAATTTTCCAGCCAGGTTATCAAAAAGAGAATTGATCGTATTCCACTGTGCTTGTATAGGTTCGCGGAAGGCCTTCCAGGCGCGGTCGCGGCCGGCTTTGACAAAGTCGTCGGCCCGGTTTTCGAGGTCGGCCAGGATTTCTTCGGTGGCGACGCCGTTAGCCAGTATCCATTTGCGAAACTGCACATTGCAGTCGAATTCGGCTTCCCATTCCAGCCTTTCTTTCGATTTATAGCGCTCGTGTGAGCCTGAGGTGGAGTGTCCTTGTGGCTGGGTGAGTTCTTCGATGTGAAATATTACGGGGGCGTGGTCTTCTCTGGCCCGTTGGGTACCCCGGCGGTAGGCTTCGCAGAGGGCGGGGTAGTCCCAGCCTTTTTCTGTAAAGATATCGATACCCAGGGATTCCTCGTTAGCAGCGAAACCCTGAAGGATTTCCGAGATATTCTCTTTGGTTGTTTGATAAGATTTGGGCACCGAGATGCCGTAGCCGTCGTCGGAGATGGTGATGGTCAGCGGCGCCTGCAGTACGCCGGCGGCATTGACGGTTTCCCAGAAGGCGCCCTCTGAAGTGCTCGCATCGCCGATGATACAAAAGCAGACTTCGTTGCCGTTATCGGAGAAGGGGGTATCCGTGAGTTCCTGATTTTCGCGGTATTTTTTGGAGGCAAAGGCGAGCCCTAATCCGCGTGCCACTTGTCCGCCGGTCGTAGAGATATCGGAAGAGAGGTTGTAGCGTTCGCGGTGGTTGAGCCAGTTGCCTTTTTCGTCTACCAGAGGTGTGGCATGGTGGTTATTCATTTGGCGGCCATAGGAGAATGGGTCGTTTTCGCTGTCGGCGTACAACTGGGCAAACAGGTCTTCTACGGTACAGATATCGAGAGCCAGCAGCAGTGTGTGGCCCCGGTAGTAGTCGGCCCGGAAGTCGCCCTTGCGAAATTGCTTGGCCATTGCCACCTGGAAAAGCTCTTTGCCGTCGTCAGCTACACCAAATTTAGCGCGGCCAGTAAGTACATCGCGGCGCAGATACATACTTACCTCTCTGCTCACGCAACAAATATAGTAGTCGTGCAGAATCTCTTCAGCGGTAGCCCCAAAGGGGAGCCGGACGGCAGGGTTTTTCTTTTTCAATTCACAAATGTAGTTGCCATATAAAATGATTGTCAATGGCAAAGATATAAATTAGCAAATCAGCACATTAGCAAATCAGCACATCAGCAAATCAGCACATTTATTTTGCCCAGTTCGCCTTCTCCTCTTCGCTCCACAGCGTGGGAAAAAATCGGCGTTGCTGGTATTGGGGGTGTAGATACTTCTTCCACTCGCTGCCGCCGGTAGCGGCTTTATTTTCGCCTTTGCTATCGAGGTAATACTCGGCGGTGCGCAGGTGCACCAGGGGCCATTCGATATTAAAAAGTTGATCAAAGCGGCGCAGCAGATCGCGGAGTTCGGGGCCTAGCCGGCCGGCTTTTTCGAGGCGAAGGGCTTGCTCTTCGAGCGTACCGCCCTGCAGTTGGGTAGCCAGTTGGATAAAAGAAGGCTGGTATTTTTCAATAAAGAGGCGCATAGTGAGCGATTGCTGACCGGTAGCGTGGTCGGTGCCTGCCATTTTCCAATAAATATAATCAAACTGGTCGCTGACGGGGGCATCCTCGGCGAGGTTTTGTTTGCCGGTGCGGGTGAGCAGGTTCACCAGGCGGGTGCAGCGTATCTCTGCCAGCCTGAATTGTGCGCTCTGGAATCCGCTGGCGGGGGTCAGCGTGTGGCGAAATTCGTTGTAGTCGTCGTAGCTCATCCCCTCGCGCATGATATCGAATGAATTGATCAACAACTCGGTATAGCGATTTACGCGTTTTACTTTGGTGATCATTTGCTGCTCAGTCGGCTGGTTAGTGCCGGTGACTTGCTCTAATTCGTGTAGCAACAGGCGCAGCGATAACTCGGTGATCTGGTGGTACACAATGAACACGTATTCGTCGGCAAAATCGGTGCGGGGGTGCTGGAGCGACAGCAGTGCATCCACTTCTACATAATCCCAGTAAGTGATGGGTTTGGCGTGCAGGAGCCCCTTGAGATATACGTCGGCATCCTGATGCAGGTGGCCGTATTTGTCGCGCAGTGCCGACAAAATGGTTTCGGTTGGCATGGTTAGCGGCTTTTATCGTAGCCCAAAGGTACGCAATTTTTTATTAGGACAAATTTGTCTTTTTTTAATTGATAACGCTCATTCGATAAAAAGCGCTACTTTCAACACGTCTATTGCGCATCCAATTTAAAATCATGCAACCCTACTACGGCATCATCGAACTGGGCGAAATAACCAATGAACCGCCTGACGGCGAAGAGATAACAGCCCGGTTCGTGCATTACCCCGATTGTCAGCAACTCATCATCTGGCTGCCGCAATACGGTGGGCAGGGCTACGGAAATATTCGGCTGATTGATTGCGCAAAAAATGCGGTTATTGACGACCGCCCCGTCACCGACCGCCTCAACGGCGGTATTCAAATATTGTGGGATACGCTGGAGGTTGGGCCCGGCGATTATCGGGTTGAAATTGACCATCCGGATGGCGGGAAGCACGTTATTTTATTTAAAAAATATAAAAAAGGGGTACAACCGCCCCAAAAAGCCCCCGAAGGGCCTCCCCAACCTGAAAAAAGAAATTCAGAGGAGCCGATTGTATACCGTGATGGCTTCGGCAATGAATTACCCAATGAAGATTTAATTTTAAGAGAAAAAATATTCAACAAAATGGCAGCGCAATTCGGGCGAAAAATTGAATACAGCGGGACTTTTCGGGCGGGGACTATCACTTATGTAGAAGGGGATTTACGCATCAATTTTTACCACGAAATGGGCGGTGGAAATTGCATGTTTTATGTGGATATACCCAACGAAACTTCCTGGGAAGCTGCCACGCATACGCCGCTAAGCCGGCGGCAGGAGATACTGGATTTTGTGGCGGAGACGGTACGCCGGGAGCAGGCTTCGAGTACCCGGTATGAGATACAGGATAGTGCAATCGTTTACTACTATCAGTGAAGTTTTACCACAGAGTTACACAGAGTTACCACGGAGTTCCACAGAGCTGGATTTTGACTCTATGCAACTCCGTGGTAAAATCACTACTTGTTTCCTAGTAGTTTATTGTATTTGACCGGATCGCGCAGCACTTCGATAGCCTGCGATATTTCCTGGTCATTGCGCAGGCCCATCTGCGTTTTGCCGCGCTGGTAATAATAGCGCCCGGCAATTTCTTTCTCCAGAATATTGGTAATCACCTGCTTATATTTTTCGATCTCGTTTTGTTTGGAGGCTTTTATTTTGCCCTCCATAGTTTTTATTTCGGCATCGAGTGAAAAGCCTTCTTTGCCGCTTTTTTCCTTGAGCTGTTTGAGCAGTTTTTCGCTCTCGAGGTCGTATTCAAAATTGCGCTGACCGAGAAACTGCATAAAATCGCTCCAGTTGGTAAAGCGGAAATCTTCTACGGCAGCGATCGTCTCGTTTTTGAGGCAAAACTGCGTCACGTAATCGAAAATGAAATGTTGTTCCAATAGCGCTTTTACAACGGGAATATCCGTTTCGGCGTCGAGATAAATATCGGGTTTTACGCCGCCGCCGTCGAGCACTGTGCGACCGTTGCGGGTTTTAAACTGCGCGCGTTTTTCATCGGGGATATCCACGGGTTCGCCGTTTTTGTACTCTACGCTTTGGATGCAGCGCTGGCTGGGGATGTAGTATTTAGCGGTAGTGAGCTTCACCTTGGAGTTGTAGCCAATATCGTAGGTGTTTTGCACCAGCCCCTTGCCATACGAGCGCTGGCCCACTAGCACGCCGCGGTCGTAATCCTGAAATACGCCGCTCACGATTTCGGAGGCGGAAGCCGAATTTTTATTGATGAGCACTGCGAGCGGAATCTCTTCGTCTACGGGGGCGCCCATCGTTTTGAAGCTGCGATCCCAGTCTTTTACCTTGCCTTTGGTAGTGACCACCAGTTCGCCTTTGGGCACAAACGCATTCACCACGTTGACGGCTTCGGTGAGCAATCCGCCGCCGTTGCCGCGCAAGTCGAGGATAATGCCTTTTAGTCCGGGGTTATTGGTTTTGAGTTCTTTCAGCGCGCCCGCCACATTGGCGCCTGCGTCGCGCGTAAAAATGGTAAGCGAGATATAACCGATGTCGTTGCTCACCAAGCCCTGGTAGGGCACGTTGGGCACTTCCACTTCTTCGCGTACGAGTTTTACTTTAAAATCGTCTTTTTTACCGGGGCGGCGAATCGTGAGTTCTACCTCCGTACCCGGAAAACCGCGCAGGATATTGTTGATATCGTCGGGATTTCTGTTTTTTACGTCTTTGCCATCGATAGCCAGCAGTTGGTCGCCCACTTTGAGTCCGGCTTTTTCGGCGGGTTGATCCTTGTACAACTCCGTGATCGTTACAAAGTCGCCGATTTTTTCGCTCAGGGCGCCGATGCCGTGGTATTTACCCTCCGACATAAACCGGTAGCCCTCGATATCCGACTCGGAAATATAATTAGTAAAGGGATCCAGCGAACCCATCATGGCGTCGATGCCGGTGCGCATGAGCTTGCCAGGGTCGATTTCGTCTACGTAATTGGTATTCAATTCTTTGTAGAGGTTGGCAAAGATCTCGATATTCTTAAGGATCTCGAAATACTTGTCGCCGCCCGCATGGTAGGTAGTAGCCATGCCGCCTACCAATATGGCCAGCAGGACAGACACTTTTAGGATTCGCTTCATAATAACGCAGGTTTATTTCAATTTTATTAAGAACGCCGGTTATCCGGGTATGGTTGTGTGTTAACGGAAATTCTGTTGTCGGAAAACTGACTACCGACAACCGACAACCGACTTTTTTTTTCCAAATTTGTGTTAAAATGTGTTATCAAATGGCATTTTGTGCGTCTCAAAGCTAAAGTGGGGCGCATTTGTGTCGTCGGGTAAGACAATCAAACACACCAGCCCACTTGGAAAAGACTTGTAATCAAGAGATGAAAGACTTCGAGGTGGTACACAACTACCTCGAAACGCAGGCTTCGCGTTGCTTTAGCCTGTTGTATACGCGTTATGCGCCCAAAATCTTCAGCAAGTGCATCACCATGCTGAAAGACGAGGCATTGGCGCAGGATGCGACGCAGGAGATTTTTATGAAAATTTTCCTCAACCTGGCCAAATTTGGCGAAAAAGCCAAGTTTTCGACCTGGGTGTATTCTATTACGTACAACTACTGTATCGACTACATACGCAGGAAAAAAAAGCAACAGGACGTATTCAGCGGCGATGTGGACAAAGCGCCGGAGCGCGAAGACGAGATACCCGACGAAGCCTTGTTTACGATGGAGGTCAACCAGCTCCGCCACGTACTCGAAGAATTGCCGGTGGGAGACCGGGCCATACTACTGATGAAATACCAGGACGACATGTCGATCAAAGACATATCAGATACGATCGACAAAACCGAAAGCGCCGTGAAGATGCAGATAAAACGCGCCAAAGAAAAAGCGCAAAAGCTCAAAGAAGAATTATTCCCGGAGTATGAATGACCAAAACAATTTCAAACGCCTGCAGGAAGAGGAGGAACTCCTGTTTGGCGCCCGGCACGACGAGCAAATAAGGGCGTCGCTGTGGGGTTCGTTGTCCTTTTTTCGATTCGTGGGGCACCTCATCGAAATGTTTATCCCAAGAGTGTTTGAATTTTTTATTGCCGCTGCCCAACACGAAGGCCAGCAAGCAAGACCGGCGCAACGCCCCACGCCGGCGCAAGGCAAAATCACAGACCCCGGAAATATAGCACCCGGAAGCCCCGACGGCGGAGAATCGCCCCGCGGCGACCAACCGCGATAAACCGAATTTCACCTAAAACTACTTATTCGCCTACTTGTGCGGGTAAAAACCGGAACTCATGGAAAAGAAGTTACTTAATATGCTCAATGAGCAACTCGACGCCTTCATCAACTTTCTACCCAATTTGGCAGGGGCGCTGGCCGTATTAATCGGAGGTTGGATTGTGGCAAAGTTGCTCGCCAAATTTATCAAACGGGCCCTGCGAACCATCGGCGCCGATAAACTGGCCGAGAAACTTAACGAGATAGAGCTGTTTTATAAATCGAATATCAAGATAGTCCCCAGTGTGATGCTATCTAAGCTGGTGTACTATCTGCTCATGTTCCTGATTTTCATCGCCGCCACCGATGTGTTGGGCATGCAATCGGTATCGGATATGATGGGCAACTTGCTCAACTACCTGCCGCAATTGTTGTCAGCATTCCTTGTATTTATCGTGGGCGTACTGGCCGCCGATTTTCTCAAAAACCTCGTCAAAACGGCCTGTGATTCGCTGGGCATTCCAGCTGCCGGCGTGATCTCCAGCGTGGTATTTTATTTTGTGTTTATCAATGTGGTGATGATCACGCTGTCGCAAGCCGGCATCAATACCGAATTTATCGAGAGCAATCTTTCTATCATTATTGCCGGGGTGGTGCTGGCGTTTGCAATCGGCTACGGACTGGCTTCCAGGAATATAGTAGCCAATTTTCTGGCCTCTTTTTATAATAAAAATAAAATAAAGGTGGGCGATACCATCACGATCAACGGGTTAACAGGCGAAGTGATCGAACTCGACCACACGGCGATGGTGTTGCAATCGGAAGGCAAACGCATCATCATTCCGCTCAACAAGCTTACCTCTGACCCGGTAGAAATTCACGAAAAGTAAACACGACTTTTTATACACTCACTAAATCACAATGCAATGCGCAAGAATGTGTATTTCTTAAGCCTGGCTATGCTGGCTTCTGTATGCTATCTGACGCCGGTTAACGCCCAGGAACCCGCTGCCGCCGACGCCAAACCCGCCGAAGAGGAAAAGGCCTGGAAAACTACCGCCGGCCTCGGCCTCGATTTTGCTCAATTGTTTATCCACAACCCGCGCCAGGGCGCCGGCCAAAACAGAGTGGGCTTCGGTAGCGCCGTCAATATTGCGGCATTATACAAAAAAGACCGTATCGCCTGGGACAACCTGCTGCTGTGGCAATTCGGCATCCAGCGCCTCGGCTCGGGCGTGATCGCCCAAGGTACCAACGACAACAAGATACCCTTCCAGAAAGCTATCGACGAATTGCGTTTGAATTCAAAAATCGGCTACAAAATAAGCGAGACGTCCAAGTTCTTCTACGCCGCCGACGTGTCGTTCCTGAGTCAGCTCACCCCCACATACCGGGGTTCTGATGACTACCCGGGCAACTTCCTCACCGACATCACCGATACCGACGCCACAGCGCTGTCGAAACTCTTCTCGCCGGCTACCATCACCGTATCGGTAGGTATCGATTACAAACCGTTGCCTAACCTGTCGTTTTACTACTCGCCGGTAGGCGCCAAGTTTATCGTAGTAAGCGACGACGAGATCGCCCGCCTCGGCATCCACGGCAACCCCGTAGACGGCACGCCGGTAAACGGCATTTATCCGGAGTTCGACAATACGTTCTCCCAACTGGGGTCTTTGCTGCGCATGAATTATGTAGGCAAATACTTCAAAGAGAAGTTGAGCTATACCTCGGCGCTTACGCTGTTTAGCAACTACATCGAAAAACCGCAAAATGTGGACGTAGACTGGACCAACGAGTTTGGCTTTGTGATCATCAAAGGCCTGCAGGCTTCGATCCTCGTCAATGTATTTTACGACGACGACGTGCGCGTGCAGATTTCGGATAGCAACGCTACCAACGGCATTTCCGGCCTCGGCAGGGCAACGAGCATTACGCAGCAATTTTTGCTGAAGTATAATGTGACGTTCTGATAGCACCAAATGCATTGCCCGGCTGTCGGCAGGTCCGCAGCCGGGCAGTGCATTATTATTGTATTTTATACTGGACCGGCATAATAAATTGAACGCTCACGGCTTCACCGCTGAGTATTCCCGGCAACCAATTGTCGGGAATTTCCTGTACTACCCGCAGCGCTTCTTCATCGCAGCCGTGGCCGATGCCTTTTACCACTTTATGGCCGTAGGTTTCCCCATCTTTGCCCACTATAAAGCATAATCTACTTTCATCAATAAACCGCCACTCTCCCTGTCCACACTACTTTATCTCCGGTTTCCAGCGCGGCGATGTACACGCCTGCCGGCAATGACCCCAGGCTCACAGACTGTCGGGTCCGTCCGTCTGTCAGGTACAGGGGAACCCGCAGCACTTCCCGGCCCGGCATATCGCGCAGCACAAACTCGGCAGCCCCGGCGCCCGGCAAGTGGACGTCTAGCGCAATCTGCCCATGCCGGCTGACCGGGTTTGGCGATACGTTTACGGCTATGCGCTTCCCGCTTTCTTCCTCCACCCCATCCACCACCACCTGCACCACCTGGCACAGCGTATC
>JABWBR010000012.1 GCA_013360405.1 Saprospiraceae bacterium
ATATTTCGCTCCGCTGGAGCTATAATGCACTTTGTTCTTGAATCTTCTACCCATATTTGCGCCCCGCTGGGGCTTTTTTGACCTTGAAAAGGCCCGGAGGGCCGAAATATGGGTAGAACCGGCAATAAAAAGATCCCATAAGCTCCAGCGGAGCGTAATATGCCGTATGCCTGAATTAAAGTGACAAAGTAGTGCTAAACCCTATCGCTAAACTGCGAATGCACTAAACCCTCCTAAACAGTTACGAAAAAATCAAACTTTCACCAATTTAGAGCGGCGAAAAAAAAGCGACGAACGATGGGGCATTTTTTTTACAATTTTAACAGCTGAAGTGGACTCATTACTAACTTTCCCTTACTTAGGAACGTGTCGTAAATAACTTACCTGTTTGGGCGGTCTCTTTTTCCACCATACTACGTTGCTTCGTCGGTCACTTAGCTTTGGCTAAGCTCCCTTCTCGCGCCTTGCCTGGTGAAAAAATAGCCTCGCCGAATTCAGGTAACTTATTTACGCCACATTCCTTAGGGTTATAGCTAATTTCTTTTAAAATAAACTTCCCATACGTAAACTCCCCTTCCGGATAATGCCATACCCCGTCGCCGCGCGCTATAACGTTAAAGCCGTTGAAGTTTTTGTATGCGTGAACCGGGGTTGAAAACCGGTATGTTTTCCCATCGTCAACAGAGCCGCGATCGTCAGATACAAAATTGACCAGCCGGCCCAATTCATCAAAAAACAAAGTAGCGCTAATGGTAATGCCGTTATTGGTGTAAATAGCCTTCGCAGAGTAACTGTCAATAAGCTCCCATTGTATTCTTTTATCAATGAGCGTAGCGGGCGCCAATAAGCACATATCGTTGAAGAGGGTGACCGTTTCCGTTTTGTTTAAACCGCCGCCTTTGATATTTACGACAGGAAACCAACCGAACAATTTAATCTGCATGGAAGCGTCGCCGTTTTTATACGCGTGGTAACCCGGCACGTTGATGCCAAACATTTTTCCTTTCATAAAAAACAGTCGGGTGGGCACGTCAAAAAAGTTGTATTGTTCGGACACAAACGGAAACCAATCTTTATCGCGGCTTCTCATTTGACCTTCAAAAACAATTTTTACGCTGTGTACCTTGGGTTTATTCAACACACCTGCGTATCGCAAGTACTGTTGGGCGGGGGGTGGCAGGTGTTGGATATCCGATTCCGTGAGTAATTTTTTTGGCAAGGCAGAAGAGCGCAATAAATTTGCTTTAACCTCTTTTTTATAAGCCAATTCAAAAAGCAGATTTCCAAGCGCCAGAAAAGCGACTATCAAACCAAGCAAAAGAAGGAATAAACGTAACATGACGCAGGGTTTTAATACAAAGCTAAGCCCTGTCGTTTTTCATAATTCTGATCATCGTCACATCCGTATAGTGATATTCGTCAACAAAATGACCGGCCTCACTTCATGTAACACGAGTAAGGCCGGTTATTTATCTGAACTTAGAGCTTTATCTTATTACTCACTCCCAATAATCTATTACCCGAGGAGGCGGAGGCAGCGGGCAAAGTGACGTGTTTGATGTCAAACTGGGCCGTAATTTCGAAAGATACTTCCCGGCTTTCTCCCGGGTTTAATACAGGGATTTCAGTGCGGTACAACAGGCGCCTGTCGTTTTCTTTCCCGGAATATTCGCTAAACCCCGGGCCCTCTCCTTTAAAATCACGGGAATCATAATCATCCTCTACTACAATTTTATCCAGCTTGTTCTTCCCGGCATTTGTAATTTTTAGTGTCACTTTAATTTTGTCTTTAGCCAACACCGGGGTTTTGCTAAACGTTTTTTCGATTGTCAAGCCGACCCCGTCGGTAGCGTAAACGAGCACCAATTCGGTCGGAAAACTTTTCCTGGCCGTGAATCGCAGTACCGTTTCTCCCGACTGGTTGCTGCTGCGCTCATAAGCCATATTTGCCCTGATGAGCTGGATATTAGGCGCTAAAACCACTTGAATATCTGTGGCGCTTACCGGCTGCGAAACGAGCTGATTGTTGGCGTACAGCAGTAAATCGAATACGGCGCTTTGTACAGCGCCTTGTTCTCCGCTGCGTCGCATGGCAGGTTCGGCTTTTAGCGAAGAACTCTGTTTTGCCCTTAAAGAAACCCGTTGGGAGTCTTTTCCGCGAAATCCGAAAGCTGCCATATCTTCTTTATCCGAGCCATTGTTGAGATCGATGGAAAAATCAGCGCGGGGCATCCCATCCGGACTGATCTGGATAACGCCTTTGAGCTGGTCAATGGCGATGGGGCCGCTATAGAATTGCACAGGCTCCAGCCTGTTATTATCCTGTCCGTTCACTGTGGCAATTGTATTTAGCAGACAAATGCACAATAACAAGGTATTTTTCATGATGGTTGTATTTTAATGAATACGAAAAAATGGGTTGATTTACTTGCAGTTGTCCTTGTAATACTTGTAATAACTCCAGGCGCCAGGGCACGTTTTGCCGCCGGGAAAGTTGTCCGTATTATTTTTCAGGTAATCGTGATTGACGGGGTCCACAAACCTTGGACCATTGGCTTCGTTCCAGCCGAAGTGACTCTGATGAGCCGACCAGCTATGGGTATCCAGCCAGCGGTCGATTTCGCCGTAGTCCATCAGGCGGTATGCGCCCTCGTACAAAACAACGTTATATTCGTGCGAAATAGGGTTGTCTATCGCATCCCAAATTGCCCAAGGGGCAAAACCAAGCGCCCGGAGCAAAGCGGAACGCAGGATAGCATGGTCTTCGCAGTCGCCCATAAAGTCATCTTTGGGATCAGCATTGGCCAGATTCCCGGAAATTCGAAGCGTAAGGTCGGCGGGCTGGGGGAAATCCCACCCCGGAGCGTAAGAAGCAAAACCATTTGAAGCGAAAACCGTCTGATTGGTGGAGTCGTCGCGCCAACTCATGTGTTTGTCTACATAATAAGCAACGGCGGCTACCATATGGTCGGCGGTGTTGGAAACAGTAACGGGGTCTATCCCTTTGTCGGAGGCGTATTCCATAACGGCATTAAGGGCATGAGTGCGTACAATGGCGTGATCAAGTCGGTACAAATTAGCGCCGGTTTGCTCGTTGGTTCCGTTGGGATATCCACTGTTGGAACCGGTAGGCGTCGTATAGGTATATACGCCTTTGGGGTTGGCAATATAAACCCAACCGGAAGTCGATTTTATTCCGCCTGCCGTTAAATTGGCGAAAGCCCGGTAGGGTAATTGCATGTTGGAAAAAGCCGCATAAGGCCCGCCGGTATATGCAGCGTTTTCACCGGCTTGCGTTTTGACGACAGTACCGCCAACTTCTATATTCATTTGTGAAATACCGCCGGATACTCGTCCTCTGGAAGCTTCAAAAGTGATGAGCTTGTCAGAATCAGGGTGGATAGTACTTAGTTTCAGGGCGGGGCCGCATCCTATTGACATAATTGTCATAGCGAACAATCCCATCCACAGGAAATGTAAGGTACGCATTGTTGTGATTTTTTGGTAAATAATTTCTTATCACTTGTTAATACGGGTTGATGCCGTTTCATTACTTGATTTCATACAAAAAAAAATAACGGCGCAAGAACTTGGCGTAAATAGGTTATCTGAATGTATTAATAAGGCAAGGCACAGAAGGAAGCCTGGCCAAAGCCAACACAATGTTACCTTACCTTTCTTAACGGCTTACCGCCACACCCGCAGAGATTACGCCGCCGGCCGTAACTAAACGCATCCAATACAAACCTTGCGGCAAATTACTTAATGGGTTTACGACAACTTCTTGTGCACCTGCTTGTATCAAAAGGGCTTGCGCAAATAACGTTGCGCCTTGCCCGTTGATGAGCGACAGGCAGGCCTCCTGTGCGGCAGGACTGTCGACTACCAGGGTAATCGATTGCCCAGCCGCCAATGGATTGGGAAACAGGCGCAGTGAAATACCCTTTTCGCCCGGTTCGGATACGGAGGTCGTACAGTTGAGGTTGGCAGCCCCGGGCGTGGGCGTCATGGCGACAAAACCGCCCGTGCCATCCGGGCAGCGCCCCCAGGATACATCGGTCTCCTGGGCGCCGAAAACCACCTCATCGATGATTGTTCCATCGGTATTTGACAACAGAATTTCTTCTCCGTTTTTGGAGAGCTTGAAATTGGTGTGCAAACCCTCCTGGTTTTGGTCTTCGTCGGCCCAAAGCAGCAAATAGCCGCCGGCGGGGATAGTCACGGCCGGGAAAGTCCATTTATCCGGGTTAGTAGCGTCGTCGCTCAAGAAAACGCCTTCCAGCGGGATATCTGACGAAGTCGTATTATAGAGTTCGATCCAATCTTCATATTGTCCTTCGGGGTCGGTGATGCCAAGGTCGTTGGCGGCCAGCAATTCGTTGATCACAATGGCGCCTTCGGTGATACCCATACCCGAAGTGACGGTAAGCGTATAAAACTCGTGTTCGGCGCGTTGGGGCGAAAACATAGCGGCGACATTGTTTTCTGCGTAGATATAATAATCCGTTTTTCCGGCAAGAAGAGGAGTTAGCGCGGCGCCGTAGACACCGTCGTTGGGAGCGCCGTCGCCGTGGGCGCCGTCGTCAAACATTGGAATTTCTTCAAAAATGCCGGCTCTGTTGAAGCGGTAGCGCAGGCGCACCAGCGTAGCATTCGCAACAATGGCGGTCACTTGCACGGTATTTCCGACGAGCGCCTGGCCGGCGCCGGGTGTTACGCCCGTGATATTCGGGGGTACATTTTGCCACTCGGGATGGTTGAGCAGGAAAGTCTCGCGTGCCTCCATCAGCGTGGCGATGCCGATAATGTTGAAATTGGGCCCGGTAACGTTATTGAGCAGATTTGCCTGAAAATTGGCATAGGAATAAAACTTGTTGAGATCGGCTTGCACTGCCTCGTCGATGAGCGCTTGCAAAACCTGTCCCCTCGTTTGGTAGTTGTTGTTGACAAAATTTTCCTGCAGGATCGTGCGCAAATGCGCGATATAGCTTTTTCGGTGTTTGGGATTGGCCAGTAGTTTTTGTACAAACGGCCGGGCAGGGTTATTCACATGCAAAAGCGGGTCGAGTTGCTGCAATTGGGTGAGGTTGAGGCCGGGACCGCCTGTGCCGGCATTGGTAAAATTGCCGAAAGTTTCGTTGAGGTCCCACACAATGGGGAGAAAGCGGCCATTGTCGTCTTTGTAGATATAATAATTGTGCCCCGAGCCGCTGTAGCTGTCGAGGTTCACCAATATATTATTGAAGGCCAGCATCCACAGGATACGGTCGATATCGAAAGCCTGGTGGGCATTGATGGGTGTATTATTAAGCACATTAGCGGCGCTCACCAGGTCGTTCCAGCCGTAGTCGGATTCAATTTCGTAAAATCGCAAATAGCAGCTCGAATCAGCGCCCATGTATACAAAAGTAGCCCCGCCACCCATAGAGGGCGGGCAGCCCGGCGGGTTGGGCGCCCCTTGTATGGGATCGCATTTGAAAAGCGCATTGTCGCTGGAATAATAGTGCTCGCTCAAAAATTTCGATTTGATACTTTCTACGTTGGTGTAAAGTCCGTGGTAATTGTCGTTGACATACACCCGGGCGTAATTGGCCCGCGGCGCGTCCATGTATTGATTGGCAATTTCGTAACCCAGCGCTTCGCGCAAAAAAGAGGGGTCTTTAAAGCCGTTTGACAATTTCACGAGCGTATGGCCCTGGTAATCCTGGTTTTCTATCACCTCATCGAGTTTGATGCTAAAAGGGTTTTTGGGCCTGTTGGGGTTATAAGAGCTATTGCCTTTGTATTTTACTCCCACGCTATCGAATGCCACGCCGTTAACCAGCACGAGGGGTACCAGCAGCCTGGCTTCTTCGTCGGCGGCGTTTAGTGAGTCGAGCAGATAATCCCAGTTGGGTTGCGAAAAATAGATGCGAATTTCCTGGATGGCATCGGATGCATAAAAATCCTGAGCGGTAGCCCGCTGCTTGTTATTTAACACAAAAACAAAAACGAGCAAGGGTAGTACAAATCGCTGCATGGGTAAAAGAGGTTTTCGTCAAACCAATTTGACTATAAAAAAAGGAAATCGTTTAACCAATTCACAAAATGCGCTTCAAACGGGAATCCAATATTGATCTATAATCTTGTTTAGCTTTTTCACTCAAAAAAGATTGATCAATCAGCAAATGCCACTGCGGATACACGCGTTGAAAATCGGATAACGTTTCGGATATCACGACTGAATTGAGTTTCAATACCTCTTTGCCTAAATAATCAATGAGATCTTTTTTCCTGAATTCTTTTTTTTTGCCGGCAAGCATTAGCGCCATTTCTTCTTCAGCGCCTCCAAGCGCCAAAGTGCTATTGATTAAATCATAAGCCGGAGAAAGTTCAACCTTGCCGTTTCTGGTGATCAGTGAAAAGTTTTTCAAATGCATATCTTCATTGCCTGTGACAAAGCAAAACAAAACCAATTTGAAAAACTTATATTTTTCAAGCACCGGGAAGGTACAGTAGGTTTCCAGCAGTTTAACCGTTTTTTCTATCGTGTAGTCGTATTTGGTCATTCTGGTTAAACCTGCCAATTGCGCAAAATCTTCCACAGCCAACTTATCACGACGGCCAACTCTGTCAAACCGCTTGATAAAATAACTCAGACTACCATCCTTACACCACATCATGCCGTGAAGGGGAGTTTCGATGCCTGTAATTTTTGCCAAACGCATGGTGAGGTCTTCATTTTCGGGCATTTGTCCGTATATACTGTGCGGGGGTTTAATAATGAATCTACCTTCTGTCTCCACCAGATCAAAAATATGCCTCCTGGTGTTCAAAATAGCGCTTAATTTGGGTTGCACGCCCTGGATAGACATTCGTATCATGCGATGGCTCGCCTCAAGACGCTGTTCAGACGCAGAGTAAGGGAAATCCAGCAGTGTCGTTAAATTTCGATTTAACAAGGTGAGTCCTTCCTTAGCGTATTTTTGATCACCGCAAGGTAGATATGAAATTGGGCACCTATTCATCGTTGGCTTCTAAGCAGGTGACGGCCCCGACCATGTCCTCACCGGTGGCAAGTAATTGGGCAAAATAATCGGTACGGTCAATTTTTAATCTTGACAACAAGCCATCCAGCATTGCGCCTTCCGGCAACAGGCCGTCAAAGAAAGCGGGAAATGCGCTGAAGGTATAACTTCGCGATTTTATGGGCATGGTAAGCGACACGGGGGGGCCTGTGTAAGTTTGTAAGTAGTCGAACCGGTAATGCCGCCCGGGCTCTACTTCCGCCAATATTCCGGCATGAACGCCGTGCACATATATGTTAGCTTTATTCATGTTGATATTGTTCCATTAGTTGACTCTCCAAGCGAACTTGAATATTGAGTACATCAAGAATTTTCATCAGGGTGTCTAACTGTATAGTCGGCTTTGCATGCTCAAGATCGTAAACGGCAGTTTTTCCTACGCCGGCCAATTGGGCACATCTTTCACGTGAGAGTCCAGCCTTTTTTCTATGCCAATAGACTATTTGTGCTATTGCAAAAACATCCATTTTACTGCTTTAACAGCAAAAATAGGATAATTTTAAAAAAAATACAATTACAATGCACAGAAAAATCAAAAAATTACTGCCTTAACAGCAATTTTACTTGCTTAATTTTCATTTGCCAATTTTCAACAACAATCTTACCTTTACCCATACCAACGCACAACGCTTACGCCCTTCATGGCGTTGTTAGTTTTATTGTCAAGCAACTAAATAGCAGCAACATGCAAAAAGGCATTCAGTGGTACACCCTGGCCATGGCGGCATTTTTCACGGTGGCCGTGCTGGCTTCTTATTCCGATAAGACGGATCCGGTGAGCAACGGCGTCAACCACACGTTGCCGCAGATCATCAAACCCGTCAACCTCGACCGGGAGTTTTCGTTTGCCGGCGAACCTGTGCCGATGGACAACTTCGACGTGCGCGAACGCCTCGACCGGGAGTTGCTCTCGAATACCTATTGGCAATCCAATACGATCCTCAATATAAAAGGCACGTACCGCTACTTTCCTTTGATGGAAAAAATATTAAAAGAAAACGGCGTGCCCGATGATTTTAAATACCTCGCCGTGGCGGAAAGCAGCCTCCGCAATGCCGTCTCCGGCGCCGGCGCCCGCGGCATCTGGCAGTTTATGCCCAATACCGCCAAGGGCTACGGACTGGAAGTAAACGACGACATCGACGAACGCTACCACGTGGAAAAAGCCACCGAGGCTTTTTGCCGCTATATCAAAGATTATAAAAAACGCTTCGGCACCTGGACCAACGCCGCCGGCGCTTACAATATGGGAGGCACCAAAATGGCCAAAGAAATTGCGGTCCAGCGCGTTAAAAACTACTACGACCTCAATCTCAATTCCGAAACCTCGCGTTATGTGTTCCGACTGATCGCTTTCAAGGCCATCCTGGAAGACCCCCGCAATTTCGGCTTTTACCTCGACGACAAAGACGGCTACGCCCCTATCGATAACTATAAAACAGTGGAGGTAAAAGACGCCGTGGCCAACTGGGGCGACTTCGCCGCCGAACACGGCACTACTTACCGCATGCTCAAGGTGTACAACCCCTGGCTCATTAGCGAGAAACTGACGAATAAGGAGAAGAAGGCTTATTCCGTGAAAATTCCGAAGTAAATCGTTCTCGGTTGTCGGTTGTCCGTTCTCGGTTGTCGGTTATCCGTTCATTATCTTTGCCAGTAGAGACAAATCATGATTTGCCTCTACCTAACCAAACAGAGAACAGAGAACAGAGAACAGAGAACAGAGAACAGAAAACAGAGAACAGAGAACAGAGAACAGAGAACAGAGAACAGAAAACATGATCCGCCCCGCAGAAATACAAGATTTAGCGCGCGTATGGCAGCTTTTCAAAGCGATCATCGACGAAGGGGTTTACTTTGCGTACGACCACACCACCACGCGCGAGCAGATAGAAGCTTCGTGGGTCAACCTGCGAAACCTCGTATACGTAGCTGAAGAAGAAGGACAAATAGTGGGGGCCTATATTGTAAAGCCCAACCAACCTGGTCATGGCGCTCATATAGCCAATGCGGCATACATGGTCGACGCAGGCTGGCGGGGCAGCGGCGTAGGCAGGCAATTGGGTGCACACTCGCTGCTCATCGCCAAAGACGCCGGCTACCACGGCATGCAATTTAATATGGTGGTCAGCTCCAACAAGGGCGCCGTTCACCTGTGGCAGTCCCTCGGTTTTGACATTATCGGCACGGTACCCGGCGGTTTTCACCATGCCGGGCAAGGCTACGTCGATGCGTATATTATGTTTAAAAAATTATAACCCAGCGTTTTGACTAAAGTAAAATCCATCTTCGCCTGCACCAATTGCGGCGCTACTTCGCCCAAGTGGGTGGGCAAATGCCCGGCCTGCGGGGAGTGGAATACCTATGTGGAAGAATTGGTGACCAAACCCACCGCCCAGGAAGAAAAACAACGCAGTTGGAAAGGCCCCCAATCGGGCAACCAGCAGGCCCGGGCCGTGCCCCTCAACGATATTCAAGCCGGCAATACCCAAAGGCTGACTACCCCCGACAAAGAACTAAACCGGGTGATGGGCGGCGGCATTGTGCCGGGTTCTATTATCCTCATCGGCGGCCAGCCCGGCATCGGCAAATCGACGCTGCTGCTGCAACTCGCCCTGCAAGTCAGCGCCACTACGCTATACGTATCAGGCGAAGAAAGCGAAGAACAGATCAAGATGCGCGCCGACCGCCTCGGCGGCAGCCGCAGTAATTGCCTGGTACTCACCGAAACCAATACCGACAAAATCCTCACGGTAGCCCAACAAACCGGCCCCCAACTCATCGTGATCGACAGTATCCAGACGCTGTCTTCTCCTCACATCGAATCTACCCCCGGCAGTGTCTCGCAAGTGCGCGAATGCGCCGGCGAGATGCAGCGTTTCGCCAAGGAAACGAACATACCCATTTTCCTGATAGGCCATATCACTAAGGAAGGCTCTATTGCCGGCCCCAAACTACTTGAACACATCGTAGATACGGTGCTCCAATTTGAAGGCGACCAGCATTACTCCTACCGCATCCTGCGCACGCTCAAAAATCGCTTCGGCTCTACCGATGAAATGGGCATCTACGAGATGCAATCGGGCGGACTGCGCGAGGTGTCCAACCCCAGCGAGCTACTGCTGTCGCAAAAAGACGAAGACCTCAGCGGCAGCGCCGTGGCGGCCACCATGGAAGGCATGCGCCCCATGCTGATCGAAACACAGGCCCTGGTGAGCAGGGCCGTGTACGGCACGCCCCAACGCTCGGCTACGGGCTTCGACCTGCGCCGACTGAGCATGCTGCTGGCCGTGCTCGAAAAACGCGGCGGGCTGCCCTTTGCCGTCAACGACGTATTCCTCAATATCGCCGGCGGCATCCGGGTGGACGACCCCGCCATCGACCTGGCTATCGTGTGCGCGCTGATTTCTTCGCTCGAAGACGTGTCGATTCCTTCCAATATTTGCTTTGCCGGCGAGGTGGGCCTCTCGGGCGAAATCCGCGCCGTTACCCGCATCGAGCAACGCATCCAGGAGGCCGATCGACTGGGCTTCAAGGAAATTTATATTTCAAAATACAATACTAAAGGCCTGGATGTGGACCGCTATGGCATCAAGGTGCGCACGATCGGCAAGGTGGAGGAATTGTATAGGGCCCTGTTTGCGTAGAGACGCAAAATTTTGCGTCTCTACGCGATGGTATCGTTGATGATTGTTTGCAGGCAAAAACGGGCATTGCCCAATACATGTACTTCCCGGTCCCAACCCACTATTTGCCATTCGCTATCCGGCTCTGCCAGCAAAATCGTACGAGGTTCGGTAAATATCCAAATCACTTTTTTAACGCCGAAATTTAATAGATCTGCCGTCTTTTTTTTGTAATAGTTTTCCAAACCGCCTACATCCCTGACTTCAGCTTTGGTGTCAATTTCTATGACAACTTCAGGCGCTTCGCCGAGGTATTTGTTTTCAACGGGGATGTGTTGGAATCGCTTTTTATCAATGATGGCAAGATCAGCAGCACGCCGGGATTGCCTCCCCAACTTTAATCCCAATTCATTGGGTAATATTCTATATTGGCCCAAATCAAGCTCCCTGCTCAACAAAAGGAACAATTCTGATACGACCAGCGCTTGCAAATAACTGCTTCCCATGAGTTCTTCTTCGGTTTTCTGCCCCAACAGGTACTCCCTGTATCCACGATAGTATACAGGTCGCCCATTAATTTTTTCGTATACGAGGCTTTCGGGAATTGGAGTTATGCCGGTTTTCATCTTTATTATTTTTATACAAAATAGCGCAATTCAAAATTACTGTCAAGCGATGGGGCATTTTTTCGACTGTACGACTTTACGACTTTACGACTTTACGACTGTATGACCGACCGACTGCTGACTGCCGACACCCGACTGCCTACTGTACGATGTTTGGTGGGTCGAAACCACAACATTTTCAAAAGGCGCCTTGTTGTAACTGCATGACCACACCAACACCGCAACACGTATTACTATTCGACGGCGTGTGCAACCTTTGCAATGGTTTTGTGCAATTCGTATTACCGCGCGACCCACAGGGTTATTACCAGTTTGCTTCCCTGCAATCGGATTACGGGCAAAATCTGCTACGTCGCGCAGGTTTGCCAACCGATGAAATTTCTACGGTTGTGTTATACGAAAATGGCCGGTTTTACACCCACTCCGACGTGGGCCTGCGGGTGGTCAGACACCTCTCCGGTCTTTGGCCGCTGCTGTACGCCCTGGTTATTGTCCCCAAGCCCCTTCGCGACGCCGTCTACAACTGGATTGCCCGCAACCGCTACCGCTGGTTTGGCAAAAGGGAGAGTTGTATGATGCCAAGGCCAGCCTACAAATCACGCTTTTTGGAATGAACAATTAAGAATTAATAATTAATAATGAATTACTTATATATTAAGTAAACTCATTATTCATTCTTCATTCTTGCATGTTCCAGCGCTGCCGGCGTACCTATATCAAACCAGGTGTCGGCATCATGGGGATAGGCTTGGATAGACTGGGTTTCGGCGGCGTAGAGGTACACATCAATCATAGAAAAAACCTGTTTATCGGCAGGCATAAAATTGAAAATAGCGGGATTGACTGCGTGGATACCGCTAAAAGCAAGCGCTTGGGGATTGGGCACGGCACGGCTGAGGCGAGTTTCTCCTGTTTTAGCGTTTTGCCAGCCGCAGAGCAGGCCATTTTCATCAAACAGCAGATACCGGCTGCTGGGGCGCCTGCGTACTGCGAGCGTCGCAAGTACAGCGCTATCGCAGTGGCGGCGGTAAAATTCCGCCAGGTTCATATTAGTAAGGATATCGGTATTATAGACCAGGAAAGGCGCGTCTTTCAAAAACCAGGCGGCTTTTTGGAGACCTCCGCCGGTATCGAGCAACAAGTCGGTCTCGTCGGAAATCGCGATTTCCATCTCAAAAGGATGGTTGTTGAGCCATTCGATGATTTGCGCGGCCAGATAATGCACGTTAACGATAACTCCCTCGCAGCCATCGCTCTGGAGATGTCGCAGGGTATGTTCCAGCAGCGTTTTGCCGCCCACTTCCACCAGTGCTTTGGGGCGGGACAAAGTAAGCGGATGCAGGCGGGTGCCCAGCCCTGCGGCGAATAACATAGCTTTCATAATAGTAAACTAGCGGATACTCACGCGGCGAACTACCGCCCCTTCGGCAGCGTGTAATACGACCCAATATAGCCCTGGCGCCAGGGAATCCACATTGGCCGATACCTGTCTGCCTTCGGCGGCCTGTTCCCAGACCGGCTGCCCCATGAGGTTGAGCAACGATACACGGGTAGCGGCCAAATTCGCCCATTCTACGTACAGTCGGCCACCGGCGGGATTGGGGAACACGCTGACTTGCGGTTCATCGTCGCCGGGGGTGCCTGCCACCGTATCGTTGATGAGGATAACCGTAAAAACGCCGCCATGCGGTAGCGATATCGTGATGGGATTACCGTTGACATCGATAGCTTTCACCCGCTCAATAATGATATCGAAGGGGATTTCCGGTTCGGAGCGGCCGCCGATGATATCGGAGCTCACCACATAGCGCACCGTAGCGGCCCGTCCATGCCCTGCAATGCCTTGGGCATCATTGCGGCGCGACATGGCCCAGTCGTGGCGGCCCAGATTTTGGGCGTACAAATCGCGCTCGAGGGTAAGCACCTCGCCGGATACGCCGAAAAACTCATCGCTGTCGTAATCTATAGTAGCCGTGCCAGGCAGTACCAGATCGAAAGGATAGCCTAAATCGAGCGCCAGACCGTGCAGATTATCGATAGGAAAAGCCGCCTCGCCTATCATCAGGTGGGCAATTACCTCGTACGTACTGTCTTCGGTGATAGTAATAAAAGGCGTTTCCAGTTCCAGATAAACCGGCGGGGCGCCGACTACGCTGGTGCTGGAAAAAGCAAACTCGGGGTTATAGTTAAGGTGGATAGCGTTGAAATCGTTGTCGGCGATAAAGCCGTCGCCGTTGCAATCGAGGTGTTTATCGTTTACCCCAGCAGAGGAAGTCGTCCAATCTTCGGCAAAATTGGGCGCCCAGGCGATGGGGTTGGAAGGCGAAGGGAATAGCGTGCGGGGCGGGCCGCTGAGGCCGTAGTCGAGCCCCATATGGAGCAAGTCGTATTGATTGGCTTTGCCGTCGCCGTTGGCGTCGCCCGGCCAAACGCAGTCGGTGAGCTCGCACATTTCATCGGGGGAGCCAGGAAAAACGTCGCGGCAAATCATGTCGACACAATCCTGGCCATCAGAAACGGACAGGCAAACTTGCACGCTTGCGCCCTGCATCGTAAACAAAGCCACTCCGTTGCCATCGAAAGAAAGCGGAATACCGCCGAGGTCCCATTGATAAGTATTAAAATCGACAGATGTATTATACAGCACCACGTGTTCATCGTCGAGAAAAGCGAACATAAACCCTGCCTCGCAGGTGTTGGCTCTGCTTTGAGCAAAAGAAAAAAGCAACAACAAGCCCATTACCCACTTAGCGGCGAGCGGAGCTACTGTGCCATAGTAATAGTTGTTTATGTTGCGATAGAACGGGTTCGCCATATTCCTGACTTGAATCGCTTTAATACGCAATTTACTCAATATACAAATTTGGTAGAAATTTGTTACATAAAAAAAGAACAATACTTTGTCTTTGTAACGAATACGTCACTAATACAAAGTAACCTAAAATATTGGGAACAAGAACATTACCTTTACGCTTGCACCCGCTTTGTTGTCAAAGTTAAATTGTACAGCCCTTCTCGCTTTATGGCCGATATGACCGGAACAAAACTCATCACCCTGCTTGCCGCTTTATCGCGGCACGAGTTACAAAGCTTCAGGAAATACCTGGCCTCTCCTTTCTTTAATGACAACAAAGAAATCGGCTTGTTGCTTGAAAAAATCCTGCCTTTTTTTCTGGATACCTCTCAGCCGCTGGAAAAAAAACAACTCTGGCAGGCCGTTTTTGGCGCCAGGCCCTACGACGACGACCAGTTTAGGCGGCTCAATTCCGAACTCACCCAGCAGGCTTTGTCATTTTTGGGCTTTCGCCAATACAAACGCGACGCCTGGCGGCCCGCCGTAGATCTGTTGCCGCAACTTTCCCAACGCAAGTTGGACAAACACTTTGCCGGCGCCGCCCGGCAAGCCCGCGAAGCCTTGCAAAAACACCCGCTTCGCGACGCCGATTACCACTTCGGCAGCCACCTCTTAGCCCTATACGGGCACCAATATTTGGAGCAATCGGGTTCAAAAGTCATCGACTATCAAAACCTGGAACAGGCCGATTATCACCTCGACTGCTATTACATCGCCCAAAAGTTGCGCCACTACTGCGACGCGCTCGACTACCGCAACACCCTGTCGCTACAGGCCGACATACACCTCTTTCCGCAGTTTCTCGACATGGTGCGGCAAAGCCGATATTATGCCGAACCTATCATAGCCGCCTATTACCTGGTAGCCAGCATGCTCCTGCACCCCGAAGAGGAATCCTATTTCCGCGACCTCAAACAGTTGCTGGCCGGCGATGAGGCCCGTTTCTCCGACCAGGCCCTGCGCGCTTTTTATATTTATTTATTCAATTATTGCATTGACACCAAAATCAATACTGGTCAGCCGGCCTATTTTCTGGAATTATTCGAACTCTATCAACGCTCGCTCAAGCAGGGATTTATCATCAAAGACGGGATATTGCCTACCCAGGATTACAAAAACATCATCACCGTAGGGCTGCATGTGAAAGCCTACGACTGGGTAGAAGGCTTCATCCGGCAATACACCGCAAAGCTACCGCCCGACGACCAGCTCAACGCCACCAATTTCAACCTGGCTAAAGTATTTTTTTCACAAAAAAAATACGACAAAGTCATAGAGCAACTGCGCGAAGTAGAATACCCTGACATCGTGTATGCGCTGGGCAGCAAACTGATGTTGCTCAAAACCTATTATGAACTAAACGAATACATAGCCCTCGATTCGCTGATAGACAGTTTCCGCGTGTACTTGCAACGCAATCAAACCATTTCGAGAGGCGTGAAATACCAATATCTGAATGTGCTGCGCTTCGTCAAATTGCTATCGAATACCATGCCCCGCGACAAGCCCCGCCTCGACAAGATCAGAACCCAGATCAATGCCTGCGAAGCACTGGCCGACAAGGCCTGGATATTGGAGAAGTTGGAGGAACTGGGGTGAGAGGGTGAGAGTGAGGGAGTGAGAGAGGGAGAGAGGGAGAGAGGGAAAATTATTCTCTAACCGATTGCCGACTGCCGACTGCCGACTGCCAACTGCCAATTGCCGACCGCCGACCACAAAAAAAAGCCCCGTTCTTGTGGAGCGGGGCTCAAAATATAAAGCTATGAAAACTAAAACTATTGCGTTGGGATGCGGTGCGATTATTCTTTTTCGCGACCGCCGCTGAGTTCGTCCATCAGCGCCTCCAGTTCCTCCCATTTGCCTTCGGCGGCCAAACCGGCTTGCTTGGGCCAGGTGGCGGGGTCGTGGATGCGGTAATTAGGTCCTGCCTCATCGAGAATAGCCTTGATCTTATCGGGATCGGTAGCTGCCAGTTCGGCCCAGGTGTTGATACCTGCGGCGTGGAGCAGTTCCTCGATCTTCGGGCCGACGCCTTCGACCAATTTAAGGTCATCTTTGGCTACTTTCTTGCCGGAAGGTAAGGTGATTTTTTCAGTTTTGGAAGCCTTGGCGGGCTTTTCTTTTGCAGCAGGCGTTTCGGTTACAGCGGGAGCTTCTGCTACGGGAGCGGGCGCTTCCATAACTGGAGCGGGAGTTTCCACTACGACTGCTTCCACTACCGGTTTCTCGGCTTTGGGAGCTGCTTTAGCGGGGGCCGTTTTGGTAGCCTTAGGCGCTGCTACGGGAGCTGTTTCGAGCGGCAGTACGCTCACGAAAGTCCTGTCGAGGCGGCCTCTTTTAAAAGAAATACGACCATCGACGTTAGCATGCAGCGTAAAGTCTTTGCCCATATATACATTTTCGCCGGGGTGGAATTGCGTACCACGCTGGCGAATAATCACATTGCCGGCCTTGGCGAGTTGGCCGCCGAACAATTTTACGCCCAAGCGTTTACTCTTACTGTCCCGGCCGTTGTCACTACTACCTACACCTTTCTTGTGTGCCATGACGTTGATAGATTTTAAAAAATGAAACAAAAACCGGGCGTATTAACCGGCAATACTGTCAATTTTGATTTTTGTAAAAGACTGGCGGTGGCCATTTTTTTTCCGATAGCCTTTGCGGCGTTTCTTCTTGAACACGATGACCTTATCGCCTTTCTGGTTACCGATAACGGTAGCGCTTACTTTGGCGTTCAGCACCGGCGTGCCTATGGAGACCTTGCCGTCGCGCTCGATCAGATGTACCTGATCAAAGCTGACTTGGTCGCCCGCTGCGGCTTCTAACTGGTGGACGAAGAGCTCCTGCCCTTCCTCAACTTTGAACTGTTGACCAGCTATGGTTACGATTGCGAACATGATAATGATTGAATTTTTTTAACAAATTACAATTTCGGCCTGCAAAAGTAAGGTGTTTATATGGGATTAGCAATACCCGGGTGTGATTTTGTTGGTGACGGCCACGTAGGGTGAACGTTTACCGTTCACCGCCTCGGTGGTGACAAGGTGACAAGGTGACGGCGGGGAAGCGCCTGAGGGGGTGACGGCCTGGAAAAAACTCAGGTGGTGACGCCTGACGCGTTTTATTGCCTAAATTTGACTCTGTGGAACTCCGTTTTACTCCGTTTAACTCTGTGGTAAAAAAAAACCGGGCATGAAAAACTTACTATATGCTGCATTGGCCTGGGGCCTGTGGGTGTTGCCTGCAACAGGTCAGCCCGCACAACTAGACGAACTGATTGCCGAAGTGCGACAGCGTTACGCACCCGACAAGCGCACTGCCGTATTTGACCTAAAAGCCCAACAGGACAGTCTGGGCAATTGGCATCTGACCGGTGAAACCAACCAGCCTAAGGCACTTGACGAATTACTGGCGAAAAGCCGCCAAAAAGGCCTGGCCCTCGAATCGCGCGTAGTATTGTTGCCCGCTGCCTCATTAGAAGGTCACCATTGGGGCGTAGTCACCCTGTCGGCCTGCAACATACGCGCGCAGCCCCGGCATGCCGCCGAGCTGGCCACGCAATCCACCCTGGGCACGGCCTTGCGCGTACTCAAGCGCGAAGGCAGCTGGTACCTGGTACAGACACCCGACGACTACCTCGGCTGGCTCGACGACGGCGGTTTTGTGCTGCTCGACAGCGCGGGTTATCAAAGCTGGCGCTCCGCGCCCAAAGTCGTCTACCTGCCCGACATGGGGTTTGCCCGTCAGAGCCCGTCTGCCGAAGCGCCTTTTGTGAGCGACCTCCTGGCCGGCAACATCCTGCTCGACCTGGGCCGCGAAGGCGCCTTTGCCAAAGTAGGTTTCCCCGATGGCCGGCAGGCCTACGTGCCCGCCGCTGATGCCGTCCTCTATCCACAATGGCTCTATACCCGTCAGCCGACGGTAGAAAATATCCTCGCCACCGCCCGCCGCTTCATGGGTCGACCTTACCTTTGGGGCGGCACCTCCGGCAAGGGCGTAGATTGCAGCGGTTTCACCAAAACAGTTTTTTACCTCAACGGGCTCCTACTGCCACGCGACGCCTCCCAGCAAGTCCACACGGGCATTGACATACCGGCAGATACAACGCTGGCCAATCTGCAGCCCGGCGACCTGCTCTTTTATGGCCGCCATGCTACCGCCGATACGCCCGAGAAGGTTACCCACGTGGCCATCTACCTCGGCAATGGGCAAATCATCCATGCTTCGGGCTGCGTAAAAGTGGAAAGTATGCGCCGGGGCGATCCGACTTTTGTGGAAGATCGGTTGCGCACGTATTTACGAGGCCGGCGGGTGCTGGATGAACCGGAGAAATACGGGGTGAGGAGGGTTGGGGAGTGAGGGGCGACTGTACGCGACTTTGCGACTTTACGACTGTATGACTGTACGACTGTACGACTGTACGACGCGATCGCTGCCGGTCGTTGAGCGGAATCGAAACGACGACTGGGCGATTGGGCGTACGGTTAGCGTTTACCGCTAACCATAACCGCAAAAAAACGCCGAAATCATTGGAAATCAGGTAAAAAAAGTTTAAATTGAGAGACTGCGATTATAAATTGGCAGTAGGTATATTTTGGAAAAAACTATCCCCAGGTGAGCAATATTTTTTCACCAAAAAAACCACATGCCATGGGAGATATGAAAAAAGGGGATCCCAATAACCGTCCATTGGACCCGAAAATTACCATAGTGTTGAGCCGCCCGCCTGCTCATAATAATTTTGACCGACACCTCTCATTTCAGGACCATACCGGGGCATTTATTCGCTTGAAAGTAAGTTTCAAAAAGATTTCCGGATTGACTTGGGGGGTCTCTGCTTTTCCTGATGGGATTGAAGCCTTGCAGTCATTGGTTTATCCGGGCAACAGATCTTACTGGGATAGGATGTACCTGGAAAACAGGGGCGGAGACACTACGCTACACATCAAGCACTTGAAAATTGTGATGTGTTACAACAATCCTTCCGGCTCCTCGCCGGATGTTTCCAAGCAAATCGTAAACGGACTGAACCTGTCGCTAATCAACCATGCGGAAATTCCCATCGTGGACTGGGACATCAACATGCCCCTGTTGTCGGGATACGATAAGATTGAACTCACCGAATTCAGAAAGCGGTCCCTGTATAGATGGGCCGGCGTAACAGATGACGACCCTGATTTTGTGAGAGCTGCCATCGAAGATTGCGGAAAAAGCGGAAGCGACGGTTCGGACCAGTATGGAAAAAATCCCAAGTATGCCGGGGATATTACGGAGTTATGCAGTGAATTTGTCTCTTGGTATTATTACGAACACGGCATCAAAGTAAACGGAAAAAGCCTGAAGGACATCACCAGTACAAAAACGCTACATGAACTGTTCAAGGCTGAAAAGAAATTATACCGATACAACAGCGGAACTAGCAATCAATATTTTATAAATGATGATTCGGGAGAGACCTATGTCCCCAAATCCGGTGATTACCTTGAGCGGCGTGGCCCGGATGGCGCCGAGCACTCCATGCTAATCTACCGCTGGGTGCCCAAAGATCCTAACGCTACAAAAGCCGATGATAAGTTAAACCAGATATTGGTGATTAACGGCCCCTGGCCGGTCACCTTGCGCCTCGTCAAGATTCATAAAGAAGAAAAAATGACCGGGGAGGGTTATCCGAAAGATTACTGGCTGGGGAGGGTTGATTAGCGCTGGAGCGGGCGTTTCTATGTCTGCCAGGATATCCGGGTAGTTTCAACTAGGATTTGGGGGATTGCTGAAGGATGGGAAGGATGTTGGATTTTGGATATTATTAACTGACAACCGACAACAATCAAACATCAGAATTGAATTCCCTTCGGGAAAGACAACAAAAGAGCACACAGTGAGAATTGTGCTGTCTGATCAGCAAAAAAAGCGCTATTTGTGCGGGTTAATCCACACAAACAATGTAAATTAGTGCCAACAAACGCACAACTCATGCTGATCGAACGCCTGCAAAAAGAAAATCTTAAAAGCGAACTCGCAGAATCCAACAAGGTTTTGGTCATCTATGGTGCAAGGCAAGTTGGTAAAACCACACTTGTGCGAGAGACCTTGCGCGGTTTTCCAGGCAAGATATTAGAAATCAACGCTGATACGATGCCCTTTCTGGATGCCCTTTCCAGCCGCAATCTTGATCAGTTGAAGGGTCTGGTACAAGGTTATGATCTTTTATTCATAGACGAGGCGCAGCGAGTTCCCGACATAGGCATCAATCTGAAAATATTACACGACCACCTGCCGCAATTGAAAATCATCGCAACAGGTTCTTCTTCGCTTGATCTTGCCAACCGGGTCAAGGAACCGCTCACCGGGCGCACCTGGACCTTTCAGCTTTTTCCTATCTCAGCAGAAGAGTGGGCCGGACACTCGGGCGCCAATAATTTTGAAGTAGGCGCCAAATTAGAAGAATGGCTTGTGTACGGTCTTTATCCCGAAGTACTCCGTATTGAAAACAGAGAAAAAAAAGTGCGTTACCTTCAAGAACTCACCCAATCCTACCTATACAAAGACATATTGGCATTGGCGAATATCCACTACCCTGAAAAGCTCCGACAAATATTAAAACTATTAGCCTGGCAGATAGGTAGTCTTGTTTCAATCAACGAGTTGGCAAATACCCTCCAGATCAGCCGCGATGCGGTTCAACATTATCTGGATTTGCTGGAAAAATCCTTTGTCATTTTCAGACTCAGCGGATTCAGTCGAAATTTGCGCAAAGAGATGACCAAAATGGACAAAATATATTTCTACGATTTGGGCGTACGCAATGCCTTGATCGAGAATTTCAGTAGTCTCTCCACCCGCACAGATACCGGCCAACTCTGGGAAAATTTTTTAATCTCGGAGCGCTTGAAAACGTCCAACTACCATTTTCACTATGCCGGCCGTTTTTTTTGGCGCACGCAAACAGGCGCTGAATTAGATTATATAGAAGAAACGGGCGGCCAACTCCACGGATTTGAGCTCAAATGGGGTTCAAAAACGGCCTCCGCCCCAAAAACCTGGGCGGAAACCTACCCAACCGCAACTTTCCATCTGGTGAACCGGGAAAATTTTATGGATTTCGTCCGATTGGAGTGAAGGCGTTGTGCAGACTGGGCTTTGAGGTGGGCAATTTCAACCAGGATGTGGGGATTGCTGAAAGATGGGAAGGATGTTTGATTTTTGATGTTTGATGTTTGATTTTGTTTAAACCCACAACCCACAACAATCAAACATCAGAATTGTCATTCCTGCCAGGGAATCTGTACACGTCATATACGTACATCAGTTTGTGCGTTCTTTGACCCGGCTCCCGGACTGAAGCTCGGGTTTGAGGGGAAAAGAAGGCGTTTTCCAGGCCTTGTCGAGTATAATGGTGTATACTCTCTGTACCGGCAAACCAGGCGCGGGTGGGTCCTGAGATGGCTTGAGCCGGTGGCTCAAATAGCGCTGGCAAGACTTGTCTGCTCTGATAGGTTACTTTTTTGGCGATGGAAAAAGGTACGCAAATACCGGGTAACACTCCAGCAATTAATTAAATAATTATTAGTCAATGCTATACAAATAATAATACGTATAAGAACATTCTCTACGCTATTATTCTCCCTCAAAACTTTGCAAAATTGACGAAATCCTTTATTTTTGCTTATGTAGCGTTAGCTCTTGTATATCTCCCAAACAAGTGAAAATCAATCTGATGGTAGCTGTACATACCTTATTACTTTCTACAAACTATTTTGATTTATTTTACGAGAGCTTTCTCGTTTTGGCGGAATGACTGGGTGCTTATGCCTGTTAGACCAGGTTAAGCTGGTATAGAGACAAAGTGAAAGCGCAATGGCACGTATGCTCCTAAGAAGTGATAGTGTAACAGGGTGAATTTGATCGGCAATAGCACGTAATTAGAGGTTATTGTCGAGAAATATGAGTTCTCAACAATTAAATCATGAAAATATTAAAATACTCCCACAACGGCGGGAAGGAAGCGAACCTTCATTTTGCACAAGCCATCAAACAAAAAGTATTTGATCTTTGGAAAGGCACTCAACTCTTGCGTGGGATACTGTTCGGCAAGCATCAAAGCAGTTGTGATTTCAAAATGAAACTACCAAGCTTTTTGTGTTTGGGTCTTATTTTTATGTCCTTTTCTTCCAATGCACAAATATATTTTGAGGAATATTATCGCGAAAAAGAAGCATTTGAAGAAAAAATAAAATCAGAAGAAAGTGCTGGAAATACTCAACTCGCGATGCAAATACGTGAGAAAATGATTGACTTTATCCTTCGACATGAGGGTAAACTTTCCCCTGACTATGCACCGGCTATTGAAGAATTGTGTAATACCTCCTACTTCGAAAAAACCTCTAAAGCCGCATATTATCGTAAAGAAAATGAACGCCTTAAAATTGAAGATGAACGCTTCGGAGAAGAGTTGCGTAAGCGGAATGAAATCATCGATAATGACAAAAAAACTGGCGCAATAGATAAATTATTTGGTGATTATCGTGATCTACTCCTTTTTTTGATGCGCGAACAACCCAAACATATCTATGTAACCAATGAGATGAAAAACATTTTAAGTAATGATGAAATACTTGATGAGACTAAAAAATTTAAAATATTAGAAGATTTCCTGACTAATGTATTACCTATTGATAAAGTCGGACTTTATCAATGGGATGATTATGCTGAATTATGTGAAATGATGTATGAATGGCATATGATGATTGGGCGCTTTTCTGACGGAAAGGAATATCTCCAAAATGCTATAGTTGCTTATCAACGAGGGTTATTAGGGAAAGAGCATCCCGAATTAGAATACTTGGTTGACAGCCAAAAAGAACAGGAATTAATGGTATTCGCAGAATCGCTTGCCAATAGAAAGCAAGAACCTGACAAGGCTCTACAAACCTTTATGGAAAATCCGAATATTTTAGCTCAGCTTGAAGTTGATTCCATTGGGATGGTGAATAGTGATATAGTCCGGGCAGGTTTGAAACGAGCACTTAAGCAAGCAAAAGTTGACAAAGAATTACTGTCTCCCTATTTTGAAAAAGATATTTATGCCCGAAAGTTAGATTCATTGTATTATACTGCACCGTTTAAACCTAATCGCGATTACGCCGAATCCCTGATTATGGCTTCAATTGGAGCGGTTAACGCCAACATGTTTAATTATTACCCGGAGAAGGAGCAGCAATTTATAATGCGTCAGTACCGGATCAATTTGGAGGCAAACCTGTCCTATATCTTACGCAACTATGCAGAAAAACCGGAGCTTGCAGCCCTTGCTTATGATCAGGTATTGCTAACCAATAATATGTTGATTAATCAGCAACAATGGATTCGACAACATATTTTACTTAGCAAAAACAAAGAAGTAAAACAAGCCTATCAGGCATGGAACAAGCAACGCCTATTGCTTAATTCGTTATATACGCTATCGCCGCAAGAGTTGCAAAAGCGTGATGTTTCATTGATTGAGGAGGAGGGCAAGTACGATGATTTGGAAGAGGTTTTACACCAGACGGCAAAACTTGAACGGGAGATTCCAATACGCCCGTCCTGGAAAGCAGTACAGGAGCAACTAAGACCACGGGAAGCCGCCGTCGAAATCTTGCGTTTTTTTCGATATGATCGTCGCAAATGGTCGCGAACTCCGTCGTATATAGCACTCATCATTACTGCTGAATCGGCCCATCCAACTATGATATTGCTCGATAACGGCGATGAACTTGAGTCTACTGATTATCAAGCATACAATGCCGGACTACTGCGCCCTGAAAGTTCGAGCAAACTTTACGATCGGTATTGGGCGCCCATTCAACGCCACCTTGGTGCTATAGACAGGGTATTCCTCGCTTTCGAAGGAATTTATCATCATATCAACCCTGCGACTTTACGTGTATCAGGAGCGACAACCAGCTATTTAATCGATATGATTCATATTGTTCAGGTTGGTAGTACTCGAGAGATTATAGAACAAAAGCGGGCTTCTGCACAGGAGATTAATGCCGCATTGCTTATTGGTAATCCTTTGTTTGACTGGAGCGACTACATAGAGACGGCTCCCGGCCCTACATCAGTCAATTTGCGTTCAGGCAATTTTCATAAAAAATTATCCGACATCCTATGGAATCCACTCCCCGGAACAGAAAATGAAGTGCATAATATAGAGGCCCTGTTAAAAAAACACAAAGTGACTACGACCGTACTGCTTGGGAAAAATGCTTCTGAATGGAATGTAAAGGAGCTTGTCAACCCGGAAATCTTGCACATTGCGACCCACGGTTTTTTTAATTCTGTAGACCTCAATTGGATTCTACAATTTTCTGATGAGGGGAAAGATAGCAGCGAGTACCCTGAACTTGAAAGTTTGATGTTGGCGCCTCTCGCTGCCCTGTCCTCCGCTGACAAAGAAAAAAATATGAATGACCTAACTTTGGATATCCAATCAATGACAGACAATTGGCAGAAATTTAATCCTGCATTGAACTCTGGACTAGTACTTGCCGGAGCAACCAACTTTACCCGTTCTAAAAACAAACCTGAAGTCGATGATGGGATACTGACTGCTTACGAGGTTAACGGCCTTGATTTACGCAATACTCAACTCGTGGTGCTAAGTGCCTGCGAAACCGGGCGCGGACAGATTCGCAACGGAGATGGTATCTATGGCTTGCACAGGTCTTTTTTGACAGCTGGAACACGTTGTTTGATTACCAGTCTCTGGAAAGTCAATGATGACGTTACCCAACTTTTGATGAATAACTTTTATCTCAATTGGTTCGACAAAGGACTGCCCAAGCAAGAGGCATTCAGACAGGCTCAATTACAAGTTCGCCGAGACTATCCTGAGCCGTTTTACTGGGGAGCTTTCATCATGCTTGGACAATAATATTAACCACCTTTAAAGATATAAATAAGATGCGTGCCGCAATACAAACCCTTATAATCTTATTTATCACTCAGTTTACTACTCAGGGGCAGTCCACTGACCTTTTCAGCGACAGCCTCTTCTTTTATGAACAGGAGCGCAACTACCAGTCGTGGCTCAACGACGTCGGGTTAGGTGAAGCTTTATCGACTGATGGAATACAAATTTATCATAATAAAATAGCTTTGCACCTTAAGTTGCAAACAAGTTCGGCAGATACTGCTTACTGGTTGTTTCAACGGATTGTTAAGGATTTTGGTGATAGTTCTCCATTCTCGATGGAACAGACTTTGCTCTACAGAATGATCAGCATTATGGAGATTAGGCCGCCTGAAGCACTCATCATATTGCGTAACCGCACAGCGTACGGACAATTACCCTCAATCGACTACAGAATTTTTTATGATCCCGCCACGAATCTAGCTGTAATGAAAGGAGCATTGCGTTCAATTATTCGTGATTCCATCCTGCTGCCCGCTTTTATATTGAATACTAAAATAAATCAACAGAAGCTGTTAAATACAGTGCATGATTTTACCAATTCTAAACTATATAAATTAAAGCAAAAACTTGGCGAAAAATTTGTCGAACATTTTTCTGGGAAAACAGAGCCGCGTTTTGTAGTCAAACTCTGTCAAAATCCATTGATTTGTGAGGTTATGAATGTAAAAGGCGAAGTTGTGCCTACAGGCTATTTTAATATTCTTGATCCAAATGAACGATTGGTTTTTACGGTAGAGGTTCGGTCGGAAAGAAAGGGCCTTCATATCGTATGCATGATTGACGGAAAATACGGGTCGGGGCTTTTTCGCCCACGGACAGTTAAAGCTTATCGTGATATGGTTCCGGAGTACGCAGGAGAGCTTGCACGCTACTCGCAACAGTTTACTCAGATTTTACTGCCGGAATGGATAATGCAAATCATTAATGACGAACAATAAGATAAGATGCAAAAGAAAATATTTCGTCAGCGCTTGTTGTACGCAATGTTGAGTGCTAAATTAGTAGTAGTTAGCTGGACTTTTTTCATGTGGCTAACCAAAGGATACAATTTTTCCCAATTGAAAGATATCCTGTTCCTTGTGGTACCACTGTTTTCTACTAATCTTATTATCATGGTACAGTATTATCTTGACGATGAAAAGATAGCTGCTGCTGATAATCAGGCTATTGTGCCCAGTCCCATCCGCATAATAGGTATTGTTGGTTCCTTATTGTATTGTTTTTATATGGTCAGCGTACTATCGATGGTGCCGGGTGAAACCGAGGCTTTCAACGATTTAAAAGAAATGCTAGGATGGGGTGAAATTTTGTTCGGTGTGTATTTAGGGTATGTTGTGAAAGCGGTGTTCAAATAGTTCTCCGCTTCTCGTTGTGTTCTTCATCGCCAAGCGAAGATATTTTGACAGGGTGCAGATATGCAAGCCGACCGACCTGGATTGCACCATCTCAAAATCCAACAGTCCGATAGTCCAACAGTCACCCCCCAAAACCCATCCCCTCATTCCGTTGTTTAGCCCATAGAATACAACCGTTGGGCTAAAAAATTTCTCTTTTGGTGGGGGTTTTTAGCATAATTGCGCTCAATTACATCCACATTGACCATGAAGAACACCTTATTGCTCGCTCTGCTAACCTTGGGTGCTATTCACCAGGCTATTGCCGGCGGCGTGCGCGGCACCGTGCGCGATAACGAAGGCAATGCCCTCGAATTTGCCGCTATTTATGTAAAAGAAACCGGCGACGGGGCGGTGACTAACTCGGAAGGATATTACGAGCTACGGCTAGCCCCCGGCGATTATACGCTCATTTTTCAATACCTGGGTTATAACGCCGAATTGCGGCAAATAGCGGTGGGCGAGGGGTTCCGCGAACTCGACGTATCCATGAAGAACCAGTCGTTTACGCTCAAACAGGTGGATGTGATCGAGGGCCGCGAGGACCCGGCCTATACGGTGATGCGCAAAGCCATCGCCAAGGCCAGCTATCACCGGCAGCAACTCGACAGCTATTCGGCCCAGGTGTATATCAAGGGATCGGGTCGACTCAAAAAAGCGCCGTTTTTTATTCGCAAAGAACTCAAAAAAGAAGGCATCGACTCTTCTTTTGCTTTTGTGACGGAGTCGGTGAGCCGCATTGACTACAAGCGGCCCAATAAATTCAAGGAAACCGTCATTTCGATACGCAAACAGGGCGATGACAATGATACGAGCCCTTCGCAGTATATTTTCAGCAGTTTTTACCAACCCCGCGTGGCGGAAGCTGCCGTGTCGCCTTTAGCAACCGACGCTTTTGCGTATTACAAATTCAAACTCGACGGCTATTTTATGGACCGCGGCTACGGCGTCAACAAGATCAGGGTTATTCCACGCAGCCGCGGCGAGGATGTCTTCGAAGGCTATATTTATATCGTGGAAGATTGGTGGAGCATCCACAGTTTGTCGCTGAAAACCTACAAATTCGGTATCGAATTCAATATCAACCAGGTGTATTCGCCTATCGACGACGTAGCCTGGATGCCTACCAGCCAACGTTTTGATGTAAACGCGAAAATGCTGGGCTTCGATTTTGTGTACAATTATGTGTCTTCTGTGAGTGGTTATAAAATAAAACTAAACC
Organism: Saprospiraceae bacterium; assembly: GCA_013360405.1. Lineage (GTDB taxonomy): Bacteria > Bacteroidota > Bacteroidia > Chitinophagales > Saprospiraceae > JABWBR01. Next base: position 27,747 of record JABWBR010000012.1, read on the forward strand.
CCGACCTACCCTCGGATGTGGCGGTAGTGGATGAAAAACTGGATCAGGAGCTCGCCAAAGAAGTAGAGAAACGCTGGAAAGAAGACGCCAAGTCGAAAGACGTGTACGACAAATTGTCGTCGGGCAAAGAGCTGACGCGCAAGGACTTAAAATCCCTGATGAAAGATTACGAAAAGGAAGAAAAGAAATCTGCGAAAGCAGAAAAAGCCGGCGAATTAAAAAAGGATGAAGAAAAAAGTACCGACCCCATTACGCTCGAAGAACGCGAATTTAAGGTAGATAGCATGGCCTACAAGCGCGATTCGTCGTATTGGGCCGAAATCCGGCCTATTCCGCTTACGGTTTATGAGGTAAAAGGCTACGAGCGGGTCGACAGTCTGAGCAGAGTGGAAGCCGAAAAACGCGAACGCGAAGCGTCTGGCGAAGAAACCGAGGAAAAAGCAGGGCAAAAATCTAAAAAGAAGAAAAAGCCCAACCAGTTTGAGCTGATGGACCTGATAGGCGGCGGCAGTTATAATATCGGGAAGGCCCGCCTTTCCTTTGAATCGATACCAGCCAACCTCCATTTCAATCCGGTAGAAGGATATAGCCTGCACTCCGAAATCGCTCTCCGGTTTAACCAGAAGGTGATGTTTAAAGACACCACCCTCACAACCGCCGCCGAAAATGGAGGTGATAAACCCAAACCCAAAGTACGTGTGACCCGCAACTGGACGTTCGGCTATACGCCCCGCTATGCTTTTGCCCGCGAAAAATTTACGGGCAAGGGACGCATCAACTACGGGTTCGGCAGGCGCTTCCGGCGCGGCCATGCGGAGTTTGAAGGCGGTCGCTATATCGTGCAATACAACAGTGAAAAGCCGATCAGCGAATTGATCAATACTTATCTCAACTTGTTTGAGGAGCGCAATTTTATTCGTTTGTATGAAAAAGATTATCTGGGTTTCAATTTTGACAAACAAATACGCGAAAACTGGAAGCTGCTGTTAAATGCCGAGTGGGCCAAGCGTTATACGCTGAGCAATAATACCACCCAAACCTGGTTTAACCGCGACGACCGCTCTTACGATTCCAATCTTCCCGTAAACGACGAGTGGACAACCCCCGCTCCCGCCATTGAAAGAGCCGCAACTATAAGTATCGGCGTGGAAGCGCGCCCCTGGCAGCGCTACCGCACTTACAACGGCTATACCCAGGTAGTGGAAAACACTTCGCCCATCCTTACTTTGAGATACAAAAAAGGTCTTGACGGCCTGTTCGATAGCGAGGTAAACTACGATTTGCTCGACTTTACCTATCGCCACGGCTTTAAAGTCGGCGCCCGCGGCAAGATGGACGTCAAAGTCAATACCGGCATTTTCCTAAATAACGACTACGTAGGTTTTGCCGATTATAAGCACTTCAACGGCAACCGCATTTCACTGGTCACCGCCGACCCCGTGGGCAGTTTCCGCCTGCTCGACTACTACCGGTACAGTACCTCCGACAAGTACCTGTCGGCCCATGCGCACTACCAGTTCCGCAAGTTTTTATTTACCCAAATTGCCGAGGTCTGGTTGTTGGGTTTAAAAGAAAATGTGTTTGTCAATTACCTGGCTACGCCTACTTCTAAAAATTACTTTGAAGTCGGCTATTCGGTAGATAATATTTTCCGAATTTTCCGCCTCGAAACCGCCGTTTCTTTCCAGGATGGCAAATACCTCGACTGGGGCGTGCTGATCGGGATTTCTTCGAATCTGGGGTTTGTGGATTTTGATTAGAAGGGTTTATGAGGGTTTATGAAGGGTTATGAGGGTTTATGAGGGTTGAAAAAGGGATAATTTAACCCCTCATAAACCCTCATAAACCCTCATAAACTATAAAAACCCATATCTTTGCGCAATAACTCAGATATGACAAGGACTACTCCTAACCTCACCGATTTCCAGCGCGCTATTCTGGAAGGCATACCATCGCAATTACCAACGCCTAAGCCGTACGATACCGGCGTAAGCCATGCCCCCGTGCGGGTTATCGAGGGCGTATTGAGCGATAAAGAAAAAGCGCTGGCTTTGCGCAATGCGCTGCGGTATTTTCCGAGGGAGCAGCATGCCGAACTGGCGCCCGAATTTGCCGCCGAGCTGGCCGCTTACGGCCGCATCTACATGCACCGTTTTCGGCTCGATTACCCCATGTATGCGCGGCCTATCGACGAATATCCACACCGGTCGAGGCAGGCGGCAGCCATCATGTTGATGATACAGAACAACCTCGACCCCAAAGTGGCCAAGCACCCCCACGAACTGATCACCTATGGCGGCAATGGGGCGGTGTTCCAAAACTGGGCGCAATACCGGCTGGTGATGAAATACCTCGCTGAAATGACCGACGAGCAAACGCTGGTATTGTACTCCGGCCATCCGCTGGGGCTTTTTCCTTCGCATCCCGAAGCGCCGAGAGTGGTGGTCACCAACGGAATGATGATTCCCAATTATTCTAAAAAAGAGGACTGGAACAAATACAACGCCCTTGGCGTGACCCAATACGGACAGATGACGGCCGGCTCTTTCATGTATATCGGCCCGCAGGGCATCGTTCACGGCACCACCATCACTCTGCTCAATGCCGGGCGACTACGGGGCCTGGGCAGCGATAACCTGCGGGGCAACGTATATGTCACCTCCGGCCTCGGCGGCATGTCGGGCGCCCAAACCGTAGCAGCGGTGATTGCCGGGGCGGTAGGCGTAGTAGCCGAAGTAGATCCCGATGCCATCGCACAACGCCTTGCCGACGGCTATATCCAGGCCGAAAATGTATTCCACGACCTCGACAAATTGGTAGCTCGCATCGAGGAATGCCGCCGCAACGGCACGGCTATCGCACTGGTATACGCCGGCAACGTAGTCGACTTATGGGAGAAATTTGTGGCTGCCGGCACGCACATAGAACTCGGCTCCGACCAAACTTCCCTGCACAATATCGACGATATGGGCTATTGCCCCGCCGGGTATACATTTGCGGAAGCAAAAACACTATTAGTAACAGACAAAACCGCCTTTATGGAGGCCGTGTACGATACCCTGCGCAGGCACGTGGCCGCCGTAAACGCCATGACCGCCCGCGGCATGTATTTCTGGGATTACGGCAACGCCTTCCTGCTCGAAGCAGGCCATGCCGGCGCCGACATCTGGCGTAATAAAGAAGAGGGTTTGTACAAATACGCTTCGTATGTAGAAGATATCATGGGGCCCATGTGTTTTGACTACGGCTTCGGGCCTTTCCGCTGGGTATGTACCTCGGGCGACCTGGCCGACCTGCGCACTACCGACCGCATTGCCGGCGATGAGTTGCGCGACATGCTCTCCAAATCCACGCCGGATATCGCCGGGCAACTGCGCGACAATCTGATTTGGATCGAATCCGCCGAAACCAACATCCCTGTGGTGGGTTCCAAATCGCGAATACTCTACGCCGACGCCCTGGGCCGCATCCGCATTGCCCGCGCTTTCAACGACGCCATAGCCCGTGGGGAGATCTCTGCGCCGGTTGTATTGGGCCGCGACCACCACGACGTGTCGGGCACCGATTCGCCCTTCCGCGAAACCGCCAATATATATGATGGCTCAAGGTTCACTGCCGACATGGCGGTGCACAACGTAATCGGCGACGCTTTCCGGGGCGCTACCTGGGTGAGCCTCCACAACGGCGGCGGCGTAGGCTGGGGTGAGGTGATCAACGGCGGTTTCGGCATGGTACTCGACGGCAGCCCCGAGGCCCGGCGCCGCCTGGAAGCTATGCTGTTCTGGGATGTCAACAACGGCATTGCCCGCCGCAGCTGGGCCCGCAATGAAGGCGCTATGGACGCGGCTCAACGCGCCATGGAGGCCGAGCCGCTGCTTCGCATTACGATGCCCAATCTGGCCGACGATGATCTCGTGGAGAAGGCCCTGGGACTTTGAGACTTTGCGACTTTGAGACTTTACGAACAGGGAATCGTTACGTATTATTCACATCAGCACATCAGCAAATTAGCACATCAGCACATCATATCTTCACCAGCTTCCAGGCGCCCCGGCGGAAAATAGCGATACATAAGACTGCTGCGGTAGTTTCGCTTATCGCAATAGCCATGCTGACGCCGGCCAGCCCCAGGTTGGCGGGTATAGCCAGCACATAGCCCAGCGGTATCTCCAGCATCCAGAAACAGATCAAATTAATGATCGTGGGCGTTCGCGTGTCGCCGGCGCCGTTAAAAGCCTGGCTGATCACCATGCCGTAGGCAAAAAACACATAGCCGGCACAAATAATGCGCAAGCTGGTAACGCCTGCTTTAACGACTGCTTCTTCTTGTGTAAAAAAACTTAGCAGCCAATCGGCAGTAAAAAAATACACCACCGACACGGTAAGCAGAAAATACATATTATAGCGGGCGGCCTGCCAGACCGAAGTTTCCGCCCGTTCGGGGTGATTGGCGCCCAGGTTTTGTCCTACAAGCGTAGCGGCGGCATTGGCAATACCCCACGACGGCAATATCGTAAACACCAGAAGGCGGATAGCAATGGTATATCCCGCCACTGCTTCGCTGCCAAACCTGGCGATAATAGTCATCAGGAAAATCCACGAAGCAGAAGCGATGATAAACTGCCCGGCGCCCGTAGCGCCCACATTGATCAGTCGTTTGATAACCTCGGCCTGCACCTGTACATGCCGCCAAAGGATGCGAATTCTGCTGCCCGCTTTTGTCAGCAAATAAAATTGGTACAACACACCGATACCTCGCCCAATGGCGGTTGCCATGGCGGCGCCGGCGACGCCCATCTCAGGAAAAGGCCCCCAGCCGAAAATCAGAATCGGGTCGAGCACGATATTGATGCCGTTGGCCAGCCACAATACTCGCATGGCCGCCGCCGCATCGCCCGCGCCTCTTAAAATACCGTTGTTCAAAAAAAGCAGGGTAATGACGATATTGCTACCCAGCGCAATGCGGGTATAACCGATGCCGGAGGCGATAAGCTGTTCGCTGCCGCCCAACAAGCGCAGAATATCTTCCGCCCAAATCAAACCAGCAATGGAAATAACCACAGATATGCCCACCCCCAGCAGAATAGCCTGGAAGGCCGCTTTGGAGGCTTCCTCAGGATGTTCTTCGCCGATCCGGCGCGCGATCATGGCCGTGGCGGCCATACTCAGGCCTATCGCCAGCGAATAAATAAGGGTAAGTACCGACTCCGTGAGGCCTACTACCGCCACCGCGTCGACGCTTATTTTGGCTACAAAAAACGCGTCTACGACGGCAAAAAGCGATTCCATCGCCATTTCCAATACCATCGGTATCGACAATAGCACGATGGCACGGGTAATACTGCCGGTGGTATAACTTTTCTCTTCGCCTTTCAGGGCTTCTAATAAAAGGTGGTACAATTTGCGCATGGGACAATCGGGTTGTAGTGTGCTAGTTGGGGAGATTTTTTTGAATTGGAATCCTATTAACACCCAAAGGTAATAGAATAGTTCCCCACAGGTTTCTCAAAAAAATAATGCATTTTCGCAGTGATGAAAAACTATCTGAGCATCCTCCAGGAAATCAGGGAAGAGGTGTTGCCGCTTCTGGGCCAGGGCAAGGTGGCCGGCTACATTCCGGCCCTGCAAAATGTCGACGCCGGCAAATTCGGCATGGCCCTCGTCACGCTCGACGGCGAAGCATTTGTCATCGGCGATGCCGACGAGCGCTTTTCTATTCAGAGCATTTCGAAGGTGTTTACCCTTGCTTTGGCTTTCGCCAAATTGGGCGAAGACCTCTGGAAACGCGTAGGCCTCGAGCCCTCCGGAAATCCCTTTAATTCGCTTTTACAACTCGAATACGAAAAGGGAGTTCCCCGCAATCCCTTCATCAACGCCGGCGCCATGGTAATCACCGACGTGCTGATCAGCAACTTTGACCACCCCAAAGCCGCTATACTGGATTTTGTACGGCAATTGTCGGGCATCGACGACGTGTATTACGATTACGACATTGCCCGCTCGGAGCGTGAAACCGGATTTGTCAATGCCGCGCTGGTGAATTACCTCAAAAGCCTGGGCAATATCGAAAACAATGTAGAAACCGTGCTCGACGTGTATTGCCACCAGTGCGCCATCAAGATGTCGTGCCGGGAACTGGCAAAATCTTTCCTGTTTTTGGCCAACCACGGCATCATCCCCTCGGGCAACACCCGTATACTTACTACGAGCCAGGCTAAACGCCTCAATGCCATCATGCTTACCTGCGGGTTTTACGACCAGGCCGGCGAATTTGCCTTTCGCGTGGGCATGCCGGGAAAAAGCGGCGTGGGCGGGGGCATCGTAGCGGTCATCCCCGGCGAACTGGCTATCGCCGTATGGAGCCCCGAACTCAACGAACACGGCAATTCACTGGCCGGCATAAAAGCGCTCGAGTTATTTACTACCAAAACAGGTAGTTCTATATTTTGAATACGTCTTGGTTATTTACCACAAAGACACTAAGTTCACGAAGTACCACTAAGATTGCTTTTGTGCCTTTATATGTTTTGTGTCTTTGTGCTAAAAAATTACTCATGGCAAAATCCAACAACCATACTACACGCGTCTACAATTGGGGCATCATTGGTATGGGCCGCATTGCGCATAAGTTTGCGCAGGACTTGCAATTGTTGCCCAACGCAAGACTTTGGGCTGTTGCCTCGCAGGACGCTGCGCGCGCCGCCGCTTTTGCACACCAATACAAGGCGCCCCACCACTATGGCAGCTACGAAGGGATTTTGTCCTGCCCCGAACTCGATGTAGTATATATCGCTACGCCGCACGTGACGCACTGCGCCAATACGCTGATGTGCCTCGAAGCCGGCATACCGGTACTTTGCGAAAAGCCATTGGCCATGAACGCCGCCGAGGCCGAAAGCATGGTGCAGACCGCCCAGCAACGGCAGGTATTTTTGATGGAAGCCATGTGGACGCGCTTTCTACCCGCTACGCTCCAAATGCTGAAGTGGATCGAGGAGGGCCGTATCGGTGAAGTGATATCCGTAAAAGCCGATTTCGGCTTCCGGGCGCCCTACGACCCCCAAGGCCGTATATACAATAAGGCGCTGGGAGGCGGCGCTTTACTCGATATCGGGATATACCCGGCTTTCTTGAGTCTGCTACTATTGGAGCCGCCCACTACCATCAAGGCACTGGCGCACATCGGCTCTACCGGGGTTGACCTGGAAGTGGGCGCCGTGATGTCATTCCCGGGCGGCCGCATGGCCCACCTGCATACAACCGTGCTGGCCAACACCAAAACAGAAGCATTCGTATACGGCTCGGAAGGCACAATCCACCTCCACACCCGTTGGCATCACGCCTCGAGCCTGAGCCTGCTCAAAGAAGGCAAACGCCCGGAAGAAGTACATTTCGACGAGAAAGGAGTCGGCTACCACTATGAAGCCACGGAGGTAATGCGCTGCCTCGACCTGGGCCTGAAAGAAAGCCCTCTCCTACCCCTTTCTTTCAGTCGACAGCTTATGCAACTGCTGGATGATATTTTATTGGCAGTCAGCAGTTAGCACTCGGCACTTAGCGGTCAGCACTTAGCTTCTTAGACCTGACTGCCGACTGCCGAGTGCCGACCGCCAACTCAAAACCAGCCGGCTACAGGGATGCGGAATGGCCAGGGAATACCCAGTAAAATAAGTACCAGCGCAATGCCGAAAAAGCGAACCACCACTTGACCGCGACGCCGGTCGTCAGCCTGGCGTTTGGCTTTGCTGTAACCCATAGTAATCAGCGTGATAGCAAGCACCATAATAGTGATGTGTTCTACACCGTAAAAGCGCAACACACTGTCTTTCATAAAACCTTCGCCAAATTGCACGTGCGGGCTCATAAAATACATGATGAGTCCCAGTATCAATTGCAGGTGGGAAACGATGAGCGTAAATAAGGTCAGACGCTGCTTGTATGGCGCATTGGATTTCCATGCCTGCCAGGCCGTAACGATGACAGCCAGCAGTAAAAACAAAGCGACCCAGCGCAGGCCAGAATGGGTGTGTTTGAGTATGTCGTACATGATAATTGAGTGGTTTATTTTAAAAATATGGTAATGTCTGGAAAAAACCTTTGATGGTAACAAAGTGACGTCTTTGAACCACCTTAGGAGGTGACAAGGTGACGGCTCGCATAGTCCATACTACTACAATTGCGCGCTAAGGTACAAGTTCATAATCTGTAAAAAAAACTATATTAGCCCTTCATTTAAACCAATCCGCTATGCGACGACTACTCGCCGTACTGCTTTTTTTCGCGCTGGGCAACGGATCTGAAATCCTGGCACAAACACCGGCCAACCGGTCCAAACTCACTATCGAACAAATCATGCAGGGCGACCGCTTTGTGGGTTATTTGCCCGAAGACGTGCGTTGGGCCGAAGATAATAGCGCCGTATACTTCACCTGGAACCCCCTCATGGCTCCGCTTCGTAGCCTTTATAAAGTAAATTTAAAAGGAGGACAACCTCAGGAAGTGAGTTTGGAAGAACAAAAAAAACTGCCGGACCCCGGTGTATATAATAAAGCGGGCAGCCTGTTGTTGTATGAAAAAAATGGCGACATTTTTTTACTCGATAAATCCACAGGTCAATCCAGGCAACTCACCAATACCGTCGACCGCGAAAGCAATCCCATCTTTTCCGGCGACGAAACTGCCATAATTTTCACAAAAGACAATAACCTGTATACCTGGGAATTTGCCGGCGGCGCCCTGCGGCAACTCACCAACCTCAGGCGCGGGAATAAACGCGTGGAGCCCGGCGCCGGCGCCCAGGAACAATGGTTGCGCAACGACCAATTGGAATGGATGGAGGTACTGCAACAGCGAAAAGAAACCCGCGAATTGCGCGAGCAGCGCAACAAAGCCCTCGACCCCCAGCGCCCCCGCGAAATCTATTACGGCGAAAAACAACTATCGAACCTCCAGTGTAGTCCCGACCTTCGCTTTGTAACCTACCGACTTAGTTCGCGTAACAACAGCAAAGGTACCGCCGTGCCCGACTATGTAACAGAATCGGGCTACACCGAAGACCTCAACGCCCGCGCCAAGGTGGGCGGTTCGCAGGATTTATCAGAGTTGTTTATCTATGACATCGCCAGGGACACCTACTACGTAGTCGATACCAAACTTATTGACGGAATCTACGACAAGCCGGCATTCCTGCGCGAATACCATAAAGATACCACGGCATATGCCACGCGTTATAGCCAACCGCGCGAGACGATCATCCACGGGCCTTTCTTTTCAGCCGATAGCAAGGCTGCCGTGGTGGTAAGAGCCCTCGATAACAAAGACCGCTGGATTATGCTGCTCGACCTGCCCTCGGGGCAGTTCAAACACCTCGACCGCCAGCACGACGACGCCTGGATCGGCGGCCCCGGCATCGACGGCTGGCTCAACTCCGCCGGCACGATCGGCTGGCTGCCCGACAACCGGCGCTTGTGGTTCCAGTCGGAAGACTCCGGCTATTCCCATCTCTATACCATCGACGTAGAAAAAGGCGAAAAAAAGGCGCTCACCAGCGGCCGGTTTGAAGTACTCAGCGTACAACTCTCACGCGACGGCAACTACTTTTATCTCAGTGCAAACGCCGAAGGCCCACACGAGCGACACTTCTACCGCCTGCCCACTGCCGGCGGCACGATGGAGCGCATCACCCGGCAAGCCGGCGCCCACGACGTTAGCCTTTCACCCGATGAAAGCCTCCTGGCCGTTCGCTATTCCTACAGCAACCGCCCCTGGGAATTGTATGTGATGGACAACCGCCCCGGCGCGCCCATGCGGCAACTCACGACTTCTACCACTGAGTCTTTTAATACATACAAATGGCGCGAACCCGAAATAGTATGGATTCCGGCTGCCGACGGCGCCCGGGTGCCCGCCCGGCTGTACCGCCCTGCCAACGGCGGCCGCAAAGGCCCCGCTGTAATTTTTGTGCACGGCGCCGGCTACCTTCAAAACGTACACAAGTGGTGGAGTACCTATTTTAGGGAATACATGTTTCACAATTACCTTACCGACAACGGCTATACCGTGCTCGATATCGACTTCAGGGCCAGCTCGGGCTACGGCCGCGACTGGCGCACGGCTATCTACCGCCATATGGGCGGAAAAGACCTCAGCGATCAGGTCGACGGCGCCCGCTACCTGGCACGCAACTACGGCGTAGACCCCCGCCGCATCGGCATCTACGGGGGCTCTTATGGCGGATTTATCACCTTGATGGCCTTGTTTAACGCCCCCGAAACCTTCCGCTGCGGCGCCGCCCTGCGCTCGGTAACCGACTGGGCCCATTACAACCACCCTTACACCGCCAATATCCTCAACACACCTACTACCGACAGCATCGCCTACCGGCGCAGTTCGCCCATTTATTTTGCCGAAGGGCTCAAAGGACGTCTTCTTATGCTGCACGGAATGGTTGATACCAACGTGCACTTCCAGGATGTAGTGCGCCTCTCCCAGCGGCTGATCGAACTCGGGAAAAACAACTGGGAAATGGCCATTTTCCCCATGGAAGACCACGGTTTCGTTGAACCTTCCAGTTGGGCCGACGAGTACAAGCGCATCTATAGGCTATTTGAAGAAGAATTAAAATAGGGACATTTTTTTCTGCCAAAACGGCAGGCTACACCTCTCTGGCATCATTATGGCGGGTCTATCGGGGCGGGCGACGTTTACCGTCGCCCTATAAAAAAAACAGCCCATGACCGCAGACACCCTCTCCGATTTCGAATTGCTCGACGCTTATTCGCGTACAGTAGTGCAAGTAGCTCAAAAAGTGAGCGACACCGTAGTGCATATCAAAGTAGAAAAAACCGGCAAGCGGGGCCGCAACAACGGTCAACGCATACCTTTCGGCAGCGGCTCAGGGTTCGTGATCAGCAGCGACGGGTTCATCGTAACCAATAGCCACGTGGTGAGCGGCGCGGAGCGCCTCGAAGTCAATCTCCAGGACGGGCGCCAATACCACGCCACCCTTATCGGCAATGACCCTGCCACCGATATTGCCGTAATACAGATCAACGGCGAAAAATTATCCACGGTGAGTTTTGGCGATTCCGACAAACTGCAGGTGGGGCAGTTGGCCATCGCCATCGGCAATCCATATGGGTTTCAGTATTCGCTTACGGCAGGCGTAGTAAGCGCTCTGGGTCGCACCCTGCGCTCCGAGAGCGGTCGCCTCATCGACGACGTCATACAGACCGACGCCGCCCTCAACCCCGGCAATTCGGGAGGACCGCTGGTAGACTCCCACGGCCGGGTAATCGGCGTTAATACGGCTGTCATTTTGCCGGCCCAGGGGCTTTGTTTTGCCGTGGCCGCCAACCTGGTGCAATACGTAGTGGGCAAACTTATCATTTCCGGCAAAGTGCGCCGGGGTTTTCTGGGCATCTCCGGACAAATGATCCGCCTGCCGCAAAACGCCCCGCAGTCCTCAGGAGTACTGGTGCAAAACGTAGAACCCGGCAGTCCCGCCTACCAGGCCGGCATCATCCAGGGCGACCTGATCACCGGCTTCGACGGGCATCCCGTACTCACCATCGACGACCTGCACAAGCTGCTTGACGAATCCAGTATCGGAAGGCGCAGTGAACTGCAATTTGTGCGCAACCGCCGCCCCGAACAGGCACTGGTGACGCCGGTGGAGATGGGGTAGTTGTGGGTTGTGGGTTGCGGGTTGCGGAACTAATTCCCTAACAAAAACCTTTAGTACCATGACAAAAATATCACTATCTTGGAGCTAAGCACCGGCATTTTATGACCAAATTGCAATTGCGCGGCAAAGATCTCATTGACATCGGCTTCCCGGAGGGGCGGGTGATCGGCGTGGCTATTAATGCTATGACGAAGCACCACAAGCGCACGTCGAAGTACAAAGCACTGGAGATGCTGGGCGAAGTGCTTTCAGATCCGGAGCGGTTTGCCCACGACAACATATTTGGAGAGGTATCGGAATTGCTTTTGCGGCAGCAAAAAAAAGCGGAGCTCGAAATGCCGGCTTTGTGGCAGGAGCCGCTGCCTTATACAACCTACGGCGCCGAACAGATCGAAAAAGGGGCCATCGAACAAATGCGCACCGCCATGCGCCTGCCCATCACCGTGGCCGGCGCGCTGATGCCCGACGCCCACGAAGGCTACGGACTGCCCATTGGCGGCGTATTGGCCACGCATAACGCAGTGATACCCTACGGCGTGGGCATGGACATCGGATGCCGCATGTGCCTGTCGGTGTACGAGATGCCCGAGGGCGCCTTTGAAAAAGATCGCAAACACCTGCTAGACATGTTGCAGGCGAATACCCGTTTCGGCCAGGAAATCTTTGAGCGCCCCATGGACGACGAGGTGCTCGATCGCGATGAATTCAAGCTCATCCCCAAAGCCAAAGAACTGCGCGAGCGGGCTCGCCAGCAGATAGGTACGTCGGGATCGGGCAATCATTTCGTAGAGTTCGGACTGGTGCAACTGCCCGAAGCCGCCAACCCCTGGTCGCTGCCGCCCGGCAAGTACCTTGGCTTATTGTCGCATTCGGGTTCCCGCGCGCTGGGCGCGGGGCTGGCCCAGTACTACACCAAGCTGGCCATGTCGCTGTGCCAGTTGCCGCCGGAGGCGCGCCACCTGGCCTGGCTGGATTTGGACACCGAAGAAGGGCAGGAATACTGGCACGCCATGAACCTGGCCGGTGATTACGCCTCGGCCTGCCACCACCACATCCACCGCCGCATGGGCAAGGCGCTTGGCATGGAGCCCCTGGCGCGCGTAGAAAACCACCACAACTTTGCCTGGAAAGAGCAGTTAGCCGACGGCCGCGAAGTCATTGTGCACCGCAAAGGCGCTACGCCGGCAGCCAAAGGCGTGTTGGGCATCATCCCGGGCTCGATGACCTCGCCGGCATACATCGTGGCCGGTCGCGGCGAGGCCGACTCGTTGAATTCGGCCTCTCACGGGGCGGGGCGCCTCATGTCGCGGCGCAAAGCCAAAGCCAGCATCGATTTCGGCGAGCTCAAAAAACACCTTAAAACCCACGGGGTGGACCTCCTCGGCGGCGGCCTCGACGAGGCGCCGTTTGCCTACAAAGATATCGGCCAGGTGATGGCAGCCCAAAGCGAACTCGTAGATATCCTCGGTACCTTCACCCCCAAAGTGGTGCGGATGGACGCGGAATGAAGCGCCGGGCCTGTCGTGGCTCTTGAGCGATACGTGGAGGTGGTCGGCGCTGCCGGTATGTCGCAACGTGCGAAAGCCCAGTAGCTTAAAATAGAGTTTCACCAAACCGTTGCGCACAAAGCTGTGGCCAATGGTGCGAATATCGACGGCGTGCACGTAGCCGTTGCTCTGCCGGTAGTGTAGCGAATATCGCTTGGAGGGCAACCCCATCGCTTTGTAATCTTCGGGCAGGCGTTGGGCGTCGGTGAGCATCAGCGAGCCGTCGAGGTATACCAGCGTACTCACGCCGAGTCGCAAAACCGGGTGCAGGCTGCGGAATTCGCGCTGCACTTCGGCGCCTTTGGCATTGGCTGCCGAAAAAAACAAGACCGTCTGGCTGCAATAAAACAACGCAGCAGCCAGCGCAATCAAATAATTTTGTTTGATTTGCCGCTCGATAGGCGTTTTGGAATCCAGCAGCCGGTTGCGCCCATAACTCACGTACAAAAACAAGAGGGCCGCGCTGCCCATTACGCCTCCAAATACGCATAACCACCCAGGGTAGTCGTATTGTGCGTGCAAAAAAACAGCCACCCGCACCAACACAAAAAAAGGCAACGCGATGAGCGTAAACAGACCGGTGACAAAAAGCAGCGCCCTGTGTAAGGCATTGTTTTTTAATATATTAATAAAAATATCGGGTTGTGTCGCCACGGCTTTTTTTGACATACAACTAAATTTTGTGCGATTTTAAGGCCATCCAGAGATTCTCGCCCATCTTTGCTTAAATTTGGAAAACAAAACTAACTCATACACCTATAACGTAATTCCAGTTATCATGAAAACGCATCAATACAGGTCAGGGTTAGCCATAGCTGCCCTAATTTTGATAAATAGTCAGGCCCTTTTCGCGATCCACATGATAGCTGACACCCAAAGCCTTTTTAGGGAATGGCATAATCAGGAAGGCCTCAAATTCGATTTGGAGTTCGATATCAACCTGCTGATTGCCCACAAAAACAGCGACACCAGCCTGACGGCGACGCTGAAATACAAAAACGCAAAAAAGCAATTAGTCACCTGGCAGGCGGAAGTAAAAACCGGCGGTCGTTACCGGCTCAAAGTATGCGATTTTCCGCCGCTGAGAATCAAGTTGCCCAAAGAAGAATTACTCGCCAAGGGGTATAGCGGCCACAACAAATTCAAAATCGTCACCCACTGTAGTGATTCCGGCTCCGGCACGCAGTCCGTTTTGGCTAAAGAATACGTCCTGTACCAAATCTATCAATTGCTCAGCGTGTATGGGTTGCATTCCAAACTGGTAAAAATAACCTACCGCGACGCGGTTAGCGGCAAAAAAATTACCCGAATGGGTATACTGCTTGAAGACGACGACGAAATGGCCGAGCGCATAAAAGGTACGATATGCAATGAATGCTACGGCACCTCGCCTGCGCAAATCGAACCCAAAAACCAACTCACGCAGGCTCTGTTCCAATACATGATCGGCAACACCGACTGGTCGGTAGAAATGAGCCGTAATTTAGAGATCATTACGCTTCACGACAAAAGCGTAAAAGTGTTAGTGCCCTACGATTTCGACTTTGCGGGTTTTGTCAGCGCCCCCTACGCCGTACCCGATATCAATTACGGCCTGAAAAGCTTGCGTGAGCGCAAATTTATGGGGCAGCCGGCAGATAAAAACACTGTAGAACAGGTTGTTGCCCTTTATATTGAAAAAAAGAAAGCCATACTCCGGCAAATTGAACGATGCCCGGTAATTAATTCGGAAGAAAAAACGGACTTGCGACAATACGTGGAAAGTTTTTACGCCCAGTTGGAAAGCGGGGTATTAATGGGCGTGATTGCCGGGCCTAATGCGAATTAAGTGTCGAAAAAAATTCCTAAACTTGTGCCTGCACACAACCACTACCGTGAAAAAACACCTGCCTGCACTACTAAGCATCTTTTTTCTGCTCGTCACCGCGGTTAGCGCCTACGCCATGTGGCAGCGCACGCAAGACCAGCAACTATGGGGCTACAGGCCGCTCTTGCTGCTATTGGCGGGCTGGGGCGCCATCGCCGCTTTTCGCTATTGGTGGGCGCAGGGCAAGGCGGGCCGGGAATCGCATCCGAGATGGATGGGGTTGTCGACGCTAAGCGGTATTTTGCTGGGGTTCGGATTTCCCGGGTTATTGCCCTTTCCTTTGCTGCTTTTTGTGGGCTGGGTACCGTTATTTTTATTATTAAAAGAACTCGAAGCGGCCGGCGCCTCCTGGCGGCGGGTATTCCGCTACAGCTATCATACCTTTGTCGTTTGGAATATCCTCACCACCTATTGGGTGGCCAATACCGCCATGGTAGCCGGTTTGTTTGCCATATTAGTCAATTCGGCGTTCATGAGCACGGTGGTGGTGCTGGCCATGTTTTCGCGCAAGCGCATGCCGCGTTTTGGTTTTCTGATACTGGCGGTATATTGGATTGCCTTTGAATACCTGCACCTCAACTGGGAACTGACCTGGCCCTGGCTTACACTTGGAAACGGCTTTGCCCAATGGTACCCCATCGTGCAGTGGTACGAATACACCGGCGTTTTCGGTGGTTCGCTGTGGATATGGGTGGCCAACCTGCTGGCCTTCCAGGCCTGGCAGCACTACCGCGAAC
This sequence comes from Saprospiraceae bacterium, assembly GCA_013360405.1. Taxonomy (GTDB): domain Bacteria; phylum Bacteroidota; class Bacteroidia; order Chitinophagales; family Saprospiraceae; genus JABWBR01. The sequence goes on from JABWBR010000012.1 coordinate 43,584, forward strand.
AAAAAAGATGGCCCCTGCCTACCCTGCTGCGCCTGGCCGCCCTGATCGCCCTGCCCATCGCCGCCTCGCTGGGTATTTACACCACCTGGCGCGAAGAAGGCCCGCAGATTGATGTAGCCATCGTACAACCCAACTACGAACCGCACTACGAAAAATTCGATATACCTGAGCGGGTACAACTCGAGCGATTCCTGCAACTCAGCAGCCAGGTGACCGACAGTCTCACCGATTACCTTGTTTTCCCCGAAACCAGCTTTGGACTGGTAGAATCGGACAACATGAACGATTACCCATCCTTTAGCCGGCTGCAAAGTTTCATCAGGCCTTATCCGCAATTGCGTATCATAACAGGCATCGACGGCTACCACATCTTCAAACCGGGAGAACCCCACAGCGACTACGTGCGCAGTCAAAAGCGCGCCAACGGCGACGTGCTGCACTACGAAGTCTTCAACGCAGCTGTCGAACTTTCACCCTTGCCCAATGCGCCTATTCCACTGTATAAAAAATCGAGGCTGGTGCCTGGCCCGGAAATACTGCCTTACAGGCATATCTTCTTCTTTTTAAAACCCCTCATCGAACGCCTCGACGGCACCACCGCCGGATTGGCCACGCAACCCGAGCGTTCCATTTTTAACACCGGCAAAGCCGGTATCGGCCCCGCTATTTGCTATGAATCCGTTTTTGGCGAATACTTCACCGGCTACATCCGCAAAGGCGCCCAAGCTGTATTCATCATGACCAACGACGGCTGGTGGGACAATACCGCCGGCCACCGACAGCACTTGTGGTATGCCTCGTTGAGGGCCATTGAAACCCGGCGCAGTATTGCCCGCGCGGCCAATACAGGCATCTCCGCGTTCGTCAACGCAAGGGGCGATATCTCTCAGCCCACCGCCTACGGCGAGCAGGCCGCCATACGTCAGAAAATAACCATCAGCGATAAACGCACCTTATATGTAAAATGGGGTGACATGATTGCCCGCATCGCCATTTTCCTCTCGCTGTTGTGGTTGCTCAATACCATTGTTGGGGTGCGGCGAGCAAAACCGTGATGTTTGTGTTTTACAGGGATTTTTTAACCTCTGCGTAACTCTGCGAAACTCTGCGGTTTAAAAAAAATCACAGCACTCCTCCCCCCCATTGACATTGTGCCCAAAACCAATTAATTTGCAAGGTTGTTTATATACAATGAAAGCCTGCCGTAGCGACACGGCAGGCTTTTTGCGCCTATAAAGGATTTTTAAAATACAGTAATTATGACAGACGTAAATCTGAACACAGCGAAACACCCGATGAAGCAATGGAGCAAACAGCTCAAAGGCGAGAACTCCTGGACCATGTTTAAGGTGATTTCCGAATTTGTAGAAGGCTTTGAAACCCTCAACGAGGTGGGCCCCTGTGTGTCCATCTTCGGCTCGGCCCGCACCCGGCCCGACCACCCCTATTACAAAGTGGCTGTAGATATTGCCCGCCTGCTCACCGAAGATGGCTACGGCGTCATCACCGGTGGCGGCCCCGGCATCATGGAAGCCGGCAACAAAGGCGCCTCGCTCTATGGCGGCCTTTCGGTAGGACTCAACATCAACCTGCCCCACGAACAGGGCCACAACAAATATATCGACCTCGATAAGTATCTCAGCTTCCGATACTTTTTTGTGCGAAAAGTGATGTTTGTCAAATACGCCCAGGCTTTCGTGGCCCTGCCCGGCGGCTTCGGTACCATGGACGAACTATTCGAAGTGCTCACCCTGGTGCAAACCGGCAAAATCAGTAAGGTGCCCATCATTTTGGTGGGAATGGAGTATTGGTCGGGGCTCAAGGGCTGGATACGGGAAGTGATGCTCGAAAAAGAAAACAATATCAATGCCATCGACCTCGACCTGATGCCTATCACCGATAGTCCGGAAGAGGTGGTGCAGTATATCAATACATTTTATACCCAGATGAACGAACAGCTCATTCCCAATTACGAGCTCTGATGTTTTTTTTACCACGGAGTTACACAGAGAATAATAATTTACTCCGTGTAACTCAGTGTTTAACTCCGTGTAACTCCGTGGTTAATAACTCTCGTATAGCATAAAAAACTCCATTTTTCCCTTAATTTTGCGCCGGCTTAACCAAACAAACAATGGCATACAGAAAAGAAAAAGACAGCATCGGCTACGTCGACGTGCCTGCTGACAAATATTGGGGCGCTCAAACGCAGCGCTCATCCGAAAACTTCAAAATCGGCGGGCACCGGATGCCCACAGAGATCATCCGCGCCTTCGCCATCCTTAAAAAAGCCGCCGCCCTTACCAATCTCGAATTGGGCGTTTTAGCCCAGGATAAAGCCGAGATGATAGGCCGCGTGTGCGACGAGATCACCGCCGGCCAACTCGACGACCAGTTCCCGCTGGTGGTGTGGCAAACCGGCTCGGGTACCCAGTCGAATATGAACGTCAACGAGGTGGTAGCCAACCGCGGCCACGTACTGCACGGCGGCGCCCTCACCGACGACAAAAAATGGCTGCACCCCAACGACGACGTCAACAAGTCGCAGTCGAGTAACGATACCTTCCCCACGGCCATGCACATCGCCGCTTATAAGATACTGGTAGATGTGACCATCCCCGGCATCGAGCGCCTGCGCGACACGCTCAAGGCCAAGTCGGAGGAATACATGAAAATCGTAAAGATCGGCCGCACCCACTTCATGGATGCCACGCCGCTCACACTCGGGCAGGAATTTTCGGGTTACGTATCGCAGCTCGACCACGGCATCCGCGCCATCAAAAACACCCTGCCCCACCTCGGCGAACTGGCCCTGGGCGGCACGGCGGTAGGTACCGGCCTCAATACGCCCAAGGGTTATACCGAAAAGGTAGCCGCTAAAATCGCCGAATTGTCGGGACTGCCTTTCACCTCCGCCGAAAACAAATTTGAGGCGCTGGCCACCCACGACGCCCTGGTAGAAGCCCACGGCGCCCTGAAAACCGTGGCCGTAGCGCTCAGCAAAATAGGTAACGACATCCGCATGTTGTCGTCGGGGCCCCGCAGCGGCATCGGCGAGATCAACATCCCGGCCAACGAACCCGGCTCGTCGATTATGCCGGGCAAGGTGAACCCCACGCAGTCGGAAGCCCTCACCATGGCAATGGCCCAGGTGATCGGCAACGACGTGGCTATCAATATCGGCGGCATGAACGGCCACTTCGAACTCAACGTATTCAAGCCGTTGATTATCTTCAACTTCCTGATGTCGGCCCGCCTCATCGGCGACGCCTGTGTGAGCTTCGACGAGCACTGCGCCGTAGGCATCGAGCCCAACTACAGCCGCCTGCAGATGCACCTTCAGAATTCACTGATGCTGGTAACGGCCCTCAATACCAAGATCGGCTACGACAATGCCGCCGCTATTGCCAAAAAGGCCTACGCCGAAGACAAGACGCTCAAACAAGCCGCCATCGAACTCGGCCTGCTCACTTCGGAGCAATTTGACGAGTGGGTGAAGCCGGAGGATATGATTGGGGAACTGCGTTGAGAGGGAGGGAGTGTGAGAGGGTGAGAGTGTGGGAAGAGGTGAGGTGTCATCTTCCCGAGGCACGAGGGAAGGTGACATCTCGATCTATGCCACGGAGTAGCGGTGGTTGAGCGGAGTCGAAACAAACAGCCGTAGCCGCCATTCCCTAAGACCTGACTGCTGACTGCCGAATGCTATTTTTTATGTAATTACAGCATCGCATTGTAATAATTGCATAAAATTGCGTATATTCGCGTAATGATCACGCGCGAACTTCTCCCAAAGGCGGATGCCATGCTGCAGAAATACCCGTTGATAGCGGTGACGGGGCCGCGTCAATCGGGGAAAACCACTTTTTGCAAACAACTTCGGCCAGATTACCAATATTTGAACATGGAGCTGCCTGAAAACCGGGAGTTTGCAGAGCGGGATCCCCACCATTTTTTGCAAACCTACCAAGGCGGCGTCATCCTGGATGAAGTGCAAAATGTGCCCACGCTATTTTCTTACCTGCAATACTACACCGACACGCGGGGGAAAACGGGGGAATACATTCTATCCGGTTCTCAGAATTTTTTATTATTGGAAAAAATCACCCAATCCCTCGCGGGGCGGATTGCCATTTTTCACCTCTTGCCATTTTCATTACATGAATTGGAAAGCGCCCACCTATTGGGTCAAATGTGGGAGGAACATCTCGTGTCGGGGTTTTACCCGCGATTGTATGACAAGCAGCTTTCTCCCCCCGAATTTTACCCCGACTATATCTTAACTTATGCCGAGCGAGATGTACGGCAAGTGATCAATGTGCAAGACTTGGGGCAATTCCAGCAATTCATGCGCCTATGCGCCGGGCGAACTGGACAGTTGGTCAACCTCAGCCAGATGGGCAACGAAATCGGCCTCGATCAGCGCACGGTGCGCAATTGGCTATCCATATTAGAGGCCAGCTTTATCGTATATCTGCTGCGGCCCTTTCACCGCAATTTCGAGAAACGAGTAGTAAAAACGCCCAAGCTTTACTTCTATGATACAGGGCTGGCTTCATGGCTATTGGGTATTCGCGCCCAACAAGATTTGGATGTTCATTTTGCGCGCGGGTCGCTGTTCGAAAATTTCGTAATTAACGAAATGCTCAAAAACCACTGGAATCAAGGCATCAAACCCGATCTATACTTCTGGCGCGACAGCAATGCCAATGAAATCGACCTACTCATAGAAAACGGCCTTCAACTCGACGCCATAGAAATCAAAGCAGGTAAAACTATACAATCCGATTTTTTTAAAAACCTGGATCGCTTTCAACAAGTCAGTAATCAGCTTGCCCGTCCCTGGGTGGTCTACGGCGGCGATCAGATGCAGCAACGATCACAAGCCACGGTGCTGGATTGGAGGCGGCTGGGGAAGGTGATGGAGAGGCTTTGAGGCGACGCGACTCTACGACTGTACGACTTTGCGAGGGGGCGATCTGAGCGGTTCGTTGAGCGGAGTCGAAACGAACAGCGGTAGCCGCCATTCCCTAAGACCTGACTGCTGACTGCTGACCGCTAAATCACTTCTCTTTCTTATCTACATACTTATTTATCCCCCAGTTTACTAGCGTCATAAACACCCCAAAAACCAGGGCGGGCAGCGCATTGGCCTTGAGATCCTGCCAGTAGCTCACTTTTGTTTCGCTGTAGTCAATAAGGGATATCATAAGCCAGTAGATGGGTGTGATGATTGCGAAGGAAAGGAGGACGCGCTTTTTTTGCATATGCAGGTTTATGGGTTTAAAGGTTTATGGGTTAATGCAGATTAAACCCATAAACCTATAAACGGCTAACCAACTACTCAGATTAATTTTTCTCTTCAAATTCCCAATATTCCGGTTTGGTTTTTTCACTCTGCTGCCGCCAATAGGCGGGCGTCACCTTGCGGCCGTCGAGGGTGCGCAGACGGCGCTGATAGACGTAGATGACCGGATTGAATACCAGATTGGGCGTGGCTACAGTGTAAGTAGCCGGAGCGCCTTCTTCTGTGGCCGGTATTTCTATTAAAATAACTTCTATACCGTTGTGTTCCAATAATTTTTTTAAAAAATCAGCGCGTTCGGCGCCCACTTTTTGCTCTACATAAGTAACGGTCTGACCGTTGAGATCCCCAAATTGGTGTTTTCCACTTTCCAGCGACATAGTTAAGGTATTAAGCTGGTTTACAAATGCGCGCAAAGCGCATAAATTGCATCATATACTCCGCTGGCAACGCCCAGTGCGACGATACCCGCTACACAAATTACCAAACCCGCCCGCATCCAGCCGTCGCTGGTCACCAGCGGCAGCGGATTATCGCTTTTGCGCAAGAACATGGCCCGCACAATAAGCAGATAATAATACAAGCTTATTACGGTGTTTATAACGGCTATGGTCAACAACAGGTAATAACCCGCCGAAGCTACCGTCATGAACAGGAAAAATTTGCCAAAAAAACCCGCCAAAGGCGGAATGCCGGCCAGTGAAAACAGGGCAAGCAACATGACCAGCGACAATCGCGGATTGGTGCGGTACAAACCCTCGTAATCACCTATGTCTTCTTTCCCCGTGTGCATCTCGATGGTCTGAACTACACCGAAGGCAGCCAGGTTGGAGAACAAGTACACGAGCATGAAATAAATGATCGACGCCTTTCCATCCTGCTGGCTCGACATAAAGCCCAACATGATGAATCCCGCCTGCGCAACCGCCGAGTATGCCAGCAGGCGCTTTAGATTGCGCTGCCGAAGGGCAAAAAGGTTTCCTATCGTCATGGTAAGAATGGCCAACAAGTATAGCACATTCACCCACAAATCGGTGAGCAACGGCGCAAAACCCATCAACAAGATCATCAGGATAAATACCGCCGCACCTTTGGAGATGACCGACAAATAGGCGGCGACGCTTACCGGCGCCCCCTCGTATACGTCGGGCGTCCAGAAATGGAACGGCACCAGCGATATCTTGAAAGCAACTCCAGCAAAGAAGAAGATAAAACCCAGCGCTTCGAGACTGTTGCCCTGCATCTGCTTGCCCAGATCGGCCAGCACAAAGGTGCCCGTGCTGCCGTACAGCAGCGAAATACCCATAAGCGTGACCGCCGAGGCAAGGCCGGCTGTAAGTATGAACTTGATACCGGCCTCTGCGCTGCGCATTTTCAATACTTCGTATGCGGCAAGGGCAGCCACCGGCAGTGTCGATAATTCGAGGCCGAGGAATACCATCAGCAAATCGCCGGCAGAGACCATGTAGTACATCCCCAATAGCGAAGACCAGATCAACAGGAAAAATTCGCTCACACGGTTTTCCGGCGCCAATTGCTTGCGCGCCCAGCCTCCCGCCTGTAGTATGACGATAAACACACCCACATCGAGTATGCTTTTCATTAAATGAATTAGCCCGTTGGTGCGATACATACCGCCAAATAATTCGCCTTCAACAGGCCATAACCAACCGGCCGCCATGTGTATGCCAAATAAGGCCAGAGACAGCGGGATAATCCGGCTTTTGTCCCTGCCGCTCAGGTATATTTCGGCACAGGTGACGATGAGGATCACAGCTAACAACTGTAACTCATGGCGCATCAATAAAAGGTCATCCCAGTTCATCTCTTTGTATTATCGTTTATTTAACCCCTACCCCACTAATCCAACAGTCCAATAGTCTAATATCCCTATCCTACTCCCAATGCCCGCAGCAAAGGGATCAGGCTAAACTGAATCATATCAGCGAGCCAAAGCGGCAACAAGCCCATTCCCAGGATGGGCAGTACAAGCAGCAGGGCGCCGGTTTTTTCAAACCAATACGCACCCGGCAGCGAAGCATAAGCAGGCTCTTTAATAGGCCCCATCAACATGACGCCTACCACGCGAAGAATATATACCGCGGTAACTACGATAGCCGAAACGGCCAGGATGGTCCACACGCGGTGGAATACGTCGGGGTGCTCAAAAGCGCCCACGAATATGCTCAATTCAGCTACAAAACCGCTCAACCCCGGCAAGCCCAAAGAAGCCAAACCGGCTATCACATATACCGCCGAGATAAAAGGCAGTACTTTCAACAATCCACCCATCTCTTGCACGATGCGCGTATGCGTGCGCTCGTACAGCATGCCGATGAGGGCAAAGAAAAGGGCAGTCATCAAGCCGTGCGAGATCATCTGCAATACGGCGCCGGTGAGCGCGGTTTCGTTTAACATCAATATGGCAAACAATACCAATCCGCAGTGACTCACCGAAGAATAGGCATTGATGTATTTCAAGTCCGTCTGCCGAATAGCGCCAAAAGCGCCGTATATCACGCTAAAACCGGTAAGGATGATAAAAAACCAGGACATTTCAGCCGCAGCTTCCGGCATCAGGAATATGGCCACCCGGAAGCAACCGTAGCCGCCCAGTTTCATCAAAACGCCGGCGTGCAACATCGACACCGCCGTGGGCGCCGAGGCGTGGCCGTCGGGCGACCAGGTGTGGAACGGGAACAAAGCGCCCAACACGCCAAACCCTACAAAAGTCAGCGGAAAAAACAGGCGCTGCGCTTCAATAGGAATACCTCCCCTGGCAATTTCCAGTAAATTGAAGGTATGCTGATCGGCGGCATTGGCAGAGTAAAAATACAAACCCAGCAAACCTACCAGCAAAAAGGCCGAACCCGCCATCAACATCAGGGTGAGTTTCATGGCCGCATATTCCCGGGGGCCGCTACCCCAAATGCCTATAAGCAGGTACATGGGTATCACCGCCAACTCGTAAAACAGAAACATGCTAAAAAGGTCGATGGAAATAAAAAAGCCGAATACGCCGGTGGCCAACAGGATGAGCGATACGAAAAACTCCTTGGCGAGGTCTTCTACCCGCCACGAAATAAACACCCCCGCCAATGTCACAATGGCAGTGAGCAGGATGAGCGATACCGATACCCCGTCGACGCCCAGGTCGAAACGGATATTGAGATACTTAAACCACTCATAACTACTGGTAAACAGCATCTCGGCCGTATTGCCCGCAGCTCTCTCCTGAAGGTAGGCCAATACCAGGTAACATGCAGCTGCAAATTGCAGGCTCATGCCCACCGCAGCTACCATCCGCGGCAAACGCTTGCCATTGCTAAACAGCAGCCCACCGACAGTCAGTGCGGGAATGATCAGTAAAAGGAGTAGCATATTCATGTGCTTATCTTCAGAACTTCAACCAATAAATAAATATCACCACGAGGCCCAATACGCCGACCACAAAGCCGACGGCGTATTGTTGTACATGGCCCGACTGTAAGCCCTTGATAACCGAAGATATCCGGGCAGTCAGGTTGGCAATGGCATTCATGGTACCATCCACAATATGGCGGTCAAACCAGGCCACCGGGGTTGCTATGCCCGCGAACAAGATCTTTTTGGTGACGCCCATGTATATTTCGTCAATGTAAAACTTGTTTTTTGCCGATTGGTACAAGCTGCCCAGGCTGCCGGCAATTTGCGCCGGTAAAGCCGAAGGCCTGCGGTAAAGCCACATCGCCAGCAATATGCCGGCAATACTCACCACACTGGCCGTCACGGCAATGCTCATCTCGGGGTGCATGGCCATCACCTGGCGGTCGGAAGATACGTAGTGGCCAAACGGGATAAACCCGCCTACTACGCTCAGGGCCGCCAGCACCATTAAGGGCCCCCACATCACCAGGGGCGCTTCGTGCGGCTTGTGGGCATACGCTTTCTCTTCGCCCCAGAACACCCGGAAATACAAGCGGAACATATACAACGCGGTAAGGCCGGCTACCAACAAGGCGATACCGTAAATGGCCGGATTGTGGTGCAACGCCGCAGCCAGAATTTCGTCCTTGGAGAAAAATCCCGACAAGGGCGGAATACCCGCGATAGCCAGACAGGCTACCAGGAATGCCGCATGCGTGATCGGCAGGTATTTGCGCAAGCCGCCCATGTCGCCCATTACATTGCTATGTACGGCATGGATTACAGCGCCGGCGCCAAGGAATAACAACGCCTTAAACATGGCGTGGGTAAATAAGTGGAACATAGAGGCCGTATAACCCAGTCCTTCTTCGCCGCCATAACCCGACACGCCCAACGACAACATCATATAACCTATCTGCGACATCGTGGAATAAGCCAACACCCGCTTGATATCCTCCTGGGTGATGGCGATGAGCGCCGCAAATAAAGCCGTAATAGCGCCGGTCCAGGCCACCACTTCGAGCGCAGCGCCCCCCGACATATGATACACCGGAAATAGCCGCGCTACCAGGTATACGCCCGCCACAACCATCGTAGCAGCGTGGATCAACGCTGACACAGGCGTGGGGCCTTCCATAGCGTCGGGAAGCCAGATATGCAGCGGGAACATGGCCGATTTACCGGCGCCCCCCATAAATATAAGCACCAAAGCCCAGGTGAGCACCGAAGCGCCCATAAACGTAGCCGATGCCGCCCCGGCAATCGCCGCCCCGTCGGGGTTGTTGAGCGCCAGAAAATCAAACGTGCCGCTATACCACGACAACAGCAGGATGCCCACCAGGAAGCCGAAGTCGGCAAAACGCGTAACGATAAACGCCTTTTTGGCCGCCGCCACCGCCGAAGGCCGGTCGTAGTAAAAACCGATGAGCAGATAAGACGATACCCCCACCAATTCCCAGAAGAAATAGATCTGGAACAGGTTGGTGGCCAATACCAATCCGTACATCGAAAAGCTGAACAGCGACAAAAACGCGAAATACCGGGCAAAACCGGGTTCGTCTTTCATATATCCCAAGCTGTAAATGTGCACCATCGACGATACGATAGAGACCACCAACAGCATCATAATAGAAATGGGATCGAGCAAGACGCCCATATGTACTACCAGGGTGTCGCTAAACCGCAGCCAGGTATAATTGACCGGGATAACGGTAGGCCAGCCGCCGTCGGCGGGCAGCGCTGCGCTGAAATAATTCCACGCAGTAAGCAGGCTCAACACCAGCGTAACCAGGATGCCTGCCGTGCCGATCCATCCGGCCAGTTGGGGCCTGATGCGCAAACTCAGCACACCCGTCACCAAAAAAACCAGAAACGGCAATAAAATAATCCAAATCGTATAAGCATAACCTTCCATACCGCTAGTGTTTAAGTGTATTCACCTGCTCTACGTCTACTGCCTTGATCTTGCGATACAAATTGATCACGATAGCAATGGCCAGCGCCACTTCACAAGCGGCAACGGCTATCAGGAACAAGGCAAAAAGCTGGCCGTTGGGCTGCCCCGGATATAAGTATTTGTTGAAAGCTACAAAATTGATCGCGGCGCCGTTGAGCATCAGCTCCAGCGACATCAATATCGTGATCAGGTTTTTGCGCGTCAAAAATCCATATACGCCTATAAAAAACATCAGGGTGGAAACCGTCAGGATCTCGATCAGGCTGACTCCAGGTATCATGGCGCTTGTTTTTCTGGTGAAGAATCGTCGACGCTGTGTCTTTGCTTCGCAATCACGATAGCGCCGATCATAACAGCCAGCAACAAGATGCTGACTACTTCAAAAGGCAGCAGATAACCTCCTCCGCCTGGGTTCAGCAGGGTATTCCCCACTGTGTTGAGGTCGCTTTGCTCGGGCGCCTCCACCCTGCTAAACAAACTACCCTGCAATAGTTGCACAAACATCACCGCTCCCGCCACGCACAAGGCGCCGGCAACCGCCACCCGGCTCCAGTCCGGGGTAGGCATTTGATGGTCGATATCATGGGTGAGCAAAATGGAGAAAATGATGAGCACTACGATACCACCCGCATACACGGTGAGCTGAACGGCGCCCAGAAAATGGTAACCTATCAGAAAATAAAAACCCGCTATGGCCGTAAGCACCCCAAAGAGGTAAACCGCCGAGCGCAGCAATTTGCGGCTGAGCACCGACATCAGGCTGAGGGACAGGATTACCGCAGATAAAATGTAGAAAATTATCTTTTCCATAAATTTGTTATTCTTCTACGCCTTTTTCCAGCTTCGAACCCGGCCGGTTGAGCACTTTAGTCAATTGAGAACGGTCGAATACCGCATGCTCGAAATCATGCCCCATTTTGATCGCATCGGTGGGGCACGCCAAAATACACAGGTTGCACATCGTACACATCGATAAGTGGTATACGAAGGTCTCTATCTGCTTTTTCTTTTTGCCCGTCTCGGGGTCTTCCCTGCGCGCCCAAATGATCTCTATCGAGCCATTGGGACAGGCTACCTCGCAAGCCGAACAACCCGTGCAGCGGTGTTCGTTGTTTTCGTTGTGCAACAAGACCACCTCTCCCCGGAACCGATCGAACATCTGTAGCGTGTCGCGGTTGTCGGGGTATTCCTGGGTGATAATTTCCTTGCGGGCATGGGCAATGTATTTGCCTGTGATCCGCATGCCGTTTATCAGCCCCCGGATAGCCAGCAAAATTTCTTTGAAATACTCATAAATCGCTCTAAACATGGCGCTTGCGTTTTCTTTTTTTCTGATTATCCATGCCAGCCCAGGTATACCAGGATGGCGGTAAATACCAGATTCATCAGGTTGAGCGGCATCAGGTACTTCCACTCCAGCTTGAGCAACTGGTCGATGCGCAGGCGAGGGAAAGTCCACTTAAACCACATCATTAAAAATATGACTGCGCTTACCTTCAGAAAAAACCAAAGGATAGGCGGTACAAAGTCCATGACAGCGTTGAAACCGGCCCAATCTCCGAGATGGAAAGGCATCCAGCCCCCCAAAAAGACGGTAGTGGCAATGGCCGCAACGGTAAACATGTTGACGAATTCGGCGAGGAAAAAGAAGGCGAATTTCAAGCCCGAATATTCGGTGTGAAACCCGGCGGTGAGTTCCGATTCCGCCTCCGGCAAGTCGAAGGGGCCCCTGTTGATTTCGGCGATAGAGGCCGTGAGATACAAGAAAAAAGCAATGATCGCCGGTACGTGCCCCTTGAATATCCACCAGCCGTTGGCCTGGGTTTCGATGATAGTCGACAATTGCAGGGTGCCCGTGAGCAGTACCATGGTGAGCAGCGACAAACCTACCGACAACTCGTAGCTCACAATTTGCGCCCCGCTGCGCATGGCGCCGATCAGGGCGTATTTATTGTTGCTCGACCAGCCGGCGAGCAAAATGCCTACCACGCCCAGCGACGAAACCGCCACGATAAACAGCAAGCCGATATTGATATCGAATGCCTGCAAGCCTTTGGCAAAAGGCACCAGCGATATCACTGTCAACGCCGCCAGCGTAATAATAAACGGCGCCAGGTTGTAGAGCAACTTATCGGCCTTGTTGACGGTAACTGGTTCTTTCAGCAGCAATTTGAGGGCATCGGCCACGGTTTGTGCAGTGCCGGCCCAGCCAACCCGGTTGGGGCCCAGTCGCAACTGAAAGAATGCGCAAACGCGGCGTTCTACGTATACCAGCACCAAACCCAGGATGGCGTAAAGCGCCAGATAGACCAGAATTACTAGTGTCCATTCCAGCGCAGTAGCTACGCCCGGGCTGAATTGCCCGTGGAGAAAATTGCCGATAGATTGCACCAATGTCGTGAAGTCGTACATAGTTCAAGCGCTTTACCGGTCGATATCCGGCATGACATAATCAAAAGTAGACATGATGGCCACCAGGTCGGCCAGTTTACTGCCCCTGGCCACCTTGTCGAGCACAAATAAATTGGAAAAACCGGGCGAACGGAATTTGAGCCGGTAAGGGCTCTTGTTGCCGTCGCTGATGATGTATACCCCGAAATCGCCGCGGGCAGTCTCCACGCGTTGATAAAATTCGCCTTTCGGCAATTTGATCACTTGCTTGGTGGGCGCCTGAAAATCGCCTTCGGGAATATTGTCGATCAATTGCTCGATGATGCGCAGCGATTCCCACATTTCGAGAATACGCGCCTTGTAGCGGGCAAAACAATCGCCGTCGGTCATGAGGACTTCTTTGAAGTCGACCTGCGGGTACATGCCGTAGGGGTGGCGCTTGCGCACGTCGCAGGCAAACCCCGAAGCCCTGCCAGAAGGCCCGGTGACACCATACGCAACGGCGTCTTCTTTCGACATATAACCGATGCCCTCGGTGCGAGCCCTGAAAATCGGGTTGTCGCTGAGCAACTGGTCGTATTCAGGCAGTTTTGTTTTGAAATGCGCGACAAAGTCTTTGGTCCTTTTCTGGAAATTGGGGTGTATGTCAAACATCAACCCGCCGGGCACGTTATAATTCATGGTGAGCCGGGCGCCGCAGGTTTCTTCAAAAATATCGTTGATCATTTCGCGGTCGCGAAATCCGTACAAAAACGAGGTGATCGCGCCGAGGTCCATGCCCATTACCCCCCACCACAACTGGTGAGAAGCCAGACGGGTAAGCTCGTCGATAATGGTGCGGATTACTTTTACACGCTCGGGCACTTCTATCTGCAAAGCCTGCTCCACAGCCAGACAAACGGCTTCGTTGTTGATGTGGCAGGAGAGATAGTCCATGCGGTCGGTGAGGTGAACGATCTGCCGGTAGGTGTCCTTTTCACACATCTTTTCGATAGACCGGTGGATGTAGCCGATGTGGGGCTCTACTTTGCGAATGATCTCGCCGTCAATCGTCAGCACCAATCGAAGCACGCCGTGCGTGGAAGGGTGCTGGGGGCCCATGTTGACGAAATATTCCTGACTGGTCAGGAGGTCGGTGGCAGGCGCCAGGTCAAGTTGATCGCTCACAGCTCTATCATATTTATTTCGTCCTTGTAATCTTTGCGCATCGGGTATCCCTCCCAATCATCGGTCAGCAGCAATCGACGCAGGTCGGGGTGGTTGTTAAACCGGATGCCGAACATGTCGTACGCTTCCCGCTCGTGGGCATCGGCCGTAGGCCAGATATCGCATACCGTGTCGAGGCGGGGGTCTTCCCTGCCGTCGGTGCGCGATTTCAACACCAGGCAATGGCCGTGTTGGGTCGATTCGAGGTGATACACGACTTCCATATATTCGGGCCAATCTACTCCCGAGAGGCAAAAGAGGTAGTCGAAAGACGTTGCCTCGTCGTTTTTGAGCCTGAAGGCGAAATCGTGGAGTTGTGCGGCGGGTACCCTTACATTAAGGTATTGCGCATTTTCTTCCGTTTCGAGGCCTTCCGCCCAGGTAGTGAGCAGTTGTAAGAGTGCTTCGTTATTCATGATCGGCTATTTACATCAGAAACCTTCTTCAAATCCCTCCGCCGGACTTTTCCTGGTAAGCATGCTTTCGGATTTGATCTTTTCCTGCAATTTCATCAAACCGTAAAGCAAAGCTTCGGGGCGGGGCGGACAACCGGGCACGTACACATCCACAGGAATGACGTGGTCGGCGCCTTTGATTACCGAATAAGAATTGTAATAAAACGGCCCTCCCGATATAGCGCAGGCGCCCATGGCGATCACGTATTTGGGGTCGGCCATTTGGTCGTACAAGCGCTTGAGCACGGGCCCCATCTTGTTGACAATCGTGCCGGCAATGACGATCAGGTCGGCCTGACGGGGTGTAGCGCGGGCTACCTCGGTGCCAAAACGCGACCAGTCGTGCCGGGCAGCGCCCGTAGACATCATCTCGATGGCGCAGCAACTGGTGCCGAATACCAGGGGCCACAGCGAATTGGCGCGCCCCCAGTTAACTACCCTGTCGAGGCTCGTCACCAGGATATTGCCGCCGTTGCCGGCGCTGACCACCGTACCCAACTCGTGTTGTTGGAATGCAGGTCCTTGTTCTTCTATTATTCCCATATCAGCGCTTTTTTCTTCCAGGCGTATAATAATCCCAGACCCAAAATCAGGATAAAAATGATGGCCGAAATCAGGCCCGTAAGCCCAATATTTTTCATCACTACCGCCCAGGGCACCAGGAAGATCATTTCCACATCAAAGAGTAAAAAAAGGATGGCAAAAAGGTAATACCCCACTTTGAACTGTACGTGGGTAGGCCCCTGTGTAGGGATACCGCATTCGTAAGGTTCGAGTTTTTGCGGGTTTGTCGACGTCGGCGCCAGCAATTTGGAGGCTATCATCCCCCCTCCCACCAGCACTACCGCGGCAATAAAAAATACGATAATGGCTTCTGTTCCCATGGTAATTATACGCTATAAGTTTCACCGGAAAATAGCAAATCGTCGATGCTTTTGTACTTCGAGCGGTTTTTGATGCTCTCCGCCTGGGTAGCCATGCGTTCCTCATAAGTAGGCGTTTCGACACTGCGAATAATGCCTACCGGTAGCGGGTTATCCATTTGCGTAAGCATAAAATGCATCGAAGGATTGTAGTCGTGGGCATCGTGTACCAGGATATCGTCTTCCGTGATCCCGTTTTCGCCGATGGTAACGGCTTCCAGCATGCGGCCGTTAAAGCGGATGCCCTTATTTTTTTCTTTACCAAAAATCATTTTTTCGCCGTGCTTGAGATACAGCAGCATGTCATCGCGTACGGTTTTATCGGTATACGAGTCGTAGGCGCCGTCGTTGAAAATCACGCAGTTTTGCAGGATCTCGACCACCGACGTACCCTTGTGCTTTTCGGCGGCTGCAAAAATATCGGCCATGTCGTTGGGGTTGTTGTCGGGGGTGCGCGCATAAAACTGTCCGGCGCTGCCGATCGTCAACTCGCCGAAATTAAACGGCGGCTGGGTATTGCCGTAAGGCGAAGATTTCGTCTTTTGCCCCAAATCGGAGGTAGGCGAAAATTGTCCTTTGGTGAGACCGTATATTTTATTATTAAATAATACGACGTTGAGATCCACGTTGCGCCTGATCACATGGATCATGTGGTTGCCGCCGATGGCCAGCCCATCGCCGTCGCCAGTCATCACCCATACGCTGAGAGCCGGGTTCGACAATTTCACGCCGGTGGCGATGGCCGGCGCCCGCCCGTGGATGGTGTGAAAACCGTAAGTCTCCATATAGTAGGGAAAACGGCTCGAACAGCCGATGCCCGATATAAAGACGAAGTCTTCTCTGCGTTTGCCCATCATGGGCAGCGCTTTCTGCATGGCTCTAAGAATAACATAATCGCCGCAGCCCGGGCACCAGCGCACTTCCTGGTCGCTGACAAAATCCTTGAAGGTATATGTTGGAGGTTGAGTAGACATAACAGCTTGTTGTTTAATTAAATAAATCCTGGTCAATTATTTCGCGTTCAATAAATTGCGGAAATGGGCATTCAATTCGAATACGGTAAAGGGCAGGCCCTGCACTTTGTTGTATTGTAAATAGGGAAACTCGGGGAAGGAACTGCGCAGCAGCGTAGCGAATTGCCCCAGGTTGAGTTCGCACACTACGATTTGCTTAAACCGCGAAAAGACTTCACGGGTATTGCGCGGCATGGGGTTGATGTAATGGAAGTGGGCAAGACTTACGGCGTGGCCTTCTTCCTGAAGGGCTTTCACAGCGGTATGCAAGCTGCCGTAAGTGCCGCCCCAGCCTACCACCAGCAGATCGCCGCTTTCGGCGCCGTCGAGTTGCAGTTCGGGGATATAATTTTCCACCCGGCGCACCTTTTCAGCGCGCAGTTTGACCATGTGTTCGTGGTTTTCCGGGTCGTAGCTGATATGGCCGGTGCCGTCTTCTTTTTCCAGGCCGCCGATGCGGTGTTCAAATCCCGGCATGCCGGGCGTAGCCCAGCGTCGCGCCAGCGTTTCGGGGTTGCGCAGGTAGGGCAGCCATTCTTCGCCAGGCAGGGGTGCGACGGCGGGTTTGATGGGCTCCAGATCGTTTACGCTGCGGATGCGCCAGGGCGCCGAGCCGTTGGCGATATAGCCGTCGGTCAATAAAATCACGGGCGTCATGTGTTCAAGAGCCAGGCGGGAGGCTTCGTAGGCCATATCGAAGCAATTGGAGGGCGACGATGCAGCCACCACGATAACCGGACTTTCGCCGTTGCGGCCGTACATGGCCTGCAGCAAGTCGGCTTGCTCGGTTTTGGTGGGCAAACCGGTAGAAGGGCCGCCGCGCTGAACATTGACAATCACCAGGGGCAATTCGGTCATCACCGCCAGGCCGATAGCTTCGCTTTTGAGCGCCAGGCCGGGGCCGGAGGTAGTAGTGAGCGCCAGGTTGCCGGCAAAAGAAGCGCCTATGGCCGAGCAAATACCGGCAATTTCGTCTTCCGCCTGGAAAGTGGTAACGCCAAAGTGCTGGTGTTCACTCAATTCGTGCAAAATATCGGATGCGGGCGTAATAGGATAAGACCCCAGGAACAGGTGTTTGCCTGATCTTTCGGCCGCTGCCAGGAAACCCCAGGCGATGGCCGTGTTGCCCATCAAGATGCGATAGGTGCCTCCCGTCATCTTGGCGGGCAAGATCGTGTAAGCCGAGGAGAGCAGCTCCATCGTTTCGGCGTAGTGGTAACCCGACTTGAGCACTTTAACGTTGGCTTCAAAAATCTGCGGCTTATGGCCGAATTTCTTTTCCAGAAACTTAATGGTATAATCCAGCGGGCGGCTAAACATCCAGAACACCATGCCCAACGCAAACATATTGCGGGTGCGGTTCATGCTGGTGTTGTCCAGGCCCATTTCCTTAATGGCGCCTCTCGACAATTGGGTGATAGGCGCCGGGATGAGGTTATAGGCGGAGAGTGTGCCATCTTCGAGGGGATTATCGCTATAACCGGCTTTACCCAGGTTTTTGGTCGTAAATTCGTCTGCGTCAACGATAATCGTTTTGCCGTGTTGTACGGCCGAAATATTGGTTTTCAGTGCCGCAGGGTTCATCGCTACCAACACGTCCACATCGTCGCCGGGAGTTGAAATCTCCACTTCGCCGATATGCACCTGAAAACCCGAAACCCCGTAAATACTGCCTTCCGGGGCGCGGATTTCAGCGGGATAGTTGGGAAAAGTGGCAATGTCGTTGCCCAACATGGCCGATGTGTCGGAAAACTGGGAACCCGTGAGTTGCATGCCGTCGCCCGAGTCGCCGGCGAAACGGATCACCACGCGGTCGAGCCTGATCTTATTTTTATCCTGGGTAGTTGCGGTATCAGACATATTGTTTTGTATTTTAGCTCCTGCAAATTTTAAAACGGTCGAAAGGTACAACTATCGCCTATACGGCCCGAATGATTTTCGTCAGCCGATATATTGATGATAATCATATTTTGTTTGCGCCCGGTCTTCTAAAATTGGGGGTTGAAACAATGATCCGGTTGATACCCGGTTGTACAAACTTAATAAAAAAATTTTATTACCTATGGCTATTAAGATCACCGAAGATTGCATCAACTGCGATGCGTGCATTTCTGAATGCCCGAATAATGCGATCTACGAACCCGGAGAAGCTTGGCGTTATGCCGATGGCACTGATCTGAAAGGATCGGTTAAGGACCTGAGAGGTATGGATGTCAGTGCCGAAGCATCTCACGATCCGATCTCCGACGAGTTTTATTATATCGTTGCTGATAAGTGCACAGAGTGCAAGGGTTTCCACGAGGAGCCGCAATGCGCCTCCGTCTGCCCCGTAGATTGCTGCGTGCCCGACGAAGCCCACGTGGAAAGCGAAGAAGCGCTGATGGCTAAGAAGGCGTGGCTGCATATTTAATGTGCTGATGAGTTAATGTGCTGATTTGCTGATGAGTTAATGTGCTGATAATATATTAATAATTAGCAAATTAGCACATCAGCAAATTAGCACATCATCTTTCCCTCAACGTCGGACTATCCTCGACGGGGGCTTCGTGTTTGTTGTCTTCGCAACCCAGTCGAACCTCTGCGCGGAGACGGCCTTCCGGGTTGGGTTCGTGGCTCAGGCGGATGGTCAACCAGCATCCGTTGGCGGTACGGCTGTATTCGGCGGCGCCATAGGCTTCCTGTGTCTCATCGTCTTCATCTACCTCGTCGGCGAGGAAAAACATAGCGCCCAGGTCGGCGCGGCCGCTCTCGTTATAGGGCGGTTTGCCGAGGCGGTACAACTGCAACTCGTAGTCGAGCGAGGTGAGATTGATTCTCCTTATTTTTAAACGGTAGGATTTCCCCCCGCCATCGCCGCTAAAAAAATAGACTTTCCCCAATGCCAGTTGGGTAGGAAAGTACACCGTATCGGCGCCCACCAACAGGTATTCGCCCTGCAGGTTGATTTTTTCAGGATAATCGGCTTCTTTTAATTGTTGCAAAAACACGGGCGCGTATTGCGTAGAGTCTACTCCACCGGCTTGTGCTGCGGACGCTTCCGGCGCAGCATTTTCCGACGCGGTTGATTTAGAAGCGCTATTGCCACAAGCGGCAAACGAAAGGGCAATCATGGCCCAGAACAAGGTACGGAGGGTGGTCATGGTCGGTTTTTTTAGCGGTCAGCAGTCAGCACTCAGCTACTAAGACCTGACTGCTGACTGCCGACTGCTGATAGCATTAATGCGCACACTTCTCCATCACTTCGTGGAAGCGATCGTGGAGGGCAAACAATGCGGTTTTGATTTCAGCTTCCGTTTTTTTGCGCTGCACCATTTTATCAAGCGCCTTTGATTCCTTGGCCAACAGCGCAACCGATTTTTTCACGCCTTCTTTATTATAGGCGGTCGGAATTTTTGATTTTTTCAAAACAGCGGCTTTCTGGGCCATTTCGCCCGAGCGTTCCATGATGGGTTTGAAGTTGCCATCTTCTGCAGGGTGGAACGTTTGAGACATCACACCGTGGAAGTCCTCAAGTTCTTTCCAGCCTTCTTGTTGGGCCATTACGATCTGGCTGCTTCCTACGAGCAACAGGAGAATCAAAAGATTTTTCATATGTTTGAAATTAATTGGTTAAGCGATGTACCGCCAACCGGGAGTTCAGTCTAAACAGGCGCTTAAAGATACAGCAGAATTGCTGAATTTGCCATGTTATTTTCCGCGTTTTTCATGGCGACTGTTCGATGCGACTGTGCGACTGTGCGACTGTGCGACTGTACGACTGTACGACTGTACGACTGTACGACTGTACGACTGTACGACTGTTATAATGGACGTATAAAGATACGAAAAGTTTCCTTGATCGTAAAGTCGTAAAGTCGTAAAGTCCCAAACCCGACCACCATGACAGCCTACAACATACCCCAGGCAATAACCCTGGGCGACAACATTACCGAATTGATCCTGGAGGCACAGCCGCTCGACGGCTGGCCGGTGGAGGTATTTGCCCTGAAAAACCTTCGGATCTTGCGTATCCGGCATGGCGGACTGAAGTCGGTGCCAGCCGACATTGGCAAACTCAAGAACCTCGACGAACTCGACCTTTCGCACAACGCTATTACTAAATTACCCGCCGGCATCGGTAAACTGGATCGACTTTCCGTGCTCCATGTGAGCCACAACCGGCTGTCCAGTCTACCGGCAGCCTTGTCGCGTTGCCTCACCTTGCGCGAACTCGACATATCAGGAAACTGCTTTTCTCGTTGTCCGCAGGTAGTGCTGAGCGCGCCCTGGCTGGCCAGGCTCAGGATGGCCGGCAATCAATTGCAAAAGTTGCCTGCCACGCTTGGGGATTGCACCCAATTGCAGGAATTAGACCTCTCGCAAAACGCCCTCACTACCCTGCCTGCTGCCATTGGCAAACTAGTGAAATTGCGCAAGCTCGACCTGTCGCACAACAACCTGCGCCGGTTGCCGGCGGCGCTGTCAAAATTGCCCTGGCTGGAAGAAATCGACGTTAGCGACAACCCCACCCTACCCCAGCCCATAGCCTTGCTTGCGCTTCCTGCATTAAAGCGGCTGCGGGGACTTACCACTCCAGAAAAAACCGACATGCTCCACGAACTGGTTGATAACTGTAATCGGTATAAATTGCCGCCGGCATGGCGAAAGCTGTTGTGGCAATGGCGGGAAGGCGCTACAGCGGTTGACTGGCTTACTTTACCGGCTGCCGACTTGTCGAAGCTGCTGAATTTATCGTGGCCGGAACTGACGGTAGCCATCAGGGCGTATTTGTACGAGTTGCGCCCCGCTCAACTGGCGCCAGGCGCCGTAATCACGCCATTGGGCGAATGCCTGATAAGATACCACGACATTGAAGCGCGTTTGCAACAACAAGGCATCCAATGGAGAGAAAAAGCGGATAAAACCACTACCCACCTATTGCTAGGCGCGGCTCCGATCCAATTACCTGTTTTAAAAAACAGACCATATATATTTATAGGTGAACGCGAGTTACTAAAATGGCTCGACCGCATCGAAGGCCGCTATCTGGCGCTTGATCCGCCTGCCGAAAAATTGGATATGCTGCGGCGTTTGCTGATGAATGGGCAGCGGCAGCAGGTTTTATTGGCCATACAAATGATAAAAGGCGGGGGAATGCCGGAAGAAATATTGCCGGTATTGATTAGCGTTTCAAATAGCTGTGATGATATATTAATACGTGATAAGCTATCACAAATGACAATTCCGTATATGGCTGAAAATGAAAAACATACGAAACCATCTCCAATATTGAGTAATGTGGGGAAAGAATAAAATTTGACATTTCATTATGTTTTCCGCTATCTACTTGTTATTCCAATAAATAACCAATATATTTGATTTCGTCTTGTAATGATACTGTTATAATAAATAGTTAATGCGAACTTCTTCGAATCGCTCGCGAAATATACTATAGCCTATACCTATTCCTTAACCCTAAAACTTATCAATTATGGCGTCGTTCAATTTCATGTCCCATTCTGACTCAACTTACCATTTGCTAAAAATGCACACACACACACACACACACATAGTTGGGTACACACGTTTCGTATTGCCATAGTCCTTCCTCTCATGTTACTGATGTACGGGTTAATCCCCCAAACGTATTCGCAATGTCTGATTGCTGCACAAGCTTCACCTCCCTCGAGTTGCGTGGAGACGGCGCCTGACGGCCCGTTCACTGTTAAGCTCTATATTCACACCATTCGACATACCGACGGCTCAGGCGGCATTTCTCCAGCTACAATTTCTGTAATTCTGAAAACGCTTGAGTCTGATTTCAAGTCGCATAACATTTATTTTTCACTGGCCTGCATAAATGACATACATGATTCTTTTTATATGCTACCTGTGAATTTTCAGGCTCTATTCACCTCGTCTTATGCAGAACCAGACGGAATCAACCTATTTGTAATTGAACTGCCAGGAAGTAGTGGCGGGGGCGGGTTAGCTGCGGGGGTTCCGGCTATTAGTGCATACGTAACAGTATCTAATTTCGAACCCAATTACAAAGTAGTCTCTCACGAGATAGGGCATTGTTTGGGTTTAACACATACTTTCCAGGGCTCTCCGCATTCAAGCGAAGCGGGCATTAGCCCCGCCGAGCATGCTGACGGGGGTAATTGCTGGACAGCGGGTGATTATGTGTGCGATACGCCTGCCGATCCGGGGCCGGGGCTTAACGGCGAGCAACCCGATTGCAGTTGGTTACCTCCTGCCGGTATATTGGATCCTGAAAACCAACTATATACCACTACCGACACGAAAAATATCATGAGTTATTTTAGCGATTGCAGGCTGTATTTTACACCGAAACAAGGTGTGAGGATGAGATATTTTTTGAGCGATGACGCCGTATTACAACCGGTACGAAAAGATGACGCTAGTATTTGGAGTGATGAAACCTGGACTACCAATAGACATTTTGATTCCGATTTAAGAGTGCTCTCCGATCAGGAACTAAAAATTGTCGGCGCTACCTTGTATATGGCGCCAAACACAAAAATAATTGTCGAAAAAGGCGCCGTGCTAAACTTGAAAAGCGGAGCTAAAATTACAGTAAACCCAGGTATGGGCTGTACGCCAAATGTGCCTTTTTGGAAAGGTATCGAGCTTAGAGGCGGCGCGAACAACACGGAAGAACCGGCTTATGTTCTGGTTTCCTCTGCTATTATTGAATTTGCACAAGACGCTTTGTACTATCCTCAACAAAGTACCTCAAGCTCTTATGGCCGGATACATACCACACAGGCTACTTTTCGCAATAATCAAAGCGCCCTGACTTTGCTATCCAGTGGTCCTCAATTAAGCATATACAATACAATACCCAGTAATTTTTATCGCACTCAGTTCATAGTTGATCAGGATTATCCCGATGGGGCCATATTTAAAGGCTTTGCATCGCTGGCGTATGTGAAGAATATACGATTTATGGGATGTACGTTTGACAATCAGCTTTATGAAGATTATAAATTCGATGACCGGAATTATGCGATTTGGTCTCTGGAGTCGAATTTTACGCTTAAATCCCGATGTTCGTCGGGGTATCTCGAATCGCAATGCCCACCGGAACAATATACACCTTCTATTCTTAGGGGATTCAAAACCAGCGTTTATGCATCGTCTTCTCATGGTTCAACCATCCTGGATAACAGGTTCAGCCGCTTTTTCAATAAAGCGGTAGATATAACCTCAAGCCAGTCTGTCGTAATGCAAAAAAACGACATTGAATTCGATAGCGAACCGGCAGCCGGCGCTATACCCCGAATCGGACTTCAATTTGACAAATGCACTGGTTTTGCCATCAGCGACAATGCGATCAGCGCCGATTACACCGATGCGCCAACCGAAACGGGTATTCTCATCAAAGACGCAGGCTCGGAATACAATGAAGCGGTTCGCAATGAACTAACCGGCTTGCGGGTGGGAATGGCGGCTACAGGGATTAATCACAATACTGCTTTTCCCTTAAATGGGCTACAGTTTCTGTGCAATGACATGCAAAATTTCCATACACCTAACAGCAACGGGCCTATCGACCTACTTTTTAATGGAAGGGTGGCTTCTTTTCAAGGTAGTGAATTAGCTCCCGCAGGTAATACTTTTTCCCATAATTTAGCCCCCCTCGGAAGCGATATTCGCTACAACTTTTACTTCTTGGCGCCGGTAACTTATTATTATTGGGCAAACAGCCCTGAACAGAAACCGATTAATGTAGCTGGGATAGATACAGAGGCCTCGGATAACAATCCCAGTTGCAGCCACTCTCAATCCTGCCCCGATCTCGAAGAAATAACAGCTTTATACTTGATCACTAAAAACCGCTACGATTCGCTTTCCGGTATTTATCATTCGCTATTAGACGGCGGACAAACCGCATCCCGGCTCGAAGAACTACACAATGCTACGACGGCCGGGGCGGTTTCAACCTTGTACCAGCTATGGGCTATTTCTCCTTATTTGTCAGCGCAGGTACTAATGACCTTTTACGACCGCAGCGATCTATACAGCGACACACAGCGTTACGATCTTATTGCTGCAAATCCCGATGCGCTTAAGCATAGCGAATTGAGGGAATGGATTTCCAATAGTCCGGAGGCCCTGCCCACACATTTACAAACCCAACTGCTTGAACTTCCGCTGACGGCTACGCCCAGAACTGCGTTGGAGGCGGAAATGAGTTTTAACTACGGGCAAGCAGGAAAAGCGGCAAACAACGCTTTATATTTATTATACGCCCAGGATTCTGTAGATAACTTGTCCCATATTCGCGAGTGGGCTCAAAAAAAACAATCGCTTTACGCCACTATTGAGCAAATCGATCAATATTTCGCGCAATCCCCACTGTCTTCCCTTTCTGAATATGCTAATAGTCTAACCTGGCTGCAAGCTGCAAATGAAGAAGAAGCCGCGCAATTTGCCCAGTATATGGACTACGTCCAGACTTTGCACAATGCGCTCATCGACGGTCGCAATTTCTTTGAACTGGATAGTTCCGAAATTAATCAATTAATAGCGATTGCTTCTTCTGATAGTTATGCCGCAACAACAGTCCGGGATTTTCTGCATATTTATTACAGCATTGAAGTGAATCTGCCGGAGGCGTTAAAAAGCGACTTTGGAAGGAGAACGGCCTACACCCAACCCACGGGAAAGGTACAAGATACCGCACCTGCATTTGAAATATATCCCAATCCTTCAAATGGAGAATGGTATATCGGGTTTACGGCAAATAACGAAGACAAAATCGCGAATTTGCAGTTGTTCAATTCAACGGGACAATGTGTAGATAAATCGCAACTTAGGTTATCGTCTTCTACGGCAAAATACACAACTCATAATCTGCCCCCGGGTTGGTATTGGCTTACTATTTGGGTAGATGGCCGATTGCTCGGCGCCCGCAAAGTACTTGTTTCTCATTAACAACTCATCATTTGCCGTTACCAGGCTAGTACCCTGGTAACGGCTTCCTGTTTTTCTAACATATCAGACTATGAAACAGCATATTCTAATACTCGTATTGGCTATGATTTTTTTTGATATTTGCGTCGCTCAACCCACTTTCAACCGGCGCTTTGATTTCGGCGGATACCCCCATTCGATTTTTACCTCGTTGGCTGTTACAGATACAGCCTACTATGCTACCACAGTAATTACAGATACTGCCAATAATAATAGAGCAGCTACCATGTTTGTCAAATTGAATTTACAAGGCGAAGTTATCCATAGTAAAGTTTTTTCTTTACCGAATAAAAGCGCTGAGGCATGGCAAGCTTATTTAATAGAAACTGCTGAAGGTTCATTTGTAACTGTTGGATATGAAATAGATGTCGACGGTTACGATATGTTTATGATTGAATTTAACGCTTGGGGAGATACGATACGTTATCGAACATTTAAGAATCCTTATTTTCCGGAATCTCATTTTTTTGTACCTCAATCAATAGTACAGACAGAAGACGGCGGCTTTTTGGTTGTATCCCACATTTCGCTTCCAGGGCCTCACAATCCGCAATTACTCGCTATCAAGACAGACCGGTATTTTAATGTGGACTGGCAAAGAGAATATGGAAATAACTGGCTGGACAACAACAATTGCACTATAACGGATTCAGATGGCGGTTATCTTCTGGGGGGCATACGAGCAAATATTAACCTGGTGCCGTATAACGGTACCTGGCGTATGAGCCTTTTAAAAATTGACAGCGAAGGCAATGAAATATGGGAATATCTGACGCCCTTTCCCGAGCTATGGTACAAAGCCTGCGACATCATCCAAACGGAGGACGGTGGACTGGTTGTAGCTACCGGCAACGGCTACCGTCAAAGCTGGCCTTCGGGTGTTGATTCCATTACGATGTATTTTCTAAAACACGTTATTATCAAATTAAACAGCAACCTTGAAGAAGAATGGACTACCCCCTTTCGCTCGCTGACCCACAGCCCTGAAAACAAGTACAACCGTATGGTCAGGTCAACCGACGGATTGGGATATGTAGCGGCAGGGGAAGCAGATATCCCGGATACGCTCAGCTTGAGCAGATATATGAAATTTGGCTGGTTGACCAAAGTATCAGAACAAGGCGACAGCCTGTGGGCGCGCTATCTTGAAATAGTACAAAGTGAAAGCGATTCACTTCTATATGGATTTCAACACGCTTTATTTGACATCAAACCCTGTCCTGACGGCGGCTACCTCCTCTGCGGTTATTCGGTGAGCCTGGTTGCGCCTCCCTATCAGCGAGCATGGATTCTAAAAGTAGATGAATATGGTTGCCTTGTGCCTGGATGCCAGGGCATTATTGATGATACCGGCACTCCGGCGACTGCTTCGCGACAACCTGTTATGTTACTTTATCCCAATCCGGCAAGTGACTTTTTGCACGTATATATCCGCGATAAGTCGCCGGGGGAAACAATAACTTCAGATAAACTGGAAATTTATGACACGCAAGGCCGTAAATTGCTCATCCACAGTGCGCCTGTATGTGATGCTACTTACTCTATAAATGTGCAAAACTTCCCCCCCGGCATATATACCCTCAACTGGGTACGAGGAAACCAAACTAAGACAACAAAGCAGTGGGTAAAAAATTGAGCGACATAACTCCTCACCCGTCAAAATCCACCATCACCTTCTGCGATTTGGGGTGCGATTGGCAGGTGAGGATAAAGCCGGCTTCGAGTTCGTCGGGTTCGAGGGCGTAGTTGCGGTCCATGTCCACCTGGCCTTCGATGAGTTTGGCGCGGCAGGTGCTGCACACGCCGCCTTTGCAGGCGAAGGGCAGGTCGGCGCCGGCTTTGAGGGCGGCCTCGAGGATGGTTTCGCCGTTGGAGGCCAGCGGGAAGTGGAGTTGGTTGCCGTCGAGTTTTACCGTGATCTGTGAAAGTACCGCGGGGCCCGCCTCTTTTTCTACTTTTCGCTTTGCCTGCACGTCGTCGCCGGCGCTGAACAACTCCACGTGGATGCGTTTGCGCTCAACCCCGAGTTCCTGCAGCAGGTCTCTGATTTCGTTGGTCATTTCGATGGGCCCGCATAGGAAATATGCGTCGACATCTTCAATGTCAATCAGTTTGGCGCAAAAGGCCCGGCATTTTTCGGCGCCGAGGCGGCCGAAGAAAAGATCGCTGCCGGTATATTCGCGGCTCATGACGTAGTGCACGCTCAGACGCTGGAGGTACAGGTTTTTCAACCCTTCGAGTTGTTCGCGAAAGATTACCGCATCGGTGCTGCGGTTGCCGTAAAACAGCGTAAAACTGCTGTGGGGCTCGGCTTTCAGCACGGCTTTAATCAATGACATCACCGGCGTAATACCGCTACCTGCGGCAAAAGCTACGTAATGGGCGGTGTGCGCAGCGTCGAGGGGGGTAGTGAAATTGCCCATGGGGGTCATCACATCAAGGGTGTCGCCTAAGTGTAATTTGTCGTTGGCAAATGAAGAAAACAGTCCGCCAGATACTTTTTTTACCGCTACGCGCAATTCGCCTTCGAAGGGACTACTACATATAGAATAAGAGCGGCGCACTTCCTGTCCATCCATATGCGCGCGAAGGGTGAGGTATTGACCGGGCAAAAATTCGTATTCGGCTTTCAGGTCGGCGGGTACTTCAAAGGCCAGAGAAACGCAATCGGCGGTTTCCTTGCGTATGTCGGCAACGTGCAATTCGTGAAATCTGGGCATATCGGTTAGGCAATTTGAACGCCAAAGATACGAATGAACGTTTGTTCGCAATTACAAAATCCTTTTTTTTTCGGTTAGGGGTGAACCCTAACCTTACTCCGTAGCCGATTGCTCGGTGGTTTTACCGATCTTGAGGGAATCCAATTGGGGGGGAACGGCCTTTTTTTCCTTCATTTTCTGCTCGAGCACAGAATCGGAGTATGTCGGATTACCGACATTTTTGTTATCCTTGCCGGATGGGGGCTGTGGTTCGCGGCAATGCGCAAAGCCTAGCATGAAGGCGTAAAAAACAATACAGATGAGGATTGATTGACAAATATTACACCGTTTCATTCCGGAAATTTTGAATCATTCAATAGATGCATTTGTGTATAGTAGGGTATTTAGTATATTTGCCGTCATTTGATATCAAGCGCAAATATACGCCATTTAATATACAATCAGTCGCTAAATCAAAAACGCGCTGCCCCCGGGTCAAATGAACAGCCATTCTGTTGAAGAAACTGAGTGCAAAACACAACTACCCTACGTGATTCAAATCACGGCCTCAAACAAACCGCTAATGAGCTAATGGCGAAGCGATTGTTTTGCACACTTGTTGAGGATTCTTCTCTTTTCGATTGGAAAATTTGGTTTTAACTAAAAGACGTGCAGCTATTGAGTAGCTGGAAAGTCTTGATATAATAATACATTGTTAACCTACACGTATAATGCAACTTATGAAGAGAATTCTACCGTTACTGCTCGTATCTTTAGTACTGACCATCAAGGGTTGGTCACAGCAACCTCCTGGTGCATGCCCTCCCGGAGTAGACTTGACAAGTACTTGTGAAACATCGTGTGTATTTTGTGATATTGAAGGCTTTACCGGTTATAATGATATCACGGCCTTGGGGATGGCGCCTCCCGGTTTCTGTGCGCCCCAATTGCACAATACGCAATGGGTAGGTTTTGTGGCCGGCTCTAACGGCCTGGTCATGCAAATCGACGTTTTCAACTGCAACCAGGGCAACGGCCTTCAAATCGGTGTTTACAGCACCCTCGACTGTGAAAACTTCCAGTTGGTGAGCGAATGTTATCCGGCCATCCCGGAGAATACCTTCGCCACGTTCAACGTAGCAACAGTCGCAGGCGGTATATATTTTATCGTGGTTGACGGCAACGTAGGGGACATCTGCAACTTCACGGTAAATATCCTATCCGGTAGCGGTACAGCTCCTCTTATTACGGGCAATACCATGATACAGGCACAAGGCCCTTTCTGCCCGGGTGGCACGTTTCCATTCTCGGCAACCGGGGTTAACGGCGCCAGTATTTACGACTGGACGGTAAACGGCCAGGATGCAGGCTATGAGCAAAATATAGATGTCACCGTACCCGCTAACGGCAACAGTTTCCAGGTGTGCGTGACCCCCTCCAACCCATGCAATAGCGGCAACCAGGTATGCCAAAACTTTCCGATCACTCAACTGCCGCTCAACAACCTGGGTACTGTCAAAATATGCCAGGGTGATTCTTATACCGTAGGCGGTATGACGTTTTCATCTACAGGACTCTACAATTTTACGGTACCGCAGGCCAACGGCTGTCTTCGACCTACGCGATTAAACCTGATTGTGCAACCGCCGCAAGTCACCAATTTAGGTACTATTGAAATATGTTCTGATGAATTACCCTATCTGATTAGCGGTTTTCCCGCCTTACCAGGGCCCAATTCCTTTTTATTACAAACTACCGCGGGTTGCGACAGTACGGTGAATGTCAATCTTATTGTGAATAACGTAGAGGCCGTACTGGTCGACGAGGTGATTTGCCAGGGTAGTTCTATCACGGTTAGCGACAATTTTGGAGAGAGTTATACTTTCAACCAAACAGGCCAATACGAGGTTACACTGACCACTGACGCAGGTTGCGACCGTTTCGTATTTGTCAACTTGCAAGTTGTGCAGCCGCCACCACTCACGATTTTGAATGAAACCATATGTCAGGGCGATTACTTTCTGCTGGGTAACCAGGCGCTAACCCAACCCGGCACATACAATGCCAACCTCGATTCTTACGCGGGCTGCGATAGTTTGGTCACGCTTTTCCTGACTGTATCCAACCCTGTAACGAACCTCACCCAAACGCTCTGCGCAGGGCAAAGTATTACGATCGGCAACTCAACGTACACCACCACCGGCAATTATACCAAAGTGTTGACCGACGCATCATCGCTGGGATGCGATAGTACGGTGAATCTAAATCTTACTGTTCTGCCTCCCAATGTCACCAACCTGACGCCAACTATATGCCAGGGAGAAAGTTATACGGTGGGCACAACTTCGTATTCTAATCCGGGCAACTATCAACAGGTCTTTATGTCGCAAAACGGCTGCGACAGTACGGTCAACCTCAATCTGGCCGTGCTGCCGGTGCCCCAGACCTCGCTTACGGAAACTATCTGTTTTGGCGAAACGTATAGCGTAGGCAGTAATACCTACACTACCAGCGGCACATACAACGATACGCTCACCGCGCTGAACGGATGCGACAGTATCATTGGCCTCAACCTGACGATTTTACCCGAAGTAGTTACCAACCTCACGGAATCTATCTGCGAAGATGAAACCTATCCGGTGGGGGCTTCTACCTACAATACTTCAGGTAGTTATACCGACATATTGACCGCCGCTACGGGCTGCGACAGTACGGTCAACCTGACGCTCACCGTACTCCCCATACCGCAGACGACCCTGAGCGCTACCATCTGCCAGGGCGCCAGTTATGCAGTGGGTAGCTCCAATTATACGGCCAGCGGCGCTTATACCGATATACTTACAGCTGGAAACGGCTGCGACAGCCTTGTTTTTCTTTCGTTAACCGTAGTGCCTCCCACTGAATACCCGCTCAGCGCATCTATCTGCACAGGGCAAACCTATCCGGTGGGTTCATCGCTGTATTCAACCAATGGCATATACCGCGACACGCTTTCCAACAGCATCGGCTGCGATAGTATCGTGGTGTTGACGCTCTCGGTTGCCGACATACTCGAAGAAACGCTGGATATCAGCATTTGCGAAAGCGAAACTTATACAGTAGGTAGCAATACTTATAACCAAACCGGCTCGTACGACAACTTTTTTGTAACAAGCACCGGTTGCGATAGCGTGTTGCACCTCAACCTCATGGTATTTGACGAACCCGAAACCAATCTCACCATCAGCATTTGCGATGGAGAAAGTTTTGGGGTGGGATCATCTACCTACACCACTTCGGGTAATTTTGTCAATGTGTTAACTGCAGCATCAGGCTGCGACAGCGTGGTTAACCTGGCGCTCACCGTGCTCGACGTACCCGAAACAGCCCTTGTTGAATCGATCTGCGACGGCGAAAGCTACGCTGTCGGCAGCTCTACCTATACCGCATCGGGCGCTTACCAGGATGTGCTGACCGCCGCCAACGGCTGCGATAGCATCGTTAGCCTGGCATTGACGGTGCTGAACGTGCCCCAGACTTCGCTGGTTGAGTCGATTTGCGACGGCGAAAGCTACCTGGTGGGCAGTTCTACTTACACTACTCCCGGCATATACCAGGATGTACTCGTGGCAGCTAACGGTTGCGATAGTATCGTCGACCTGGCCCTTACGGTACTAGATGTGCCTGAAACTGCACTTACCGAGCTTATCTGCAACGGCGAGACCTATACCCTGGGCAGCACAGGATATACCACTTCGGGCACGTTTATGGACACCTTTACCGCCGCCAACGGCTGCGATAGTATTGTAACGCTCAACCTGACGGTAGCCCCCACGCCTACTACCCTTATTGACGCCGCCATCTGTACAGGCGGCAGCTATACCGTAGGTAGCTCGGTTTACAATACGGCGGGTGTGTACACCAACGTACTTACTACTTCACTGGGTTGCGACAGTACCGTGGTATTGGATCTCGAAGTCACTTCTTTTTATGAAACCAACCTCGATATCCAGATTTGCGAAGGCGAAACCTACCAGGTAGGGAGCTCGGTCTATTCCAGCACCGGCGTCTACCAGGATATGTTTACCTCCCTGGATCTTTGCGACAGTATCGTCAACTTGAACCTTACCGTATATCCTGTGCCTGTAACCGATCTGGCTCCTTCCATTTGTGATGGGGAAAGCTATTCGGTAGGTACTTCAACCTATACCACGACAGGCGCCTACCAGGATGTACTCACCACGGTCCACGGCTGCGACAGTATCGTCAACCTGGCGCTCAATGTGCTGAATGTGCCCGTGACAAACCTTACGCCAGCCATTTGCGACGGAGAGGTCTTCTCTGTCGGTAGTTCGATATACTCTACCGGCGGAGTATACCAGAACATCCTGGTTGCCGCCAACGGCTGCGATAGTATTGTGAATACCAGCCTGACCATACTCAACAATCCGGAGACTACGCTGTCTCCCTCTATTTGTCAGGGTGAAACGTATAGCGTAGGAACTTCAACCTACTCCCTCACCGGCTCCTATACCGATGTGCTGGTGGCCGCCAACGGTTGCGACAGTACGGTGTATCTTGCGCTGACTGTCATTCCCACCGCTACAACCGCCCTCACGCAGGCCATCTGCCAGGGGGAAAGTTTCCAGGTGGGAACTTCCAGCTATACGACCAGCGGCACCTACCAAAACGTGCTTACGGCAGCGACGGGTTGCGACAGCATAGTAACGCTCAACCTCACTGTCAATCCCGTATACAGCGTTACCCTCACGGAGGCGATTTGCGAAGGCGATTCGTACCCGGTAGGCAGCAACAGCTTTAGTGCCAGCGGCACTTTTGTAAGCACCCTGAACTCTATTAGCGGTTGCGACAGCGTAGTGACCCTCAACCTGACGGTATACCCCTGCGAATTGGCCTTTACGCTCAGCGGAACCGACGCCCTGTGCAACGGCTCTGCCGACGGCTCGTACACCTTTGCGCTCACCAGGGGAACGCCGCCGTACAACTACAACTGGCAATCGCTTTCCGGCGGGCCCAGCGGCACAGGCGTTATTGCCGGCAATAATGTCAATACGCTGCTCAGCAACCTGCCGGCAGGTAATTACCGCATTACCGTAACCGACAGTTACAACATCCAGGATATTGTTAATTTCACTATTCAGCAACCTACGGCTTTGTCCGCATCGCTTACAGCCTCCAATTTCAATGGCTTCGGTATTTCCTGCGCGGATGAGACGGACGGATCTTATACGGCAGCCGCAAATGGCGGCACACCCCCATACAACTATGCCTGGAACAACAACCA
Source organism: Saprospiraceae bacterium (assembly GCA_013360405.1). Lineage (GTDB taxonomy): Bacteria > Bacteroidota > Bacteroidia > Chitinophagales > Saprospiraceae > JABWBR01. Next base: position 77,201 of record JABWBR010000012.1, read on the forward strand.
GACCGGCGCTACCATTTCCAACCTGGCCGCAGGCAATTATATCGTAACCGTAACCGATCAACACGGCTGTCAAACACAGGCACAGGGTAACTTAACAGCTCCCGAATCGCTCAAAGTGACAGTAGAAACCTCCGACCCTCCATGCTTCGGCGATGAAACCGGTTTTGCCAATATCTCCAGCGTGACGGGCGGCGTTGGGCCCTATATCTATTCTGTAGACGGGTCGCCCTTCTCTACAGTGGCTATCATTCCCAACCTCGGCGTAGGGATATACGATGTGCAGGTTCAGGACGGCAACGGCTGTCTCTGGGAGGATGAATTCACAATTAACCAACCGCAGGAATTGATCGTAGACCTGGGCGAAGACCAGCGCATTAAGCTGGGTGAATCCATTCAATTACAGGCGCTTACCAGTTACACGGTAGATAGCTATATCTGGAAACCCGACTCTACTCTCTCGTGTATCGACTGTTTCGACCCGATCGCAACGCCCGCAACCGCCAATACCTATACGGTTACTGTAATGGATATAAACGGCTGTACCGCTATGGATCGCATCAATATTGTGGTGGAGAAACCGCGATTGGTGTATATTCCCAACGCATTCTCTCCCGATGAAGACGGGGTGAACGACAAGTTTATGATCTTCGGCGGCAATGACGTGCGGGGGGTGAAATCGTTCCTGCTCTTCAACCGCTGGGGCGAGTCGATGTTCGAATTGTACAACTTCCAGCCCAATAATCCGGATTACGGCTGGGATGGCACCCATCGCGGCAGGCCGCTCAATGCCGGCGTTTATGTGTATTTTGCCGAAATTGAATTTATTGACGGCGAAATCATTTTGTATAAGGGGGATGTGATTTTGATGAGGTGACAAGGTGACGACCACGTAGGGTGAACGTTTTCCGTTCACCGCCACTCAAAAGCGTCATTTCGACTTCGCGTTGGAATGACGCTTTTTTTGTATCTTTGCGGCGTAAAATCATTCCCATGAGAACTTTACTACTCGTCATTATTTGCTGGAGTGTTGCAGCAAATACCATTATCGGCCAGTCGGCCGGTCGCTCCGAATCCGGCAACGCGATTTATTACGCCGATCACCTCGAAGGGCAACCTACTTCGTTGGGTGAGATTTATCATAAAAACGAACTGACCTGTTCGCATCGATCTTATGCCAAAGGCACGCTGCTCAGAGTAACCCGCTACGACAACAACAAGTCGGTGGTGGTTCGCGTGAACGACAACGAACTGCATTGCGGCGACTGCGTGGTAATGCTTTCAAAAGCAGGCGCCGCTGAAATCGACCTGTTGAAGGTGGGCAAAACCAAGGTGATGGTTGAATCGGTAGGATATTCAAATCTCAACCCGCAAAGCGCTTATCGCAGCCAGGCGCAAAATGCCTACAGCAACGATCTGACCGCAAAAGGCGGCTATACCACCAACAGAAGTTATTCACCAAATAGCACACAGCTGACAGCCAAAGGAGGCGCCCCGGCAATTGCCGCCGGCAGCCCGCAACGCCTCCCCGCCGGACTAGATGGCTACGTGATCCAGTTGGCCTCCTACCAGGATCTCTCCAATGCCGAACGGCAGATGGCCAATTACCAGCAGGAAGGTATCGAACACCTGTACCTTAAGGAAGATTTTAATAAAAATGGCGTTTTGTTGTACCGAATTGTACTCGGCCCTTTCCACGCTTTTTCTTCTGCTCAAAATCACCTCAACGACCTCAAGTCGAGGCATCTTGTTGATGGGGTGGTGGTTAAAATCAGGTGATGTGCTGATGTGCTGATGTGCTGATTTGCTGATTTGCTAATAATACATTAATAATCAGTGCATTAAAACATCAGCACATTAACTCATTAACACATTAGCACATTAACCCCCGCTGCCGCGAGGTTCCACCTCGTGCCGTTTATCCTTCGGGTTTTACCCGATTGTACTGTGCCTGTCGGGTTGGAACCCGACTGATAGGCGGCACGAGATTTGAATCTCGCGGCGTGTTTTGTTTTTGGTTTTAGTGGTTGTTTTTGGCAACCTCGCGCCAGCGGGGGCCTCCATTAACGTCAATTATTGCGGCCCCAATATCAAACGGTGGTTGCTTAAACCCTATTTTAGTCCTTCTATCAATGTAAAATCCAATGCCTTTCTAAGCTTCTTTTTATTATCTCCTTCATAATAAAATATATCTCCGGTATTTACCATTTTTTTTAATTCCTGCACATAACAAGGTCCATCGGGAACATACTGGTTATCCTCAAAAAAAGGAAAAAGATCTCTGCTAATTAAACGTAAGCCGATTATCTCTTTAGTAGTCGCTTTTCGATGTAAAATTTTTTTTAATGGTAATGTAATGTTTTCACTATTTAAAGAAAAGGACAATTGAAATTCTGCATTTAGCGTAACTGGCTTTACAAATTCAAGTTTGTAATTTATAGCTGGCAAAGTATCTCTCATCTCATAACTTGAACTCCAATAAATACAAAGAACCTGAGCTTCTTTGATCAACGCTTCATCCTCGACTTTGGGTAAAGTGCAACCAAGTAAAAATGCAGAGATTATTAGAAGAAACTGATTTAAATTCATGACACTATGTTTACATGTTATCGGTTATGGACTTTTTTTGCGCAGATGTTAATGCATTGAATGTCCTTTTGTGTTTAAACTCAAGTCGATAGACTTTTCGGTGCTCTGCGGAATCACCTCCTGCTAATCCTCTGACTCCATGACCATAATATTCGTGAACGCCAAGAGTAGATTGTGCATGTTCGACAGTGGTCATTTGTCCTTTACCAAACAATATCCTAGTCGTAACATTTATACTTCCATCTTTTTTTGTTTTTGTGCCGGCTTCAGCACTAATAGGTATATTCGTAGGATTGCCATACCTTTCCCCATTAAGTTGTGAAAGGCCTTCGTGATCATTAACTGTATCTATTATATTGATGATGCCACCTTCCAATTTATCAAGCGAAAAGGACTGCCCATCAACTAACTCTCCTTCCATCTGTTCTACCACATGTGTGTACACTTTTGAAAACCCTTCTGCGCTTAATCCTCCGTCATTTAATTTTGCAACCAAGGGGCTTTTTTCAGCCCAGATCATTACTTGATCATGATTTAATGGTTGGTTGCCTTTTTTTCTAATAACGGTTTTAAAAGCAGTTCTGTCCATGATGATGATTTCACCAGTATATCCTTCAGAGTCTACACCCAAGAAATTTCCGTTTTTATCGAAAATTGGACTATCTAATTCACCGTCAGTGTCAATTCTCATTATTGGGTTATTCTGAGCGTAATTGTATGACGACACCCACGCCCGCTCCTCCCCCAACGGATCCACCCCCAAAAACCTGCACACATCGCTATCATACAACCGCGCCCCCAGGTTATCCCAGCCCGTTTCGGCGTCTCTTTCTTTGTAG